>NZ_JABDWE010000001.1:0-705640 GCF_019685125.1 Rhizobium sp. NZLR10 | reverse complement strand
CTGCTACATCGGCTGCGGGGTGACGACAGGCATCGGCGCGGTGATCAACACCGCCAAGGTCGAGATCGGCGCCACCGCCATCGTCTTCGGTCTCGGCGGCATCGGCCTCAACGTGCTGCAGGGCCTGGGGCTTGCCGGTGCCGACATGATCATCGGCGTCGACATCAACAATGACCGCAAGGAATGGGGCGAGAAGTTCGGCATGACGCATTTCGTCAATCCGAAGGAGGTCGGCGACGACATCGTGCCCTATCTGGTCAACCTGACGAAGCGCAATGGCGACCTGATCGGCGGCGCCGACTATACGTTCGACTGCACCGGCAACACCAAGGTGATGCGCCAGGCGCTCGAAGCCAGCCATCGCGGCTGGGGCAAGTCGATCATCATCGGCGTTGCCGGCGCCGGCCAGGAGATCTCCACCCGGCCGTTCCAGCTGGTCACCGGCCGCAACTGGATGGGCACCGCCTTCGGCGGCGCGCGTGGCCGCACCGACGTGCCGAAGATCGTCGACTGGTACATGCAGGGCAAGATCCAGATCGACCCGATGATCACCCACACCATGCCGCTCGAAGACATCAACAAAGGCTTCGACATGATGCACAAGGGCGAAAGCATCCGCGGCGTGGTGGTCTATTAAGCCATGAAAACCATCTCGACAGAGAAGTCACACGACGGCATCCAGGGGGGTTACGTTAATCGCTCGGAGGTCTGTGATTGCGACATGACCTTTGCTGTCTTCGTGCCGCCGCAGGCGCTCAAGGGCAACTGCCCGGTTCTATGGTACCTTTCCGGCCTGACATGCACGCATGCCAATGTCATGGACAAGGGCGAGTATCGGCGGCTTGCGGCTGAGCTCGGACTGATCGTCGTCTGCCCGGATACCAGCCCGCGCGGTGACCACGTCCCCGACGAAGCCGACAATTGGCAGTTCGGCAAGGGTGCGGGCTTTTATGTCGATTCCACCCAGCCGCCCTATTCGGCGAACTATCGGATGTACAGCTACATCGTCGACGAGTTGCCGCGGCTGCTGGCCGCGGAATTCCCGGTCGACATGGGCCGCCAGGGAATCTTCGGGCACTCGATGGGGGGGCATGGCGCGATCACCATCGCGCTCAAGAACCCGGATCGCTTCCAGAGCTGCTCGGCCTTCGCGCCGATCAGCCGTCCCTCGGTCTCCGGCTGGTCGAAACCGGCATTGCGGAAATATCTCGGGGCGGATGAAACGACCTGGCGGGCCTATGATGCCTGCTCGCTGATCGAAGACGGGTACCGGTTCCCGGAACTGTTCGTCGATCAGGGGACGGCGGATAGCTTCCTGGAGGACGGATTGCGTCCCGATGAGCTCAGGCAAGCCTGCGAAGCGGCGGGCATCGACCTGTCGCTTCGCATGCAGGAAGGCTACGGCCACTCCTACTCTTTCATTTCGACATTCATGGAAGACCATCTGCGCTGGCATGCGCAGAGGTTGGGAAATTAGTTTGGAAGGGCTCGGCCGGGCATAACGCAAACGGCCAGGGAGGGAAGGAGAAAAGCAATGAGCATAGCTATTCATCCGCTAGTGGATTCAGGCTTTCAGGCGACTGACGCTGCCTTTGCAGGCGGAACGCTCGTGTGCAAGTGCACGAGCAACCCCGTAAAGGTCAGGATCAAGGGCGATATCGCCCATAATCACGCCTGCGGCTGCACCAAGTGCTGGAAGCCAGAGGGCGCCGTCTTTTCGGTCGTGGCAGTTGCGCCGACCGACAGCGTCGAAGTGTTGGAGAACGGTGACAAACTTGCCGTCGTCGAAGCCGCGGCGCTGATCCAGCGGCATGCCTGCAAGCAATGCGGCGTGCATCTGTACGGCCCGGTCGAGCGTGAACATGCGTTCCAGGGATTGTCGTTCATCCATCCGGAGCGCTTCCAGGAAGGCGGCTGGGCAAAGCCGGGCTTTGCGGCCTTCGTGTCGTCGATCATCGAAAGCGGCTTCGATCCTGGCAAGATGGACGCCGTCAGAGCGCAGTTGAAGGCGTCGGGCCTCGAGCCGTACGATTGCCTCAACCCCGGCTTGATGGACTATATCGCAACCTGGACCGCCAAGAAGAGCGGAGCGCTCGCCCCGTGATCTAATGGGGACGCCGACCTCGACGGCCCCAACAAAACCGCCGCCATCAGCGTGATATCCGCAGATGGCGGCGCGCCGCCGTGCCGCGGCCAGCTTTCGACGCCCGATGATTGGCGTTGACGCGCCGAAGGCGCTGATAACCCGCCACGAAGAACTCTCTCCGACGACCGACGCAGGTTTCCAGAAGGAATTGCCCGCGGTTTCGGCCAATCCGCGTATCGGGCGCAAGCCAATCCCTCACCTTGGAATTGAAACGGCGCCGAACCGGCAACGGCTCCGCGCGACTTCGCGATATTGTGTATCCTGGGAATAATAATTGTGTACTCAAAGTACACAATTATTTGACTCCTCCTGAGTGCCGTGCCATCTTCATGACGTAGAGCAACAATGGCTGGAGATCGACGATGGCGAGGACACCCAAGAGCAATCTCTACGAAGATCTGAAACGCCGGATTCTGACGATGGAACTGGACCCGGACGCCGATCTGGACGAGGCCAGTCTGAGCGAAAAATATGGGCTCTCCCGGACGCCGGTCCGCGACATATTCCGCCGCCTTGCCGGTGAGGGCTATATCGATATCCGCGAGAACAGGGGTGCGCGGGTCATCCCGATGAACCACTCCACGCTGCGCAATTTCTTTCTTGTCGCGCCGATGATCTATGCGGCGATCGGCCGTCTCGCCGTGCAGAATTTCAAGCCCGCCCAGCTTGTCGACCTGAAGCAGACCCAGGAGCGCTTTCGCGCCGCCAGCGAGGACGCAGACGCCCTGAGAATGGTGCTGGAGAACAACCGCTTTCACGAGATCTTCGGCGAAATGTCGGGCAACGTCTATCTGCAGCCGAGTCTCGGCCGGCTGCTCATCGATCACGCGCGCATCGGCCACACGTTCTTCCGACCGAGGAACGAGGACATGAAGCGGCGGCTGCAGGTGGCGGTCGACCACCATGACGGCTTCATCGCCGCGCTCGGCGCTCACGACGAGAATGCCGTCGTCGATCTCGTTTTCGAACACTGGGAATTGTCCCGCGAGAACATGGAGATGTTCATCGCCCCGCAAGGCCTGAAAGCGGACGCCTTCCTCGGCGCTCCGGCCACGCAATTATTGGAGAAGTCACCGTGAAGTTTGAGGGGATCTATACGCCGGCGGTGACGCCACTCGATCAAAATGGACAGATCGACCGGGCCGGATTTACCGCCGTGCTCGAGTCGCTGATCGAGGCGGGAGTGCACGGCATCATCGTCGGCGGTTCGACGGGCGAATACTACGCCCAGAGCAGCCAGGAGCGTTTCGAACTCGCCGCCTATGCGCGAGAAGTCATCGGCACACGGCTGCCGCTCATCATCGGGACCGGTGCCATACGTACCGAAGATTCGGTCGAATATGCCAAGGCGGCGAAGGAAATCGGCGCGGATGCAATCCTGGTGTCGTCACCGCCCTACGCGCTGCCGACCGAACGCGAAAACGCCGTCCATGCGCTGACGGTCGATCGCGCCGCCAACCTGCCGATCATGCTCTACAACTATCCGGCCCGCATGGGCGTGGTGATGGGCGAGGAGTATTTCTCCCGCGTCGGCAAGTCGAAGAACGTCATCGCCATCAAGGAAAGCTCCGGCGACATGGGCAATCTTCATCGGCTCGCCCGGAAATTTCCGCATATCGCGCTGTCCTGCGGCTGGGACGATCAGGCGCTCGAATTCTTCGCATGGGGTGCGAAGAGCTGGGTCTGCGCCGGCTCAAACTTCCTGCCGCGCGAGCATGTCGCTCTCTATGAGGCCTGCGTCCTGGAAAAGAACTTCGACAAGGGCCGGGCGATCATGACGGCAATGCTGCCGCTGATGGATTTCCTTGAATGCGGCAAGTTCGTCCAGTCGATCAAGCACGGATGCGAATTGATCGGGCTGAATGTCGGATCGGTCCGCGCGCCGCTGCGTCCGCTCAACTCCGAAGAAAAGCGAACCCTCCAGACCGTCGTCGCCACATTGAAGCGCACGGTCGCCCAGATCACATCGGGAGCAAACCATGCATGAACCCTTGACCGCCGCCGAATACAAGGCGATCGCCACCGAGCTTCAGTTTCCGACGAATGCCTTCATCGATGGCGCATTCCGTCCGGCAAATTCCGGCAAGACCTTCGCCTCCACGAACCCCGCAACGGGCGAGGTCCTTGCCGAAATCGCCGCCTGCGATTCCAGCGACGTCGACTTCGCCGTTACGAAAGCGAGGGATGCGTTCGATGATGGACGCTGGCGGCTGCGCTCGCCGGGAGCGCGCAAGGAAGTGCTTCTGAAGCTCGCCAAGCTCATGGAGCAGAACAGGCACGAGCTTGCCGTCCTGGAAAGCATCGACAGCGGCAAGCCGGTGCGGGAATGCCAGACGGTCGATATTCCTGATACCATTCATACGATCCGCTGGCATGCCGAGCTGATCGACAAGCTTTATGACAACACCGCCCCGGTCGGAGCCAACGCGCTGACGATGATCGTGCGCGAGCCGATCGGCGTCGTCGGATGTGTGCTTCCATGGAATTTCCCGCTGCTGATGCTGGCCTGGAAGATCGGCCCGGCGCTCGCCGCTGGCTGCTCGGTCATCGTCAAGCCGGCCCAGGAAACGACGCTGACGACGCTGCGTGTCGCCGAGCTTGCCCATGAAGCCGGCATTCCGGCTGGTGTGTTCAACGTCGTCACCGGCTCCGGCCGCGAAGTCGGCGAACCGATCGGCCTGCACATGGGTGTCGATATGGTCGCCTTCACCGGATCGACCCCGACCGGCCGCCGCTTTCTGCGTTATGCCGCGGATTCGAACCTCAAGAAGGTCGTACTCGAATGCGGCGGCAAGAATCCCGCGGTCGTTCTTGACGATGCCGAAGACCTGGATCTCGTTGCCGAGCAGGTGGTCAACGGCGCCTTCTGGAACATGGGTGAGAACTGCTCTGCCACGTCGCGTCTCATTGTTCATTCCAAGATCAAGGACGAGTTGCTGAAGCGCATCGGCGCCTATATGCGCGAATGGAAGACCGGCGATCCGCTCGATCCGGACAATCGCATCGGCGCACTGGTCAGCAAAGCGCATTTCGAGAAGGTGAAATCCTTCCTCGACGACGCCAAGACGGAGAAGCTAACGGTCGCCCACGGCGGCGAAACGCATGGCGGCATCTTCATCGAGCCGACGGTGTTCGATGGCGTAACGCCCGCCAGCCGCCTGTTCCAGGAAGAGATCTTCGGGCCGGTACTCTCGGTCACAACCTTCAATTCGCTTGCCGAAGCGATCGCCCTTGCCAACGACACCAATTACGGCCTGACGGCGTCGGTCTATACCGGCAGCCTGAGAAACGCCATCAAGCTCGCGCGCGAAATCCGCGCCGGCGTCGTCACCGTCAACTGCTTCGGTGAAGGTGATGCCACCACGCCGTTCGGCGGCTACAAGGAGTCCGGCTTCGGCGGCCGCGACAAGTCGGTCTTTGCTCACGACAATTACTGCGAACTCAAGACCATCTGGATCGACGTATCCGAGCGGTCGGTCGACGAGACCATCCGATGAGCCGCCATGTGATCAAGCACCTGCCGACCGACACCGGCGTTTCGGGATGGGAGGCGACCAGCGAACGCGCCTTTCCCGTAGCGGCGCTTGAGCACGACACTATTGCGGACTGGCTGATCATCGGCGGCGGATTTGCCGGCCTCTCGGCGGCGCGCCGCCTCTCGCAATTGCGCCCCCAGGACAAGATCGTCGTCCTGGAGGCTCGCGAGCTCGCCAAGGGTCCGGCCGGCCGGAATTCCGGTTTCATGATCGACGTGCCGCACAACCTGTCCTCGGGCGAGTATTCGGTGGCCGACGAAGAGGCGACCAAAGAGGAGATTCGGCAGAACCGCCTGGCGATTGCCTTCGCAGCCGATGTGGCGGCCGAAAACGGCCTGTCGCGGGAAACCTTTGACCCATCGGGCAAGGTGAATGCCGCGGCCTCCGACCGGGGCATGGGTCTCAACGACAATTACAGGAAGTCGCTCGAGAAGATCGGCGAGCAGCATCGTGTTCTCGATGCACATCAAATGCGAGAGATGACCGGTTCTCGCTATTACCATGGCGGCCTTTACACGCCGGGCGCGGTAATGATCCAGCCGGCCGACTATATTCGTGGCCTGGCGCGCGGGCTCCATTCGAAGGTCGCCATCCACGAGCACTCGCCGGTGCTGGAGCTTTCGCGCGAAGGCAGGACCTGGAAGGCGAAGACCGGTTGCGGCTCCGTTTCGGCGCCGAAGGTCATTTTGGGCGTCAACGGCCATATTCAAAGCTTCGGCCATTTCCGCGGCCGGCTGATGCACATCTTCACCTACGCGTCGATGACATCGGCCTTTTCCCAGAACGAATTCGCAGGTGACGTCACCGGTGTGGATCGCTGGGCGCTATTGCCGGCCGACCCGATGGGCGCGACGGTGCGCAAGATCACCAAGGACGGGCTTTCGAGGATCGTCGTCAGGACGAGGTTCACCTATGACCCGAGCCTGAAAGTGTCGGAGAAGCGCGTTGCCGGTATCGCGGTCGAACAGCGCCGGTCGTTCGATGCCCGGTTCCCCGGGCTGGAAAGCCTGCCGATGGAATATAGCTGGGCGGGCGCGCTCTGCCTTAGCCGGAACCATGTGCCGGCATTCGGCGAGGTCGAGGAAGGGCTCTTTTCCGCCTGCTGCGAGAACGGTCTCGGCACGGTCAAGAGCACTTTTGCGGGCATGATGGCGGCCGATCTGGCGGCGGGTGCCGGTAGCCTCGAACTCGACAAATACAGCAATCAGCCGGAACCGACGAGATTGCCTCCGGAGCCCATCGCGTGGCTCGGCGTCAACTCGGTCATCCGCTTTCAGGAATTGCGCGCAGGCCGCGAGGGATGATCCCTCTGCCCGCGCAATATGAAGACTGCCGCCCGCAGACTTCAATGAGTATGGGAACGAAAACCAGGAGTAAGAACAATGAAGACTTTGTGGAAGGCGCTTTGCGCCGCTGCGGTGATAGGGATCAGCATCCTTCCTGCTCGCGCGGAAGAAAAGACGATCAATCTGGGCACGATGTCATGGGAAGACCTGACGCCCATCACCGGCATTACCAAGAAGGTTCTCGAAGATGCCGGTTACACCGTCAAGGTGACCGAGTTTTCCGAATGGGGCATCGCCTATGCCGCTCTTGCCAAGGGCGATATCCAGGCTCTCACCTCGCAGACCGACTACGTCGCTCAGGATTACTGGGACAAGAACAAGAACCGTCTCGAGAAGATTTCGCCGGTGTCGCACGGCCTCTACCAGGGCGTTGCCGTTCCGAAATATGTTCCGATCGACTCGCTCGATCAGCTCAGTGAAAATGCCGACAAATTCGGCGGCAAGATTATCGGCATCGAGCCGGGCGCCGGCCTGATGCGCGATACGGCGAATGCTGTCAAGGATTACGGCCTCAAGCTCCAGCTCGTCGAGGGCAGCACGGCCGCGATGACGGCGGCGCTGAAATCCGCCTATGATCGCAAGGAATGGATCGCGGTCACGATCTGGGAGCCGTCGTGGATGGTCCAGAAGTACGAGGTCAAGTATCTCAAGGACCCGAAGGGCGTATTCCCGCCGCCGCAGAGCTACTACTGGATCGGCCATAAGGGCTTCTCAGAAGAAAACCCGCACGCCCGCGAAGTCATGGCAAGCGTCTACGTGCCAATCGCCGACATCACCACCATCAACGGTGAAGTCAAGGACGGCAAGACGATGGACCAGGCCGTGCAGGATTGGATCGGCAGCCATGCCGACCTGATCAAGCGCTGGGAAAACATCAAGAAGAAGTAATCGCTTCATGGCCGTCCGATCCGTCGGGCGGCCAACCTGAAATGAAGAAGCCAGCGCCGATTGGCTCAAAGGGGATCGCGATGAAAACCGCCAATATCGATGCCGAAGATGTCCTGATCGACTGCCAATCCCTCTGGAAGGTCTTCGGAGGCAAATCCGCCGCAGCGATGAAGTCAATCAAGGAGCGCGGCCTCGGAAAGACAGACGTCTTGAAGGAATTCAATTGTGTCGTCGGCGTTTCCGATGCGAGCATCGAGGTCCGGCGGGGCGAAATCTTCTGCATCATGGGATTGTCGGGAAGCGGAAAATCGACGCTTATCCGCCTTCTCAACAAGCTGATCACGCCGAGTTCCGGCAAGGTGCTCGTCAAGGGACGCGACATCGCCGCCTTGTCGCCGGTTGATCTCAGGCAGATGCGGGCCAAGAACATCGGCATGGTGTTTCAGAGCGTCGCGCTGCTGCCGCACCGGACAGTGCTGGAAAATGCCGCCTTCGGCCTCGAGGTCCAGGGAATTTCCAAGCCGGAGCGAAACAAGACTGCCGCGGCCGCCCTCGAGAAGGTTGGCCTCGCCGACTGGCTCAGCCGATACCCCAACGAGCTTTCCGGCGGCATGCAGCAACGCGTCGGGCTTGCTCGCGCGCTCGCCTCCGACCCCGAGATCATTCTGATGGACGAGCCGTTCAGCGCGCTCGATCCACTGATCCGCCGTCAGCTTCAGGATGAATTCCGCCAGTTGACCAAAGCCCTGGGCAAATCCGCTGTCTTCATCACCCATGATCTCGACGAGGCGATCCGCATCGGCGACCGCATCGCGATCATGAAGGATGGCGTCATCATCCAGACCGGCACGGCCGAGGAGATCATCCTCAACCCGGCCGACGCCTATGTCGCCGAATTCGTCGCGGGAATATCCCGCCTTCATCTGATCAAGGCGCATTCGGTCATGCGTAGTGTCGCCGAATTCCAGCAGAGCACGCCGAACGTCGACATCGCGTTGCTGGCACGCACGACGCCGGACGCCGATATCGACGAACTCATCTCTTTGACGATGCAGTCGGAGCGCGATGCCATCGCCGTCGTCGACAGTGACCAGGTCGTCGGCGTGGTCACGCTGCGCAGCCTGCTGATGGGCGTCAAAGGAACCTCGGCCCACAATCTCACGGCGGCGTGACCCCAACTGGAGCTGATTGACATGGATAGTTCAGCCTTCACCGATGTTTTCGACGAATGGACGGACTCCGTGCTCGAATGGGTGAGCGACAATGGGGAGTTCCTGTTCGACTATATCAGACAGGTTCTCGAAGGGCTCTATGACGGAATCCTCTGGCTCCTGCAACTCCCGCCGTTCTACGTGGTTGCTCTGATCGTGGCGCTTATCGGCTGGCGGCTGGTCAATATCTGGTTCGCTCTCCTCAGCTGTATCGCGCTGGCGCTTTGTTTTTCGATGGGGCTGTGGCCGCAAACGATGAGCACCCTGGCTCTGGTCTTGACCGCAACCTCAATCGCCTTGGCGATCGGCATCCCGATCGGAATCGCCGCCGGCTTCTTCACGGCGCTGGATCGTTTCATGGAGCCCGGCCTCGATCTGATCCAGACGCTTCCGCCCTATATCTACCTGCTGCCGGCGATCGCTCTGCTCGGCTACGGACCGGCCACAGCGCTGATCGCCACCGTGATCGTCGCCGTGCCGCCGGCCATCCGCCTGACCTCGCTTGGTATCCGCATGACGCCCAAAGAGTTCATCGAACTTGGAGAGGCGCTTGGGACCACGCCGACCAAGATGTTCTTCAAGATCCGCCTTCCCTTTGCGCTGCCGAGCATCATGGCAGGCATCAATCAAAGCCTGATGATGGCCTTTGGCATGGTCGTCATCGCCGGCATCGTTGGTTCCGGCGGGCTCGGAGAGACGATCTACGGCGCGATCAGGACACTCGACATCGCCACCTCCATCAACGGCGCGATCGCCATCGTGGTACTGACTATGGTGCTTGACCGAATAACCCAGAGTGCCGCTCGGCTGGGCGCAGGGAGGAAGTCATGAATCCGTCAACCTTTCAGTTTTCGCCTGGCGCTTTCCTGGCTCCATCAGTCGATTGGCTGAACACCAACCTTCACCCGCTGTTTGCTGCCATCAGTTCCGTGGTCGAAGCGGTGCTTTCCGCATTCGAGGGGGCACTCCTCTTTGTGCCGCCCTATGCGCTGATTGCGATCGTCGTCCTCCTGGCATTTTTTGCCGTCAGCCTCCGCGCCGCAATCCTGGCAGGCCTCTGTCTGGGATTCTGCCTTCTTGTCGGGCTGTGGACGGCATCGATGCAGACCCTCTCGCTGGTGACCGTCGCAGTCCTTATCTCCGTGCTCATCGCCTTCCCGCTCGGCGTCCTGTGCTCACGCTACAAGACATTGGAGGCGGTGGTGCGACCGGTTCTCGACGTCATGCAGACCGTGCCGCCATGGGTCTACCTCATCCCCGCGGTGATGATCTTCAGCCTCGGACGGGTGCCGGCAATCATCGCCACCATCGTCTATGGCATTCCGCCGATGCTCCGCCTGACGACGCTGGCCTTCAACCAGGTCCCGAAGGTATTCATCGAACTCGGCAGCGCCATCGGCGCGCCGCCGCGATCGATCCTCTGGAAGATCGAAATCCCCCTGGCCAAGCAGACGCTGCTGGTCGGGCTCAACCAATGCATTCTCCTGTCGCTGGCGATGGTCGTGCTGGCCGGCCTCGTCGGCGCAGGCGGCCTCGGCGCGGAAGTGACGCGCGGCCTGACGCGCATGGAGATGGGCCTTGGCTTGAGAGCAGGCCTGGCGATCGTCGCGGTCGCCCTGCTACTCGACCGGGTATCCCGCGGCCTGCTCGACCGCGACAGGCTGCCGAAGGCGAGATGAGCAAGGACATAACAAGATGAGAAACAGCTTCTTCTGCATCGATGCGCATACCTGCGGCAATCCCGTCCGTCTCGTCGCCGGCGGTGGTCCGCTGCTTCCGCATGTGCCCATGGGCGAGCGCCGGGAGATCTTCGTCCGCGACCACGACTGGGTGCGCAAGGCACTGATGTTCGAGCCGAGGGGGCATGACATCATGTCAGGCTCGATCATTTACCCGGCCTATCGGGAGGACTGCGATTTCGCCGTTCTTTTCATCGAGGTGAGCGGCTGCCTGCCGATGTGCGGCGCCGGCACCATCGGCACCGTGACCGCCGCGATCGAGGAAGGGTTGATCAAGCCGCGCGAAGCTGGAAGGGTCGCCATCGAAACGCCTGCCGGCAGAGTGGACGTCACTTACGAGGAGAAGGGCGGATATGTCGATTCCGTTCGCCTCCACAATGTCGCGAGCTATCTCCATGAGGCCGATGTCGAGGTCGATGTGCCAGGAATGGGCCGTCTGCGCGTCGATATTTCCTATGGCGGCAACTATTATGCCGTCATCGAACCGCAAGAGAATTGGAGCGGGCTCGACGGCATGACGGCGTCCGATATCGTCGGCTGCAGCCAGAAGCTCAGGGCGGCACTTGCGAGTGTCTGCGATCCCGTTCATCCCGACGACGCCAGGATTTCCGGCGTGCATCACGCGATCTGGTGCGATCGCCCTGTGAACGACCACTCCGGTGGGCGCTGCGCGGTCTTCTACGGTGAGAAAGCCATCGACCGGTCACCAGGCGGCACCGGCACTTCGGCGCGCATGGCCCAACTCTATGGGAAGGGGCGGATGTCGGTCGGGTCGAGTTACCGTCATGAAAGCCTGATCGGAACCGTTTTCGAGGGCCGGGTTGAAGCCGAGGCAAGTATCGGATCTTATCGCGGTATTCTTCCGAGCATCGGCGGCTGGGCCCGCGTCATCGGGCACAACACCATTTTCGTTGACGATCGTGACCCCCTGGCGCACGGTTTTCAGATTCGATAAGCGCTGCTCAGCAGCGGCAAGGAGATGACTATGCGACCGGAGCAGCATCGGCAGGCAGACGGCGCCGCGAAACCCGCCCGGCTCAAGGTTGGGTTCGTTCTGGCGCGATCGTTCACGCTGTCGGCCTTCGCGCTCTTCATCGACACGCTGCGGCTTGCCAGCGACGAGCAGGATCGTTCCGGCAGGGTCCTTGCTGACTGGCAGGTGATTGGCAGCACGCGGCACCTGATAAACTCGAGCTGCGGCGTCCAGGTCGCTCCGACGTCCGATTTCGTCGATCCGTCGAATTTCAATTACATTGTGGTCGTCGGCGGTCTTCTGACGGTGGAGAACCCTGTCGACCAGCAGACCATCACCTTTCTCCGGCAGGCGGATGCCAAGAAGGTGCCGTTGATCGGCGTGTGCACGGGTTCGTTCATTCTTGCGGCGGCAGGCCTGATGAAGCGGCACGAGTCCTGCGTGAGCTGGCTGCATTACAAGGAGTTTCGCGAGCGGTTTCCCGACCTCGGCGTTCGGTCCGACCGGCTCTTCAATCTCGATCGCCAGCGTGGATCCTGCGCAGGCGGCAGCAGCGCCGCCGACATGGCTGCGTTGCTGGTCAGGAAGTATATCAGCCGCGATGCCGAGAGAAATGCGCTTGAAGTCCTTCAGATCGAGAAGGCCCGGACGACGGCTGATATACAGCCCCGACGTCCGCTATACGACGACTATGACGACGCCCGCGTCAAGGCGGCGATGATTACCATGGAGCAATTCGTCGACGGCAGCATATCGATCCAGAAGCTTGCCGCCATGGTCGGCCTGTCACGGCGGCAGTTGGAACGAATCTTCCTCGACAAGACGGGAATGTCTCCTGCCAAGGCCTATAATCGGGTTCGCATGGAGCGGGCAAAATCGATCCTCGTCCAATCGAAGGCGCCGCTGATCGAGATCGCGCTTGATGTCGGCTTCGAAAACGCCTCGCAGTTCACACGAACGTTCAAGCGCACCTTCGGGCAGACCCCGTCGCAGCATCGCGCAGCGGCTTCGAGAGTGCACTGAACGCACTTCAAATATCTTCCGCGGGAAACTGTCAGCCGCTCCCTTGGCCATGATCAGAGCCTGCGTTTCCAGTTTGATGCTCTCCGATCCCTTGGCGAGTGACGTCGCCCTCGCTCAGTGTTCAGCGCTCGATGACGAGATCGCTGAGCGGCTTCGAGCAGCAGGGCAGGAAAAAGCCGGCGTCGATTTCCCTCTGGCGGATTCCGCCATTGTGGCTCATGTCGACCGCGCCGGAGGTCAGCTTCGACTTGCAAGTGCCGCAGACGCCATTGGCGCAGGAGGAGGGAATCCTGACGCCCGCCTTCTTCGCGCAGGAGAGCACGCTTTGGCCGCTTGTTACTTCGATGCTGCGGGCCTGCTTGGAGAAGGTGACCTGAAAGGCCTTGGCGGCAGCATCCTGAACCGCGGGGATTTCCGGTTCGTCGATGACCGCGGCGTCGAAGCTTTCCTCGAGATAGTGCGAGGCGGGGACGCCGAGCTCGGCAGAAATGCCGCGCGCTGCCGCCATGAACGGCGCGGGGCCGCAGCACATCACCGTTCGCTCGGCGATATCCGGAACCGCAAGCCTGACATAGTCTGCCGAAATGCGACCGGTAAGGCCTGGCCACGACGCCTCGCCCGCGACGGTTTCCGGGAGGAAATGGAGCCGAAGGGCTTTCAGCCTACCGGCGATGCAGGCAAGCTCGTCGCGAAAGATCAGATCCAGCGGTGTGCGCGCGGCATGCATGAAGACGACGTTGGCAGGTTCGCAGCTGTCTGCGAGTTCCCGCAGAATGGACATGACTGGGGTAATGCCCGAGCCACCTGAAAGCAGCAGAAGCTTACGTCCCGGCGCCTCGGACCGGACGAAGTTGCCAAGCGGGCCGTTCGCCTTGACTGATGCCCCGGGAACGAGGGTGTCGTGAAGCCAGTTGGAAATCTTTCCGTCCGGAACGCGCTTCACCGTAACGGAGAAGGCGTTCGTCCGATGCGGCGAAGAGGAAATGCTGTAACACCGGCTTTCAGCATCTCCATTGTGTTCCAGGTCGAACAGAAAATACTGTCCGGCCTTGAATGCGAACCGCTTGCCCTCGCGTGATGCGAAAGTGAACGTCTTGACATCGTGGGTTTCCTGCTGGACGTCGAGGCAGACGAGCGCGTCGTCTTCCTCGGGATTCCAAACGCCGTTGAGAACGGCGTTTCCGGGCAATTCCTGCGGGTTCCTAGTATCCATGGGTGCGCATCCGGTCGATGTACCAGGTGGCGAACTTGTCGAGGTTCGTCTCGGAGAAGGGGGAGTAGGGCCCTGGCTCATAAGCGGGATCGAGCGTGCCGGCGTGGGAGCGGGCGACCAGGTCCGCGTCCTGATCCGTCGTCGCTACCCAGACATCCGTCAGCTTGTCGAGATCGTAATCGACCCCCTCGACGGCCTCCTTGTGGACCAGCCACTTGGTTCGGACAAGCGTCCTGCCTGCCGACAGCGGGATGACAATTGCCACGACGGCATGGTCGCCCATGAAGTGGTTCCAGCTGTTGTGCCCCCAAAGATGCATGTCCCCGAGATCCTTGCGGGTCATCTGCCCGAGAAGCTTCGAGGATGCGGCGGTGGCATCATGGGTCTGGGATTCTCCGGCGCCTGATATGATCAGCCGCTGCGTGCGGAAGTTCGTGGCGCAGTCGGCGAGCTGCTCGACGGCGGCCGAAGGGAAGCCGTCGGCCTCCCATGCCTGCGTGCGCTTCTCATAGAGCCGAAAATGCTCCGCGGCCTGTTCACGATCTTCCGGGCTCAGCGTTTCTGGATCGAAGCCGAAGTCGAGATCGACGAAGGAGACGCAGAGTTCCGGGTGGTTGGCCGAGCAATGATAGCATTCACGATTGTTCTCCATGGTCAGCTTCCAGTTGCCGTCCTCGATGACGTCGGTCTGGTGGGCGATCTTGGCGTTGCGGATATCGTAGGGCGCGAGGCGCTCGGTCATCGCCTGCTCGAGGCCGGCAATGTCCTCGGGCGGATTGTCGGACAGGCAGACGTAAATCAGCCCACCGATCGATTTGAAGGTGACCGGCTTCAGGCCGCGACAGTCCTTGTCGAAATCCTTGCCCATATGAGGGGCGTAGCTGAGCTCGCCCGTCAGCTCATAGGTCCAGGTGTGATAGGGACAGACGAGCTTCGAAACGATCGTTTTGCCCGGATCGAGAAGGCGGGAGCCGCGATGGCGGCAGACGTTGTGCAGCACGCGGATCTCGCCATCGTCGTCGCGCAGCAGGATCAGGCTCGTCTTGCCGATATCGATTACAGTGGCGTCGCCGGCTTCGGGAACATCGCAGTCGAGACCGACGCAGATCCAGTGCTTGTGGAAGAAGACCTCGATATCAGCGTCGAACACGTCCTCTCTGACATAAAGGCCGGCCGGCAGCGAATGGCCCTCGGAGCGGGAGTCCAGCAGCGCCGAAATCGAGGATGGAAGCCTGTTTAGCATGAGAACCCCTTATGTGATCGTTTCTGTAAATTGCTCTTGTATTGCTGGGGCTTCAACGGCATAAAAAATCACGTTCGCATAAGTTTTTATCATGCGAAAAGGAATTTCAGGATGCAGTTTCGAAGACGGCTCCCGTCGCTGACGGCGCTGGTGACCTTGGAAGCAGTGCTGCGCAGGAAGAGCTTCACCTTGGCTGCGAGCGAACTCGGCGTCACCCAGGCAGCGGTCAGCAGGCAGATTGCGGTGCTGGAGGAGGAGTTCGGCCAGCCCTTGTTCGTGCGCAAACATCGGGCGATCGAACCGACGGCGGCATGCGTCACCCTCGGCGCGACGCTGGCGAAGAGTTTTGCCGATATCGCCGAGAGCGTGGAAGCGATCCAGTCGCACGGCCAGGACGTCGTGACGATCGGGGCAACCGTCGCATTCTCCTCCTTCTGGCTGCTGCCGCGGCTGGCCGAGTTCCGCCGGGCGAACCCCGGCATTCTGGTGCGGGTGATATCGCAGGATAGCCCGATCGCTCTCCACGGCGGAGAGGTCGATGTGGCGATCCGATACGGCCTACCGCCCTTCAGCGATGGCACCGTCATCGCCTCGCGCGGCGACGTCATTTCCCCCGTCTGCTCCCCGGATTATCTCCGGCGTCGAGGCAATGGTCCGCTAGGCTCGGCTGACGAATTCATTGAAACGGACGTTCTCGATCGTTCCTGGTATAGCTGGGCACAATGGATTTCCCTGGCCGGCGCCAATATCGCGATGAAGCCGTCGCTTCGGTTCAGCCACTATACCGAAACCATCGCCGCCGCCCGCGCAGGGCAGGGGATTGCGCTGGGATGGCGCATGCTGGTGGGTACTTTTCTGGAGGACGGAACCCTCGTGCAGGCCGACAGCGGCGAGCTTGCCGCCGAAGGCAGATACAACGTCATCGTGCCCGTCAAAGCCAAACGAAGCAATGCCCGCGACCTTGCCGCCGCCTGGCTGACGGCATCATTGCACGGTTGATCAAAAGCCCCCATTCACAAACCCAGTCCCACAGACGCCGTTCGGTGCACGCCCTTCGGGACGAAGGCGAAGCGATCGGAGAGGCTGAGGAAATCGGCCGCGAGGTGAATGACAGAAAGCCACATTTCCGTTCCCTGCAGGCTCGGTTCACCACCGTCGGCGAATGGGAAACCTTCGCCATCCCGCCATCTATCCAGAGCCCTCGAGATGAGATTGCGGGCAATCGCCTCCCCTTCGGCCCGTCGGTAGTCGGTCTGGCGGGCAATCAGCAGCAGAGGATGAATCGTATCGAGGAGATTGCACGCATTGTATTTCTGAGCAGCGAAGCCCTTGTGGTTACGATAGTTGAGGTGAACCGTTTCGAGCGAGGCGTACGGATGTGGAAGCGCGACGCCGAACTGGGCATAGGTGCCGCGCGTCAGACGGTAAAAGCCGTTCACCGGTTGCAGCCATCCTTCCAGCGCTGTCGGCTCGCCCCATAGGCCCGAGACGCTGTTGGCATGCCGGCTCAACCACTCGAAGAGTTCCTGGCGTGATTGCCTGATGCCGAAATACTTTGCATTGAAGTACATCGCGGTTCCGATGGCATCGACCACGCTCCCAGCCTGCCACGCCCGGGTCGACCAGGGCAGGGCACTCAGCCATTCGTCCAACTCTTTCGCGCCGAGCTCGACCGCGTGGACAGGATTCCTTGGACTGGAGCCAAGCAGCTCAAGCGCATATCCAACCGCAAGGACGTTATAGAGCGCCTTTGGATCCTCCCTCAATGACCCGCCATGCAGTCGCGAATGCTCTTCCGGGAACAGGCCGGCCTCTCGTTCCTGGAGATTTTGGAGAAGCTGGACGGTCTCCGACTGATTGATGTCGGGCGGCAGGTGGCCGAAGCCGGCCGCGATCTCGATTGCATCGCACAGATGCCGGATCGCCGGTCTCCTGATGCCGTCCGCCTCCAGCGATTCATAGGCCTCAGGCGTTTTCCAGCGTGCAAGAATATCAGGCCATTGCTCCTGCGCTTTCTGACCGAGCCTGATCAATCGATCTTCGACGTCTGCAGTGCCGGATTTCCTGGCCGGCGCGCCTCGGCTCCGCAGCACCTTTGCCGGTACGCCGCCGGCAATCGACAGGGCGGGAATGTCTTGCGTGACCACCGCCCCAGCGGCGATCACGGCGCCATTTCCGATGCTGACGCCATCGAGAATGACAGAATTGGCACCGATCCAGACATCGTCGCCGATCACGATGCCGAGGCTGATGACACCTTGGCGATGGATGGGTCGATCAGGATCGTCGAAGCCGTGATTGAAGCCGACAATCGATGCATGCGAGGCAATCCGCACGCCATTGCCGCACGTCACCTTGCCGGAAACACAGGCATAGGGATTGATGGAGCAATCGTCGCCGAGGATGACATCACCCCGAACAAGCGCGCGCCCGGCAATCCAGGACCTCTCACCCATCGCCAGGCTTTCGGTGAAGATTGCGGCATCTTCGGCGATATAGGACGTCTCGGCCAATTCAGCAGCGCAGGCTCGCCGAAGCTCCGCCTTACGGGCGAGATGGGCGGGATGATCGAGGTCCGACGCAATGCGCTCCCAGGGAAGATATTGCAGCCGGCGCGCTTCTCTCTGCTCGTTCGCCGATGCTTGCGAATTATTGGCCTGATCCATTTCGATCCTCGTCTTCGTTTCCGTGGCCGAATGTTGGCTTAGCAAGAGTGTCGGCAATCGTCACTCTTCATGAAAGACTCGACCCGAACTTGTCCCAGCTCTCCTTGACCGTTTCCATCGCGACATTCGTCGAGGTGCTGGCAACGTGGGGCAGTGTCGAGATGCGCTCGCCGAGAACGCGGCGGTAGCGGCCGATATCGCGGGTGCGGATCTTCAGGAGATAGTCGAACCTGCCGGCGATCATATGGCATTCTTCGACTTCCCTGATCTTCTTGATGGCTTCGTTGAAGCTTTTCAGCGCATCCTCGCGGGTATCGGAGAGTTTCACCTCGACGAAGGCGATATGGTCGAGCTGCATTTTCGACGGATTGAGGACGGCCTTGAAGCCTTCGATATATCCGTCGCTGATCAGCCTTTTGAAGCGGATCTGGCACGGCGTCTTCGATAGCCCGACACGCGCCGCGAGATCGGTGATCGACAGCCTGCCGTCCTCGGCGAGTTCGGCGAGGATCTTCCTGTCGAACTGGTCCAATTCACTAAAGATGTCGGTATCGATAGCCATTTGATCTTTCTGGTGTGAGTTAATAAGTTCATACAGCCTGGAAACTGAAAAAATCAAGTGAGATCGCGATTTGCGATTGTGTTAGATTGTCGACGGGCAATGGAGGAAGGGCGAAGCCGCCTGGCAGATTGCCGGGATGGCCGTCTGCGCCGAACCCAAAATGGGGATGATACATGCACAAGGGAGAGCCGGATGACGATCAAAAGCCGGACCTGCTCGTTCATTACCGGCCGCTGGCGATAAGGGCCGTGGCGGCGGCATTCACCGTCAAGCGCGACAAGCCGGATGCGCGCCCGCTTTGCGAGACGGAATATTCCGGCCCAGTTGTCACGGATGATGCCTGGGACGATGAGCCCGGTGTTCCATTTATCCGTTAGATCAGACACCGATTTGATAGGGACTCCCATGTTGAACGCAGCGATCGACCCCGCATCCTCCAGTAATCCCGCCAATGGCGCGCCGTTCTCCGGTTTTGCCCCGCCGATCCGGCCGCAATCCGAGCTTCGCCAGGCGATCACGGCTGCCTATCGCCGCCCGGAAACCGAATGCCTGCCGCCGCTCGTTGCCGCCGCGCGCGTCTCCGAGGCGAAACGCTATGACATTCGCAGCACGGCCCGCACGCTGATCGAGGCTTTGCGCGCCAAACACAAGGGCACCGGCGTCGAAGGGCTGGTGCAGGAATATTCGCTTTCCAGCCAGGAAGGCGTGGCGCTCATGTGCCTTGCCGAAGCGCTGCTGCGCATTCCCGATACGGACACACGCGATGCGCTGATCCGCGACAAGATCGCCGAGGGCAACTGGGCCTCGCATATCGGCGGCGGCAAATCCATGTTCGTCAACGCCGCCACCTGGGGCCTCGTCGTCACCGGCAAGCTGACCTCGACGGTCAACGACCGCAGCCTGTCGGCAGCGCTGACGCGGCTGATCGCGCGCGCCGGCGAGCCGGTCATCCGTCGCGGCGTCGATATGGCGATGCGCATGATGGGCGAGCAGTTCGTCACCGGCGAAACGATCGAGGAAGCGCTGAAGCGTGCCCGGCCGCTGGAAGCGCGCGGCTTCCGTTATTCCTACGACATGCTGGGCGAGGCCGCGACGACGGCCGCCGACGCCGAACGTTATTTCAAGGATTACGAAAAGGCGATCCACGCCATTGGCAAGGCCTCGGACGGGCGCGGCATCTATGATGGCCCTGGTATTTCGATCAAGCTTTCGGCCCTGCATCCCCGCTACGTGCGGGCGCAGGCCGGCCGGGTGATGAGCGAGCTGCTGCCGAAGGTCAGGGCGCTGGCCGTTCTCGCCAAGACCTATGATATCGGCCTCAACATCGATGCCGAGGAGGCCGACCGGCTGGAGCTTTCGCTCGATCTGCTCGAGGAGCTCTGCTTCGCCCCTGATCTCACCGGCTGGAACGGGCTGGGCTTTGTCGTCCAGGCCTACGGCAAGCGCTGCCCCTTTGTGCTCGATTACGTCATCGATCTCGCCCGTCGTTCCGGGCGCCGGGTCATGGTGCGTCTGGTCAAGGGCGCTTATTGGGATGCGGAGATCAAACGCGCCCAGCTGGACGGTCTCGACGACTATCCGGTCTATACCCGCAAGATCTACACCGACGTCGCCTATATCGCCTGCGCCCGCAAGCTGCTGAACGCACCGGATGCCGTCTTCCCGCAATTCGCCAGCCACAATGCGCAGACGCTCGCCACCATCTATCATCTTGCCGGTCCGGATTTCGCTGTCGGCAAATACGAGTTCCAGTGCCTGCACGGCATGGGCGAACCTCTCTACGATGAAGTCGTCGGCAAGGAAAAACTCGACCGGCCCTGCCGTATCTATGCGCCGGTGGGTACGCATGAGACGCTGCTTGCCTATCTGGTGCGGCGCCTTCTGGAAAACGGCGCCAATTCCTCTTTCGTGCATCGCATCTCCGATCTGCACGTCTCCGTCGAGGCGCTGATTGCCGATCCCGCCGAGACCGTTGCCGCCATGCCGGTCGTCGGCGCCCCGCACGCGCAGATCGCCTCGCCGAAGGCGCTTTACGGCAGTGCCCGCGCCAATTCCGACGGCCTCGATCTCTCGAACGAGGCGACCCTTTCCGATCTGGCGCAGACGCTTGTTTCCTCGGCAGCGAGCCCATGGCATGCGGGTCCGATCCTTGCCGATGGCTCCACGGACGGGGTGACGCGTGACGTCCTTAATCCTGCCGATCACCGCGACATCGTCGGCACGGTCACCGAGCTGAAGGTCGAGGAAGCAGCCCGGATCGTTGCCATGGCTGCCGAGCATGCGCCGCAATGGGCCGCCGTATCGCCCGCGGAGCGTGCCGCTTGCCTGGAGCGGGCGGCCGACATTATGCAGGCCCGCATCAAGACGCTGATGGGCATCATCATGCGCGAGGCCGGCAAATCGGCGGCCAATGCCGTCGGCGAGGTGCGTGAGGCGATCGACTTCCTGCGTTATTACGCCGAGCAGGCGCGCAAGACCCTCGGGCCGTCCCATGCGCCTCTCGGCCCGATCGTCTGCATCAGCCCGTGGAATTTCCCGTTGGCGATTTTCACCGGGCAGGTTGCCGCAGCCTTGGTGGCCGGAAATCCCGTGCTTGCCAAACCCGCCGGTATCACGCCGATCATCGCTTCGGAGAGCGTGAAGATCCTCCACGAGGCGGGCGTGCCTGTGGCCGCCTTGCAGTTCGTGCCCGGCAGCGGTCGCCTCGGCGCCGGCATGGTGGGTGCCCCGGAAACAGCGGGTGTCATGTTTACCGGCTCGACCGAAGTCGCCCGGATGATCCAGGCGCAGCTGGCTGAACGGCTGTCTTCGACCGGCAAGCCGATCCCGCTGATTGCCGAAACCGGCGGCCAGAACGGCATGATCGTCGACTCCTCGGCCTTGGCCGAACAGGTGGTGGCCGATGTCATTGCGTCGGCTTTCGACAGCGCCGGCCAGCGGTGCTCGGCGCTCCGCGTCCTCTGCCTGCAGGATGATGTCGCCGACCGGACCCTCGCCATGCTGAAGGGCGCCTTCCGCGAGTTGACGATCGGCCGCACCGATCGGCTGAGCATCGATGTCGGACCCGTCATCAACGATGGCGCAAAGGCGGAGATCGACCAGCATATCGAGCAGATGCGTGGCATGGGTCGCAAGGTGGATCAACTGCCGCTGCCCGAAAGTGCGGCGGCCGGCACCTTCGTTCCGCCGACGATCATCGAGATCAAGTCCCTGTCGGACCTGACGAGGGAGATCTTCGGGCCGGTCCTGCATGTCGTCCGCTTCAAGCGAAACGGGCTCGACCGCCTGATCGACGACATCAACGCATCGGGTTACGGCCTCACCTTCGGGCTTCACACCCGGCTTGACGAAACGATCGCGCATGTGACCAGCCGCATCAAGGCCGGCAACCTCTACGTCAACCGCAACATCATCGGCGCTGTCGTCGGCGTGCAGCCTTTCGGCGGCCGCGGCCTGTCGGGCACCGGTCCGAAGGCCGGCGGTCCGCTCTATATCGGCCGGCTGGTGCAGCGTGCTCCGGTGCCGCCGCAGCAGGATTCCGTTCATACGGACCTCGCCCTTCGCGACTATATCGTCTGGCTCGACAAGAAGGGCTTGCCGGGCGAGGGAGAGGCAGCGCGTGGCTATGCGAGCCGTTCAGCGCTCGGACTTGAGCGTGAACTCACCGGCCCCGTCGGCGAGCTCAATCTCTATGCGCTCCATCCCCGCGGCCGCATTCTTGCCGTGCCGCAGACCGAAAGCGGGCTGCATCGCCAGATCGCCGCAGCCCTGTCGACCGGCAACCACATCGTCGTGGATGCGGGCTCCCTATCGAAATCGGTCCTGGCGGATCTCCCGGCGGCTGTCGCCGGCCGGGTTTCCTGGACGTCGGATTGGGAAAAGGAGGGGCCGTTCTCGGGCGCGCTCGTCGAAGGGGATCACGACAGTGTTCTGGTCGTCAATCGGAAGATCGCTGCTCTGCCCGGCCCGCTTCTGTTGGTCCAGGCCGCGACGATCGAGGAATTGGCGAGCGATCCCGAGGCCTATTGCTTGAACTGGCTGCTGGAAGAGGTGTCGACCTCGATCAACACCGCCGCTGCCGGCGGCAATGCCAGCCTGATGGCCATTGGCTGAGGAAACCGGATGGGGGCGTAGACAATGCGCCCTCTCCGCATGTTCCGCCAAAACTCGACACCATTGACCATTGTTTTAACAGTCGTGACTATTGTGGTGCGCTGAGGCGCGGCAACCCAACAGAGGGCTGCCGGTAAAAGTGCCTATTTTCCTGGGGCGGGGCTTCCTTATGGCGTTGATTGATCGACTGTTGCAGCGTATGCGGATCGTGACGAAGGTCCTCTTCTTCGTGGTGCCGCTGATCGTCCTCATCGCCGGCATCGGGCTTTTCGGCTATTTCACCGCCGGTACGCTGAACGGGCAGATGATCCTGACCCGGCAGACGATCGAAGCTCTTTCTAGCTTTCAGCAACTGCGATCGGCTCTGACCGCCTTTACCGATCTTCCCACTGCCGCCACCCGCGATCGTCTGATCGCCAGCATTTCCGATCAGAATAAGGGCGCTGCGACGCTCGATGCGATGCTCTCCGATCCCGCGCAGAAACAGCAGATATCCATGGTGCGTGAACTAGGGGGCAAGATGCAGGGCGGCGCCGACGCGCTCTGGGCGGTGGCGCAGGAGCGCGCCAGTAACGAACAGGCGATCGACGACGCGGTCGCCCAACTGTTCAAGGAAAGCCAGACCGCCCGCAAACAGCTCGACGTTCTCCAGGATCAGGCGAATGGCAAGGAGGCCTTTGTCCGGGCGCTTCTTCTCGACGCCTCGGCCTATAAGAATCTGGCTGGACGCATTACAAAACTGCGCAAGGCGACCGGAGGGGCGACCGATCCCCAGAAGCTTGCCCAGGCGATCGCCAGCCTCCTGCCGCCGCTTGTCAAGGAGACGGGCGAAAGCGAGGCGCTTGCCTCCGAGAAAGCTCAAAGCCAGATTGCAGCGCTGAAGCCGATGCTGGACAAGCTCGCGGTCATGGCCAAGGACAGCAGCTTGTCGCTCGAGAGTTACGCTCCCGTCGACCAGGACCTGCAGGGCTTTCAGGAGCAGTTTGCAAAACTCGCCTCCGGCAATGCGGACACCGCGATCGAGCGCTTTGCCGGCATGGATGCGAGCATATCAACGCTTCGCTCGATGGTGATGATCGTCAACGCCGCTTTCAAATCGATCGACGATCTGCGCCTGCACCTGAGCGAACTGAACAGACGCGTCGACGCCGAGGCGCGGGATGCGGCTCTCGCCGATCTCAAGGCGCTGCGCGAAAGCGCCGCGACGCTTGCGCCTTTGAGCGGGCGAAATGCCGCGCTGCAGGATCTCGCGAAAGAGATCGAGCCTTCGCTTGCGGCGATCGAAAAGGATACGTCGCTTCTGATTTCGATTGCGGATCGGTGGCGGGCAGAGAAGGGGGCGGCCACCGAGCTCGTGGCCTCGGCAAGCCACACGCTCGAGCAGTTCGTCAGCACGGCGCAGGAGAGCGGCAAGGAAATCAGCCAGCGCTCGGCGACGATGTCGCTCGCGGCGATGATTGCGGGCACTGTGCTTGCGATCATCGGCGGCCTCATGCTGATCGAAACCCTGCGCGGGCCGCTGAAGCGGATTACCCAGACGATGATGCGGCTTGCCGACGGCGATCTGAACGTGCCGATCGGTGACGGCAAGCGCGGCGACGAGATCGGCGACATGATCCGATCGGTCACCGTCTTCCGCGATCAGGCGCTTGAGAAGACCAGGCTGAAAGAGGTGGCCGAAGCAAACAGGGCGCGGGACGAACGGGAGCAGGCCCGCCGCGCCGCCGAACAGGCGCGTGTCGAGGCTGAACAGAGCGAGGCTCTCAATGCTCTGTCGGACATGCTCGGCAAACTTGCCAATGGCAACCTTGCCGCCGAAATGAGCGAGGATCTGGCCGCAGATTATGTCGCCATGGCGAAAACCTACAATCACGCCATCGATGCGCTGCGCCTGACGCTCGCCGAGGTCCGCAACACGACCTACGAGATCGCCGAGGGCAGCACCAACCTTTCGGGAGCCGCCGACGATCTGGCGCGGCGCACGGAACAGCAGGCCGCGTCCCTCGAGGAAAGTTCGCGGGTACTGGGCGAATTGACCGTCAGCGTGCGGACGACAGCCGAAAACGCCCGTCAGACCTCGCTTTCGGTTGGCGAAGCCCACCGTCAGGCGGAGCATTCCGCGGCCGTCGTCGCCAAGGCCGTCGACGCCATGGGCGCCATCAATCGCTCATCCGAAAAAGTCAGCAGCATCATCGGCGTGATCGACGAGATCGCCTTCCAGACTAATCTCCTCGCCCTCAATGCCGGCGTGGAAGCGGCGCGCGCAGGAGAGGCCGGCAGAGGTTTTGCCGTCGTCGCCCAGGAGGTGCGCGAGCTTGCGCAGCGCTGCGCAAAGGCTGCCCGCGAGATCAAGGATCTCATCTCCACCAGCGCATCGCAGGTCGGCGCGGGCGTCAGGCTCGTCGAGGAGACCGGCGAGGCGCTTTCCTCGATCATGGTGCACTTCACCGCGATCAACGGGCTGGTGCAGGTCATCTCGACTGCGACGACCACGCAATATAAGGGGATCGATGAGGTGAACAACGCCGTTCGAGACGTCGAGCACATCACCCAGCACAACGCCGCCATGGTCGAGGAAAATACGGCGGAAATTCATCGGCTTCGGCAGCAGGTGGAAGTATTGAACGAAAGAATCTCTCACTTTCAGACGGCCGACGGTCGCAAGGCCGCCTCGCCTGCCAACAGTCCGCGGATGTCCGTGGCCTCCTGAACACTTGCTGTCCCCGGTCTTTTTGAGGCGACAGATGAGTCTCCTGTCGGGATCGACCCATTCACCACCGAATTTGTGGGCGTTTCATGAAGCTCTCTTTCGGCCGAGCCGCATTCAAAAATCGGCCACTTTGCCCCAGGCGGACGTTCCGAATCGGTCGGGATTGTACGGCCGGGGATCGACGATCGGCTCGTCGCCTGTGACGATATCGGCAATCAGATGACCGGCGCCTGGCCCGATGCCGAAGCCATGGCCGCTGAATCCCGCAGCGAGGATGAAACCCGGAAGCGTGGCGATCTCGCCGATCCCCGGCACGCCGTCCGGCGTGCTGTCGATATAGCCCGCCCAGGCCGCGCTGATGCTCGTTTTTTTCAAGGCGGGCAGAAGCTCGAGTGCCCGTGAATGCGTGAGGGCAATGGTGGCCTGGTTGACCGCCGGGTCGAGGATGCGCATGCGCTCCATCGGCGTCGGCCTGTCGAGCCGCCAGCGTGCCAGAGACTCGTGACCGGAGCGAAACCCCTCCAACCCACCGGGTGCGAGACTGCGCCAGCGCCGGGCGAACATCGGCAAGAACTGCGACGCGAAGCGGAGCTGCTGCGCCGTGGGATCGACGCGGCCGCGGCCGCTGATCGCCAGCGTGTAGCCGCCATCGCTGCGGCGCGTGACGGAGACCGCAGATGTGTGCAGTGCATCCGGCAGGCCGCTGGCGCCCGGTGAAACGGAAAGGATCGACGAACGGATCGATGCCTGCGGAAATCGAATGCCCAGCTGGCGGCAGAAGGAGGAGGCCCAGGCGCCGCCGGCGAGGATCGCGATTTTTGTCCGGATCGTGCCATGCTCCGTGACGACGCCCGAGAGCCTGCCGCCTTCGACGGCGATGCCGCGGGCCGCACAGGACTGATGCACCGTGCCGCCGAGCTTCAGGATCGCGCGCGCGACGGCCGGCGCGGCACGTGCCGGATCGGCAGTGCCGTCGGTCGGCGAAAATACCCCGCCTTTCCACGCGGTGCCGGTGGCGCGCCCGCGTTCGGTCGCTTCTACGCCGCTCAGCATATGCGTCGTGACGCCGACCGAGCGCGCGAAATCCCGCCAGCGTGCCCAGCCGGCCAGTTCCTCGTCGCTATTGCTGAGATAGAAGAGGCCGCAGCGGCGAAAACCCGTGTCCTCCCCGGTCTCGGTGGCGAAGCGCTCCCAGAGATCGAGGCTCTTCGTCGACATCGGCAGTTCACGGGCGTCGCGGTTCTGCTGCCGGCACCAGCCCCAGTTGCGGCTTGATTGCTCCGCACCGATGAGGCCCTTCTCGACGAGGGCGACTTTCAATCCGCGCCGGGCCAGATAATAGGCCGCGAAAACACCGACGATGCCGGCGCCGATCACCACCGTATCGGCGGCGGTGGGCAGCTCCGGCGTGGTGTCGATGCGATCGAGTGGTGCGGGCATGGCAGGGTCTCCGTTTCAGCCTGTAGTCTAGCGGATCTGGCGCCACGCCTTTGCCGCAGTTGAGATGGCGGCAGCAGAAGATTCCGTCTTGCGGGGAGCCCGGCAGCCATTCGTGCTTCCGCCTATGTCGGAACGTGGTCAGCGTCGCCTCATCGGTTGAGTAGTCGATGTCGGAGAAGCCGCATCGCTATCTTCCGCGTCCTTAGCGATCTCAAACGGAGAAGGTGTAGGATCAGACTCGATCGGAACGAGGTAAGATCCTTTGCGGATTGCAGAAGAATGGCCGGTTCACGAATGCCAGAACAGGATGATTTTAGGCCGAGTCGGCCTAAAATCTGAATCCTGTTCTACATTATAGAGTTAGAGCATGATGTCGTCCGAAAACCGCTCACACTTTTCGGCATCATGCTCTAAACGTTGCCGGACAAAACGATCAGCACGCCGACCCTTATTGCCGACAATAGGCCCGCACCAATTCCGGATCCTGCTGGAGCCCATCAAGCCAGGCCGGATCAAGCGTCGGCACTGATGAGAAGAGCAGTTGCGAATAGGGGTGCGTCGGCGCCTTCACCGTCGAGTGGGTGATTTCCTCAACCTTCCGGCCCCCATACATCACCACGATCTCGTCGCAGATCGCCTCCACGACCGAGAGATCATGGCTGATGAAGATGTAAGAGAGGCCGAGTTCGCGCTGCAATTCCTTGAGCAGGTCGATGACCGCGGCGGCAACCACGGTGTCGAGCGCCGAGGTAATCTCGTCGCAGAGGATCAGCTTTGGATCGGCGGCGAGCGCCCGGGCGAAGTTGACGCGCTGCTTCTGCCCGCCCGAAAGTTCTCCCGGCCGGCGATGGCGGAGGTTGCGGGGCAGGCGAACCATGTCGAGCAGTTGATCGATCCGGGCGTTTCGCGCCTGCCGATCCATGCGGTGGTAAAAAACCAGCGGCCTCGCGAGGATGTCCTCAACCGATTTTGCCGGGTTGAGAGCGGTATCGGCATATTGGAAGACGATCTGCATCTCGCGCAGCTGGTCGCGCGAGCGCTCGCGAGCGCTGCGGCGCAATTCCGTTCCGTCGAAGACGATCTTGCCGACTGCGGCCGGCAGGATGCCGGCGATGGTGCGGGCGAGCGTTGATTTGCCGCAACCGGATTCTCCGATGATGCCGAGATTGCGCCCTTTTTCCACCTTCAGGCTCACGTGCTCGACCGCGCGAACGAGGGGCAGGCCGTCGGCCTGGCGTTGTCCATAACCCGCAACGAGATCGTCGATCTTCAGAAGCGGCTCCGTCGCGCTTCCTATAGCGCCTGCTACGCCACGCGATTTCGGCTCAAAGGCTGCGAGCAGCTCTCTGGTATAGGGGTGCTTCGCGTTATTGAGGATTTCCTTGGTCGTGCCGGTTTCCTGGGTCTCCCCGCCTTTCAACACGACGATGCGATCTGCGATCTGCGCGACGACGGCAAGGTCGTGCGAGACATAGACACCGGCTATGCCGCCCTTCTTCATGACCGACTTGAAAGCGCGCAGCACTTCGATCTGGGTGGTCACGTCGAGTGCCGTCGTCGGCTCGTCGAAGATGACTAGGCTCGGGTCGCCGATCAGCGCCATGGCCGCCGCCAGACGCTGCAGCTGGCCGCCGGAAACCTGGTGGGGATAACGGCTGCCGATCGTCTCGGGTTCGGGCAGCGACAGCGCCCGAAAGAGCTCGACTGCCCGGGCGCGCGCATCGTCCGGCGACATCAACTGATGAATACGCGTGACTTCAATCACCTGGTCCATGATCGATATGGCCGGGTTGAAGGCGGCGGCGGCTGATTGCGGGACATAGGCGACTTCGGTGCCGCGCACCTTGGCGCGCTGCTTCTCGCTAAGCGTGACCATGTCCTTGCCGCCAACCGAAACACTGCCGCCGCTGATGCGACAGCCCGTACGGGTATGGCCCATCAGGGTCAGGGCGATGGTTGTTTTGCCCGAGCCGCTCTCGCCGATCAGCGCGACGATCTCGCCCTTAGCAACGTCGAGGCTGACACCCTTGATGATCTCGACGCGTCGGCCGGAATCGGTGGTGGCCTCGACCTTCAGGTTACGGATTTCAATGAAATTGCTCATGACACGCTCCGGTCGCGAATTTTATGCGGCAGGTTGTCAATCAGCAGGTTGACGCTGATCGTCAGGCTGGCGATGGCAAGTGAAGGAAACATCACCGCCGGCGCACCGAACGGCAGCCCGCCGATGTTCTCGCGCACGAGCGCGCCCCAATCAGCATAGGGCGGCTGGACGCCAAGGCCCAGGAAGGAAAGCCCGGAAAGCAGCAGAACGATGAACACAAAACGGATCCCGAGGTCGGCAAGCACCGGTCCGACGATGTTAGGCAGGATTTCCGAGCGAATGAGATAGAGGGTGCTTTCTCCACGGATGCGCGCAACCGTGATAAAATCCATCGCATTGATGTTCACGGCAAGCGCCCGCGCGAAGCGGTAGGCGCCGGGGATGTAGATCACCGATAGCGTTATGACCAGAACCGGGACTGAGGAACCGACGGCCGCGACGACCACCAGGCCGAACAGCTTGCTCGGGATGGAATTGAGGGCGTCGAGGAGGCGGCTGAGGATCGTGTCCAGCCAGCCGCCGGCCACCGCCGCGATCATGCCGAGCACGACGCCGCAGAAGCAGGCGATCGTTACCGCCACCAGCGAGATGCCGACCGTGTAGCGGGCGCCCATCAGAATTCGCGAGAGCATGTCGCGGCCGAGATAGTCGGAGCCGAGCCAGAGTTCCCGGCTCATTGGGCCGAAATAGTCGAGATCGACAATCTCGCCGACGGGGTGGGGGATGACCAAGGGCGCGAAGATCGCGACGAGCGCCCAGGAGAGGATGACGGCAAGGCCGATGGCTCCGACGATATTGAAGCGATAGCCAAGCCGGGTTCCGGACAGCCGGCCGGACGTGGTTTCGGAACTGGTCATGGTCATCGGAGCCTCGGATTTGAAAGGATGGCGATGATGTCGGCGATGGTGATCAGCAGCAGATAGCCCAGGCAGAAGATCATCGCGCAGCTCTGGATCAACGGCAGGTCGCGGGTGGCTACCGCATCCAGCATCAGCTTGGCGATACCGGGATAATTGAAAATGGTCTCGACGATGATGACGCCTCCGAGCAGATAGGACAGTGAAAGCGCAACGGCATTGACGATCGGACCCAGCGCATTGGGAAGTGCGTGGCGAAAGACGATGCGTGGCCGCGAGGCCCCCTTGAGTAGCGCCATCTCGACATAGGGTGTGTTGAGCGTCTCGATGACAGCCGCGCGCGTCATGCGGATCATCTGAGCCGAGACGACGAAGGTCAGGGTGATCACCGGCATGGCATAGACGCGCAACATGTCGGCCAGGCTGTGAATTTCATTGGCGAAAGATAGCGCCGGCAGCCATTTCAGATAGACGGCGAAGATCAGCGCGGCGGAGGTCGCGACCATGAACTCCGGTACGGAGATCACGCCGATGGTGATCACGGTAACGATCCGGTCGTAAACAGTGCCACGCAGCATCGCCGCGGTGATCCCGAGCGCCAGAGCAATCGGCACGGAGAAGAGCGCGGTGACGCCGGCGAGTTTCAACGTGTTGACGAAGCGGCCGGCAATGAGGTCGGCGATCGGCATTTGGTTGGCATAGGACGTGCCAAGGTCGCCCTGCAGCAGTCCGACGGACCAGCGCAGGAAACGAAAGAGCGCCGGCTCGTCGAGATGCATGGCCGTGCGAAGACCTTTGATGGCTTCAGGTGTGGCCGCCTGGCCAAGCAGGATCGTCGCCGTGTCTCCCGGCAAGAGCGTTGTTGCGAAGAACACGGCGAATGAGACGATCACCAGGGTGATCAGGGCGATGAGCAATCTGCTCAGCACAAGGGATAAGACCTGGTTGTTCACGCGCGGCTCCCTTTTGGCGTTCGAATTGAGCTTAATCAACGAAAATGGAAGCCGGGGGCGCGATTGCAGCCCCGGCCCCCGGTGCTTTATCAGGCTTCGAGCCAGACATATTCGGCAAATGCGTATCCCATCTGGCCGCCGAACGGGCTGGGTTCCAAACCCTTGAGCTTGGCTGTGGTGGCGTCGACATTCGATATATAGGCTGGAATGATGGTGCCGGCTTCCTGGGCGACCATGACCTGCATCTCATTGTAGATCGCCTTGCGCTTCTCCTGGTCGAGCGTACCGCGAGCCTCGATCAGCATCTTGTCGAACTTCTCCGACTTGTATTGGCTTTCATTCCACGGAGCGTCCGAGGTGTAGAGCAGGGAGAAGAGGATGTCAGGGGTCGGCCGTGGGTTGATATTGCCGAAGTGGATCGGCGCCTTGAGCCAGTAGTTGTCCCAGTAGCCGTCGGATGGCACGCGCTGGACATCGAGCTTCATGCCGATTTCAGCACCGGCGGCCTGGATGATCATCGCCATGTCGATCGACGAGCTCGCCGCGTCGGAAGCGATGATCGGAATGGATTGGCCGAGGACGCCTGCTTTTTCGAAGTGGAACTTCGCCTTCTCGGGATCGAAGTCCCGGGCTTTCAGGTCCGCATTATGATAGAAGTTTGCTGGTGAAACGGGTTGGTCGTTGCCAACCTCGCCGAGACCGCGCAACGCCGATTTGACGATCTGTTCGCGGTTGACGAGAGACTTCATGCCTTCGATGAAGTCCCGCTTGTTACCGGGCTCCATATCCAGCCGCATATTGAGGTTGGTATAGTTGCCGGAGGTCGTCTTCGACAATGTGAACCCGTCGCCCTGAGCCTCGATGAGGCGCATGGAGCGCGGATTGATCGTGGCTGCGAGGTGGATATCGCCTGCAAGCAGGGCGTTGACGCGGGCGTTGTCGTCGCTGATTGCGAAATATTCGAAGGAATCGACGTTCGGGCCCGATTTCCAGTAGTTCTTGTTCTTGATCCCGACCGAGCGCACGCCGGGTTCGAAGACCTCCTTGACGAAAGCGCCAGTGCCATTCGCCTTCGAAAAGTCGGTCGTCCCATCGGCAACGATCATGAAGTGATGGATCGACAGGATGGTCGGCAAGTCGGCATTTGCGCTGGCGAGCATGATCTCGACGGTCTGTTTGTCGACCGCCTTGAAGCCCGTCATTTGGGCGGCGATCTTGGCGACCTTCGAACCGACGGAGGGGTCGAGATGGCGCTTCAGAGAGAATACCACGTCGTCGGCGGTCAGCGGCTTGCCATCATGAAATGTGACGCCGCTCCTCAGTTTCACCGTCCAGATCTTCGCATCTTTGGATTCAATCGCCTCGGCAAGCTCCATCTGCGGCTTGCCGCTTTTGTCGAGGATGGTAAGGCGGTTGTAGAAGGAGCAGCACCGGACATAGTCGGTGGAGAGTGACGCCTTGGCGGGGTCGAGCGTATCGGCTGTGGAGGACGACCAGCCGGCCGCCTTGAGGGCGCCGCCGGAAACGGGCGTCGCCGCAAGCGCCTTGCCGGCGCGGCCAAGCACCAGCCCGCCTGCGGACATGGCCACGCCGCCGGCGAGCATCATGTGCAGCAGCTCGCGACGGGTCGCGCCTTGACGGATGGCGGTTTCGATCATGGCGTCGTCGGAGCTGGTCCAATTGGTGATCTTGTTGTTCATCTCATTCCCCTTTTTTCTATGGCGGGCTGCCCGTTTCGGGCAGGCCCGATCCGGTTTTAAAGTCAGGCGCGTGCAGCAGCCACGGCATCTGTTAGGCCTGCCATGGACGTGAAATGGAAATCGGGTTTGGTGAACTCGACCGGCTCGATCGTTCCGCCGTAACCCTTTTGGGCGTGTCGCCGCTCGATCCAGCAATTGGCCAGCCCGAGTTCCCTGGAAATCCCGATATCGTGGTACTGGCTCTGGGCGACATGCAGGATGTCGTCCTTCGAATGGCCTTCCGAGGCAACGTAGGCGAAGACCGTCGCGAAGAACGCGGGATCGGGTTTTTCGGTGCCCGTATCGTCGGCCGTGAAGGCAGCATAAAACGGATTGCCGAGTTCCTTCTCGAACAAATTAAATGCCCAGCGGCGGGCATTGGTCATCGCAACGAGGCGGTAATCCTTCCCGAGTTTGGCCAGCGCTGCGGCGCTGTCAGCGAAACCCTTCCAGCTCTTCACAGAGTCCCGTAGTCGTTCGCCATATTTTCGATCAGCAGGCAGACCGAGCTTCGGTGCGATCGCGAGGTAAACGCGCACGAGGTCGTCGGGAAATAGGCCGGCATCCTCGGAGTAGCGGGCTGCGCGATAGAGGCTAAGCGCCTGCTCGCCATCCACTGTGCTTCCCACCTCGGCCGCGATCTCGGCGAAACAGGCCTTGATGCCGCCCTCGAAGTCGATGAGCGTACCGACGACGTCGAATGTCATGTATCTGAATTCCGGAAGGCTCTTGCTCACGTGAATTCCCCAGTGTTCGGCTCCAGCGGGAGCGCGGTTTCTCGAAGAAGAATATTCTGTTCCCGCAGGCAGGATCATTGTCCCGCTCTTATGTGGAAGGCCCCGCATTTGCCGGGATCCGAGCCCTTCACCGATATTAGTTTGTCACCTGCACTGCGCCGGAATCTCCTGAAAGGCGCTATATGGCGGCACAAAATACCGAATCTGCCCCTTTCGCGATATTCTCGCGCTTGCATCGCCGGTGCACATCCGATCGGTCACAGTCTCGTCCAGCGTGAAGCGTGTGCGCCGGACGGAGCTTAGCGTTCCGGTGCAGCCGGTGGCAGTCTATCGATGAACGCCGTCACGCCCGCTGAGAAAAGGAGGGTGCTTTCAGCCCAATCGAAGATGCCGCGACTGCCGATGTTCGCTGAGCGGCGCCAGCCCCGCATCAGTCGCGCATCGCTCTGATGCGGACTCAAGCCTGCGCCAACCCAGGATGGGCCGCAATATCGATCGAGATGAACTGATTGCGCTCAGGCTATCCTTGGGTATGCAGAAGTAGCGTGTGAAGCGGGTCGCAAACGATCGGTCGAGTCGCGTCTCGACCCGACGCCTAAGATGGCACCTGGAGGGTGATGTGCCATAGCCGATTTCAAAGCCGCGCTGGCTAAGCGTAGAATTCGCGACAAGTCCAAGAATTTCTGCAAGCCCCGGCTTGGGGTATCCTGCATGCGAGGGACACACCTCAGTGCATCATCGCCAGCGCTGCCGCAAAGAAATCTTCGCCTCCGAAATTTCCCGACTTCAAAGCCAGAAGCATGTCGCCCTGGGTATTGCCGACCGTGCGCAGCACCGGCACGCCGGGCGCAATCTCCGGCCCGATCAGAAATGCCGGAATGGCGAGCCTGTCGACGGCTGCCCCCGAGGTTTCGCCGCCTGCGACCACGAGCCGCCGCACGCCTCTTGCCACCAGCTCGGCGGCGATGATCGATGTGGCGGTCTCGATCGCGTGGCCGGAGGCCTCTCGTCCATAAAGTGATTGCAGCCGAGACACGGTTTCGGGTGCGGCGCTCGCGGCGACCACGACGGGGCCGGCGGCGATGCGGTCTCCCGCCCAGGAAATCGCCGCGGCGATCTCATCCGGGCCGGCAAGCAGCCGCTCCGGGTCGAGCCGCAGGACGGGCATCGACCGTTCGGCGACGTCGAGCTGGCGCAGCGTTGCCTTGGAACAACTGCCGGCAACGATCGCTGAAAACCCGCCAACGGGGCGAATGGCATCCGCCGGCGCTGCACCGCCGGACGATATCCGACCGGAGCGGACGAGCGCGCGGGCAAGGCCGAGACCGAGGCCGGACGCACCGGTGGACACCGGCGTTTCGAGTGCGATCTCGCCGAGCGTTTCGAGATCCCGCTCGAAAATTGCATCGGCGATGGCGGCGGTGACGCCTGCATTGCGCAGGGCGTCGAGCCTCGCCTTGATGGCGCCGCGTCCGGCCGCAATGGCTGCCAGATCGATCAGCCCGACAGCGCCACGCGATTGTCGGGTGAGGACCCGCACGAGATTGGCATCGTGCATCGGATTGAGGGGATGGTCTTTGAGCGGACTTTCGTTCAAGGGCTGTCCGCCGACGAAGAGATGGCCAAGATAGACGGTGCGTCCCGTTTCCGGGAAAGCTGGTGTAACCAGCACGACGCCGCCGCCGGCCGCATCGTTCAACGCCTCTGTGACCGGACCGATATTGCCGGCATCGGTGGAATCGAAGGTCGAGCAGATCTTGTAAAGCACGTGACCCGCGCCGCGCCGGCGCAGCCATCGCTCGGCGCTGGTCGCGGCCGTCACGGCGTCCGAGGCCGGGACCGAGCGGATCTTCAGGGAAACGACGACGGCGTCGACATCCGGCAGCATGAGCGACGGATCGGGAATGCCGACCGTCTGTACCGTGCGCAGACCGTTCTTCGTCAGCGTGTTGGCGAGGTCGGAGGCGCCCGTATAGTCGTCAGCGATTGATCCGAGCAAAATAGCCATCGTCTAGCTCCGTGCAAAAGGTCTGAACCAGCCGAGGCCGTCCAGGGTGTGGCCGCGCGGGACGTATTCGCAGCCGATGAAACCGTCGTAACCCAGGCGGTCGATTTCGCTGAACAGATAGGGATAGTTCAGTTCCTCCCCGTCCGGCTCGTTGCGGGACGGCACGCTGGCAATCTGGATATGGCCGATGATCGGCAGCAGGCGTCGCAACGCCATCGTGACGTCGCCGTGGATGATTTGACGATGATAGATGTCGAACTGGAGTTTCAGGTTCGGCAGACCGCATTCGGCAATCAGGCTTTCCGCCGCGCCGAAGTCGCTGAGGAAATATCCCGGCATGTTTCGCCGGTTGATCGGCTCGAGCAGGAGATCGATGCCTCTTTCCGCGAGCCGTCCGGCAGCGTAGGTGACGGAGCGCCGGTAAGAGGAGGAGGCGTCTTGGCCACCAGGGTCGGCGATGCCTGCCATCAGGTGCAGCCGCTTGACGCCGGTCGCCGCCGCATAGTCCAATGCCCGCTCGACATCCGCCTTCAGCGCATCGAACCGTCCGGGAAGAGCCGCGATGCCGCGCTCGCCTGCTGCCCAGTCGCCCGGCGGCAGGTTGAACAATGCCTGCTGCAGATTGTTGCGGGCAAGCCGTTCGGCGATTGCGTCCGGCGCCGCGTCGTAGGGAAAGAGATATTCGACGGCGGAGAAACCGGCATCGGCTGCGGCGTCGAAGCGATCGAGGAATGCCCATTCGTTGAACATCATCGTCAGGTTGGCGGCGAAAACCGGCATGATTGGAGTTCCTTTACAGGCTCTGCGGGTTTTTGGTGGAACCGGGCAATTCCGCGCCGGAAAGCTGGGCATAAAGCCGCGCGAGCGAGGAATCGTCGTCACGGCCCATGCCGGCGCCGGCGGCGGCCAGATACATTTGCAGGGCTGCTGCCGCGAGCGGCACCGGATAACGCTCGGAGCGGGCCATGTCTTGGACGATGCCAAGATCCTTGACGAAAATCTCGATGCTGCTGAGCGGCGTATAGTCTCCGGCCAGTACATGCGGCACGCGGTTTTCGAACATCCACGAATTGCCGGCCGAGGCCGTGATCACCTCATAGACCTTGTCGAGGTCGAGGCCCTGCTTGGCAGCAAACGTTATCGCTTCACAGGCGGCTGCGATGTGCACCCCGGCGAGAAGCTGGTTGATCATCTTGAAGGCCGCGCCCGCTCCGGCCGCATCGCCGAGTTCGTAGACCTTGCCGGCCATGGCGTCGAGACCCGGACGGGCGGTGTCGAAGGCCTGTCTGGAGCCCGACGCCATGATCGTCAGCTCGCCAAGCGCCGCCTTGGCCGCGCCGCCCGAAATCGGCGCGTCGAGATAGTGCAGGCCGAGAGCCTCGACCCGTTGTGCCAGATCGCGTGCGACCGCAGGATCCATGGTTGCCGACGAGATGAAAACGGCCCCGGGCTTCATCATCCTCGCGACGCCTTCAGGGCCGAACAACACGGCCTCGGTCTGCGCGCCGTTGACGACCACGGAGACGACGATGTTGGCGCCCTTCGCCGCGCCGGCTAGGGTCGTCGCGCCACGTCCGCCATCGGCGATGAAGCGGTCCACTGCCGCTTGCGTGATGTCATATCCAACGACATCGAGCCCCGCGCGCTTCATCGACCGGGCCATTCCGAGCCCCATGGAACCAAGGCCGATGACGGCCGCGACGACGGCAGGCCCCGAGTTTTCAGCAAATGGCGACATCAGGAGGTTCTCCAGTCCAGTGAGAAAAAGTCTGTGCTCCGCCGGGTGCAATCCCGGAGAGGCTTTAGAGCGCAGTGCGTCTGTAAGACGCGCCAAGGACACAGAGTCATGATTTTCTCCTCCGATTGTTGCCGCGGTCTCCTGCCGGTCCTCCCGCAGCACGCCAAGTGGCAGCGCTGCCATCTGCATTAGTCTATTTTGGCAGCGCTGCCAACACCAAATTGGTAGCGCTGCCAAAAAAACCTTGCTTATTGGCAGGGGCAGTGAAAAATGGTGACAGAGCGGTGGTTGCCGGCCGACATCTAGCAGCCATCCCAAAAGCGTGAGTTCAGACATACCATGGAATTCAAACAGCAGGTGACGATAACGCTTGCCGAAGTCGCGGAAGCGGCCGGTGTTGGCGAGAGTACGGTGTCGCGTGTGCTGCGCAATCACGGCTCGTTTTCCGGCAAGACGCGAGAGCGGGTGATGGCCGCTGTCGAACGGTTGGGCTATGTGCCGAACCGGATCGCCGGGACGCTGGCCTCCACCGGTTCGCGTCTCGTTGCCTTCGTCATTCCCTCGCTGTCCAACATCGTCTTCCCCGATGTGCTGCGCGGCGCCAGCGCCGTCCTGGAGGAAAACCGTTATCAGGCGGTGTTCTCCGTCACCGACTATGATCAGGGCAAGGAGGAAGCGCTCGTCGCCGCGATGTTGGCCTGGCGGCCGGCGGCGGTCATGCTGGCCGGATACGAGCATACCGACGGGACAGTAAAGATGCTGCGCGCCAGCGGGTGCCGGGTCGTGGAACTGCTCGATCTGGACGGAGACGCGCTTGATATCGCGGTCGGCTTCTCGAACCGCGCGGCCGGGCGGGAGAGCGCTGCCTTCCTGCTCAATCGGGGCTATCGCCGGATCGGCTATGTCGGTCACGACCTCAATCGTGATACCCGCGCCGGCAAGCGGTTTTCAAGCTTCTGCGAAACGCTTGAGGCCTCTGGCGCGTGCCTCGTCGCGCGCGAAATTCTCGCCGGCGCTTCGTCTGTGGAAAACGGCAGGCTGGGGCTGGAGCGGCTGCTTGGCCGGACGACCGATCTCGATGCGGTTTATTTCTCCAACGATGATATGGCGCTGGGCGGCTATTTTCACTGTCTGGCTGAGGGGATCTCTATCCCCTCGAAGCTCGCCATTTTCGGCTATAACGGCCTCGATATCGGCCGGGCGATACCGCAGCCCTTATCGACCATCCGAACACCGCGCGTGGCGACGGGAGAGATAGCCGCACAACTGGTCGTCGCCAACGCGCCGTCCCAGGCCGTCGATCTCGGTTTTGAACTGATCGAAGGAGCAACCGCGTAATATGGAGGAAGTGTCATGTCCGACGCGCGCCAGCGTGAAGAAATTTGCCGATACGGCCGCTCGCTGTTCGAGCGCGGACTGACGCCCGGATCTTCGGGCAACATATCGTTGCGGCTCGAGGACGGAGGCTGGCTGGTCACGCCGACCAATGCCTCGCTCGGTTTTCTCGACCCGGCGCGGATCTCCAGGCTCGACGCCGAAGGCCGGCTCTTGTCCGGCGACAAGCCGACCAAGGAAATTCCACTGCACACTGCTCTCTACGATACACGCGGCAGCGCCCGCGCCATCGTCCATCTTCACTCCACCCACGCGGTGGCGCTGACCATGCTGCCGGAGATCGATCCGCGCGCCGCCCTGCCGCCGATGACGCCATATTATCTCATGCGCGCCGGTGAAACCGCTCTGGTGCCGTATTACCGTCCCGGCGATCCAGCGGTGGCCGACGCCATCCGCGGACTGGCGGGCAAGTATTCGTCGGTGCTTCTGGCCAACCACGGACCTGTCGTTGCCGGTGACAGTCTGGAGGCGGCGGTCTTTGCGACCGAGGAACTGGAGGAAACGGCGAAGCTCTATCTGCTGTTGCGCAATCTCAATCCCCGTTACCTCAGCCCCGGGCAGGTGACCGATTTGGTCGACACGTTTGGCCTCGACCTTCCTTCGCATCACGATCACGACGACCATTGAACGGCTAGAACAAGATTCTGAGTTTAGGGCGCGAAAACCGCTCACCCTTGTCGGTACTCTGCTCTAATCGAGCGCAGACAGCACCGATGCCGTGATCGCGTCCGTCTTGTCCTTGCCGGGAATTGCGCCGATGCCGCGTGCCGTCGTCGCCTCGATTGCGGCCATTACCTCTCCGGCAGCAGCCGTTTCTCCCAGATGCTCCAGCATCATTGCGCCCGACCAGATGGCGGCAATCGGATTGGCGTTGCCGAGATGGGCGATATCCGGCGCCGAGCCGTGCACCGGTTCGAACATCGACGGCGCCGAGCGATCGGGATTGATGTTGGCGGAGGCCGCGAAGCCGAGCCCGCCCTGGATGGCGGCGCCAAGGTCGGTCAGGATATCGCCGAACAAGTTGGACGCGACGACCACATCGAGGCTTTCCGGCGCCATGACCATGCGGGCGGCCATGGCGTCGATATGGTAGCTGGTCACCTCGACATCGGGATATTCAGCGGAAAGCCTGTGGGTGATCTCGTCCCAGAAAACCATCGAATATTTCTGCGCGTTGGACTTTGTCACCGAGGCAAGCTTGCCGCGGCGCGCACGGGCTTGTTCGAAACCGAACCTCAGGATGCGCTCGACCCCTTTGCGGGTGAAGATCGAGGTCTCCACTGCCACCTCGCTGTCGGTCCCCTGATGAACACGGCCACCGGCGCCGGAATATTCGCCTTCGGTATTTTCGCGAATGCAGAGGATGTCGAAGTTCTCCGACCGCAACGGTCCCTGCACACCCGGCAGCAGCCGGTGTGGGCGGATATTGGCATATTGCACGAAAGCCTTGCGGATCGGCAGCAGAAGCCCATGCAATGAAACGGAATCCGGCACTTTGCGAGGCCATCCGACCGCCCCGAGCAGGATGGCATCGAAGGATCTCAGCGTTTCGATGCCATTGCCGGGCATCATGCTGCCGTTCGCCAGATAGTAGTCGCAGGACCAGGGATAGCTGGTTGCATCAAGAGAAAATCCGTTCGATTGAGCTGCCTTTTCGAGTACGGCCCAGGTTGCTTCCGTCACGTCGTGGCCAATGCCATCTCCGGGCAGAAGGGCGATCTTGTAGGTCTTCATCGCAGGTCCTCATAGGCTGATGAGCACACGCTTGCTCTTGCTGTTGGCGAACTGGGCTTCGCGGCCGGGACCTTGCCGATCCCAGACGGCGTATCGCGGTCGCTCGGCAATGACTTTAGAGGGAGGCTCAGGCTTTATTTGCCGAAAGTGACCGAGATTTGGTCGATTGTTGTGTTTGCGCCGGCCTCGCCAGTGAATTGTATCGAGCGGCCTGTTCCGGTCCAGGCGGAAAAGTTTCCGAGCGCACGATACCGCCAATAAGGCTGCAGTGTCCCCGTTGAGGCCGGGCGGCTCAGATAATCGAACGCAGCCCGAGATAGGTCGCCAAACTGACGGCGGAGAGGGCAATCGTCAGCTTGGGCCTTGCATCGTCGAACATGGCCGCCAATAAAAGGCCGAGCATCACGATGACAAATTTTGCCCAAAGATCCTGATCGGAGACAGTGAAAGCGATTGTCGCCAGAAAGACGGCACTTGCGACGATTGTCACAGGGGCAGCTTTCTCGGCGAGATCGCCGCCTGGGAAATATGGTAGAAGGAAACGCCGCATGCTCAAGCCTGAAGCGACGCTCAAAAGAAGACAGGTCAAGACAAGGTGCAACATGGGGTCGTCGCCGATCGATCTGCAGATGGACTTGCAGATGCAAGCGCCATGCCAGCCGCAATCGCCGTACGGCAGGGCAGTGCCGCTGCTTAATGGCTATTTCCGCGGCGTAGCGATCCTTTTTTCGGCATTCGCCTGCTTGGTCGGTTCGCGGATGGCGTGACATTCAGTGGCGATCGCGTTGGGGATTGGAGCGTGGACGATGAGCCCTCAAAACAGGCCATCCGGATTTCCGGCTCGCTTTTTCGTCCGATGCCGAAACCGGCTTGAGCTGGGACAATGATTTTTATATAGAGAATTATCCTTCTCCTTAATTCTGGAACAGAGATCTTTCATTGGACCTGTCGTCGATCGAGATATTCCTCGCTGTCGCCAGCGACCGCAGCATTACCAAGGCTGCCAAGGCCGTCGGGCGGGTGCCGTCGAATGTGACGACGCGCATCCAGCAGTTGGAGGGGGATCTCGGCGTTTCCCTGTTCAGCCGTGACGGCAAGAAAATGACGTTGACCCGAGAGGGCGAGACGTTCCTGGCCTACGCCAACCGGCTGACGGCGCTTGCGCTTGAAGCGCGCCAGGCCGTGCGGCCTCTCGCCCCGTCGGGAGCATTGCGCGTCGGCACCATGGAGAGCACGGCGGCAAGCAGGCTGCCGGCGGCGCTGACGCAATTCAACCGGATGTGGCCTGATGTGTCGCTTCATCTGACGATGGGCGCATCCCGCGATCTCGCCCGCGCCGTCGTGACCGATGCGCTGGACTGTGCGCTGATTGCCTGCCCGCCGAAGACGATGCGCGGGGAAGACGTGGGTTTCGAGGCCGAGCTCAAGGGGCTGGAGATGGAGCCGGTCTTTGTCGAAGACCTGTTGATCGTGCTGCCGTCCGGGCATCCCGCGATCAAATCCGCTGCCGACCTTCGCGTCGGGTCGATTGCCGCTTTGGAACCCGGCTGCACCTATCGCAGGATCGCCGAAAACTGGGCGCGCAAATCGAGCGCCCTGCCGACGAGCGAGCATGGCTCCTACCATGCGATTCTGGCGAGCGTCGCGACCGGCAATACCGCCGGCGTCATGCCGAGATCCGTTCTCGACCTCATGCCCTGGCCGACGTCCGTCCAGACCCATCAACTGGGGCTCGTTGAGACGCTGCTGGTCTACCGCAAGAACGATCGCCCCAGCGCATTCAACGCATTTCACGAAGTCCTCAACGCGACAAAAGGCAGAGATATCAGGCTTGCCACAAACAGCCCTTGGCTCTCCCTTCAAACCGCCGGATAATCCTCGCTCAAAATTGGTCTTGTCATGCAGTATCCCGTTTCCCCGAAGGTGGGACCGAGCCGCTTCCACCGCTTCCGTCTGTTTTCACCGATTTTGGCTGGCGCGACTTTACGCGAGCGGTTGATCGGATGCGTCGGCGCTTTGCTGGCTATCGGCCTCACCGGCGTCATCAGCGGCTATTTGTTCGGGCAGGGGCCGCATCTTCCCCTGATCGTGGCGCCGATGGGAGCATCGGCAGTGCTGCTTTTCGCGGTGCCTGCAAGCCCGCTTGCGCAGCCGTGGTCGATCATCGGCGGCAATACGATTTCCGCCCTGATGGGAATCATCGCCGCCTATTTCATCCACGATCCGATCATCGCGACCGGCGTCGGGGTGTCGCTTGCCATCGGCGCCATGTCTTTCACGCGATGCCTTCACCCGCCGGGAGGAGCCGCGGCACTGACCGCCGTGCTCGGCGGTCCCGTCGTCGCCGGCTGGGGATTCCTCTTTCCCTTCGTGCCGGTCGCTTTGAACTCCTGCATTCTCGTCGGCCTCGGCCTGTTGTTTCACAAGCTTTCCAGGCGGAACTATCCGCATGTCGTTCCCAAACCGGCGGAGAACACTCATCGCACGATCGACCTGCCGTCTGCCGTGCGAGTGGGTTTTCGTGAAGAGGATGTCGATGCCGCTCTTGCGGCGCTCGACGAAACCTTCGACATCGACCGTGCCGATCTCGGCCGGCTGCTGCTGCAGGTCGAGCTGCAGGCGGCGGTCCGCTCAAACGGCAAGATCAACTGCGCCGATATCATGTCGCGCGACGTGATTGCCGTCGGCGAAGCTGCAGAACCGGATGCCGCGCGGCACCTGCTTTTGAAGCACAATATCCGGACGCTGCCGGTGAAGGACCCGGAGGGCCGTCTGATCGGCAGCGTCGGCTTGCGGGAATTGTCGACCAGCATCGATACGATCGCAGGCGCAATTTCAAAACCGGCGGTGGCAAGGCCTTCGGATCCGGCCCTGTCGCTGCTGCCCATTCTGACGGACGGGCGCACGCATGCCGTCATCATTGTCGATGACGACCACCGGATCCTCGGGCTGATATCGCAGACCGATCTCCTGAGCGCAGTGGCGCGGCTGCTACCGAAGGACAGCGTCCCGATCCCGGCCGTGGCCTGAGCGGTGGTCGTAGAGTGTCAAGCAGAGGGGAGAATGAAACGGTGTTGATCGAGCGCGACGCGAATGGGGATTATATCCTGGACTCATCCGAACTCGCGGAACGGTTCGGACTGTCGCTGGCCGATCTCCGCCGTCACATGCGGCGTGGCTCCCTCGTCAGCACCGTGGAAATCGGCACCGCTGAACACGAGGGCACCAAGCGGGTGTCGCTACGGCTCGGCAACAGGCTTTGGCGCGCGGTACTGAATGATGCGAATGAGGTGCAGCACGAGCAGATGGTCGTGCTTCGGGGAAAACCATCCGGGCGAAACCCAGGCTGACCTCATCGTCATGAGGAACTGCCCTGATGCCGCCGCTCTGCTCAGAGCGCCTTTTGCAATTCCGGCAGGGCTTCGAACAGATCGGCGACGAGGCCGTAGTCGGCGACCTGGAAGATCGGCGCCTCCTCGTCCTTGTTGATGGCGACGATCACCTTCGAATCCTTCATGCCGGCCAGATGCTGAATGGCCCCGGAAATGCCGGCGGCGATATAGAGATCAGGCGCCACCACCTTGCCGGTCTGGCCGACCTGCCAGTCGTTCGGCGCATAACCGGCATCGACGGCGGCCCGGGAGGCGCCGACGGCAGCACCGAGCTTGTCGGCAAGCGGCAGGATGACTTCCCTGAACTTCTCGGCAGAGCCGAGCGCCCGGCCGCCGGAGAGGATGATCTTCGCAGAGGTCAGTTCCGGGCGGTCGGAGGCCGACAGCGCGTCCTTGACGAAGGTCGACAGGCCCGGATCGGCAACCGCCGGGATCGCCTCGACGCTGGCGGAGCCGCCTTCGGTGGCAGACGCGAAGGAAGCGGTGCGCACGGTGATCACCTTCTTCGCATCACTTGCCTGCACCGTCTGGATGGCATTGCCGGCATAGATCGGCCGCTTGAAGGTATCGGCGGAAATGACTTCGATGATCTCCGAGACCTGGGCGACATCGAGCAGGGCAGCCACCCGCGGCAGCACGTTCTTGCCGACCGAGGTGGCGGCCGAGATGATCGTGTCATAAGAGCCGGCGAGCGAGACGATCAGGTCGGCCAGCGGTTCGGCCAGATTGTTGGCGAGTGCGTCGCTTTCGGCCAGCAGCACCTTGGAGACGCCGGAGAGTTTGGCAGCGGCATCGGCCGCAGCCCTGGCGCCCTTGCCGGCAACGAGGATATGGATATCGGCGCCGATTTTTGCCGCCGCCGTCAGCGCCTTGGCGGTCTGGTCGGAGAGGCTGACATTGTCGTGGTCAGCCAGAAGAAGAATGGTCATGATGGTGTTCTCTCTTTCCTGCCTTAAAGCACGCCGGCTTCGTTCTTCAGCTTGTCCACAAGCTCGGCGACCGACTTGACCTTGACGCCGGCCTTGCGGCCCGACGGCTCCTCGGTCTTCAGCACCTTCAGCCGCGGCGTCGTGTCGACGCCGAAATCGGCCGGGACCTTCTTGTCGAGCGGCTTCTTCTTCGCCTTCATGATATTCGGCAGCGAGGCATAACGCGGTTCGTTCAGCCTGAGGTCCGAGGTGATGACCGCCGGCAGCTTGATCGAGATCGTCTGCAGGCCGCCATCGACTTCGCGGGTGACCTGAGCCTTGCCGTCACCGATCTCGATCTTCGAGGCGAAGGTCGCCTGCGCCAGCCCCAGCAGAGCCGCCAGCATCTGGCCGGTCTGGTTCGAATCGTCGTCGATCGCCTGCTTGCCGACGATGACGAGGCCGGGCTGCTCGGCATCCGCCACGCCCTTGAGGATCTTGGCGACAGTGAGCGGCTCGACCTGATCGTCGGTCTCGACCAGGATCGCCCGGTCGGCGCCCATGGCGAGTGCGGTCCGCAGCGTCTCCTCGGCCTTGGCAGGACCGATCGATACCACCACCACTTCCTCGGCCTTGCCGGCTTCCTTCAGCCGCAGCGCCTCTTCCACCGAGATCTCGTCGAACGGGTTCATCGACATCTTCACATTGGTTAGCTCGACACCCGAACCATCCGGCTTCACCCGGATCTTCACGTTGTAGTCGACGACGCGTTTGACGGGCACGAGAATCTTCATCGGTTTTCCCTAAGCAAGCGTGTAGGCGGTTTTGACCGAGGTATAGAATTCCGCGGCATATCGGCCCTGTTCGCGGGGACCGAAGGACGAGCCCTTGCGGCCGCCGAACGGCACATGGAAATCGACGCCGGCCGTCGGCAAATTGACCATGACCATGCCGGCTTCGGCGTTGCGCTTGAAATGCGTCGCATGCTTCAGGCTTGTGGTGGCAATCCCGGAGGATAGGCCGAAGCTGGTATCATTGGCGACGGCGAGCGCCTCGTCATAATCTTTCACCCGGATGACGGCAGCGACCGGGCCGAAGATCTCTTCTCGCGCGATCCGCATCTGGTTCGTCGCTTCGGTGAAGAGCGCCGGTTCAAGATAGAAGCCGGGTGTCGCCCGTTCCAGCCTGTTGCCGCCGAAGGCAAGCCTTGCGCCTTCCTGCCGGCCGATATCGATATAGCCGGTGTCCTGCCGCAACTGGCTTTCGTCGACGACGGGGCCGATATGCGTGCCGCTCTTCAGAGCGTCGTCGACGACAAGCCTCTCGAGACGTCTGGAGAGTGCCGCCACGAAGGGGTCGTGAATGCCTTCGGTCACGATCAGCCGCGAGGATGCGGTGCAACGCTGGCCGGTGGAGAAGAAGGACGAATTGGCGGCCGCCTCGACGGCGACCTCGAGATCGGCATCGTCAAGGACTACGAAGGGGTTCTTGCCGCCCATCTCCAGCTGGAACTTGCGATTATGCTCTATCGACGCGAGCGCGACGCGTTTTCCTGTCGCCGTCGACCCGGTGAAGGTCAGGGCGTTGATATCGGGGCTGTCGAGCATTGTCTGGCCGACCACGCTGCCGCGTCCCATGACGAGATTGACGACGCCGGCCGGCGCGCCCGCCCGATGAAGGATCTCGATGAGGGACCAGGCTGAGCCCGGTACGAGATCGGCGGGTTTCAGGACGACCGTATTGCCATAGGCAAGTGCCGGCGCGATCTTCCAGGCGGGGATCGCGATCGGAAAGTTCCACGGGGTGATCACGCCCACGACGCCCACCGGTTCGCGGGTAATATCGATGCCGATGCCGGGGCGCACCGATGGCAGCGTTTCGCCTGACAGCCGAAGAACCTCGCCTGCAAAGAAATCGAAGATCTGACCGGCGCGGGTGACTTCGCCGATCGCTTCGGGCAAGGTCTTGCCTTCCTCACGCGCCAACAGGCGTCCGAGTTCCTCCTTGCGCGCCAATATCTCGTCGCCCGCCTTCTTCAAGATGGCGTGGCGCACCAGGATCGGCGATTGGGACCAAGCCGGTAAAGCCGACTTCGCGGCTGTGATAGCGGTACGGACGTCATCAGCGCTGGCGCGGGAAAATTCGCCGACGACCTCGTTAGTATCGGACGGGTTTATGTTCACCGAAGTATCGCCGGCAACCCATTCCCCGGCAATCAGGTTTTTGTGCAACATGGAAGTCCCCATTCAGTGCAGTCCGAGATAGGCCTTGCGGACGTCTTGGTTGTCGAGGAGGGCGGCGCTGTCGCCGGAGAGGTGGATGCGGCCGTTGACCATGACGTAGGCCCGCTGCGAAAGCTTCAGCGCATGATTGGCGTTCTGCTCGACCAGAAATATCGTCTTGCCCATCGCCGCGATCTCCCTCAAAACCTCGAAAACGCGCTTGACGATCAGCGGCGCCAGGCCGAGCGACGGTTCGTCGAACAGGATCAGCTCGGGCCGCGCCATCATGGCGCGGGCGATGGCGAGCATCTGCTGTTCGCCGCCAGACATGGTGCCGGCGGTCTGATTTCGACGCTCTTTGAGGCGCGGGAAGAGCTCGAACATGGTGTCCCGGTCTTCTTCGAAATGGGCCATGCCGATCGGCGTCGTGCCCATCATCATATTCTCTTCGACGGACATCTCCTGATAGATCTGCCGTCCCTCAGGAACGAGCGCGATGCCGCGCCGGGAAATTTTGCTGGTCGGCATATGGGAGATGTCTTCGCCACGATGCAGGATTTTGCCGGATGAGGCGCGCGGCGCGCCGAAGATGGAAGACAGCAGCGTGGTCTTGCCGGCCCCGTTTGCGCCGATCAGGCTGACGATCTCGCCGGCTGAGATATGAACGTTGACCGCCTTCAGCGCTTCTACCGGGCCGTAATGGGCGTGAACGCCGGCAAATTCGAGAAGCGGTACCTGCGTGTCGGACGACTGGCTCATGCTTGCACCTCTTCTTCGCTGACACCGAGGTAGGCGGCGACGACGGCCGGATCGTTGGCGACGTGCTGCGGCGTGCCGTCGGAGATCACCTCGCCATGATCGAGCACGACGATGTGGTTCGAAATGCGCATGACGAGACCCATGTCGTGCTCGATGACGAGAACCGTCTGATCGTGATCGGCACAGAGCCGCTGGATGACCTCGGCCAGATCCAGCGTTTCGGAAGGGTTTAGGCCCGCAGCCGGTTCGTCGAGGCAGATGAGGCTCGGGCCCGTGCACATGGCGCGGGCGATCTCGACGCGGCGCTGCCGGCCATAAGGCAGTTCGCCGGCCAGGCGGTTGGCGTCGTCGGCAAGCTTCATTTGTCCGAGCCAGTGGTAGGCCCGGTCGATGGCCTCTCCCTCGGCCCTGCGGAACGCCCGGGTCCGGAAAACGCCGCTGAGGATGTTGTTGCGGGTGGCCAGGTGCTGGGCGATCAGAAGGTTCTCGATGACCGACATCTCCTTGAAAAGGCGGATGTTCTGGAACGTCCTGGCGATCCCGGCGCGGGTGACGAGGTGCGAGCCGCCGGTGATCGGTTTCGTCACCAGTTCGCCGATGTCAGTCGGACCATCGCGCCCGTTCAGCATGATGCGGCCTTCGCTGGAGCGATAGAATCCGGTGATGCAGTTGAACATCGTCGTCTTGCCGGCGCCGTTGGGGCCGATCAGGGCGGTCACCGCGCCGCGTTCGACCGAGAAGCTGACGTCGCGGTTGGCGACGATGCCGCCGAAACGCATCGTCACATTCTGCACTTCGAGGATGGGGCTGTTCATCGTCCCGCCTCCGCCTTGCCCTCAAAGGACAGTTCGGTGCCGATGCCTTCTTTCATCGAACTCGGAAAGAATGCCGGGCGCCGGATGCGGACCAGGCCGCGGGGTTTCCAGATCATCATCACCACCATCAGCACGCCGAAGACCAGAACGCGGTATTCGGCGAACTCACGCAGAAGTTCCGGAAGAATGGTGAGAACGAGCGCTGCCGAAATGACGCCCGCCGTCGATCCGAGGCCGCCAAGCACGACGATCGCCAGGATGAGGGCGGATTCGAAGAAGGTGAAGGAGGTCGGGTTCACGAAGCCCTGTTGCGCGGCGAAGAAGACGCCGGCGAGGCCCCCGGTAGAGGCGCCGAGCATGAAGGCCGTCAGCTTTGTGAAGACGTGATTGACGCCGAGCGAACGGCAGGCGATCTCGTCTTCTCGAAGCGCTTCCCACATGCGGCCGAGAGGGATGACGCGCAGGCGCTCCACGGCATAGATGACGAAGCAGACGACGAGAAACAACACCAAGTAGAGGAACCAGAACCGGTAGTCCGCATTGTAGGGGATGCCCAGATATTCATGAATGGGAACGCCGCCCTGTTTGGCCGTGCGGGTGAATTCGAGGCCGAAGAGGGTGGGCGCGGGAACCGGAGCGCCGTTGGGTCCGCCGGTGAATTCCAGCCAGTTGTTCAGCACGAGACGAATGATTTCGCCGAATCCCAGCGTGACGATGGCAAGATAATCGCCATGCATCTTGAGAACGGGAAAGGCGAGGATCATGCCGAAGAGACCGGCGAGAAAAGGCGCAAGGATGAGAGCGCCCCAGAACCCGATGCCGAGATATTGCGATCCGAGCGCCAAGAGATAGGCGCCGACGGCGTAGAAGGCGACGTAGCCAAGATCGAGCAGCCCCGCAAGCCCGACGACGATATTGAGCCCCAGGCCGAGCAGGCAATATATCAGGGCGAGGATTGCAATCCCCAGGAAGTATTTGTCGGCAAAAAACGGCAGGCTCAACCCGGCGAAAAACAGCAGGGCAAGGACCAGCGCCGGCGACCTTTCCCTGCCGGTCATGACGGTGACGCCGGCGCCGTTGCCTGCCATGCGCCGGGTGAGTTTTTGGCCGAGGCGGCTCATCTGGAAAATCGAGAGTGCCGATCGGCCTGCCGTGACGACGGCCGCCAGCAACACCGCGCGCATCAGTTCGTTCGTGAACGAAAATCCGTCGAGCACCAGTCCCGAGATGGGTCCGAACAGGATGAGGGAAACCGTAAAGGTGAGGAGCGCTTCCTTGAAAAGCGCGCGAAGGCGGTTGGATTCCATGGATCTTGCTCCTCTCTCAGACTTTCTGGATTTCCGGCCGGCCAAGCAGGCCGTACGGTCGGAAAAACAGGAGGGTGATGAGCAATGCGAAGGCGAAGACGTCCTTGTAGTCGGTGCTGACATAGCCGGCGAACAGAGCCTCGGTCAGGCCAAGGACGATGCCGCCGAGCACGGCGCCGGGCAGTGAGCCGATCCCGCCGAGAACCGCGGCGGTGAAGGCCTTGATACCCATGACGAAGCCGATGAAAAAGTTGAAGGAACCGTAGTTGAAGGTAACGAGCGTTCCGCCGACTGCGGCCGTGGCGGCGCCCATGACGAACACTGTCGAAATGATCCGGTCGGTGTTGACCCCCAGTATTGCCGAAATCCGGATATTCTGCTGGGTGGCGCGGCATTCGCGGCCGATCCGGGTGTAGTTGATCACATAGGTGAGCACGCCCATGGCGATCAGCGACGCGAACAGGATCACCGTCTGCATATAGGTAATCTGCGCGAAATGGACATCGCCGCCGATGCGAAACGCGCCCTGGATCAGCGTCGGCACACCCTGGTCGCGCGCGCCCTGGGCGATCTGGACATAGCTCTGCAGCATCAGCGAGATGCCGATAGCCGATATCAGCGGTGCAAGCTTGGTCGAGCCGCGAAGCGGCCGATAGGCCACGCGCTCGATCACCCAGCCATAGACGGCCGTGATCGCGCAACTGATCACCAGCACGGAAATCAAGGCGAAAGGAACCGACTGAACGCCGAAATAACCAAGGACGGCAAGCGTGATGGCGGCGATGTAAGCCGACACCATATAGACGTCGCCATGGGCGAAGTTGATCATCCGGATGACGCCATAGACCATGGTGTATCCGACCGCGATCAGGCCGTAGATCGTCCCGAGCGTAATGCCATTGAACAATTGTTGAACCAGGATGTAAAAGTCCATGGTGAACCCCTCTTATGTTTTTCGGGGATGGGTAAGCCGGCCGAACCTCGAGGTCCGGCCGGCCCCGGCGAAATTACCTTACTTCACCAGGACAGGGGTTCCCTTGTCGTCGAAGTTGTAGAAGACGAACTTGAAGTCCTTGATGTCGCCTTTTGCGTCCCAGGTGATCTTGCCGATGGCGGAATCGACCGTGTTGCTGCGGAGATAGTCGGCCTGGGCCTTCAGCTCGTCGCCGGCCTTCAGTGCGGCAACGACGGCCTGCGCGTTGGCGTAGCCATAGAGCACATAGTTGGCCGGCGTGATGTTGGCTTTCTTCAGCGCATCCTGGACGCCCTGTGTGGAGGGATCGGCCAGCGGGTCCGGCGTCGCCGAATAATAGACGTTCTTGAGATTCTGAGCGCCGCCGGCGGCTGCGACGAGTTCCGCCTGGGCGAAGGCGTCGCCGCTGACGACGACCACGTCGACACCCTGCTCCTTCAACTGGCGGATCAGCGGACCGCCTTCGGGAATGAGGCCGCCGAAATAAACGGCGTTGGCGCCGGAGCTCTTGATCTTGGTGACGAGCGCGTTGAAGTCGCGTTCGCCGCGTGTCAGGCCTTCATACATCACCGGCTTTACGCCGCGTGCCTCGATCGTCTTCTTGACGGCGTCCACCAGGCCCTGGCCATAGGTGTCCTTGTCGTGGATGAGGGCGATCTTGTCCCGCTTCAGCGTATCCAGGATGAAGCTGCCGGCGACGACCGCCTGCTGGTCGTCACGGCCGCAGCCGCGGAACAAATTGTCGAAACCGCGATCGGTCACGGCCGGATTGGTCGAGGACGGCGTCATTTCGAGGATGCCGGCATCATTGTAGATTTCGGAAGCGGGGATCGTGTTGGACGAGCAGAAATGCCCGATCACGGCCTGGACCTTGTCCTGATCGACGAAACGATTGGCGACGGCAACGGCCTGCTTCGGTTCGCAGGCGTCGTCACCCTTCACCAGTTCAATCTTCTTGCCGTTGATGCCGCCCGACGCATTGACGTCGCTGACATAGGCGGAGACGCCGCTGAACACCTGCTCGCCAAAGGTCGCATTGGCGCCGGTAAACGGGCCGGCGACGCCGATCTTGACCGTGTCGGCGGCCAAAGCATTGGAAAACAGCAAGGCGGAGGCGATGGCGGTGGCGCTGAGAAATTTCGAGATGGATTTCATTGTGCTTTTCCCTCTGGTTGAAGCCATTCGATTTTTAGTCGTTCTAGACGCGGTTCAGCCCGCATTCATGCTTCGTCATTTAGGCGAAGATCTTATTTTTGTTATGTAATTTGTGTTTTATGCAAACGTTGAGAACGCAGGTTTCGCGAGTTTTGTTCCTTTTCTTAATTGACACTTATATGATAAGTGACATATACGAAGATCGTCAAGCGGAAATGTTGCGGCATCGCTTGCAACAGTGAAGAATGGCAGGACGCATGGCTGCGCGAACGCGGCCTCGAACGTTGGAAAAGCGGGGAACAAGACGGTGACGAGCACGCCACGAAACTGCCGGGTAGGCGTCGATATCGGCGGCACCTTTACGGATATCGCTCTCGACCTCGATGGGGCGCTTCACTCGACGAAAATCCTGACGGATTATACGGCGCCGGAACGGGCGATCCTGATGGGCGTGAAGGCCGTCGCCGAGATGGCGGGTATCGCTCTTTCAGAGATCGGCATCCTCATCCATGGCACGACGCTTGCCACCAACGCGCTCATCGAGCGGCGCGGTGCCAAGACCGCCTTCGTGACGACGGAAGGTTTTCGCGACGTGCTGGAGATGCGTACCGAGAACCGTTTCGAGCAGTATGATCTCAATATTACCCTGCCGCCGGCTCTCATCGGGCGCGCCGACCGCTTCGTCATCCGTGAGCGTATCGATGCGGCGGGCAAGATTCTGCTTGATCTGGACGAGGCTTCGGTCGCTGCCGTCGTCGAGAAGATCGCGGCGGGCGGCTATGAAAGCGTGGCGATCGGCTTCATCCATGCTTATGCCAACGGCGCGCATGAAGTCGCCGTTCGCGACGCGATCCTGAAGCGCCTTCCTGACGTTTCCGTTTCGATCTCGTCGGAGGTTTCTCCGCAGATGCGCGAATTCGAGCGCTTCAACACGGTCTGCGCCAATGCCTATGTCAAGCCGGCGATCAAATCCTATCTCGACCGTCTCGTCGTATCGCTGAAGGATATCGGGGTCGGCTGCCCGGTCTTCATGATCCACTCCGGCGGTGGCATCGTCTCGGTCGAGAGCGCCTCGGAATTTCCGGTCCGCCTGGTCGAATCCGGTCCGGCGGGCGGCGCGATCTTTGCGGCCGACATTGCCCGTCAATACGGTCTCGATACGGTTCTTTCCTTCGATATGGGCGGCACGACCGCCAAGATCTGCCTGATCGAAAACCAGGTGCCGAAGACGGCCAAGACTTTCGAGGTGGCGCGCACCTATCGCTTCCGCAAGGGATCCGGCATGCCGATTTCGATCCCTGTCGTCGAGATGGTCGAAATCGGCGCCGGCGGCGGTTCGATCGCTTCGATCGACGCAATGCGTCAGATCCGCGTCGGGCCGCATTCGGCTGCCTCCGAGCCGGGCCCGGCCTGTTATCAGCGCGGCGGCAAGAACCCCACCGTCACCGATGCGGACCTCATCCTCGGCAAGCTCGATCCCGCCAATTTCGCCGGCGGCGCGATCCCGCTTTCGCTCGAGGCGAGCCGCCAGGCGATGAGCGACGATATCGGCTCGGTCATCGGCCTCGACCCGGAAGCTTCCGCTTACGGCACATGCGAAATGGTCGACGAAAACATGGCCAATGCCGGTCGCGTTCACACCGTCGAGAACGGCAAGAACATTTCCGATTTCACCATGATCACCTTCGGTGGCGCGGGGCCGCTGCATGCCGCGCGCCTCTGCGAGAAGATGGGCATCTCGACCTTCCTCGTTCCGCCGGGTGCCGGCGTCGGTTCGGCGATCGGCTTCCTCAAGGCGCCGTTCGGCTATGAGTCCGTTCGCAGCGCCGTCTTCAACCTGTCGAATTTCGAATATTCCGAGGCCAACCGGCTCCTGCAAGCCATGAAGGCCGAAGCGCTCGGCTTCGTCGAAGGCGGGCTCGACGCAGGCTCCCCGGTGATCGAACGCACGCTGTTCATGCGCTATGGCGGGCAGGGCTGGGATATTCCGGTGCCGTTTACCGACGACAATTTCGACGCCGCGAGCGCTGAGACGATCGCCGCCTTGTTCGAAAGGGAATATGAGCGCTTCTTCGGTCGCGCCATCGAGGGTCTCGCTATCGAGATCGTCAGCTGGTCGGTAAAGGCGAGCTCGCCGCTCCCGCCGGTCGAGCGCATCCCGTCCGTCGCCGAAGGCGATATCGTGCGACCAAGCAAGACCCGCCGCCTGTTCGAGGCTTCGCAAGGGTCCTATCTCGAAGCCGGCATTCACGAGCGCACCACGCTGAAGCCCGGCGACGTGGTCAACGGCCCCGCCGTCATCGTCGAGCGCGAGACCTCGACGGTTCTCACCGCCTCCTTCAAGGCCATCGTCCAGCACGACGGCTGCCTTTTCGTAACCCGGATCTGAGGATAATCACATGAACCAATCCATGATCGATATCCATATGCAGGTCATGTGGAACCGGCTGATCTCCGTCGTCGAGGAGCAGGCGCAGACCCTGATCCGCACGGCCTTCTCCACCTCGGTGCGTGAGGCGGGCGATCTGTCGGCCGGTGTCTTCGACCTGGAAGGCCGCATGCTGGCGCAGGCGGTGACCGGCACGCCCGGCCACGTCAACGCCATGGCGGAATCGGTCGCGCATTTCATTGCCGACATCGGGCCGGACAACGTCTTTGAAGGCGACGTCTACATCACCAACGATCCGTGGAAGGGGACGGGCCACCTGCACGACATCACTGTCGTCACGCCCTCCTTCCATCACGGCAAGCTGGTCGGTTATTTTGCCTCGACCGCGCATGTCGTCGATGTCGGCGGCCGCGGTTTCGGCCCGGATGCCCGCGAAGTCTATGAAGAGGGCATCTTCATACCCATCATGAAGTTCTTCGAGCGCGGCGAGCTGAACCGCACGCTGATCCATATAGTGCGAAACAATGTTCGCGAAAACGATAAGGTTGTCGGCGACTTCTATGCGCTCGCCGCCTGCAACGAAACGGGTCATCGCCGGCTCGTCGACATGCTGACGGAATTCAATCTTCCTGATTTGTCGACGATCGGCGGCTTCATCCTCAAGCACAGCCGCGAGGCAACGCTGGAGCGGTTGAGGAACCTTCCGCACGGCTCCTGGAACTATAGCCTCGATCTCGACGGCTATGACGAGCCGGTGCATCTCGCAGCCAGGTTGAGCATCGGTCCCGAAGGGATCGTCGTCGATTTCGACGGCACTTCGGGCATGAGCAAATTCGGCATCAACGTGCCGCTCGTCTATGCCAAGGCCTATGCCTGCTACGGCATCAAATGCGTCGTGGCGCCGGAAATTCCAAACAACGCGGCTTCGCTCGCGCCCTTCGAAGTGGTGGCGCCGGAAGGCTGCATCCTCAATGCCAAGCGGCCGGCGCCGGTTGCCGTCCGCCACGTTCTCGGCCATTTCGTGCCGGATCTCGTGCTCGGCGCGCTGCATCAGGCGCTTCCGGGCCAGGTCCCGGCGGAGGGCGCCAGCGCGCTCTGGAACCTGCATATGAGTGTGCGTCCTGTCTCCGACCAGATCGGCGGTAAAGGCGCGGAAATCCTGATGTTCAATTCCGGTGGTTCCGGCGCACGCGCTGCTCTCGACGGCCTGAACGCCACCGCCTTTCCAAGCGGTGTGCACACGATGCCGATCGAGGCGACGGAGAATGTCGGCCCCGTCATCATCTGGCGCAAGGAATTGCGCGAGGGTTCCGGGGGTGCCGGCGCGCAGCGCGGCGGTCTCGGCCAGATGATCGAGATCGAAGCGGCCGAAGGCTTCAGCTTCCGCTTCTCCGCCATGTTCGACAGGCTTGACCACCCCGCGCGCGGCCGCGAAGGCGGACTGAACGGCACGGCCGGCGCAGTCGCTCTCGACGACGGTACGATCCTCAAGGGCAAGGGGCTGCAATTCGTGCCGGAAGGCCGCCGCCTTGTCCTGTCGCTTCCGGGCGGCGGCGGTTACGGCGATCCGGCAAATCGCCCGGCCGATGCGATCGAACACGATCTGAGGCATGGATACATTACCGAAGAACAGGCTGAAGCCTACGGCGCGAGCCGGACCCAGGGAGGCAAGGCATGAATATGATTGCATTCGAAAGCACGCGTGTCGCGACGATCAAATCCTCACCGTCGATGGCGGTGTCGGTCGCCGCCAAGGCGATGCGGGCCAAGGGAGAGCATGTCGTCGACCTGTCGCTCGGCGAGCCCGATTTCGACACGCCGGATCATATCGTCCAGGCTGCGATCGAGGCCATGCGCAGGGGGCTCACCCGTTATACCGCGCCGGATGGCCTGGTGGAACTGCGCGAAGCGATCGTCGCCAAATTCAAGCGCGAGAACGGCCTTGACTACGCCATGGATGAGATATCCATCGGCAACGGCGCCAAGCAGATCCTCTTCAATGCCTTCCTCGCAACGCTGGAGCCCGGCGACGAGGTGGTCGTGCCGGCGCCTTACTGGGTCTCCTACACCGACATCGTCATCCTGCACGGCGGCGTTCCGAAGACCGTGCCTTGCGGTGTCGAGGATGCCTTCAAGATCACCGCCGAGCGGCTGGAAGCAGCCATCACGCCGAAGACGCGTTGGTTCCTGTTCAACTCTCCGTCCAATCCGACGGGGGCGATCTATTCGGCGGACGAACTGAAGGCGCTTGGTGCGGTGCTGGCGCGCCACCCCCACGTGGCGATCATGTCGGACGAGATCTACGAACATATCGTCTGCGGCGACGTGCCCTTCACGTCGTTCGTCGTCGCTTGCCCGGAGCTGAAGGACCGCACGCTCATCATCAACGGCGTCTCCAAGGCCTATGCCATGACAGGATGGCGCCTCGGCTATGCGGCAGGCCCGCGGGAACTGACCAGGGCTCTGAACAAGCTCCAGTCCCAGAGCACGACTTGCCCGTCCTCCATCACCCAGTTTGCGGCCGCCGCAGCGCTCAACGGTCCCCAGGACTTCGTCACGACGGCGGTTGCCGAATACAGGGTGCGCGGCGAACTCGTCGCAAAGGGCTTCAGCGCGATACCCGGTCTTGACGTGCGGGCGCCGGAAGGGGCCTTCTACCTCTTTCCCAAATGCGCCCACTATATCGGCAAGACGACGCCCGACGGCGCCAGGATTTCCAACGATACCGAATTGGCCTCCTATCTCCTCAGGGAAGGCAAGGTCGCAACCGTTCCCGGTGCGGCTTTCGGTGTCGAACCCTATATTCGCCTCTCCTTCGCGACATCGCGCGACAATCTTGCCATTGCCATCGAGCGCACCGCCGATGCACTGGCCAAACTTCGCTAAAGGGAAAATTCGATGACCGATTATCAGCGCACGCTTCTGACCGGCGCGGCCGGGGCTCTCGGAACCCAGCTGCGCAAATCCGGAACAAGGCTTGGAAAGATCCTCAGGCTGTCCGCACGCAGGCCCTGCGAGAACCTCGAGCCGCACGAGGAGGATTTTCCGGCCGATCTTTCCGACTTCGACGCCGTTTCGAAAGCCGTGGAGGGCTGCGACGCCATCATTCACATGGGCGGCCAGGGACTTGAATCTTCCTGGAACACCATCCTCAACGCCAACATCGTCGGCAGCTACAACATCTATGAGGCGGCCCGGCAGCACGGCGTCAAGCGCATCGTCTATGCCAGCTCCGTTCATGCCATCGGTTTTTACGAGCGCACCGAGACGATCGACGGCAACGCGCCGACACGGCCCGACAGCTTGTACGGCGTGTCGAAGACCTTCGTCGAGAACCTCGGCCGTTACTATTTCGACAAGTTCGGCATCGAGACCGTCAGCCTGCGCATCGGCTCGTCCTTCCCGGAGCCGACGGACCGGCGCCATCTCATCACCTGGCTTTCCTATCGAGATTGCCGCCAGCTCGTCGAAAAGAGCCTGTCGGCCGAACGCGTCGGCTTCATGGTTGCCTACGGCATGTCCAACAACAGCCGGGCCTTCTGGGACAACCGCACGGCGGCATCGCTTGGATACAAGCCGGAAGACCGCGCCGACGATTACGCCGACAAGGTCTTGGGCAAGACGAAGCAGGGCGATCCCAACGATCCGGCAGTGCGCTTCCAGGGCGGCAGCTTTGCTGCCGCCGGCCATTATGAAGACGAGAAAAAGTGAGACGTGCCGATGCCAGCTTCCAAATCGTCCTATGACGTGGTGATCGTCGGCGGCGCCGTGGTCGGCAGCTCGACGGCGTATTTTCTGGCGACCAATCCCGATTATAACGGATCGGTCCTGGTGATCGAGAAGGACTGGACCTATCAGCGGTCGGCCACCGCGCTGTCTTCCAGCTCCATCCGTCACCAGTTCTCGAATGCGATCAATGTCAAAGTCTCGCAGTTCGGGACGGAGTTCATCCGCAACTTCAAGGAAAACGTCGCCGTCGACGACGACACGCCCGAGATCGGCTTTCACGAGGCCGGTTATCTGTTCCTCGCTGAGGATGACCGCGGCGATCAGGTTCTCCGGCGCAATCACGAGACCCAGGTCTCCTGCGGGGCTGATGTGACGCTGCTCGATCCCGATGGCCTCGGCCGACGGTTTCCCTGGCTCAATCTCGAAGGATTGACGCTCGGCAGCACCGGCGAGCGCGGCGAGGGCTGGTTCGACAGCGTCGGTCTGCTGCAGGGCTTTCGTAAAAAGGCGCGCGCGCTCGGCGTCGAATACATCGAAGACGACGTCGTCGCCGTCAACAGAGAGGGAGACCGCGTCGTTTCCGTATCGACGCGGAGCGGCCAGACGATTGCCTGCGGCACCATGGTCAATACATCGGGCACCAATGGCAAGAAGGTCGCCCGCATGGCCGGGCTCGACGTTCCCGTCGAGCCGCGCCGGCGCTCGCTGTTCGTCGTCGATTGCCGCACGCCCTTGGAAGGCAAGGTCGGCCTGACGATCGACCCGACGGGCGTCTTCTTCCGGCCGGAGGGCAAGTTCTATCTGATGGGCACCTATCCGAAGCATGACCCCGAGGTGGACCCCAACGATTTCGATGTCATGCACGATGAATTCGATGAGGAAATCTGGCCGATCATGGCGAACCGGGTTCCGACCTTCGAGGCGATCAAGGTCGTCAATTCCTGGGCCGGCCATTACGACTATTGCACGCTCGATCACAATGTCGTCCTCGGACCGCATACGGAGGTCAGCAATTTCCTCTTCGCAAACGGCTTTTCGGGCCACGGCCTGCAGCAGTCGCCCGCAATGGGACGGGGTCTCTCGGAACTGATTGCCTATGGCGGCTTCAAGACCCTCGACCTTTCGCCATTCGGCTACGAGCGGGTGACGGCAAACCGGCCCTTCCTCGAAGACGCCGTTATTTAACACCTAGGAGAGGGGCTCCCGATGAGAAATGAAACATTGAAGCGCAGCGGCGGCCAAGTGCTCGTCGATGCCTTGCGCATCCATGGCGTCGAGCGCGCGTTCGGCGTGCCCGGCGAAAGCTATCTTGCCGTCCTCGACGCCCTTCATGACGCGGAGGACGCCATCGAATTCGTCATCTGCCGGCAGGAGGGCGGAGCTGCCTATATGGCGGAAGCCTATGGCAAGATGACCGGCAAACCCGGCATCTGCTTCGTGACCCGCGGGCCGGGTGCGACGAACGCTTCGGTCGGCGTGCATACGGCTTTCCAGGATTCGACCCCGATGATCCTGTTCATCGGCCAGGTGGCACGCGATCAGATGGAGCGCGAAGCATTCCAGGAGATCGATTATCGCCGCATGTTCGGCCAGATGGCGAAGTGGGTCGTCGAGATCGAGGATGCCGCCCGCATTCCCGAACTCATCAGCCAGGCATTCCACCGAGCCGTCAACGGCCGGCCCGGGCCGGTGGTCATCGCGCTTCCCGAAGACATGCTGACCGATATGGTCGATGTCGCCGACACCCCGGCTTACAAGAAGGTCGAGGGCTTTGCCGGCCCGCAGCAATTCGAAGAACTGCTCGGCCTTCTATCAGAGGCGAAGCGCCCGATGGTCGTCGCCGGCGGCGGCGGCTGGACGCAGCAGGCGGTTGCCGATCTCAAGACGTTTTCCGAAGTCTTCGGCCTGCCGGTCGCCGCTTCCTTCCGCTGCCAGGACCTGTTCGACAACACGCATGCGAACTATGCCGGCGACCTCGGCCTTGCCGCGGGGCCGAAGCTGATCCAGCACATGAAGGACTGCGACCTGCTGATCTCGATCGGCGCCCGTCTCGGCGAGATGACAACAGGCGCCTATACGCTGATCGACATTCCGGTTCCCAAACAGTTGCTCGTTCACATCCATCCGGGCGCGGAAGAGCTGGGGCGCGTTTACCACGCAAGCCTGCCGATTAATGCCAGCGTCGCCGGGTTCCTGTCACAGGCTGCCAAGCTGAAACCGCCGGCAGCATCGGTATGGAAGGCATGGACCGAAGCGGCCCATGCCGACTATCTGGCAAATCTCAGGCATCCAGAGGTTCCGGGGCCTGTGCAGATGGGCGAGGTCATGGAATGGCTGCGCGGCCATCTGAAGCCCGACGCCATCCTGACCACCGGCGCCGGCAATTATTCCGCCTGGCCGCATCGCTTCTATCAATATCGCAGCTTCCGCACTCAGCTCGGGCCGACCAACGGTTCCATGGGCTACGGCGTACCGGCGGCGATCGCCGCCAAGATCACCGATCCCGCGCGCACGGTGGTTGCGTTTGCCGGCGACGGATGTTTCCTGATGAACGGCCAGGAACTCGCGACCGCGATGCAGTATGACGCCCGGGTGATTTTCCTCGTCATCAACAACGGCATGTACGGCACGATCCGCATGCATCAGGAGCGCAGCTATCCCGGCCGCGTCTCCGGCACCCGCCTGACCAACCCGGATTTCGCCTCGCTGGCGCGATCTTACGGCCTGCACGGCGAGACGGTGGAGAAGACGGCGGACTTCGCCGGTGCCTTCGAACGCTGCGAGGCATCCGGCAAGCCCGGCCTCATCGAAATCCGGATCGACCCGGAAGCGCTGACGCCGAAGATGACCCTGACGCAAATTCGAGACCATGCGATTGCACAAGGCAAGTGAGTATGGGCAAGTGATCACGGGCAAAGGCGCCGCCTGAAAAAGCCGGCGGCGCGCGTTATTCCTCCGTCTCGCTATTCGCCGGCTCGTCGAGCATCGTGCGGTAACGATGAAGGCTTTCCTCCAGATGGGCGATCAGCGCGGCCTTCGCGGCCTTGGCATCGCCTTGGGTGATCGCGGCCAGGATCGCGGCATGTTCCTTGTTTATCTTCTTCAGATAGGTGCTGTAGCCGCGCGCCGATTGGCGATGCTTGAGCACCAGGTCGAAATTGATGCTCTCGATCACCGCTTCCAGGAAATTCGGGAAGTGCGGATTGCGGGTGGCGCGGGCGATCGCCAGGTGAAACTCGAAATCGGCGCGGGCCTCGACCTCGGCATCGTCGGTGACCAGGTTTTCGAGATAGTCGTAGGCGCGGGCAATTTCAGCCAGCGCCTCCGGCGTCCGCCTCGACGCCGCAAGGGCCACGGATTGGATCTCCACGCCGAGCCGCAATTCCAGGATCTGCATCGCCGAGCGAATATCCTCGATGCGGCTGATCTCGAAATTGAGGGTCTTTGCGTCCTTCTCGGAGACATAGACCCCGGCGCCCTGTCGCGCGGTCACCCTGCCGCCAACCTTGAGCGAGGTGAGCGCCTCGCGAATGACGGTTCGGGAAACGCCGAACTCTTCGCACAGCTGGGCACTTGACGGAATTTTCTCGCCGGGGGCATAAAGGCCGGAATCGATGCGTTCCATCAGTTTCGCGACGACGATTTCTGCGAGATTGCCTCGTTGCGTGATGATTGACACTGGTTCGCTCCGATTTACCCGATCAAATTTAGCACATATCACATATCATGCCACGTCTGATTGTGGGATGCCGGCGTTTTCAGACATTATCTTATCGATGACCTGAAAGGGGTGCGGAAGGCGCTTGTTGTCGATTTCCTTCACCTGCGAGCGGCACGAGTATCCTGTGGCCATGAGGATATCGGCATCGCCTGATGCATCGACCTCCCGCTTCCAACTCATGGCATAGAGACGCTCGGAGATCGGCCGGTTGTGGGCCTCGTGGCCGAAGGTGCCGGCCATGCCGCAGCAACCGGTTTGTGCCGCCTGAAGATCGATGCCGAGGCTTTCGAATACTGTCTTCCATTGGGTGATGGAGGCCGGCGCATTGGTACGCTCGGTGCAATGGGCCATCAACCGGAAGCTTTTGCCGTCGGCAGTGGAGGAGAGGGCGGTAAGCCGGTCGAGATTGGCGGTGAGCCATTCCTGCGGCAGGAGAATGGTCGCCTTCAGCATCCCCTTGTATTCGCTGCGAAAGGCGAGCGTCATCGACGGATCGAGGCCGACCAGCGCCACGCCAGTCTCATCCAGCCGCTGGAGATAACGCGCCGTCCGCCCGGCCGCAGCCTCGAAGCGGTGGAGATAACCATGAACATGCAGGGCTTTGCCGTTGACGTGGGATGCCGCGAGGAAGGGCGTAAGCCCCATTTTCCGCGCCAGCCTGATTGCGGCAAGCGCAACATCCGGGTCGAAATAGGCGGTAAAGGCGTCGGCGACGAAGACGACGCTCCGCTGCCGTTCACCCGGCGACAGGGCTTCGATCGTTTGAGGCGTGGCAAGCGGCACGCCGAGGCGGGCGGCTTCCTTTGCCAGGGAGATCTGCGGCAGACGCGGCAGGGATGTCAGCCCGGCAACGCGCATCATCGTCCTGCCGGCTCGTGTGCCGACGATTAGGTTGTACGCAGGTCGTATCCGGCGAACCAGGGGCAGGGTGGTTTCGATCGCCGCGACCAGCGGATCCTTCAGCGGGCGGAGATAACGTCCGTAATAAAGTTCGAGGAATTTCGAGCGGAAGGCCGGCACGCTGACCTTCACCGGACATTGGCCCGCGCAGGCCTTGCAGGCGAGACAGGTGTCCATCGCCGCGCGCACCTCGTGGGAAAAGTCGTCCCGGTTTGCCGGGTTCAGCGAGTTGAAGGCGCGCCGCGCCAGGCTCGCGAGTGGACCGCTTCGCCGCAAGCGCTTTGTCTCCTGGCGCGGATCGACGCCCTTCTCGGCAAGCAGCCTCAGCCATTCCCGCATCAGGGCGGCGCGGCCCTTGGGCGAAAATCGCCGGTCGCGCGTCGCCTTGTAGGAGGGGCACATCGGGCTCGTTTCGTCGAAATCGAAACAGGCGCCGTTGCCGTTGCAATAGGCGGCATTGTCGAAGGCCGAGCGGACCTCATTGCCGATGATCCTGTCGATATCTCCCCGCAGCGGAACGTCGTCGATCTTCGTCAGCGCCTGGCCGGAAGGGGTTGCGATCTTGCCCGGATTGAGCCGATTTTCCGGATCGAAAGCCCGCTTGATCTCCTGCAGGCTGGGATAGAGATCGCCGAAAAATTCCGGCACATATTCGGAGCGCACCCCCTTGCCGTGTTCCCCCCAGAGGACGCCGCCATATTTGCGCGTCAGCGCCACGACGGCGTCGCTGACCTCCCGGACCAGTCCGATATGGTCGTCGCGGGTGAGGTCGAGCGCCGGCCGCACGTGCAGGACGCCGGCGTCGACATGGCCGAACATGCCGTAGGCAAGGCCCGCGCCATCGAGCAATGCCCGGAACTCGCTGATATAGGGCGCGAGGTTTTCCGGCGGCACGGCGGTATCCTCGACAAAGGCGACGGGCCTGACCGGCCCATCGACATTGCCGAGCAGACCGACCGCTCGCTTGCGCATCGACCAGATCGCCTCGACATCGGCATGACCTCGGGCGATCGTATAACCGGCGTGGCGCGCATTCGCGCCGGTGGCAAGGGCGGTGGTCACTTCCGCCAGCTTGCGTTCGAGTTCCGCCTCATCGTCGGCGAGCACTTCGGCGATATTGATGCCGTTTGTGGTTCCGCCCGCATCGTCGGGAAAAAAGCGGGCAATGCCGGTCCAGACGATGTCGCCCTTGGCAAGGTCGAGAACCTTCTCATCGACCGTTTCGACCGAGGCGACATTCAGCGCCACCAGGCTACGGGCATCCTCCAGGGCGGTGTTGAAGTCGCCGTAGCGGATGTTGATCAGTGCCGCATGGGCGGGGATCGGCAGAAGGTTGAGCTCGGCTTCGGCGATCATCGCCAGCGTTCCCTCCGAGCCGCAGAGGATGGCGTTGAGGTCGAAGCCTCCGTCGCCGCGCAAGATGTGGGCGAGGTCGTAACCGGTCATGTAACGGTTGAGTTTCGGAAAGATCTCGGCGATCCGGTCGTGCTTTTCCCGCGCGATCCGTTCGACCGTCCTGTGGATCTCGCCGATGCGGTCCTGGCGCGCGACGATCTCATCGAGCGCCTCGGGAACGAGCGGGCGCGACCACCACTCCGACCCATCCGTAAGCACGATGCGCAATCCGAGCACATGGTTGCTGGTCTTGCCGTAGAGGCACGAACCCTGGCCGCAGGCATCGGTGGAGACCATGCCGCCGATGGTGGCGCGATTGGAGGTGGAAAGTTCGGGAGCAAAAAACAGCCCATAGGGCTTCAGCGCAAGGTTCAACTGATCCTTGATGACGCCGGCCTGGACGCGCGCGACCCTGCGGACCGGGTCGATCTCCAGAATGGAATTCATATGGCGCGAACAATCCACCACGACACCTGATGTCAAGGATTGGCCATTGGTGCCGGTTCCACCGCCGCGCGGCGCCACTGTGATGCCTCGAAAAGCCGGTTCCGACAGCACCCCGGCCGTGACACGGAGGTCTTCGACGCCTCTGGGGAAAAGAATGCCGGTCGGCTCGACCTGATAGATTGAATTGTCGGTCGAAAAAACGGTTCGGCTTGCCGCGCTGGTCTCGATGTCGCCTTCGAACCCCGCCTCGACGAGCCGCTCGAAAAATCCAGCAGTGGGCAGGGCGATCGTTACGGTTGGCCGGAGGCGTGGAATCATCTCGAAACCTTCAGAATGCACTTGAGCTTTGTCGAAGTTGGCATATAAGTGATAACATACAATGCTAGTGGCGCAACGCCAAACACGGAGGTGGAACTTTGAAGAACCAGACCGCAATCATCGTCGGCGGCGCTTCCGGGCTCGGATTGACGACGGCCAAGCTGATGATCTCGCATGGAGCGGCCAGGATCGGGCTGATCGATCGCAATGAGCAGCTGCTTGCCTCGTCGGCCGAGGCGCTTCGCGCTCTCGGCGCCGAGGTCGCAACGGCCGTTGCCGATATTTCCCGAGCGGAAACGGCGCATCGCGGGTTTAACGAGATCGCCGGCAAGCTCGGCCGGATCCATGTGCTCGTCAACAGCGCCGCCATCTATCCAAGGCGCCCCATCCTCGAGATAACCGACGAGGAGTGGGATCTCGAAAACGCGATCAACGTCAAGGGCACCTATCATATGATGGTGGCCGCCGTCCTTCATATGCGCCAACACCTGAACGCGCCCGCAGTTTCGGGGCGGATCGTCAACGTGACCTCGGTCGATGCTTTCAAGGCCCACCCCCAAAACGCCCATTATGCCGCAACCAAGGCGGCCGTCGTCAGCCTGACGAAATCCTTTGCGCAGGAATGCGCCAAGGATCAGATCCTTGTCAATTCCGTCGCACCTGCCGGTTTCGCGACGGACCGGGCAAAGGAGCTCGGGTTCCTGCCGGAGCTGGCCAAGGCCAGCGCGCTCGGCCGTGCCGCCGAGCCGGTCGAGATGGCGGAATGGATCGTCATGATGGCGTCGAGCCGCAACACCTATGCCACCGGCGAAAACGTCGTCGTCAGTGGAGGCTATATCTATGTCTGAGCCGCTTCCCTATCGGACCGCCGTGGTCACGGGCGCCACGGGCGGCATCGGCCGCGCCACCGTTGACAGGTTGCGCGAGATGGGGTTGACGGTGTATGCCGTCGGCCGAAACGCCGAGGCGCTCGATGAACTGGCTCGGGAAAGCGGCGCGAAGCCGATCCGGGCCGATGTCCGCGATACCGCCGAAATCGTCAGGCAGCTTCATGGCGTGGATGTCGATATCCTGGTCAACAATGCCGGCATCCTCTCGACGCGGGCGACATTCAGCGAAATCGAACCCTCCGAGATCGATGCCATGATCGACATCAATCTCAAAGCGCCCATGCATCTGACCCGCGCATTCCTGCCTGCCATGGTTGAACGAAAGCGTGGCCACCTCATCTATATCGGTTCCAGCGGCGGCCAGGCGCCATACCCGAATATGGCAGCCTACGGGCCATCGAAGGCCGGGCTCAGCCTGTTTTGCGACAATCTCCGCTGCGACCTGCTTGGAAGCTCGGTTCGCGTGACGGAGGTGGTGCCCGGCCGCGTGCAGACGGACCTCTATCGAACCGCAATGGCCGGCAATCAGGCGCGTACCCTGCTTTACGACGGCTACCGCCCGATACAGCCCTCCCACATTGCCGCGATCATCGCGAATGCACTCGAGCTTCCCGTCTTCGTCGACGTATCCCGGATCGAAGTCTTTCCGACCGACCAGGCTCCCGGCGGCGGCATCATGGTCAAATTCACCGACCAGTAGCCGGCGCCCGTTTGTCTCGATCCGTCCTCGGGCGATCATCGACTGCAAGCAATTGGGATCGCCGATATCCTGCCGTCAGCGTTTGACGATGCTGCCTCGCCATTTGCTGAGTCCGGCAGCTTGCCGACGATGATCGAACCTTTCGCTCCGGCATCCCGGCGATCCGGCGCCTCGATTGGACGGCGAACCATGCCGACACCGAGGCGCCAGTCTCGTCCCTTGAGGGAACCGAAGATCGGCTCCCGCGTTCGAATTGGGACGACGCCCGGTGAAAAGCGAAAAGCTGCGTTCCGGTTCTCCGGTGATCGAGGCTCGATGAGTTCGATTACCGCCTTGCGTCTTTTGGCTCAGGTCTTTTGGAGTGCGTGACATGGAAGAGAAGACCACTATCATCAAAGACCTCAGCATCGAGGAACGCGAGGAAATCTTCGTCGATATCGCTCGAACGCTGGAAGACACCGCACGTGAGGCCCTTGTCGAGGGCGATACTCAGTTTGCCGAACTTTCCAACAACATGGCTGAAGCGATCCGCTTCAACGCCGACGAACTCGCGCGCGACGATCCTGATAATGCCGAGCGTGTGTTGCTGCAGGCAACGGCGATGGTCTCGCAGTTCGAGGCCGTGCACCCCTATCGGATGATGAGCATGGCCGTTCATTGATGGCCGGGATTGCCGGCCGGTGCTCCGGCTCGATCCTCGCTTAAAAGCGGTCCTCCGCCAAATCATTGCCATCGGTTGGAACTCTCGCTACCCGCCAGGGTTATCAGATCGCAACATGCTTTGCGTGAATGAAAGGAGGACTGGTATGACGTTCAGATCCCCTGGGCCGGAAAGCGGCGCTGACGACAAGCGCTCCCGCGGCAAGGCGGGCGCGGTCATGGGCGGCGGCAGCGACACCGAAACCCCAAGCCTGAAGCTTGCGAAGAAATATCTCAGCCTTGGCGGTCGCCGCCGGTCAAAAATTGACGACAACATCACCGATGTCCGCCAGTGGGATGAGGATCCGCCGGAGGCTGAGCGTTTCTGGAAGGAAAGGGTGGAGACCCTTTCAAAGGATGAGCGCAAACAGGTAGAGGATTTTCTTCCTACCATAAACACGCCCTAAGCGGCAGTCCGGCCGTATATTCGAACGGCTCACTCGAATGCGCTCGGAGGAAGTCATGGCTACAGACAAGCACGAGCAGATACGTCGCCGCGCCTACGAAATCTGGGAGGCCGAGGGCCGGCCGGATGGCGCGGACCAGCGCCATTGGCTGCAAGCCTGCGATGAACTGGCCGGCGAGGATGAGCACGAGACACTGCAAGACCTGCTCGATGAAGACGACAGGGATGATGCGGCGCTGCTTCAAGGCGCCGGTGAGAGCGGCGATCTCGATCGGCAACCACCTAAGCCCGGCCGGGCCGCCGAGACTACCATGCCTGATATCGAGATGACGACAGGCGAAAAGCCGTCCCAGCGGAAGATCAGGAAGGCCGAAGGGCCGTAATTCCATGCAGCATCTCGACCACGCCATCCAAATCGCTCTCGAGGCGCATGAAGGGCAGGCTGATAAGACCGACCGGCCGTTCTTCGAGCACTGCCAGCGGGTAGCGCTTCTGGTTTCCGGCGACGAGACGCGAACGGTCGCCTACCTTCACGACGTCGTCGAGAAGGGAAGTGGGTGGACGCTCGACAGGCTGAGGGAGGAAGGCTTTCCGCCGGGGATTATCTCCGCGGTGGATGCTTTGACGCGGCGGACGGACGAGCCGGATGACGACTTCGTCAGACGTGCGGCATCAAACCCGCTGGCCCTGCCGGTCAAACAGGCCGACCTCGAAGACAATCTCAGTCAAGCCGAACAGGCCGGCAAGAACGCGGAAAAATACCAGCGCGGCCTGGATCTCTTGCGCGAGCTGAAGAGCAGGTAATAAATTCGCCCGGTTCGCTGGCAATTGCCACCCAGCTCGGCAATCGGCGGTAGCGAATGATCGCTCACGTCAGCCATGCGACAGAACGGGCCCGCGGCTTGTGTCCGCGAGTGCCAACGTCCCGAAGTCTTCAATCCATTTCACGTTTTGTTGGTAAACCACACCGTCGGGGCGCCGAGCACGCCTCCCGTGCGCATCGCCGTTTTCAGCTCGTCAAGCTTGCTGAATGCCTGAGCCGCTTCCAGCGTGGCAAACTCGTGGGTGACGGTAATATCGTTCGGATTGTCGATCGCGCGATAAACGGCTTGCGCCATCACCCCGTTGGCCTTCTGCACCGGAGAAAACCCATCATATATCTTGCGCCAGGCGGCGTAGTCGGAGACCTCGTGCCGCACGAATAATGTCGTCATATCATCCTCCCGCGTTGAATTTTTCAGGTTTGGTCGGGACGCGTGTTATGATTGAACGAGGAGCACCAGACTCTCGGGCAAGACGCCGTCATGCGCCATCGCGTCGGCAGCTGCCTTGGTCTGCATGAAGGCCATCAACTTTTCCATATCGGCGACGTCCATGACCAGGCCGACGCGGTTAGACGTTTGGGGGTCTATAAACGTGCGAATGTTCGTGACGCCGATCGGTTCGAATACCTGTTTACGCATAGGTGAAGCGAGCCAGTGTTTTGTGTCTTTTACATTGTGATAGGCCATTATTGTAGGCATTGCCTTCTCCTCTGGCATTGGAAAATGAAAGCCGAGTACATCACTACGCTTTACTGAGTTTCATTTCAACAATATTGCGTTGAATGGCCGTTTGCGATCGCTGCATCAAAAATATAAATATAATTATCCGGAGTAATCCGAATATACTATGGTCGGCAGCGGGTTTGACTGTTGCGTTAGTTTTCCGAGAATGGCTTGTGGTAGTTCCGGGGTCCGCGACCGCAGCCACGCGTGAGATGGCAGAGGTTCAGAATGATCGAACGCGAACCATTTAATCTCAAAGCCTATGTGCAAGGCATCGGAACAAGGCCATGCTTTATCTGCGGCTTGGTCGAGGATGACCCGGCCTTCTTTCATCATCGCGTTTATGACGACGACGAGACCATCATTTTCCTGAGCAAATATCCCACTCTGCCCGGCTATTGCCTTGTCTGTCCGAAGGAGCACCGTGAGGATCTGGCGCGAGACATATCGGCAGACGAATATCTGCGACTACAGGAGAAGGTTCACATTTTGTCGCGTGCCCTCAAAAGGGTGTTCGATGCCGAGCGAATTTATGTGCTTTCGCTCGGCAGTCAGCAAGCCAATAGCCATTTACATTTTCACGTCGTTCCCTTGCCTTCGGGCGTCCCGCTTGAGGAGCAGCAATACCACGCGTTGATGGCCGAACACGGCGTTCTGCAGATACCCGATGATCAAATGGCGGAACTGGCGCAGCGGATCGCTGAAGCGTACTATTCCGAGCGGACTAATCACAGTTAGCCTTACGACGCTCGAGTGGTCCAAGGATGGTGATGCCTTCGCTATGTGCGGCGTCCGCCATCTTTCGGTCGGCCGTCGCCAGAGGCAGGCCCTGTGTTTTCCCCAGGGCGACGTAACTCGCGTCATATCCCGTCAGCCCGTAGTGGCTCGCCGGCGGGATTTGCAGCTACATCCACAGAGCAAAGGCCGGCACACGCACGCCTTTCTCACGGAAGCACCGCTCCAGCTCGTCAAGATCCGGACCAGCCGGCGGATTGCCCAGCGCCTTTGTCCAGTTTTCGCGGCTCGGCAAAGCCATTGCCGCGGTTGCCAGCAAGGTGGTTCCCGGACTGATTTCGTCGCGTAGCTGCGGCAGCAGGGTCTTGGCGTGGATGAGGTTGGTATTCGGGATCGGGCTCATCGCATGGCCGGCCCTCGGATCGGGCGATAGATCCACGATGGCGCTGACGTCCGTCTGGCCGTACCAGATAGCCCGGCCTTTCGCCTGTTCGGATCGGTCGGCATTGAAATCCGCGCGTTCGATCGCAAAGCCGCCCTCGATGGTGCTCAGTGCCCGCGGCGTGGCGATGCGGTGAATGCGAATGTGCCAGGGGTTTTCGGGGATGAGCCAGGTCTCGACGGTGACATCGCTCCAAGGGTGCCAGCGCGAATAGAGCCGATCGCCAGATATCAGCGCCTCCTCGAGGGTTTCCCGCATGCGGAAGTGGACGCCGTCGTCGGAGAGGCCGAGCATGCCGTCGAAGCTTGCGGCCGAAAAATTCCGGTCGTCGGCTTCGATGTTGAAGGCGTAGCGGGTGGAATAGACGAATTTCGAATATTTCTCGTTTGCGCCGCGCATCTTGTCGTGCTGCTGGCCGGAGGAGAGCACGACGACGTTTCCCGGTGTGTGCATGGCGACCATTCCCGCTTGCTTCAACGCAACCGGCTCCGAAAATTCCGGCTGCGGCGCTTCCTCGGCGGTCCAGAATGGATGATCCCCCGCAAGTGCGAGCGGCAGGAAGAATTTCAACGCCCAATAGGGCGAGCCGGGCGAGTTGTAGCTCTCGCTCATCAGCAGGTTCGGATAGCCATAGCCGATGGAGAGAACGCCGTCTCGCTCCGCAATCGGCATGGCTGACCACCAACGGATATGGCGCATGTAGTAGCCCTTGATCTCAGCCCAGGGCAACGCTTCGACGCCGGCAAAGGCAAGTGCGCCCCAGAAGCCACCGGCCGCGAAGCGGTAGGTCTGGCTACGGCCGAAGGCAAGTGCGGCGCCATCGGGGCCGAACCAATGGCGGATATCCCCGGCGAAGGTCCGGGCGCGATCGCGGAAGCGGTCCTTACGCGCCTCGTCGCCACGCGCCAGCACGGCATAGATCAGGCCGTAAAAATGCATGGCGAAGGGGATGTAATGATCGACCCGCCGCACAGGCCCGTCGCGATACCAGCCTTCGCCGAGATCGAAAGTCTCGAGTTCGTCGAGATAGGTCAGGGTTTTCCCACGGTCGAACGCAACACCCACGCGCTCCAGCCCGAGATCGATGAGGACGCGGAAGAATTTCCAGTTGTTGTCGATGAATTCGAGATCTCGTGCCGCGACGAGATAGGCGGCGACCGTCTTCTTCTGGCTATCGCTCAACGGCTCCCAAATATGTTCAGGCACCAGCGCCAATGCGAAGCCGACGGCAGCCAGCTCGACCAGCCGCTGATTGCGGTCGGCAAGATCGCCCCAATATTCGGGATGATTAGGATTGGTCCCATTAGACAGTCCGCGCCGATAGAGATCCCAATGCGGGAAATGGCTGCCGCCGGCCGCGAGCGGGACAATGCCCCACAGTGGCCGCGCAAATCCTTCGAGATCCGCCGCTGCCCGGTCGAAGATCGCGCCGGTAGCACCGAGGCGCACACGGGCGCCGCCTTCGGAAAAATAGGGCAGAAGCGGTGCGAAGAGGTCGATGACGGCCTTCGCCAGGTCGTCGCGCGTCTTCAGAGGATTGCCGGAAAGCGGGTTGGCCGCGGTGGGATCATATATCATCGTCAGCTCGGAAATTTCCTGAAACAGGATTGGCCGCGGGCCATGTCCTGGTCCGCGGCCGTCGGCATCTCATGAAGTCTACTTGATGGCCTTCACGCCTTCGGTCATTTCCTTCAAGCCGTCGTCGACGGAGGTGTTGTCGGTCATCATCGCGTCATGGACGCGGTTGAGCACGACCTCGATCTTGGCAGCGTTCGGGTTGACCGCCATCTCCAGATAGGCTTTCGACGGTATCAGAGCCTCCTTGCTGGCCGCGTCCTCAGGGAAACCTGGCGTTGCGGCGATCTTTGCGCTGACGTCAGCGGTCTTAAGCGCCGGGAAGGTGCCCGTCGATGCTATGACTGCAGCGCCCTCGGGACCGGTGACGAACTTGATGAAATCGAGCGCGGCAGCCTTGTGGTCGGAATTGGCGTTGACTGCGAGGCCGGAGATCTGGGCAGCCGTGGTGCCGGCCGCTACGCCGTCCGGATGCGGAAACTTCACGATGCCCCAGTTCTTGCTCTTCGATTCACCCGATTTCACCTTGGCGATCTGGGTGCCGACGAACCAGGTTCCCATCGGCAGCATGCCGATCGTACCGTTGAAGAAGAGCGCCGAATAATGCGTGTTCGATGTCTTCAGGAAGGCGTAGGAAGGAATGGCCCCATCTTTCTGCAGGGTGAGCGCTCGCTCGTACCAAGGCTTCAGGAAGGCGTAGTCGCCATCGACGAGCGTGTGTTTCCCGTCGAGGATGCCGGGCAGCTGAACGGTCGAACGCCAGGTATGCAAGAGCGCGCCATAGGTCTTGTTGGCGCCCATGCCGCCCGAAAGCTTCTCGGCGGTTGCGTCGAACTGCGCCCAGGTCATGTCATTGGTGGGGTAGGGAACGCCTGATTTGTCGAAGACGTCCTTGTTGTAATAGACGATCCAGAAGTCGGAGCGGAACGGCAGGGAATAGATCTTACCGTCGATGGTCAGTTCCTCGAGCAGGCCGCCATAGGGAGTTGGATCGATTTTCTGCTCGGTCACGAAGCTGCTGAGATCGGCGATATTGCCGGCACGCACCAGATTGGTGTAGCCCGGTACGTCCTTGATGGTGACGATGTCGATATCCTTAGAGCCACCGGTCAGCTGCGTCGAAATCATCTGCTGGTAGTCCTGCGAACCGAGATCCATCGGCTCGAATTTCACGTTCGGATGCTTGGCCTGATAGGCCTCGATCAGCGGCTTGTAATAGGCGGTCTTGTCCCAGTCCCACAAAGCCCATTTCAACGTCACCGCGTCCTGGGCAAGCGCTACGCCGGCCGTTGCCGCTGCCAGCGTGAAACCTGCTACGGCAAGTTTCATCGTCCTCCCGAGTTTATCCAAATACATTGCTGTTCTCCTTCCCTGGATCGTTTCTGAATCAGATATCTTATGAAGCGTCTTGTGCATGCGGTTTACGGTGCGGCTGCGTCGCCTCTGGCAAGTCCAGCACCAACACCGCCGCCCGATGGACGCCGAATGCGACGGCGAACATTCCGAGTGAAAAATTGACGGTTGCCGGCATGAAGGCGGAAACCGGATAGAAGAGGATATGCGCCAGCCACAGTGTGGCGACGAAGGTAAGCGCTGCAAGCGCCGGGAACGGACGGAGGACGGAGGCGAGCGCAGCCAACCGCAGCAGCCGGAGAGCCGGCAGATCGCGCATCACCATCAAAACGATGAGGTGACAGGCGAAAACCGCGACGAAGGCGGCGGCGGCGAGCGCGATCGTCAGCGGTGCGGCGAGCAACAGGTCATCCCGCGCGCCGGCGGCATAGGTCATGATCGCATGGATGCAGATCGCAAGAGCGCCCGTCAGTGCCAGGCCCCAGGCGGTGGCGCGCCAGAAGTAGCGCAGAAAAGCTTCGGTGAACTCTCTGAGGAGATAGGTGTTGCGATCCTCCACGAAGGCCACCGAGACGCGGGCCATGGCGGCGAGCGCGGCCGGCAGCGTTACGACGAAGAGCGAAGCCAGGATGAACAGGACGTTCAGCTTGACCATCTCCCACCATTCGCGGGCGAGGATCTCGGCAAACAAGGCAAGACCGGTCCGCTTCGGAGCATCCTTTCGAATGCCCGGCCCCTCCCTCGTCCACATGTCCCGCAACCGCTGCATAGCCTTCTCCCGCAGTCGCCTCAGTAAAGAATCGAGCGTTCCGTTTCCTTGTCGAACAGCTGCGCATTGCTCATGTCGGCGACGAGCCTTGCCGTCTCGCCGATCGCCGGACGGAAACGCGGCGAGACCCGGGCGATGAGATTGCGGCCGCCCGCCACCATGTTCAGGTGCACTTCCGAGCCCATTGGTTCTGCAAGTTCCACGACCGCATCCAGCGGCGCCAGATTCTCTTCCGAGATGTCGGCCGGCGGCAGTTCGTGAAAATTCTCAGGCCGGATGCCGAGCACCAGTTCACGTCCCTCATAGGGTGCGATCCTGCCCTTGTCGAAATGATCAGGCAGCGGCAATTCCCGACCATCGAAGACGGCGACATAGCCGTCGCCCCGGCGCAGGATGGTCGAGGGCAGCATGTTCATCTGCGGCGCGCCGATGAAGCCGGCGACGAACATGTTGACGGGACGATCGTAGAGGTTCTGCGGCGTATCGACCTGCTGGATGTGGCCGTCCTTCATGACGACGATCCGGTCCGCCATGGTCATGGCCTCCACCTGGTCGTGGGTGACGTAGATGAACGTGGCGTTGAGGCGCTTATGCAGCTTGGTGATTTCGGAGCGCATCGTGCCGCGCAGCTTGGCGTCGAGATTGGAAAGCGGCTCGTCGAGAAGGAAGACGGCGGGATTGCGCACCATCGCGCGGCCGAGCGCGACGCGCTGGCGCTGGCCGCCCGAAAGCGCCTTCGGCTTGCGGTTCAGGAGATGGGCGATGTCGAGGATCTTGGCTGCATCCTGCACTTGGGCATCGATGAAGTCTCGCGATACTTTTCTGAGCTGCAGGCCGAAGGCCATGTTTTTGTAGACGGTCATATGCGGATAGAGCGCATAGTTCTGGAAGACCATGGCGATATCCCGATCCTTGGAGGGGACGTCGTTCATCAGGTCGCCGCCGATCTTCAGTTCTCCTCCCGAGATCTCCTCGAGGCCGGCGATCATCCGCAGCGTTGTCGATTTACCGCAGCCGGAAGGGCCGACCAGGATGATGAATTCCTTATCGGCGATTTCCAGATCGATGTCGTGGACGACGGTGAGCGCGCCGTAGGATTTGTTCAGCTCTTTAAGCGAAATGCTGGCCATCGGGTCCTCCTGAATTCACCAATAGGAAGACCAGCGGCGCGAAAGGCGCGTCAAAGCTTCCATGTAATAATAATCTCCCCAGGAGACGCATTCATCGACGCCCTCGCCGCGGCAGGTGTTGAAGGGTGATTTCTTCGAATAGGTGGCGTGCAGCACCAGGCCGTTGGAGATCGTGGGATCCTTGACCGCATAGTGGTCGGCCAGGCTCTTCATCATCCGCCGCGCCAGCGTGCGATAACGCTCGGCGGCTTCGGCTTCGACGAGATCGGCCATCTCCAGAAGGCCACAGGCGGTAATTGAGGCCGACGAGCTGTCGCGCGGCTCGCCGTCTGCGTCCGAAAAGACGAGATCCCAATAGGGCACCATGTCGGCCGGCAGCCGGTTGAGATAGAAGGTGAGCAGCCGGTCGAAGGTCTGGCGATATTCCTCGATCCGCTCGTAACGATAGGAGAGCGCCATGCCTGAAATTCCCCAGGCCTGTCCGCGCGCCCAGGCGCTGTCGTCTTTGTAGCCTTGCTTGGTGGCGCCGCGCACCGGCGCTCCGGTGACCGGGTCCATATAGAAGGTGTGATAGGTGGAATCGTCAGGCCGCACCGAATTGGCGAGCGTGGTGCGGGCGTGGATGAGCGCGATCTCGCGGTATTTCGGATCACCGGTCTCGCGGCTTGCCCAGTAGAGAAGCGGCAGGTTCAAGAGGCAGTCGATGATGTAGCGGTATTCTTCTGCTTTACCCTTGCGGCCCCAGGCCTGGATGAATTGGCCGATCGGCTGAAAACGTTCGATCAGCTGGTCGGCGGCGAGGATCGCAGCCCGGCGCCCATCCTCGTCTCCGACGATCTTCCAGGCGGCGATGCAGGAGGGCGAATAGAGAAAGCCCATGTCGTGATGATCGGTCTCGATGCGGTTAATGATCCGATGCAGGAACGACTGGACCTGGGTCTGCGCGGCATCTCGGAAAACTGCCTCGCCGCTGTGTTCGAAAGCGAGCCACAGCTCTCCCGGCCAGAAGCCTGCTGTCCATTGGTCGTTGGCGACAGTGGGGTAGAAATTCTTGACGCTCGAATGGTTCTGCGCGGCATGGGTGAATTCGGGAAGGTTGCGCCGGATCTGATCGACAGCGAGATCGAGCGCGGTTTTCACCTCCTCGTCGGTGATCGGCTGCGGGGCGACTGAGGAAATGGCGTTCATGGCCTAACCCTTCAATCCGGTCGAGGCGATGCCTTCGACGAAGAAGCGCTGGAGTACAAGGAAGACGACGAGAACCGGGATGAGCGCGACGACGGAGGCCGCCATGATCAGCCCATACTCGGCCGAATATTGCGAGATGAACATGCGCAGGCCGATCTGGACCGTCTTCAGCTCGGTCTTGGTCAGATAGATCATCGGCCCGAGAAAGTCGTTCCACGTGGTGACGAAGGTGAAGATCGTCAGGGTCGAGAGCGCCGGCTTCGACAGCGGCAGCATGATGCGTGCCCAGATCTGGTACTCGTTCATGCCGTCGATGCGGGCCGCCTCGCAAAGTTCGGTCGGAATCGACATATAGAATTGCCGCATGAGGAAGACGCCGAAGGCGGTGAAGGCTTGCAGGCAGATCAGCGCCAGATGGGTGTTGTTGAGGCCGAATTCGCGCATCAGCAGGAATTGCGGCACCATATAGACCTGCCAGGGCATGGCGATGGTGGCGATGTAGCCGAGGAACAGAGTGTTCTTATAGGGAAAATTCAGCTTGGCGAAGGCGTAGGCCGCAAAGCTGGAGGTCAAAAGCTGCAGCAGCGTGACGATGATCGTCAGTTTCGAGGTGTTGTAGATGAAGAGGGCGAGCGGGATCTTCGTCCAGATATCGACGTAGTTTTGCCATTGCGGCACGGACGGTATCCACTCGATCGGAAAGGCGAACACGTCGCGGCTGAGCTTCAGCGATGCCGAAAGCATCCAGGCGAAGGGCATCAGCATGATCAGCGTGACGGCGATGACGATGGCATAGATCGCGACCGTCCCGACGGTCACTTTGCGTCCGGCGATCCTCATGCCTCGTCCTCCCTCTGGCGCCGGAACTGGAAGACGGTGACCGCGAGAACGAGGAAGAACAGCACCAGCGAAACCATGCTGGAGTAGCCGAGATCCCAGGAAATGAATGCCTCGTTGTAGATGTGGTAGACGAGGACCAGCGTCGAGGTGCCGGGTCCGCCTTGGGTGATCATGTAGATCTGATCGAATACCTTGAAGGACTGGATGGTCAGCATGACGGTCACGAAGAAGGTCGTCGGGCCGAGCTGCGGCACGGTGACATGGATGAATTTCTGCCAGGAATTGGCGCCATCGAGGTCGGCGGCCTCGTAGAGTTCGGCATTGATGCCCTGCAGGCCGGCCAGATAGATGACCATGTAATACCCCATGTTCTTCCAGATGCCGAAGAGGATCACCGTCACCATCGCCCAGTGGCGATCGGCTGCCCATCCCGGCATGTTCTTCGGGTCGAGGCCGAGTGTGTAGAGGGCCATGTTCACCGGTCCCATCTCGGGGTTGAAGATCATGTTCCAGACGACCGCGACGGCGACCAGCGAGGCGACATAAGGGAAGAACATCGCCGTGCGGAAGAAATCGCGCCCGACGATCTTCTGGTTGAGGAGAACGGCGAGGCCGAGGGCGCAGACGAGCGTCGCCGGAACGGAGGCGACCGTGTAGATAACCGTGTTCCAGAACGCCGCGATGAAGGCCTTGTCCTCGAACAGCCGCCAGAAGTTGTCGAGGCCCGCGAATGTGATCGCGTTCGAGCCGTCCCAATGCATGAAGGCGAGCGCGAAGGCGAACAGGATCGGGCCGAGCGTGAAGACGGCAAAGCCGATGAAATTCGGCGCAATGAAGGAGTAGGCGACAAGCGCGTTGCGTATCCTGCGCTGGCGCTTGGACAGGACCGTGACCTTCCGGCCGGAGGCTGCCAGAGCGCCATCCGTTGCGATGACCGAATTCGATAGGGACACCGATGCCTCCTCTTCCTCTCGCATCGACATAGCACAAATCCCCTATTGGTCAAACAAGTTCTGAACGTGTCATATGAATTTTATGGAAATCGCAAAATACATATGATATGTGGGCGGGAAAGCAGACGTCCCATCAATGCTTTTCCGGTACGGGGAGAGACATGTTCAGTCAGATTTCAGGAGAGCTGCCGGATGTGCTGGGCGATTTCACGCCCGGGGCGGTCTGCTCCGATCGCGTCAGATGGAATTCCGTGCCGCAGGCGACGCGCGAACTGGTCGTTCGGGAGGCCGAAGAGACTCTGGCGCGGGCCTGGCCTGTTATCACTGCGTCGGACTACCGGGCGTTCACCGCGACGGGCAACCGTTCGCGCTTCGAGGAACTCTATTTCACACGGCGCCGGATGCTCAACAATCTGGTGCTTGGCGAACTTATCGAAGGTGCAGCCCGGTTCCTGCCGAAGATCGTCGACGGCATCTTCCTGATCGTCGAGGAAAGCGGCTGGCAGCTTCCGGCGCATAATGCCTATGAACGCAGCGGCGCGCGGCTGCCGCTACCCGACAATTCGCAACCGGTCGTCGATCTCTTCGCAGCCGAAACGGCTGCCCTGCTTGCCACTATCGTCGCCTTGCTCGGCGACGAACTCGACGGCATCAGCCCCGAGATCACCGCACGGGTGGACCGCGAGATCGAGGCCCGCATCCTTACGCCCTATCTCGCCCGGCATTTCTGGTGGATGGGCCGCGACGATGAGCGGATGAACAACTGGACGGCATGGATAACCCAGAACGTCCTCTTGACGGTCTTTTCGCTGAAAACAGATCAGGCGACGCGCCACGCCGTCGTCAGAAAGGCACTCGGCAGTCTTGATGCTTTCCTGAAGGACTACGCCGAGGACGGCGCCTGCGAGGAGGGCGTCGTCTACTACCGCCACGCCGCGCTTTGCCTCCACGGTGCATTGACCATCCTCGATACCGTGGCCCCGGGCCTGTTTGCCAGGTTCTGGCAGCAGCCGAAGGTCCGCAACATGGCCGAATATATCGCCAACATGCGTGTCGCCGGCCGCTACTATTTCAACTTCGCCGATTCTTCCGCGGTGGTCGAACCCTGCAGTGCGCGGGAGTACCTGTTCGGACAGGCGGTCGGCTCGCCGATGCTGGCCGAGTTCGCCGCAGCCGACAGGGTCGCCGCCGACAATCCGCACCTGCCCGGGGAATGGAACCTCTGGTATCGCGTGCAGGAACTGCTGGTCGGCCCGACGCTTCCCGCTGCAGTCCACCCGCGTCATGCGCGCAGGCGCGAGATCTTCTATCCCGGCATTGGTCTGTTCATCGCTCGCGACGAGCAGTTTTCGCTTGCCGTCAAGGGCGGCAACAACGGCGAGGGCCACAATCACAACGATGTCGGAAGCGTGACGCTCTATAAGAACGGTCGTCCGTTGCTGATCGATGTCGGTGTCGAGACCTATACTGCAAAGACCTTTTCGGCGCGGCGCTACGAGATTTGGACGATGCAGTCGGCTTTTCACAACCTGCCGACCTTCGCAGGCGTCATGCAATCCGCCGGCGAAGCGCTCGGCGCGCGCGATGTCGAGGTCGGGTATGACGAGCAGAGCGCGCGCATCTCTCTCGATATATCTGGCGCCTATCCCGCCGAAGCGCAGTTGCACAGCTACCGTCGCGTCGTTTCCCTGCTGCGTGGCCGCCATGTCGAGATCGTCGACACCTATGACGGCGGCAAGCCGGCCATCCTGTCGCTGATGACATGCCTGGCACCGACCGTAACCTCGGACAGGATCGATCTCGCCGATCTCGGCAGCATTTTCGCCGACGGCAGTGGGCCGATCGAAATCGATGAGATCGACGTGGACGACATCAGGCTGAGAGCGGCCTGGCCGGAAAAAATCTACCGGCTGCGCCTACCGTTTGCCGGCAGGCTCCTGAGATTGCGGATCGTCTAAGGAGGACGAGCATGAAATTGACGCTAAAGATCACGGACGCCGATGGGTTCGTGCTGGCAAGCTCCACTGGGCAGGACGAGACGTTTCTAGTCTATCGCCAGAGCTATCGGGAGGGCGATTGCGTCGTCGTAGAAGCTTCAGAACTCGGGCATGTGTTCCTGGCGCTGGACAGCGCGATCCAGCCCGGCCTCGTCTATATCAGGGAAAGCGACTATTGCCTCGCCGTGCCCTTCGGCGACAAGCGCAAGTCCTATTCGCCGAACGCCTTTAAGGGTGATATCCATCGGCTTTCAGCAAAAAGCGCGCGGCCCGACGAGATCGCCCAGCGGCGCAATCTCGCCCTGAATCCCTGGGACGATCACGCCAACCATTCGCTGTTTCCGCATGCGCGCGCCAATGTCGAAACCCGTGGCGAAGCGGTCTTTGCGGCGCGCAACGCGATCGACGGCGAAAAGGCCAACGACGATCATGGCTTCTGGCCTTACACCAGTTGGGGCATCAATCGCGATCCTGAAGCCGCGCTGACCGTGGAGTTCGGCAGGCCCGTCCGGATCGATGAGATCGTCTTCTACCTCCGGGCCGACTTCCCGCATGATTCCTGGTGGGAGAAAGCCAGCGTCACCTTCTCGAATGGCAGAACCTCTTCTTTTCCGCTGGTGAAATCTGGCGCCGCGCAGGTTTTTTCCATCGAGCCTTGCATCGTCGAATGGGTCGAAATGCATGGCCTGATCAAGGCGGAGGACGGCTCGCCTTATCCGGCGCTGACGCAGGTCGAAATCTGGGGAACGGAAGCGCCGGGCGCCGTCGACCGGAACGTCGCAGCCGTTGCTGCCGAAGGCGAAGCTGAGCACGCCTGATAGCAGAGAAACCGCGTCGCTTCCGTCAGAGCATGTGCCCATGCTAAGGAGGTCGGATGCGACTGCTTGTGGTGGAGGACAACAAGGATCTGGCGGCCTGGCTGGGGAAAGCCCTGCGACAGGCACAATATGCTATCGATATCGCCCATGACGGCGAGGACGCCGAGCATATGCTCAAGGTGGCCGAGTATTCGGCAATGATCCTCGACCTTGCGCTGCCCAAGCTTGACGGCTTAACGCTCTTGAAGCGATTGAGGCAGTCGGGAAGCAAGCTGCCGGTCATCATCTTGACCGCGAATGCGAGCCTGGACGGTCGTGTGGCCGGGCTCGACAGCGGCGCCGACGATTATCTCGCCAAGCCTTTCGAAATCGCCGAACTCGAAGCGAGAATCCGCGCGGTGGTGCGCCGCGGGCAGGATCGCGCATCGTCGGAAATCACCGTCGGAAACCTACGTTTTTCCGGTGGGACGCGGCAGTTTTTCGTCGCGGATGAGCTGTTGCAACTGACGCCGCGAGAATATGCTGTCCTTGAGCAGCTCGTCATGAAGCTTGGCACCACCGTCTCGAAAGCCACGCTTTCTGAAAGCGTGTTCGGTTTCGACGACGAGGCGGATCCGAGCGCCATCGAAATCTACGTCCACAGGCTGCGAAAGAAGCTCGAGAGCAGCTCGGTTCAGATCGCGACGTTGCGTGGGCTCGGTTATCTCCTCAGACATGTCCAGTAGCGTCGTCACAAAGGTAGGGGCGACGATCGCGCGGCTCAGCCGGAGCCTGAGGGTGCAACTGCTCTGCTGGGTGCTGCTGACCCTGCTCGGCGCCATCGGCTTCAATCTTTACGACAGCTTCTGGACGGCCGACGCGACGGCAAAGCTGGTGACGGATCGAACGCTTCTGGCCTCGGCCCGGGTCATCGCCGAGGCCGTCCGCGTCGACGAGGGCGGCAATGTTCAAGTGGACGTGCCGCCTTCCGCGCTGGAGATGTTCGATACAGGCTTCGGTGACCGGGTGTCCTATCAGGTGATCACTGCGTGGGGCAGTCTTGTGAGCGGCGTTCCCGACCTGCCGTTGCCGGCCATCCATCGCGCAGGTGAGGATCGCGCGTTTCATGGCGCCGATGTGCGCGTCATAATGCTCGACCATCCTGTCGTCGGGCTGCCCGATGACGGCACCATCTCCGTGACCGTCGCCGTGACCCATAACAGCCAGTACGCGATGCGACGGCAGCTGTGGCTCTCGGACTTTTCGAAGCAGTTCGTGCTCCTCTTCGTCGCAAGCCTGGTGACCATCCTCGGGCTTCAACGGGGCCTGGCGCCGGCTCTGCGACTGCGGGACGCTGTGCGACAGCGCGGTCGCAACCGTCTCGATCCGCTGCCGCCGGAGATGGTGCAGAGCGAACTGCAACCGCTCGTTCACGCACTCAACGACTACATGGAGCGCGTCCAGAACCAGATGGCCGCGCAGCGACGGTTCGTATCGAATGCTGCTCATCAGCTGCGAACGCCCTTGGCGCTGATTTCGACCCAGGCGAGCGTGGCGGCCCGCGAAGACGATGCGGGTCGCCGCGACGAGGCGCTCTTTGCGCTTCGCACCAGCACGAAGCAGATTTCGCGTCTCGCCAGCCAACTCCTTACCTTGTCACGCGCCGAGCCCGGAAGCCGGCGCCCGCGCAGCGACGCCGCCGACCTCAGCAAGGCAGCCCGTGAGATTTTGGAGGCGCATGCTGAAGAGGCGCTGAGGCGCAACATCGACGTCGGTCTGGAAGCGGATGGTCCCGTCATCGTCGAAGGCGACGGGACGATGTTGCGCGAGATGCTGGTCAACCTCATAGACAACGCGATCCGCTATACCAGCCCGAACGGACGGGTGACCGTCACGGTCGGGCAAGCGGACGGCAACGCCGTCGTTACCGTCGAGGACAGCGGGCCGGGGATTCCCCACGGGGAGCGGGAGCAGGTTTTCGAACGGTTCTACCGGATCATGGGGACCGAAGCGGAGGGCAGCGGTCTTGGGCTTGCGATCGTCCGGGAGGTCGTCGAAGGTGCGGGAGGTTCAGTCTCGCTCGATGATGCGGATGGCGGCGGTCTTGTCGTTACCGTGCGGCTTCCGCTGACCTGAACCCGAGGCGAGGTTCCTTTCAAGATTGACTGCATCAATGAAAGAAGGCCGGGCATGGCGCCCGGCCTTCAGTACGATCTGCCTAGGGAGGATCGATCTGTTTACTGCGTGTCGAGGTGCTGCTGCGGCCGCCACTTCGCCAGACGGTTCTCGACCAACGTCATGATGTATTCCGCAACAAGCGTGACGACCATGACGAGGAGGATTGCCGCGAACATGCCGGCCGCATCGAACGTACCCTTGGCGATCGAGATGAGCTGACCGATGCCAAACCGGGCGCCGACGAATTCGCCGACGATTGCGCCGATGATCGCGAAACCGAAGGACACGTGCAGACTGGCGAAGATCCAGCTCATCGCCGAAGGAATGATCACCGCGCGGGTCACCTGCCAGTCCGAGGCCCCAAGGATGCGGGCATTGGCGATCATATTGCGGTCGGCCTCGCGCACGCCCTGGAAGGCGTTTGCAAACACGACGAAGAACACCATGATGAAGGCGAGAGCGACTTTGGAGGGCAGGCCGAGGCCCATGATCATGATGAAAATGGGGGCGAGAACGACGCGCGGTATCGAGTTGATCGCCTTGATGTAGACGGAGAAGATGTCCGACAGAAAGCGGTTGCGGCCGAGGCCGACGCCGACGAAAACGCCGGTGATCGAGCCGGCGAAGAAGCCGATCAGCGCCTCTTCCATCGTCACCCAGAGATTGTACCACAGCGAACCTTCGGTGGTGCCTTCCGTTGCCCATTCATAGAGGCGCTGAACGACGCCGCTCGGGCTCGAATAGAAGAACGGGTCGATCCACTGCATATTGGAGGAGAGTTCCCACATGCCGATCGCGAAGACCAGGATGGCGATCTGCCAGAAACGCACCAGAAATTTCCGCTGACGCATCGCCTTCAGCGCCGACGCCTCGATTTCTGTATCAGACGTGCCCGGCCGAAACATGGTGGCCGAACCGGCCTCAAGAGTGGTGTGTGCCATGATATCCTCCCTCAGGCCGCTTCGCTTGCGCGGCGGTAGCTGGTCTCGACCTCTTCGCGGAGGTCCTCCCAGATCGTCTTGCAATAGTCGATGAAGCTCTGCTCGTAGCGGATTTCCGACACGACGCGCGGGCGTGGGAGATCGATCGTGTAGACCGACTTGACCGTCGCGGGGCCGGCGGTCAGCACATAGACTTTATCCGCGAGCGCCACAGCCTCTTCGAGATCGTGGGTCACGAACACTACCGAGGCCTTTCGCTCCGCCCAAAGCTTCAAGAGCTCTTCATGCATGACTGTGCGGGTCTGCACGTCGAGCGCCGAAAACGGCTCATCCATCAGCAGGATTTCGGGCTCGTTGATGAAGGTCTGCGCCAGCGAGACGCGCTTGCGCATGCCGCCCGAAAGCTGGTGGGGGTAGTGATGGAGAAATTTCGAAAGACCGACACGGGCGATCCAGTCGCGGGCGCTCTTTTCCGCCTCGGCGTGGGACTTTCCGCGGAACAGTGGACCGGCCATGACATTGTCGATGACGTTCTTCCAGGGAAAGAGCGCGTCGGTCTGGAATACGAAGCCGACACGCGGGTCAATGCCGGTGATGGGCCCGCCCATCAGCCGGACTTCGCCGGCACTTGGGCGTGCGAGACCGGTCACGAGGTTGAGCGTCGTCGATTTCCCGCATCCGGTAGGACCGACGACGGCGACAAACTCTCCGCGGGCAACCGTCATGTTGAAATCGCGCAAGGCTGTCAGGGATTTTCCGGTCGGCGAGACGAAGCGCCGGCTGACGTTGATCAGCTCGATCGCCGGGATCTGCTTGTTGTCATGTTGCATGATGATACCTGAGGCGTGCCTTAGGGCGCGTGCACGCAATGCCCATGGATCGATCGGAGGCCGCTTCCGGCTGAAGCCGGAAGCGATATCACGCGTTACTTGACGTTCTTGACGAATTCCGTCGTGTAGGTCTTGGAAAGGTCGATCTGCTTGCCTTTGACGTTCTTGGAGAATTCCGAGAGCACGGCAAGCACGGTCTTCGGACCGTCTTCCGGCATGACACCATCAGTGGTGAACATGCCCTTGCCGTCGTTCAAAGCCTTGATGTAGCCGTCCTTGTCGCCGACGTAAAAGTCCTTCGGCATCTTGTCTGCGATCTCGGCGGCAGAATGCGTGTTGATGTAGCGCAGGGTCTTCACGAAAGCGTTGGCGAGCTTTTGTGCCTCGTCCTTGTGCGCATCGACCCAAGCGGTTTCCATATAGAGCGAGGCGGCCGGATAGGTCCCGCCGAGCGCCTTTCGGGTCGATTCGACCGTGCGCATGTCGACGAGAACGCTGGCTTCGCCGGTTTTGATCAGGCGCGAGATCGTCGGTTCCGTCGTCATGCCGGCCTGGATCTGATCCTGTTGCATGGCGGCGATGAACGTGCCGCCGGCACCGACTGGAACGGTGACGACGTCGCCCGGCTGCAGGCCGGCCTTCGACGCCATGAAGAGCGTCAGGAAGTTGGTGGAAGAGCCGAGGCCGGTAACGCCGAGGGTCTTGCCCTTGAAATCGGCCGGCGATTTGATCTCCGGATGCTTGCTCGAGACCATCTCGACCTCACCCGGCGCCTGACTGAACTGGACGAGAGATTCGACGAACTTGCCCTTGGCCTGCAGGTCCACGCAATGGTCGTAGAAGCCGACAACACCCTGGACGGCGCCCGCCAGCAGCTGGTTTTCGGCATCGACGCCGGCAGCTTCGTTCAGGAGTTCGACGTCGAGGCCTTCGTCCTTGAAGTACCCGAGCGATTCGGCGAGCTTGGCCGGCAGATAGATCTGCTTTTCATAGCCGCCGACCATGATGGTGATCTTGTCGGCTGCGTTTGCGGCGCTCGCAGCGAAAGATGCTGCAGCGAAAAGCGTGGAAAGGGCTACGGTTTGAAAAAGGCTGCGTGAAGAACGCATGGAAATCTCCTCCTGGTGCTTGCATCGTCGTCTGGCCACCTTGACCGTGCTCCTCCACGATGCTGCCCTTTCCTATGACGTCGAAGCTTTCAACTAGCTTTCAGCCGCAGAAGGGTCAAATAGCGCGTCCAATCCATGCGACACGCCGAAAAACGCGTTGCGCGCGCTTCCATACAATGGAGGAGCCTGCTCAAATTGCCGGGAAAGTCGCTTTCGGCGTCGATTTTTGGATGGGTTGGTCGTGACTGTCGAAAAGCCTGCCGTGCGGCGGGAGCTTCTCGTTGGACTCAGGTCGCAAAACTCCGCAGGTCCTTCAGCAGGTTGCGGTACCTCGTCTGACTGCCGACCAGGTGCTCACGCATGGCGTTGCGGGCAGCCTGCTCGTCCCTGTCGGAGATCGCAACGATGATTGCTTCATGTTCCCTGTGGATCAGCTTTCGGTAGGCGGTCTGCTCGGCAGTCCTTGTTTCCGGGACAAGTCTCGATTGCGGGATGATCGCTGACCCCTGGGATTGAAGGAAGTGCTTGAACAGTGGATTGTTGGTCGCCTCGGCGATCGCGACATGGAGTTCGAGATCCGCCTCGCGGATGGATTGATCCGTCTCGATGCACTGGAGGATCTTCCGGTGGCATTCGAAGATCGCTTCCTCCTGCGCCGGCGAGCGGCGCAAGGCGGCAAGTCCGGCCGCCTCGATTTCGACGGGGGTTCGGATTTCGAGCACTTCCAAGTCGGAGGCGACACGGGCCTTGTCGTTGCGCCCGGAGAGCGCCGCGCCCAGATCGGCGCCAACCACGAAGATGCCGGCGCCCTGGCGTACTTCGACGAGCCCGTCGGAGCGAAGTGCGGCCACCGCCTCGCGCACGACGGTCCGACTGACGCGATGTGTTTCGGTCAGTTCATGCTCACTCGGGAGCTTGTCGCCGGCAGAATACTGGCCGCTCAATATTGCCTGTCGCAGGCTCTCGCCGACCCGTGAGACCAGCGACCCCGAGCCCTTACCGCGATCCTTCACCTGCATAGCCACGCCTCGCCCCTTGCATCGGCTGGATCCGGACGCCGCCGAGTTTGGTGGCATGCGAAATCTCGATTCATCACACATGTATGACAAATCGCATCGTCTTTCAATGAAGAACGGCACCCGTTGCTTGCCTGTTTTGCCGGGTAGGGTGCTGCGACCCAGAAGATCTCTTCGGCGTTAGCGAGGTATCCGCCCGCGCACCGCGTCTTCCTTCGCCTCACTAAGAGAGTTCAGGGAGGGGCGATTCAGAGGCGCTTGGTCGACTCCCCGCGCACAAATCTCGGCGTCAGGATGAAATCCTGCGGCGGCTCTGCGGCGGCCTCGGGGCTGGCTATTCTTGCCAGCAGACGCTGTGCGGCCAGTTCGCCGAGCTTCGGTGCATCCTGAACCACCATGGTGATGCGCGGCGTGATGACGTTGCTCCAGGGCACGTCGTCGACCATTGCCAGCGACACGTCGTCAGGGCAGCGGAAACCCATCTCCTGCATTACCTGCAGGGCCGCCAGCCCCGTCATATTGTTGGCGCCGATGATGGCGGTCGGCCGGTCGCGGCGGGTTAAGAGCCGCATCGCCTGCGCATGGCCGCCGGTCCTGGTGTAGCCGCCCTCGACGACCAGCGAAGGGTCGGTGTCCGCGCCGGCGCCGGCCATCGTATCCATGAAGCCTTTCAGGCGTTCGTCGGCGGTGTGCAGGCCGCTTGGGCCGGAGATGAAGCCGATGCGCCGGTGGCCGAGCTGCAGCAGATGTTCGGTCAGGATAGTTGTCGTCAACGGATTGTCGGAGCCGACGAAATCGCGTTCTGCGCCCTCGACCTTCTGGTCGAACATCACGATCGGCGTCTTGAAGTCGCGCAGGAAGGTTGCGTACTCCTCGCCGCGCCCGTTGGCTGCCAAGGCAATGCCGGCAATCTTCTGTGCCTCCAGCCGCTCCAGCAGCGCCCGTTCAAGATCGGCCCTGCCGGAGGAGTCGGCGATCAGGACGAAATAGCCGTGATCGAGCGCCTGGTGTTCAATTTCGCGGCGGATGTCGCCGAAGAACATGTTGCCGAGATTGGCCGAAACAAAACCGATCAGCGAACTGCGTCCGCGCGCCAGCGTCTGGGCCACCGGATCGATACGGTAGCCGGTCGATTTTATCGCCTGCTGGATGCGATCGAGCGTCTCGGCGCCGACCCGCTTCGGACTGTTGAGCGCGAGCGAGACGGTCGAGATCGAAACCCCCGCAAGACGCGCTACATCACGTATGGTGGTCATTTTTTGTCGAACCGGTTCTATAGGTTATTTATGGCAGATTTTATTTGTCGGTGCAACACGTTGACGGCAAAAGCGGCAACATGCGGGCGAGATTCCGACTTGAACTAGATGGATTTCGGCTTGACAGCTCGAAACTCGCGGCGGATGATCTGGCCACCGAACCGGTTCGATGATGTAACGAACCGGAAACAGGGAGGAGAAACCTGTGACGATAGCGGCACGCCAGCTGGAAAATTCGGCATCGGACAAGCACGCTTGGTTCAGCCAGGACCGCTTGGGCATGTTCATCCATTGGGGCCTCTATGCGCTCGGAGCCCGCCATGAGTGGTTGAAAAACCGCGAGGAGCTGAGCGACGAGCACTACCAGCGCTATTTCGACAATTTCGATCCCGATCTCTACGATCCCAAGGAATGGGCTCGACGCGCCCGTCTGGCCGGTATGAAATATGTCGTGGTGACGACCAAGCATCACGAGGGTTTCTGCCTCTGGGACAGCAAGGTCACCGATTACAAGGCGACGAACACACCTTGCGGCAAGGACCTGCTGACGCCCCTGGTCGAGGCGTTTCGCGCCGAGGGGCTGAAGATCGGCTTCTATTATTCGCTGCTCGACTGGCACCACCCGGACTTTCCGATCGACGTCCACCATCCCTTGCGCAACCATCCTGACGCCAAGGCGCTGAACGCCGACCGCAAGATCGCCAACTACGCCGCCTATATGCGCGAACAGGTGCGCGAGCTTCTGACCGGATTCGGCCGCATCGACATCATCTGGTTCGATTTCAGCTATCCCGGCCGCGAATATCACGGTCTGCCGGGCAAGGGGCGTGCCGATTGGGAGAGCGAACAACTGATCGAGCTGGTGCGCGAGTTGCAGCCCGAAATCATCGTCAACAACCGCCTCGATCTGCCATCGGGCAAGCTGCCTGATGTAACGACCCCAGAGCAATATACGCCGCGCGTGGCGCCAGCTATCGCCAGCCAGGGGGTGCTCTGGGAGGCATGCCATACCTTCAGCGGCTCCTGGGGTTATCACCGTGACGAGGATACTTGGAAGAGCCCGGAACAGATCATCCAACTGCTGATCGATTCCGTCGCGCTCGGCGGCAACCTGCTGATGAATGTCGGTCCGACTGGGCGCGGCGCGCTCGATGCGCGCGCCATCGATGCGCTGGAGGTTTACCAGAACTGGATGGCCGTCAACGGGCGCTCAATTTATGGGGCCGGGCCATCAGAGCTGCCGGTGCCGGCCGGCTGCCGCTACACCCAGCGCGGCAACCGCCTTTATCTGCATGTCTACAACTGGCCCTACCGCCACGTTCATATCGAGGGCCTCGCCGACAAGATCGCCTATGCGCAGTTCCTGCACGATGCCAGCGAAGTGCGCTGGCTCAACCACACGAGGGATGTGGATTCCAATATCGGCGTGATGGTGCCGGAAGGCATGATCATGCTCGAACTGCCGGTCCGGCGACCTGATGTCACCGTTCCGGTAATCGAGATCATCCTCAAGGTGTGAGCTCGGTCGCATCCGCACGTTCATTGCGTCATGGAGGGAGGAGAAACCCATGAAGGTTCTGAAGAAAACGCTTTTGCTCGCCGCAATCGGCGGCAGTCTGTTGGCCACCACCGCATCGGCCGAGCAGGTGAACCTGACCTGGCAGATGTGGACCGGTTCCGATGCCGACACCAAGGGCTGGCAGCACCTGGCCGACATGGTGACCACCAAATACCCCGATATCAAGGTGACGCTGACGACGACGGGATGGGTCGACTACTGGACGCGGCTGCCGGTGCTGGCGGCATCCGGACAGCTCGCCGACATCGTTTCCATGCAGTCGCTGCGCATGCCGAATTTTGTTTCGCTGCTCGAGCCTCTGAATAAGCGGATCGCGGCCGACAAGTTCGACGTCGGCGCCTTTACGCCCTCGATCATCGGCGGCATGTCTGTCGACAAGCAGCTTTACGGCTTGCCTTACGACGTCGGTCCGTGGGTCATCTATTATAACCAGGACGCGCTCGAAGCTGCCGGCGTTCCGTTGCCGAAGCCGGGCTGGACGCTTGCCGAATTTACCGATGCCGCCAAGAAGTTGACCAAGGACGGTAAATACGGCTTTGGCATCACCCCGACCAATTATTCGGTTCTGGCCGCCGCCTGGGGCGATAAATATGTCAACGACGCAGGAGAGCTAGACCTCACCAATCCGAGTGCCGTTGCTGCCGCCGATAGGGTGATTGGCTTTGCCGCCAAGGACAAGGTCGCGCCGCTGGTGCCGTCGAGCGCCGATGCCGGCACGGTCATCCAAGGTCGGTTTTATTCGGGCAATGTCGCCATGTATATCGACGGTCCGTGGTCAATCATTGGCATGAAGGACAAGGTCAAGTTCAAAATTGGTTCTACCTCCCTGCCGCGCGGAGACGGCGAGCTTACCGCCGTCACGGCGGGCTCAGGTTTCGGCATCGCCACGACGAGCAAGAACAAGGATGCGGCGTGGAAAGCGATCCAGGTGCTGACCAGCCCGGAGGCGCTGCAGTATCTTGCCGAGCAGGGCCGTGCGCTGCCGGCGCGCACGGCTTCGCAACCCTCGTGGTACAAGGTAGCGGCCAAGGACATTACCAATGGCGGCGAGGCCATCGACTATTCCCTGGCGCATTCCGTGCCCTACGTGATCACCAACAACTGGGCGGCGGTCGAAAACCTGTTCAACCAGTATTTCCCGCCGGCCTTCGGCGGCAGCGCCGACGCCAAGCAGACGATGGAGTCCATCCAGAGCCTTGCGCAACAATAGAGCGCCCGCGCGTCTGAGAAGACGCGCCGTCGCTTTGGATCTGCGCATGATCGTTCGGACAATTGATTTCGATTTACGGGTCATGCGCCAGCTCTCGCCGCGGCAGGATTGTCACGCATGGAGGAAGACATGTCGCAAAGCGCCGTCGCCGAAATTCCGCTGCAGCCCGGTCAGCCACGGCGCTTTCTGATGCCCGAGACCCAGACCGCCATGCTGTTCCTGCTGCCGAGCTTCCTCGGCTTCATGATCTTCATGGCTCTGCCGATCCTGGCGTCGCTGGCGCTGAGCTTCACCAATTGGCAGCTGATCTCGACGCCATCCTTCGTCGGCTTTCAGAATTACATCAAGCTCTTCACCGTCGATCCGGCGTTTTACACCATCTTGCGCAATACGCTGTTCTTCGCCGTCGAATACCTGGCGCTGAACATTGCCGTTTCGCTGACGCTTGCGGTCTGGATATCCAGCCTGAAGCGCGGCAAGGCGATCTTCCGGGTGATCTTCTTCCTGCCGACCTTCACGCCGACGATCGCCGCGTCGGTGGTGTGGCTGCTAATCTTCACGCCGGACGGATTGGCCGACGCCGTCATCCGCGCGCTCGGCCTCGGCCTGCCGAATTTCCTGCTGAACCCGACCTGGGCCATGCAGGCGATCATCCTGGTCACGCTGTGGGCGAATGTCGGCTATAACGTCGTGATGTTCAACGCCGCGCTCGATCTGGTGCCGAAGCATTATCTCGAAGCGGCGACGATCGATGGCGCCAATGCCTGGCAGCAATTCTGGCGCATCCGCCTGCCTCTCATCTCGCCGACCGTCTTCTTCGCCACCGTGATGACGGCGATCACTTCGCTGCAGGTCTTCGACGAGATCTTTGCGATGACGCGCGGCGGCCCAGGCTCGGCGACGGCCACACTCGGCTTTGCCATTTATCAGAAAGGCTTCACCAACTTCCAGATGGGTTATGCCTCTGCTCTTGCCTGGGTGATGTTCGTCATGATCATGGCGCTCACCATTCTGCAGTTCCACATGCAGCGCAAATGGGTGCATTATGACGACTGACCCGACCTCACGGCATCCGCATTCCGTCTCTGCGGATCGGCAGCGCATCCTACGGCGCGCCGGCACCTTTATGAGTTATGCGGGAATTTCGCTGGTCGCGCTGCTTTTCCTCTTCCCATTTTTCTGGATGGTGTCGAATGCGGTGCGCTCCAATGCCGAAGTGATGGCCGTGCCGGTCCGCATTCTGCCCGAGGAATATCAGTGGGGCACCTTCGTCGATGCCTTCGTTTCGCTGCCGTTCGGAACCTTCCTGTTGAATTCCATTATTGTCGCCTGTGGGGTGACGGCGATCGTGGTCGCGGTTTCATGCCTTTCCGCCTACGCCTTCGCTCGGCTGAGGTTTCCCGGGCGGGAAGGGCTGCTGCTCACCTATCTGAGCACGCTGATGATCCCGCAGGTGATGCTGGTCATCCCGCTCTTCCTGCTGGTCAGCAAGCTCGGCTGGATCAATACCTATCACGGCATGATCCTGCCGGTCGCCTTCTCTTCCTTCGGCACGTTTTTGCTGAGGCAGTTTATCCTCGGCATTCCCAAGGATCTCGACGAGGCGGCGATGATGGACGGCGCTTCGCGCCTGCGTATCCTGGTCACGGTGATCGTTCCGCTTGCCATGCCGGCGATCGGCCTGCTGTCGCTCTTCACCTTCATCGCGCAATGGAAGAGTTTCCTCTGGCCGCTGATCGCTACCAGCGGCATCGAAAAAGCCACGCTGCCGCTCGGGCTCACCCTGTTCCAGACGCAGCAGGGCACTTCGTGGAATTACATCATGGCGGGTGCGACGATTTCCATGCTGCCGGGCGTCATCCTAGCCATCGTGATGCAGAGGATAATCTACAAAGGCATCTCCGTCGGGTCCGGCTTCGGCGGACGATAATTTATATAAAAAACAGATTAGAGCGTGCCGCGTCAGGTTCGACGCGAAGCTGGTCAAGTTCGGCTGGTGGCCGCCGAAGATGGCGCTCCCGCGCCGCAAAATACACTCGCGCTTAACTTTTGCTTCGCGTCGAAAAGTAAAATTTAACCAAAATTTGAAATAACGCAGTTCTATCCGACTTGCCCAGGGGAACTCATGAAAACGGCCACGCTTGCATCCATCGCCCTGGCGATATCGATCTCTGCCGCCAATGCCCAGACGATCGGGGTTTCGATGTCCGATCTCGACAAATTCAGAACGGCGCTTCTAAACGGTGTCGTCGCGCATGGGCAGACGATATCCGGCCTCAAGCTCGTCACCGAGAATGCCAAGAGCGACAACGAGCTGCAGAAGAAGCAGGTTCAGAAGCTCATTGCCGACAAGGTCGACGCGATTATCCTTGCGGTCTCCGATGGCGACCTCGGGCCGCAAATGACCAAGATGGCCGCAGATGCAGGCATTCCGCTGGTCTATATCAACAACGTCCCCTCCAACCTGCTGGACCTGCCGGACAATCAGGTGGTGGTCGCCTCCAACGAAAAGGATTCCGGAACGCTGGAGACGAAGCAGGTCTGCTCCCTCCTTAAGGGCAAAGGCCGCGTCGTCGTGCTGATGGGCGAACCCTTCCATGCGGCCGCCCGCGCACGCACCCAGGACATTTCCGACGTCATCGCCACGCCTGACTGCAAGGGCCTTCAGATCGTCGAACGGCAGGCCGCTTACTGGTCAAGCGATTATGCCGACCAGCAGATGCAGGAATGGCTCGCGGCCGGGGTCAAATTCGATGCCGTCATCGCCAACAATGACGAAATGGCGCTCGGCGCGATCCGCGCCATGAAGAAGGCCAATATCCCGATGAAGGACGTCGTCGTCGCCGGCGTCGACGCGACCGACGACGCGCTGGCCGCGATGGTGGCCGGCGATCTCGACGTCACCATTCTCCAGAGCGCCGTCGGGCAGGGGGCGACGGCTGTCGATGCTGCCGTGAAGCTCGTCAATAAGGAAAAGGTGCCGCGCGAAAACAACGTTCCCTTCGAGCTCGTCACACCTGAGACCATTGCCCAGTATCTGCCGAAGAGCCAGTGAGCATAAGAGGACTATGATGTTGCATTTCTGGAATAAATTCGGCATTCGCGCACAGATCACCTCCGGCTTCGTGCCGCTGATCCTGTTGATGAGCCTGCTCACGGTCAGCGCGATCTCTGGCATGAATGGGCTCGCCTCGATTTTCGCCTCCTATCGCACCACGGCAGGCCAGAGCCTCGCCATATCGGACTACAGCGACCAGCTGAACGAGATTCAGATGTCGGCTGAAGCTTTCCGCTCTACGCCGACGCAGGATGTCGTCGACCGCTTCCGTGCCGGCGTGAAGGCGTTCGACGCCGACGACCCGCGTTTTGCCGGCAACAAGGACCTGCAATCCGGCCTTGCCGCGATCCGCCAGGACATTGCTGCCTATGGCAAGGCTTTCGAACAGATCGTTTCTCTTCAGGCCCGGCGTGACGCCTTGATCTCCAAGGTCACCGAATTTGGCCCTTGGACCAGCATTGCTCTCAACGACGTCGTGCGAAGCGCCTGGCGCCAGAACGATGTGGCCCTGTTGCAAATGACGGCGGCGACGCTGGAGGCCTTGAACCGCAGTCTCTATTTCTCTGAGCGCTTCGTGCATTCCAACGATTTTGCGGCCTATGACACGGCGCAAGCTGCACTTGCCGAAGCGGTCAGCCTCAATGAAGCCGCCGCCAAGGCCGCGAAGAACGAGCTGCAGAAGAAGCGCCTGATGGGCGCCGGCCAGCTCATGCAGAACTACACCGCCCGTCTCGGCGACATGAAGGACGTCCTGCAGGCCTCGGGCAACATCCGCCAGACGCAGCTCGGCGTGCTTGCACCGAGAATATCAGGCGGTTTCAAGGACCTGCAGGCAACTGTCGCGGGGGCGCAGAAGACCCTGGATGGTTCGGTGGACGCAACGGTTGCCTCCGCGACCAGCACGACGCTGGCCATCAGCGGATTGTTGATCGTCATCGGCCTCGTGCTTTCCTATTTCGTCGGCCGGCTGATTTCCTCGGCGGTCCGCAACATGGCCCAGTCGATGGAGCAGCTTGCCCGCGGCGAGGAAGGGATAGCAATAACGGGCGTCGAGCACCGCCATGAGCTGGGCGCCATGGCGCGTTCGCTGAAAGTGTTCCAGGAGACCGGCCGCGCCAAGCTGATCGCGGAAGCCAATGCCGAACGGGCTCGCCTGGCCGCCGAAGAAGAGCGGCTCCGCCAGGAGGCCGAGCGGCTCAGCGATGCGCAGGTGATGGAACATGCCTTCCGCCAGATCTCCGTCGGCCTCGATGCGTTGTCGAAGGGTGATCTCACCGTCCGCGTCGGCGAAGTCGACCATCGCTACGTCAGGATCCGGGATCATTTCAACAACTCGGTTGCGAGCCTCGAGGAAGCCGTCGACTCCGTCATTCGCGCGGTCGCCACCATCCGGTCCGGTCTGTCGGAAATCTCCACGGCCTCCAACGATCTCGCCCGCCGCACCGAGCAGCAGGCAGCCTCCCTGGAAGAAACGGTCGCAGCACTCGGCGACGTCACCCGCGGCGTCAACGGCACGGCGGAGGGCGCTGGCCGCGCCCAGGCCGTCGTGGCGACGGCCCGCACCAATGCCGAAAAGGGCGGCGAGATCGTCGCCCGCGCCATCGACGCGATGACGGAGATCCAGAATTCGTCCTCGAAGATCGGCAACATTATCAGCGTCATCGACGAGATCGCCTTCCAGACCAACCTGCTGGCGCTGAATGCCGGCGTCGAAGCCGCGCGCGCCGGTGAAGCCGGCAAGGGTTTTGCGGTGGTCGCCCAGGAAGTCCGCGAACTCGCCCAGCGTTCTGCCAATGCGGCAAGGGAGATCAAGCAACTGATCTCGACCTCCTCGGCGCAGGTCAAGACCGGCGTCGAGCTGGTCGGCCAATCCGGCCTCTCGCTCGAACAGATCGTCGAGCAGGTCACTGCGATGAATGCGACCGTCGCCGAGATCGCCGTTGCCGCCCGCGAACAGGCGACAAGCCTGCGCGAGGTCTCGGCCGCCGACGACCAGATGGACAAGGTGACGCAGCAGAACGCCGCGATGGTCGAAGAAACCACGGCGGCCGCCCAGAGCCTGACACAGGAAACCGAAAGCCTTGCCCAGCTGCTGCTGCGGTTCAGGACGAGCAGCGGCCGGGCATCGGACCATCGCCACTACGCAATGGCATCGTGATGCTCTGCTGATGCAGATAATCTATACGCAATGGCATCGTGATGCTCTGCTGATGCAGATAATCTAGGAGCGCCGCTGGAAGGGCGGCGCCGCTCCTGCCTATTTCGGTGGACGCGGTGTGGTAGGCCCGGCGTCAGTGGCTTTCGGCTGCCGGGTCGTGCGGCGCACCGGCGATGCTCCTGCGCACATGACGGACAGCGGTCCAGACGGCGAAGAGCACGAGCGGGATAGCGCCGAGAACAGCGAGTTTTGTCACGTGCGGATCGACGCCCAGTTCGGAAATGCTTTCGAGGCAAATCTTCGCCAGGCCGACGGTGTAATAGGTAATGGCAATGACGGAGAAGCCTTCGACCGCCTGCTGGATATGCACCTGGATGCGGGCCCGCTCTTCCATCGACGTCAGCAGCGAGGCGTTCTGATCTTCGAGCTGAACCTGCACGGTGGTTCTGAGCAAGTCTCCGGCCAGGCTGACGCGTTCGGCCAGTTCATCGAGGCGCCGCTCTGCCGCATAGACCGAGCGCACAGCCGGTTGGAAGCGCCGGTCGATGAACGTACCCAGCCGTTGCCTCTGTTCGACCCGCTCTTCTCTGAGCTCGGAGAGCCGGCTCGCGACGATCTCGGCATAGGCTTTCGTCGCGCCGAAGCGGTGGCGGGCGAGTGCGGAGAAGTTCAGCACGTCGGAAGAGAGCCTAGTCACCTCGGACAGCAGCGCCTTGTCGACCTTGATGGCGCTCTGCATATGCGCGATCAGCAGATCGAGGCGCCGGTCAAAAGCTGAGAGCCTCGAGACGGTCTCGCGCGCCATCGGTAACGCCAGCAGCGCCATCATCCGGTATGTCTCAATTTCCAGGAAACGCCGGACCATGCGGCCGGTGCGATAGGCGTTGAGGTTGCGGTTGAAGAACAGGAATTCGACGAACCCGCTGTCGGTCAGGCGGAAGTTCGAATGCACTTCCGCATCGCCGCCGCCGACCTGGGATGCGACATAGTCCAGCTTTGGTTTTTCGAGACGCTGTCCATCCTTCTCGTCGCGCACCAGCACTCGGATGGCCGCCATGACCTTTCCTTCGATCTGACGGTAACAGGCCTGAAAGGCTTCCGGCGGATTGCTGCCGGGTTCGGACGAAGCGGGAACGACGAAGGTGAGGGTCAGGAACTCGGTATGCGCCTCCCACTTCAGCCGACCGGCGCCGACGCGGCCGATGCCGTGGTTGCCCCCGAGGGTCATAGTGACATCTTCCAATCCCGGCAGGCGCTCCAGGATCGAGGGAGGGGCATTGTCGCCGACGATCGCGACATGCCAGACATCGGTGTCGCCATCGAAATAAAGCGACGGCCGGGCATGCAACTCGTTGTGAAGCTCCCTGCGCAGCGGATGCTCGGAACCCATCGGCATGGAGATGCACCTCTATACGGTAGACAGTCGCTGGGTCGCCGGCGTAATGACCGGGTGCCGGCGCTTATGATTTGACATGGCGCCTGGGGCTGGCCAAGGCTGACAACGCCTATAGCCTCTCAGGAGGCTCGTGTCACGACGCCTTCGCACCAGTCGCCCAGCCGTGCGTTCAGAGTGAGCGCCAGGCAACGAAGCTCCCCAGTAATTGTACGCCGCCGCCGGCCGACATCGCGACGATGAAGCCGGTTTCGGCTTCTCCCAGGAAGGCGAAAATCGCTCCGAGTAAGGCGACGCCTATCGTCGCGCCCACCATGCGGGCAACGTTTATCAGGGCGCTCGCCGTGCCGGCGCGATCGGCGCTCACGGTTGAAACCGCGACCGCGGTCAGAGGCCCGGTCGCCATGCCCATGCCGACTCCGGTCAGCAGCAGTCCGATCTCTTCGGCGATGAACCAGTCGGCCAGGAAGGACGCGCCGAGCAGGAGGTTGCCCATGCCCATCAGCGTCAGCCCTGCCGATATGGTGCGTTTCTTCCCCAGGTGCTCCGAGATCGAGCCTGAGAAGGGTGAGATCGCGATGAAGCTGAGGGCCATCGGCAACAGCGACAGTCCTGCTTGAATCGAGGCCAGGCGGCCGAGGCCCAAGGAGGCAAGCGGAAAGAGAAACAGCGTGCCATACATGCCGAAGGTCATCGCCGCCGTTCCGGCCATTGCGCCGCGGAACTGGCTGTCCTGGAACATTGAGATGGGAACGAGGGCCGTCTGCTCCAGGCGCTTCTCCACCATGACGAAGAGCAGCAGGAGAGCCGCGCCGCCGATTGCCAGGAGCGCAGTCCATAGTGGCGGCAGATGCGATGATTCAATCGCGGTGAGGGTAAGGGCGGTGAGGGATGCGATCCCCAGCAATTGACCCGGCAGGTCGAAGGACCTGCCTTGCCGATCCGCGCTTTCCGGAATGAAAAGCCGCGCTCCTGCCGCCGCGATCAACGCGATCGGGATGACGACGAAGAAGACGGATCGCCAACCGAAATCGTGGATCAGGACGCCGCCGAGAGTCGGACCGAAGGCAAGCGACATCCCATTGCAGCCGGCCCAGATTCCGAGCACCTGTGCGCGGACCTTCTCATCCCGGTAGATGACCCGGATCAGCGAAAGCGACGCGGGCAGGAGGAGGGCGGAGCCGAGGCCCGTCAAGGCCCTGGTCACGATTAACATCGCGATGGTCGGGGCAAAGGCGCAGGCGAGGCTCGCCAGGGTAAAAACAGCACAGCCGATGACGAACATCCGGCGCCGGCCGTAGAGATCGGCAAACAGACCGCCGCTGATGAGAAGTGCTGCGTAAACGAGGTTATAGGCGTCGACGACCCATTGCAATTGCGTGACCGACGCCTTGAGGGCGAGGCCTATCGGCTGGACCGCCAGATTGACGACCGATGTGTCGACCTGCGCCACGATCACGCCGAGGCAGAGAATGGCGAGAGCGGCAGGTTTCAGGTCCGAGCGGGACCGTGAGTTTCGTTCGATGACATTCATGACGCTACCTTTCCATCGGCAAGACGTAGCGTGATTCAGGTCATCGACAATTCGAAACCGATCGAACTGTTAGAGACGGCAATGTGAGCAGAGCAAAAAAAACGATCAGCCACGGCCCGTTGCGAGACCGTGGCTGTACAGCGCGCATTCTGCGGAGGGCGCAGGCGCGGCCGGTTACTTGTTGGCAGCGAGCGCCACGTTGACCTTGTCGACGTCTGCACTCATCGCTTTGAATGTCTCGTCGAGGGAAAGCTCGCCGACAATCAGCTGGCTCATGCGCTGGACGATGAGCTGATAGATGGCCGAAGATCCCTTGAGGCGTTCCAGGTCGCGGGCTGCCTTCGGTGCGCTGGCACGGCTTGCAAGGAAGACGGCCATGGCGTCCTTGGCGTTCTTGCTCTCGAGCTTGTACTGCGGGTCCTTGATGTCGGCGCCGGTCAGGATGACGTAGTTTTCGGCGATTTCACGCTGGACCTTTTCAGAGCCGAGGAACTCGATGAAGGAGGCTACGGCCTGCGGGTACTTGGTGCGTTTGAAGCCGACGATCGCGGTGCCGCCCGGCATCGCATAGCAACCGGCATCGCCGCAGGGTGCGTTGATCGCCGTCCAGTCGAAGGCGTCGCCGATCTTCTTCTGGAACGGATTGACCATCCAGTTGCCGGCAACATAGGTCACGACATTGCCGTTGACGAACTCGTCACCCATGTTCTTGTACTGGGTTCCGCCGGCCGCCCCCCACATTTCCTTCGGGAAAGAGCCGTCCTTCGTCCAGTTATAGAGATCGGTGATGTAGTGCTTGGCGGCGTCGTCGGGGAAGGCGAACTTGCCGTCCTTGACGTAGTTCGAGCCGTAGGAGAAGGCCGCGCCGGAAAAGCGGTGGCCCGAGCGGTCCATCGTGAAGGGGATCTGGGCTCCGGTCGCCTTGGCGACGCGCGCGGAAGCTTCGACGATGTCCTTCAAGGTGGCGGTCAGCTTCGGAAGCGGTTCCTTAGCCTGTTCGAAGAGCGTCTTGTTGACGAAGGGCAGGTTGAAGGTCTGCGACGCGACATAGCCGTTGATTGAGTTCGGATCGTTGACGCCCGGGAAACGAAGCGTGTTCAGGCTGTCGCCGTGCAGCTTGGCGAAACCATCCGGGTCTTTCATCAAGGGGCGCATATCGAGATAGTAGGGCGCCAGCTGCCAATCGGTGATCTTGGCGATATCCGGGCCTTCGCCGACGGCAAGCTGCACCGGCAGCTGCTTGGCGACCGCATCATAACCCGACGAGACGAAATTCACCTTGATGTCTGGATGCGCGGTCTCGAATTCCTTGCTCAGCGCTTCCATCCGCTCGACGTAAGCCTGGTCGTCGTCGGTGAAGAGAAAGGTGATCGTCTGGGTTTCGGCCATGGCCACGCTGGACCATGCAAAAGAAACGGTGGCAAGCGCCAGTGCGAAAGCCCCTGAAAGGCAGGTTTTCATTTTCATCCTCCCATGAAAACATTTTCATCAATCGCGGCATAAACCGTCGATAGGCGAATTTCATATACTTGACATTCATTCCGTCAAGCTATTTTCTATGCCAATAGCGATGTTTTTGAGCAATTTTCAAAAATCAAGCACTCGAATAACATAATGAAAATATTTTCATTTGATTGCGGAGGAGGCGATCTGTGAAAACGGAAAGCATCAAGCAGCCGGGTGACGTGGCGCCGGCTTATAGCGTGGCCGAGGGCCAGACGATAACGGCATGGGCCGTTTCGGGCCTCATCGCCAGCTATTTCCCCGGCGAGCCGGCGCTCGCCGAAGATCGCGTGAACTATCGCTTCATCAACGGTTTCGTCGACGTCGGCGACCTGCCGTGTCGCAAGGCCTTCTGGTCGACCATGGTGGGGCGGGCGCTCATCGCCGACACGTCCTGGCCGACCGAAAGCCTGTATCTCCCGGGCTCGAACCGCCGCGTCGAGTTTACCAGCTTCTGGCATGTGCCGACGCATATCAGGCGATGGCTGAAGGGCACGTTCAGGACGGAAGCTCCGCGCACGCTCAATCTCGCGCTCAAGACCTGCGGCGGCGTTCGCATCTGGGTCAACGGGCAGGAGACGGTGCGCTTCGAGCCCTTCAAGCGCAACACCGAAAGCGCAACTGAAATAGCGCTGTCGCTCGATGCCGGCGACAATGAGATTCTCGTCCATACCGAAGATCTTGCCGAGCGCGACACGACCTGGTTCTTCGAGCTCGAAATGCTGGACAAGGAGCCGCTCTGCGTGCTGCTGCCGGTATCGCTTGATCAGGACGAGGTGCGCGAGCTGGAAGCGCTGTCACGCGGCGTGCGGCCGGCCCGCGACGTCTTCGTCAACCAGCCGCTGGAGATCATCTTCGACACGGCGCCCGAGCGCGACCTGCCGGTGGAACTCAAGGTCGTCGGCCATGGCCACGAGCGGCCCGTTCTCGCCCATTCGAAACTGACCCTGCGCGCCCATCAGAGCCGTCTGATCGCCGAAGATATCTGCGGCATTGCCGACGGTTATCACGGTATCCACATGACGATCGGCTCCGGCCCGGGTTCGGTCAGCCGCGTCATCGATGCCGCGTTCATGAGCAGCATTTCGCCATTGCCGCCCGAGCCGTCGCTTGCCGCCCGCAAGCAGCAGGCGTTGGAATACAGCGCCCGCTTCGGCGCCAACCGCGCCGGGCGCCTGATCGCGATGATGGAAATCGGCCATCAAGACCAGGAAAGCTTCGACCGCATCGTCGACGCGACACTTGCCTCGATCGAGGCACGGGAGGATTGCTCTGATTTCATTATGGTGCCGCTCTTGTGGCTGCTCGGCGCCTATGGCGACCGGATGCCCGAGGCGACGGTCGAACGCATCCGCCGTTCCGTTCTCTCCTACCGTTACTGGGTCGACGAGCCGGGCAATGACGCGATGTGGTTCTGGAGCGAGAACCACGTGCTCTGCTTCCATACCAGTCAGCTGCTGGCCGGGCTTCTTCTCCCCGACGCGGTATTCTCGGCTTCGGGGCGGACGGGACGGCAGCAGGCGGAACTCGCCGTCACGCGCCTCGGGCGCTGGTTCGACAGCGTCGAGGCCCATGGCCTGGCGGAGTGGAATTCGGCCGCTTATTACCCGATCGATTTCATCGGCCTGCTCGCATTGGAACGTTGGGCCGAGAGCGAGATCGCCGATCGTTCTCGCGGGCAGATCGACCTCATCTTCCGGATGATCGCTCTTCATACTCTGGCCGGCGTTCCGGCCGGTTCGCAGGGCCGCGCTTACGACAAGGAATTGCGCGCCGGCCCGCTGACCGAGCTCGCGCCTTTCGCCCAGGTCGCCTTCGGAACTGGTTGGCTGAACAACGGTGTCGCCGCGTTGACCATGTTCTGCGCCGGCGGCTACGAGCCGCCCGCCGATCTCGCCGAGCTTGCAGCACTTTCGCGGGGCAGAAGCGTCGAGGCGCGTTACAGCCAGGGGCTTGAGAGCGGCAAACTCGTGCTGTTCAAGAACGAGGCGGCGCAGCTTTCGACGGTCATTGATCACAAGACTGGCCAGAAGGGGCACCAGCAGCATGTTCTCGATATCAGGCTGGCCGGCCATCCGATGGCGAGACTCTGGGTCAATCATCCCGGCGAGGACGATCCCTGGGGCAATCAAAGGCCATCCTATTGGGCCGGCAACGGCATCCTGCCCCGCGTCGCCCAGCATCGCGACGTCGCCCTCCTGATCGAAGATACTTGCGACGCACGGCATGCATGGATGCATGCCTATATCGGCCGCGATGGGCTCGACGATCTCATCATCGAAGACAAGTGGCTGATCGCGCGATCGGGCAGGGGATTTTCCGCCCTCTGGGCCTCGAACGGGTTGGAACTGATCACCGACGGCCCGACCGGCGGTCGCGAGGCGCGCTCCTATGGGCCGCTCTGCGGCTGGGCGGCCATCGTTGGGTGCGGCAATGGCGACGCCTTCAAAGCCTTCCTCGAGCGCCTGTGCCAGACGACGGTATCCTTCGATCCCGCGCTTCGGTGCCTTGCGCTGACGCCGCCGGGTGGCCCGGCGATCTCTCTCTCCTATGCCGACGGTCTTTCGATCGCCGGCCAGCCCCGGCCGTTCATGCATGATCAGCCGCACCCGATCCTCACCCACGACAGTGCGGCCTCCGGCGCCGGCGCTGACAGACCGTTCTACTCCTGAAAGATAGGGCTCCCGCATGAACACTACATCTGTCGACAACGCCGCCCTCCTGACGACGATCGATCGGGTGGCAACGGCTTTCAGCCGGCTCAGAGGCATCAAGGAAGGTCTGGTGACCGGAAGCTCCACCTCCGGGATCCAGTTCGACGAATGGGACTGGGAAGTCGGCGTCGGCCTCTACGGCTTCCTGCGGCGGGCCATATCCACCAATGACCGGAAGGCGCTGGAGGAGCTCGTCGCCTGGTATGCCGGCCAGATCGAACGCGGTCTGCCGCCGCGCCAGATCAACAGCACGGCGCCGATGCTGCCGCTGGCGATCCTCGTCCAGCATGTCGACCGTCCGGATTTTCGCGCGCTCGTCGAGGACTGGGCCGATTGGTTGGTCAAGGAATTGCCGAAGACCGAGGAGGGCGGCTTTCAGCACGTCGTCAAGGAGCGCCTCAACGACGGCGAATTGTGGGACGATACGCTGTTCATGGCCTGCCTGTTTCTCGCCCGAGCCGGCGTGCTCTGCGAGCGCAACGATTGGATCGACGAGGCCGTCTATCAGTTCGTGATCCACACCCGCTACCTCTCCGATCCGGTGAGCGGTCTCTGGTATCACGGCTGGACCTTCAACGGCCGGCACAATTTCGCCAATGCCTTCTGGGCGCGCGGCAATGCCTGGATCACCGTCGCCATTCCCGAGCTCTTCGATCTGGTTCCGACGCTTGGCGAAAAGGACCGGCGGTTCCTTTCGAACGTTCTCGTCAGCCAGGTGCGCTCGCTGAAGGAGTACCAGAGGCCGGACGGGATGTTCACGACCCTTCTGGACGACCCCTGTTCGCCGCTGGAAACCTCGGCCACGGCTGGCATTGCCTATGGCATATTGCGCGCCGTCGATGCCGGCATTCTCGACGATAGCGATAAGGCTTATGCGGAGCGCGCGCTTGCAGCGGTGCTGGCGCAGATCGACGAAGAAGGCATCGTTCACGGCGTCTCGGACGGCACGCCGATGGGCCATGACCTCGATTTCTACCGGCGCATCCCGAACGTGCCGACGCCTTACGGCCAGGCGCTGACCATGCTGCTGCTGACCGAAGTCATCCTCGAAAACGGTCGTCGCCAATGAGCGCTGTATCTCTCGTCGCGATTGAGGCGGTCCATGGCGACAACACGGCCCGCCTTCAGGCGGCGATCGATGCTCTATCGGCTTCCGGCGGCGGACGGCTGGAACTGCTTGCAGGCATCCACATCTGCCGGGGGCTCCGCCTTCGCTCCGGTGTCGATCTTCATCTCGCCGCCGGCGCGATCCTGCGTCCCGTTCCGGATTATAGCGCCTACGCGCATACGATTGTTTCGGTGATCGCCGAGAAGTCGGACCGTGGCATGATCGTCGCCAAGGGCGCGCAGCGGATCAGCCTGACGGGGGAAGGGCGTATCGAAGCCGGCGGCGACAGCTTCATCATCGGAGATGACGAGACGGTGGGAACTTTCACCCCCGCCGAATTCCGTCCCCGCGTCGTCGTCTTCGAGAGCTGCGACGAGGTCGAGATCAACGCGCTGCATATCAGCCGCTCGCCTATGTGGACGCTGCATTTTGTCGATTGCACCGATGTCAGAGTCCGGAACGTGACGATCGACAACGACCGCCGCCTTCCCAATACGGACGGCATCGTGCTCGACGCCTGCCGCGGCGCCGTCATCGAGGACTGCACGATATCGACGGCCGATGACGGCATCTGCCTGAAGACCAGTATCGGTCCTGATGGTGTAGCGATCGGCCGATGCGAAAATATCCTTGTCCGCCGCTGCTCGGTTCAGAGCCTCAGCTGCGCGCTGAAGATCGGCACGGAAACCCATGGCGACATCACCAATGTCGCTTTCGAGGATTGCAGTGTCTCATCATCCAACCGGGCGCTCGGCATATTTTCGCGCGACGGCGGCCGGATATCGAACGTCCGGTTTTCGCGGATCGCGGTAGAGTGCCGCGAAACGCCCGATGGGTTCTGGGGATCCGGGGAGGCGCTGACCGTTAATGTCGTCGACCGTGTCACCGAGCGCCCTGCGGGCGCCATCGGGAACCTCATCGTCGAGGACGTCAGCGGGCAGATGCAAGGGGCGATCACCGTCATTGCGGCCGCACCGGCCGGCATCCGCAACGTATCGCTGAGACGCATCGGCCTAGAACAGCAGCCGGGGCAACTCGGCACCGCTCAATCCTACGACCTGCGCCCGACCAGTGCCGATCTTGCCCCGAAGGTCGACGGCGGTGGCCGCGCAAATGCCTGGACGCGCGGCTCGGACGGGCGGGTGATCGGTCTTGAGAATTATCCGGACGGAATGCCGGCCATCTATGTGGCGGGGGTTGCCGGGATATTGATGAACGAGGTGCGGATCACGAGGCCGACACCGCTGCCGCAAGGCTGGAACGCAATTGACGTCGTCTTCGAAACGGCGGCACCCGATGGGAGTGGGGCATGGCAGAACTGAAACTTTCCAACGTCAACAAATCGTATGGCTCGGTCAAAGTCCTGCACGACGTCGAACTCGATATCAAGGACGGCGAGTTCGTTGTCTTCGTCGGTCCGTCGGGATGCGGCAAGTCGACCCTTTTGCGCGTCATCGCTGGCCTCGAAGAGGTCACGTCGGGGGCAATCGCGATCGGAGGCCGGGACGTCAGCGCACTCTCGCCGGCCGAGCGCAAGATCGCCATGGTCTTCCAGTCCTACGCGCTCTATCCGCATATGAGCGTTCGCAAGAACCTCGCTTTCGGCCTTGAAAATCTGAAGTTCAAGCGCGCCGAGATCGAGGCGCGCATTGCCGAGGCCGCCAGGATGCTGGCGATCGAACCCTATCTCGACCGGCGCCCGAAGCAACTTTCGGGCGGCCAGCGCCAACGTGTTGCCATCGGCCGGGCCATCGTGCGCGAACCGGATATTTTTCTCTTCGACGAGCCGTTGTCGAATCTCGACGCGGCGCTGCGCGTCCAGACCCGGGCTGAGATCACCAAGCTCCACCGCGAGATCAAGACGACGATGGTCTATGTGACGCATGACCAGGTCGAGGCGATGACGATGGCCGACAAGATCGTCGTGCTGCGCGCCGGGCGGGTCGAGCAGGTCGGCGCGCCGCTGGAACTCTTCGACAACCCGCGCAATCTCTTCGTCGCCGGCTTCCTCGGCTCACCGCGCATGAACATCATCAGGGGCAAGGTCTCGGCTATCGGTGAAAGCGGTGTGGCCATCGATGTCGACAACGGCGGCAAGATCGTCAGCGATGTCGACCCTGCCGGCATCGCGGTCGGGCAGGCCGTTCTTGCCGGTATAAGGCCTGCGCATTTTTCACGCGTCGGAGAGCAAGGACTGCCATTCGTCGTCCAGTATCACGAGGGCCTCGGCACCGAGACCTATGTCTACGGCAACCTTGCCGGCCACGACGAGCAGATCATCATTCATGAGGCCGGCCATTTCGCGCCCATGCAAGGCGACCTGATCTCGATCGACGCCGCTCCGGAACGAGTTCATCTGTTCGATCCCGAAAGCGGCCTGGCCTTTGGCCGGCGGCCCGGACAGGGGAGACGCTGAAGATGGCGGCGCTCAAAGCAGGTGCATTGCAGTCGCAGACAGGAGAAACGGCAATGAGGGTGGTCGAAGCCCCGATTAATGTGATTGAACGCATCTTCGGCCGCAAGCGCATGCCATGGCTGTTCCTGGCGCCGAACCTCGTTCTGTTCGCGATCTTCACGTTCCTTCCGATCGCGATTGCAGTGGGTTACGCCTTCACCGGCGGCACCAATCTTTTCGTGTCGGAGCGGCCCTTCGTCGGCCTGGACAATTTCCGGACGCTGCTTTCCTGCGGCAATTACCTGCAGCCGGGAACCTGCCAGGAATCGCTGTTCTGGACGGCGGTGTGGAATACGCTCTGGTTCGTGTCGTTCAACGTCGTCGCCACATTGCTGGTGGCGCTGATCACCGCGCTGATCCTCAACCGGGCGATTTTTGCGCGCGGCTTCTTCAGGGCGATGTTCTTCTATCCCGTCTTGCTGTCGCCCGTCGTCATCGGCCTGATCTGGAAATGGTTCCTCGATCGCAACGGGCTGCTGAACGCCTTCTTTCAGATGATCGGCGTTCCCCCGGAGATTTTCCTGCTGGATGTCGGCTGGTCGCGTTTCTTCGTCGTCGTGGTGTCGGTCTGGTTCCATATGGGCTTTTACACGCTCATCCTGCTCGCCGGCCTCCAGGCGATCCCGAAGGAACTCTACGAAGCAGCCTCCATCGACGCCGCTTCGCCGCGCCGCACGCTTTTCAGGATCACGCTTCCGCTGTTGGCCCCGAACCTGCTGGTCGTCTTCATCCTTCTGATGATCAAATCCGTGCAAATCTTCGATGAGGCGTGGGTTCTGACCAACGGCGGTGGCCCGGGCACGGCCAACAGCTTCATCGTCCAATACATCTACCAGATGGCGTTCAGCAGCGACCTTCGCCTCTTCGGACTTGCGTCGGCCGCATCGGTTCTCATGGGACTGGTGCTTCTGGTTCTCACCCTCATACAGCTGCGCCTCGGCAAGCGAATGGAGTCCTGAGATGACCAGCTCTATGAACCCGATCAGCTTCATGACGCGCACGCGCCGGGCCGGACGCATAGACATCACCGATATTCTGTCATGGGTCTGGCTGATCGGTGGAACGCTGGCGGTGCTCGTTCCCGTCGTCTGGGCGGGCCTCTCTTCGCTGAAGCCGGCGGCCGAGATCACCCGTTTTCCGCCGACGTTGCTTCCGCGCGCCGCCGTGGAGCAGACGGTGCCCGGCTTCGACAAGCCGCTCAGTCTCTGGCAGGTCACTATCGACGGTCAGCAGCGCGAAATGGCCATGGTGCGGCGCATCGGCCTCAAGGCGCAAGTGGTCGATCCGGCAAATCCGGGACCACCGGTCAGCGTCGACGTGAAGGGGATGACGCCGGTGCAGCATCTGACTATTGCCACCGAGAACTACACCGATCCGCTGACGCGCTTCAACTTCCTGACCTTCCTCAAGAATTCGGTGTTCGTCACGGTGGTTGCGACGCTGCTGACCCTCGTCGTCAATGCGATGGCGGCTTTTGCGCTGTCGAAATACAAATTTCGTGGCGACACAACTGTTTTCGTCATCATCATTTCAACCTTGATGATCCCGCTCGCCGTCGTCATGGTTCCGGCCTATCTCGTCATCGTCGGGGTCGGGCTTGCCGACAACCTCTGGGGTGTCATCCTGCCGACAGTCGCCTCTCCGACGGCCGTCTTCCTGCTGCGGCAATATATGCTGACCATACCCGATGAGCTGATCGAGGCGGCGCGCGTCGACGCGGCGAGCGAATTCTGCATTTTCTGGCGCATCATCCTGCCGCTGACGGCGCCGGCGCTGGCAGTGCTGGCGATCTTTTCGGTGCTCTGGCGCTGGAACGATTTCCTCTGGCCGCTCATCGTCCTCAACAGCCGCGAGAATTTCACGCTGCAGGTCGGTCTCAACGCATTTCAGGGAGAGTTCTCGGTGCAGTGGCACTATATCCTGGCGATGACCTTCCTCAGTCTGCTGCCTGTCACTATCGTGTTCCTGTTCCTGCAGAAATACATCACCACCGGCATCGCCGGAACAGGGATGAAGTGAAGGGCGAGGCGTGGAAATAGACCTGCGCCCAACATCGAAGAACCATACCCGTACCTCCCGGCTGAAGCGTGTCGCATCGAACGTGATTCATGCGGTGCGCTTTGGCCGTTGGTTTGGTCATGGTTCCGAAGGTCTGCGTCATCCAGGCACTGCTGGCAAAGGTATCACAAAACAGTTTCAAATAGCGGGATCAAGGCCGCGCCGATTGCGCCTGGGGCATCGATGATCTGTGCCACCGCAAGGCTGGGAACGTCGCGCAACACGCCGTGCCGAGGCAGATTGTTGAATTCGGTCCGTTCGATAAGCATTCTCGCGAGTGAATGCGGAAGCTCGCCGCCAAGGACGATCAGTGCCGGGTCGAATATCGCGCTGATCGCATTGATGGCGCGATTGTGGGCCGGAGTGACGCGGTCGACCCATTCGCGAACGCCATCCCAATCCACCAGGTTTTCGTTCTTCAGATCCTTGAGGGTCAAGTCGGAGCGACCTTTGCTGCGTAGGTATTCAAGCAATTGGCCGAGTGCAGGACGGTCGCCGTAATCCTGACGCGCGAAGAGAACGGAGAATTCACCGGCGTTACCGAAACTGCCGCGAAACGGCATGCCCCCGGAAACCAGGCCGCCGCCATAGCCATGAAGATGAGCGATATAAGCGAAATCCGCGGCATCACGGCCAACGCCGAAGATCGCTTCCGCCAAAGCTGCGGTCCTGGTGGCATTGTCTGCCCAGACCGGCAAGCCGAGCTGCTTCCCAAGCAAAGGCGCTAGGTCGATCAATGACCAATGAGCGAGCGGCAGAGGACAATTGAAGGCCGTTTCCAGCATACGGTGGCCGGCGACCGCCAGGCCGACGCCGAGAATGTCGCGGCGTTTGGCGCCCCGGCGAGCCAGAATGTCTTCGACCGCCGCTTCGATCTGTTCCAGCTCAGCCGACAGCGAAGTGCCCGCCTGCTGGATTTCCAAGTTTTCCAATGGTTCCCCAAAGCCCATGAGGCAAAGGCCGATCGAGCCGACGTTGACGGAGATTCCAAGTGTCAGACACCAGTCCTTTCGAAGGGACAGCTCCGGGCTGGGCGGACCTGACCGTCGGCCTTCAGAATGCGAAAAGACGATCATTCCTCGCTCATGAAGCCGTGCGACGATCCTGTGCAGGGATTGCTGGGTGAGATCGAGCGGCTCGGTCAGGTCGGAGCGCTCGATCCCTGGGGATTTCCAGATCAGCCGCAAGAGGTCCCGTTCGTTGCGGGACGCCACTCGGGCCGGTTGTGCATCTCGCAAAAAATGCGCGGCAACATGTTTTAGCGGATCATACTTCATTTGCAGTTCGTTTTGATTTACACTGTGAGTGTGAAGCAGATTGCAGGTGCATGTTGCTTCTGTCAAATGAGGGGATTCGATCCCCTGTTTGCCGAGCTTGCTTACCTCATCAAGATTGGCCAAGCCAGCCGAGATGAGTGCATTTCAGGGACTCGAAGAGCGGGTCCGTGCGTTTGGAGGAACCCATTCGCCATCACTGCAAGCTCGAGCGAGATGGAACGCTCGGCCTTGCGGCAGGCGGGTGCTGAAAGAGAGGATCGAGCAACATGATTTCCTCGCGATACGAGAATACGGCGCGCGCTCCTGAGCGCGAGAATTATGGGTTCGCACCGATGCATCAAGGCCGCGACTTCGAGTCGATGGTTCAAACACTGTCGGCGGGTTATGGGGTTTTCGCCGCACAGCCGCTAGGCAACGATCGAATCTTCCCCTGGGCGGCAGACTTGAGAAGAGGCAATGGATTTACGGTTCTTCACTCCGTCTTTCAAAGTTCTTGGACAGTTCGAACGCTCAATGAGACGCCGCAACACCTTGCCTTCTACCTTCCGCATACCGGATCCTTTCGGGTGTCCATTGGAAAAAGGTCGGTTGAAAGTGGAGCGGGTCACCTTCTCATGGCCAATAATCATGAGGCCGATGATCGTTTCGTCCAAGGTCCGCACACTTCGGATGTACTCTTCCTCGACTGGGGAGTCGTGAAGCGAATGCTCGTTTCACTTATGGAAACACCGCTCTCCGAGTCGCTCGACCTTGAGCCCGTTCTGGATCTTGCGACACAGTCGGGCCAGCTTATCGGCAATCTGGTACAGACAATCGTCCAGGGTATGCGCAACGGCGGTCCGCTTTTGTCCTCCCCTCTCGCCATGGCGACGATGAGCGAGACCCTCGCTCACCTCGTGATCCGATTTGGCCACCACCGCCTTTCAGGTCAAATGGAAAAAAAGAAAATATCGCTGGTTGCGCCTTGGCATGTCCGACGGGCCATCGACTATATGCATGCCAAGATCGCCGAGCCTCTCACCATGGCGATGGTTGCGGATAATGTCGGCGTTTCACTTCGCGCGCTGCAGACGGGATTCAAAGCTTTCAGGGGGACTTCTCCGGCCTGTTATCTGCGCTCCATCCGGCTGCAGGCAGCCCGCGAACAACTGCGGGATCCAACAAACCAACGATCCGTCCGCGAGATCTGCGCGATATGGGGTTTTGCGCATGCGGGCAGGTTTTCCATCATCTACCGCGGCACCTTTGGCGAGAGCCCGCGGGATACGCGACTGCGGGCAGAGCGTTTGCGTTAATTCAAGCCTTTGGGATTCTGAGGCCTTCCGACAGGTTCTTGACGCGGCGGCGCGACGCTGCGGCGCAGGACGAGATGGCATCCGAGTTCCAGGCGATGGGCCGGGCGCTGCGGGTCGTTGGCGATCAGCCTTTGTTCGATGAGTGCCAGTGCGGCGGCGCCGAGCTTGTCGGTAGGAACGCTGACCGTTGAAAGCGGCGGACGGCTGAATTCGCCGGGGACGATATCGTCGAAGCCCAGCACAGAGATCGCTTCCGGCACGCCTATGTCGCGATCGGCCAATGCCTTCAGGCAGCCGAGCGCCAGATTGTCGGCCGCGCAGAAGACGGCGGTCGCCCCTTTCAGCGTAGGATCGCGGTCGAGCAACGCATTGATGGCAGCCTCGCCGTGTCTCGGCTCATATCCCTCGGCCTCCAGAATCATATCGTCCGGCACGGGAAGCTGGGCGGCGAAATAGGCATCGGAAAAGCCGTCATATCTCCGCTGGATCGTCGTGCGGCCCTTCCAGGTCAGGTGCAGGATGCGGCGATGCCCGAGCGCCAGCAAGTGCGCGATGCCGAGCCTTGCTCCGAAGCGGTTTTCGGGTGTCACCGTATCGACCAGCATAGCGGGATCCTCGCCGTTGACGATGACGACCGGCATGTCAGGGGAGGCGAGGCTGCGGATGAGTTCCGGCTGATCGTCGTTCAGGACCACGATGCCGTCGGCACGCTCCGAAAGCGCGATCTGCCTGACATGAGCGCCGTCGATGCGCCGTCCGGTGCTGACGAAGGGTACGATCCGGATGCCGCGACGCTCGCACTCCCTTCGAAGACCGTTGAGGATCGTCCAGCTCACTAGGTTAAGGTCGCTCTCCGGCGCGGCATCATCGGGAATGGCGAGAAGCAGAACGCGCAGCGCCGCAATCGTCGCCTTCTTTCGCCGGCGGTCGAGGTAACCCAAGCGTTTGGCCGAATCCAGAACCCGTTCGCGCACTTCTATCGTCAGCGGCGCGGTTCCGTTCAGAGCGTGCGAGGCCGTGCTCAGCGATACATCAGCGTCGCGCGCGACATCCTTGAGATTGACTTTGCGTTCCACTTTATTCCGTCGCGAATTGAGGTCGTGCCTTCGAAGGCACAAGCTAACTCGATGTTTTCACATAAAAACTTCAGAAAATCTACGTGCGCTGCAGCCTATTTTTCCTCTTTCGGCGAAAACCGGCCGCAGCGCTGCCGCAAATGAGCGATGATCGCGGGCGCTGGAACCATCAGTGAGGCTTGGCGAGCAAGCCGTTGAACAGCAGGTCGAAATAGGTCCGCAGGAAGGCCTCCTTGTTGGGAGTGGGCACGCGGCGGTCGTCGAATATCAGTCGCAGAACCGTCGTCGTCAGGATGGGCGCGACCACGATGTCGGAAAATTCCACCGGAACCTGACGAAACTCCCCCGAGGCCATGCCCTCCAGAATGAGAGCGTCGATCTTGGCGATGATCGGCGCAATGAACTGATCGTGGTGGCGATCGATCAGGTCGGGAAAGCGCTGTCCCTCCGAAATGACGAGTCGCGTTAACTCGCGCGTCGCGCGGTCCTCGGGAATTTGCTCGTAGAAGAGTCCCAGAATTGAAACCAGTCTGTCGGTAGCGCTGCCGCTGAGCCGATCGGCGATCACGACCAGTTCCTGAAACGGCACGGAGAAGTGGTTGATCATCGCTTCGAATAGCTTTTCCTTGGTTTCGAAATAGACGTAGACCGTGCCCTTGGTGACGCCGACCCGCTCGGCGATGTCTTCGACCCTCGTTCCGGCAAAACCGCTTCTGACGAATTCCTCGAAAGCGGCATCCATGATCTGGATGGGTCGCAGCGCTTTCTGTTCTGCGCGTGTGAGTTTCTTCTGAGCTGCCATTTTTCTCGCCTTCCTTTGTCGTGCGCGCCCTCGTTCCCTCCGGCGCAAAGTTTCATTGACTAATGCGTCAGTCAATTATATAGGAGCTGCCGTTGAGAGCAAGAGGTCTATTATGAGAACCATTCAGGTCGCCGCAGCGATCGTATGCGCCATCGGTCTCGGGTCATGCAGTGATGACAGCCGACCGGCCGGACCAACCCCGCGGCAGGTCGGTGTTGTCGTCGCCAAGCCTGAGCCGCTGGTCCAGGGCGGTGCGATCACGGGAGAAGTCCGCGCCCGCGTTCAGACCGATCTGTCCTTCCGCGTCAGCGGCAAGATCGTCGAACGGCTGGTGGAAATCGGGCAGTCCGTGAAGGCGGGTCAGCTTTTGGCCCGCATCGATCCGGAAGAGCAGAAGGCCGATCTGGACGTGGCGGCGGCCAATCTTCAGTCGGCGCAAGCGCAGCAGACCCAGGCGCAGCTGGCATTCGATCGCCAGCAGAGCCTGTTTCGAACGCAGGTGACGACCCGCGCTGCGCTCGATCAGGCGCAGGAGGCGCTTCTGACGGCCCGGGCATCGACGAAGTCGGCGCAGGCGCTTTTCGAAACCGCCCAGGACACCCTGTCCTACACCGAGCTGAAGGCGGACGTCGACGGGGTGATCACCGCCCGCAATGCCGAGGTCGGGCAGGTGGCGCAGGCCGCTCAGGTCGTCTTCACCCTTGCTCATGACGGCGACCGGGACGCCGTCTTCGAGGTGGTCGAAAGCGCCTTCCTGCGCCCGATCGCAGGCGACGGGACCGTGGCCCTCCTTTCGGACCCGACGCAAAAGATCACGGCGAAGGTTCGCGAGATTTCGCCGACGATCGATTCCTCCACCGGCACCATCAAGGTCAAGGTCGCGATCTCGAGCGACGCTCCCATTCCGCTGGGCGCTCCCGTCGTCGGAAGATTCAACTACGTCTCCCAGGACGTCATCCAGCTTCCCTGGTCGGCAATGACCGCCAAGGACGGCAAGCCAGCCGTCTGGATAGCCGATCCCGCATCGTCAGAGGTCTCTGTGCGGGCCGTCGATGTCACCGGCTACGAGACCGGCAGCTTTATCGTGAAATCGGGCGTGTCGGCAGGAGAGGTCGTGGTGACTGAAGGAACAAAGTTCCTCAGGCCCGGTGAAATCGTTTCTTATGTCAAGGAAGCTTCCAAGTGAGTATTCGTCCCAAGATAGTCGCACTAATGATGGGTACGGCCCTGATCTCCTCCTGCACGCGGCAAGAGGATAACAACGAAGAAGCGCCGCGTCCCGTGCTGTCGATGACAGTCACGCAGACGCCTGCCACCAGTCTCAGCCTGACCGGTACAGTCGAGCCGACGATCGAGACCGAGCTCGGCTTTAGGATTCTCGGGCGGATGATCGCCCGCAACGTCAATGTCGGAGATGTCGTCAAGAAGGGAGATGTCGTCGCAGCCATCGATCCGCTGGCGCTGGAGCTTGCCGTGCGCAGCTCCCAGTCCGATGTGGAAAACAGCGACGCCCAGTTGAGGAACGCGGTGACCACCGAGCAGCGCCAGCGCGCGCTGGTGGAATCGCGCTCCGGTACCGAAGCCTCGCTCGAAGAGGCCGAGCTGGCGAGACGATCGGCCTCGGCCGCGGTCGCCAAGGCGCAGGCCAATCTCGACAAGGCCAATGAGCAGCTCGGCTATGCGCAGCTTCGCGCGGAATTCGACGGTGTGGTGACGGCGGCCTCGGCCGAGGTCGGGCAGGTGGTATCAGCCGGCCAGACGGTCGTGACCATCGCGCGGCCGGACAAGCGCGACGCCGTGGTCGACGTGCCGCAGGGCACTGCCCAGAAACTGAAGATCGGCGCGCCCTTCGAAGTGACGCTGCAGCTCGATCCCGCAATTCGTGCGTCAGGGGTCGTGCGCGAGATCGCGCCGGAGGCGGACGCCTCCACTCGCACGAGCCGAACGAAGATCGCGCTTACCGATCCGCCGGAGGCCTTCAGGCTCGGTGCCGTTATATCAGCCTCGGCCACCATTGCCGCCGATCCGGAGATCGTGCTGCCGTCTTCGGCAATCCTTGCCGGCGCCGAGGGCCCGAGCGTCTGGATCGTCGACGTGCCCGGCAAGAAGGTATCGCTGCGCCGCGTGAAGATTGACGGCGACGTCGTCGAAGGCGGCAGCGTCCGCATCGCAGAGGGGCTTGCCCCCGGAGACAGGGTGGCCGTGGCAGGCGTGCATAAACTTGAAGATGGCCAGGCCATCAGGATCGACCAGGAGATCAGCCAGTGAAGTCCTTCAACCTTTCCGACTGGGCGCTCAAACACCGTTCGCTCGTCTGGTACTTCATGATCGTCTTCATTCTCGCCGGCGCCTTCTCCTATTTGAACCTCGGCCGCGAGGAAGACCCGAACTTCACGATCAAGACAATGGTGATTACGGCGCAGTGGCCCGGCGCTTCCGCCGAAGAGATAACGCGGCAGGTGACGGACAGGATCGAAAAGAAGCTTCAGGAATTGGAGTCGCTTGACTACACCAAGAGTGAGACCGTCGCTGGCCAGACGACCGTCTTCGTCGAACTGCTGCCGACCACCAAGGCTGGGGATGTCGCGCCGACCTGGCTGCGCATCCGCAACATGATCGCCGACATTAAGGGAGATTTTCCGAGCGGTGTCGTCGGACCTTTCTTCAACGATCGCTTCGGCGACGTGTTCGGAAACATCTACGCCTTCACGAGCGATGGGCTGACCCAGCGGCAGCTTCGCGACCTCGTGGAAAACGCCCGCTCCGAGGTTCTGACCGTGCCCAATGTCGGCAAGGTCGATGTGGTCGGCGCTCAGGATGAAGCGATTTACCTCGAATTCTCCACGCGCCAGATCGCAGCACTCGGCATCGACCAGCAGTCGGTGATCAGCACCCTGCAGGCGCAGAACGCCGTTACCCAGTCCGGCTTTGTCGATGCCGGGCCGGAGCGTATCGCCTTGCGGGTGAGCGGACAGTTCACCTCCGAGGAAAGCCTGCGGTCGATCAACCTTCGCATCAACGACCGCTTCTTTCCGCTGACCGACGTCGCCACGATCAAGCGCGGTTATGTCGATCCGCCGTCGGCGCTGTTCCGCTTCAATGGCGAACCGGCGATCGGACTTGCGATCGGCATGAAGCAGGGCGCCAATCTGCTGGAGTTCGGCGAGGCGCTGGACGCGCAGATGAAACGTATCGTTGCCGATCTTCCGATCGGCGTCGATGTCCACCGCGTTTCCGATCAGCCGGCCGTCGTCGACGAAGCGGTTTCGGGCTTCACCCGCGCGCTCTTCGAAGCGATCGCTATCGTGCTTGTCATCAGTTTCATCAGCCTCGGCTTGCGCGCCGGCATGGTGGTGGCGATTTCCATCCCTCTTGTGCTCGCCATCACCTTCGTGGTGATGGAATATTCCGGCATCTCGCTGCAGCGTATTTCGCTCGGCGCGCTCATCATTGCGCTCGGACTGCTCGTCGACGACGCCATGATTGCCGTAGAGATGATGGTGGCCCGTCTGGAAGCGGGCGACGATCTCAAGAAAGCCGCCACTTACGTCTATACATCGACGGCTTTTCCGATGCTGACGGGAACGCTCGTCACCGTCGCGGGCTTCATTCCCGTTGGTCTCAACAACAGCGCCGCAGGCGAATTCACTTTCACGCTTTTCGTGGTCATCGCGGTTTCGCTGGTTGTCTCCTGGATCGTGGCGGTGCTGTTCACGCCGCTTCTCGGCGTCACCATCCTGCCGAAGACCATGAAGTCGCATCACGAGAAGAAGGGCCGCTTCGCCTCCTTCTTCTCCTGGCTTCTGGGGCTGGCGATGGGCTGGCGCTGGATCACCATCGCGCTCACCGTCGCCGTGTTCGGCCTCTCGGTCGTCGGCATGGGGCTGGTGCAGCAGCAGTTCTTCCCGAACTCGGACAGGACCGAGCTCGTCGTCGACTGGAACCTGCCGCACAACAGCTCGATCGCCGAGACCAACAGGCAGATGGCCAAGTTCGAAAAGGAGATGCTGGCCGGCAACAAGGACATCGATCACTGGACCACTTATGTCGGCCAGGGCGCGCCGCGCTTCATCCTCTCCTTCGATGTGCAGACGCCTGATGTCTCGTTCGGACAGACGGTGATCGTCACCAAGGGGCTTGACGTGCGCGACAAGGTGCGGGCGGACCTGCAGGGCTATCTGACGAAAACCTTTCCCGGCACCGACGCCTTCGTCAAGCTCCTCGATATCGGCCCTCCGGTGGGCAAGCCGGTCCAGTACCGGGTCAGCGGCCCCGATATCCAAAAGGTGCGTGACATCTCCCAGCAATTTGCCGGCATCGTCGGTACGCATCCGCTTCTCGCCAACATGGTCCTGGACTGGAACGAGCCCTCCCGCGTCGTCAAGGTCGATGTGCTGCAGGACAAGGCGCGCCAACTCGGCGTCTCCTCCGAGGATATCGCCACCGCCCTTAACGGCATCGTCGAAGGCTCGACGGCGACGCAGATCCGCGACGACATCTACCTGGTCAATGTCATCGGGCGGGCCAGGGCATCGGAGCGCGGTTCCATCCAGACGCTGCAGAACCTTCAACTTTCCACCTCCAACGGCAAGGTCGTGCCGCTCTCAGCCGTCGCCAATTTCCGCTACGAGCTCGAGCAACCGACGATCTGGCGTCGCGACCGGCAGCCCACCATCACGCTCAAGGCAGCCGTTATCGGCTCGACGCAGCCGGCCACGATCGTCGACCAGTTGAAGCCGAAGGTGGAAGAATTCCAGAAGAGCCTGCCCGTGGGATACAAGGTGGAAATCGGCGGCGCGGTCGAATCCAGCGCCGAGGCGCAAGGGCCGATCGCGGCGGTCGCTCCGATGATGCTGTTCGTAATGGCGACGATCCTGATGATCCAGCTGCAGAGCTTCAGCCGCCTGTTCCTGGTCTTTGCGGTGGCTCCGACGGCTCTAATCGGTGTGGTTGCGGCGCTGTTGCTGAGCCATGCGCCGATGGGCTTCGTCGCCATCCTCGGCGTGCTGGCGCTGATCGGCATCCTGATCCGCAACTCCGTCATCCTCGTCGTGCAGATAGAGCATCTGCGCGCCGAAGGTGTCCCGGCCTGGCAGGCCGTCATCGAGGCGACCGAACATCGCATGCGGCCGATCATGCTGACGGCAGCGGCCGCCACCCTCGCGCTGATCCCGATCTCGCGCGAGATATTCTGGGGACCGATGGCTTACGCCATGATGGGCGGCATCGTCGTCGGAACCGCGCTCACCCTGCTGTTCCTGCCGGCGCTCTACGTCGCGTGGTTCAGGATCCCGAGGGATGAAGGCGCCCAGGCCGGTGCCGCGGCAGAGGCGTGAGGAAGCTAGTGGCTATTTCATGCCGCCGTGGCTGCAACACGGACTGGAACGCAATGCGTGGGATGGCACAAGCGATTGCCATCCCACGCGGGAGCAGGAATCGCACTCCGAGTGACGACATGGGCAAAACCACACTCGTGACCGCCAGCGACCTTTGGAAGAATGGATCGATGGCGGAGCGGCATTCCCGAGAGGTGTCGAAGGGAACTCCTGCTGGTCCGCCGAGCATCGCTGCGGCCATCACCATTGGCATCGCCCTGGCGATGCTTGGCGGCTGCGCCACGCGGCCATCGCCGGATGTCCTGCAACCCGTGCATCTCGATAAGCCCGTTTCGCTGAACAAGCAGGTTCATGGCGAGAAGGCCCCGGATCGGGTGAGGGTCCTCGCCGCCACGAATCGAACCCCCGACAGAGTGCGCGGCGGTTTCGGCAGCGCATGGGCCGAGACGCTCACCTATGAGGAGTATGAGTTTTCGGTTCCTCCCGACCGAAAGGATACCGCGATCACCTATCCGACCGCGACGCCGGATCCCGAGCGGCAATTTGCCGTCATCGAGCGCGAGCAACTGCCGAAGGATGCCTTCGTGCAACAGGCGCTCGGTTCCGTGCAGGCCGACGGCACCGTTGGCATCTTCGTGCATGGCTACAACTACAGTTACCAGGAGGCGCTTTACCGCACCGCGCAGATCGCCGCGGATGCGAATATACCGGGTGCCCCGATTCTGTTCTCCTGGCCTTCGGCCGCGGCGGTCGCCGGCTATGTCGCCGACCGCGATGCGGCCCTGTCTTCGCGCACCGAACTCGCCTCGCTCGTCACGTCGCTCTCGGCTTCGGGCAAGGTGAAGCGTATTGTCCTTTTCGGACACAGCATGGGCGGGTTTCTGGTCATGGAAACGGTGCGCCAGCTCAAGCTGCAGCATCGCGACGATGTCATCGGCAAACTGGCGGTGTTGCTTGCCGCCCCCGACATCGATGTCGACGTTTTCCGCGCCCAGCTGAAGGACGTCGGGCGGATGCCGATCCCGATATCGCTTCTCGTTTCGAAGGACGACCGGGCGCTCGTGGCCTCGAGTTTCATCGCCGGAGAGCGGCCGCGCGTCGGGCGCCTTGATATCGACGATCCCGTCGTCGAGGAGGCTGCCGTGAAGGAAAGGCTTCGGGTCATCGACATCACGTCGATCCAAGCGTCCGACGGGCTGGGGCACGACCGCTACGCATCGCTCGCCAGGTTCGGCGCGCAACTCGCCTCCTTCGAGAGCGGCAGGCGTTCGACCGCTGGTGACGTCGGCGCTTACGTCTTCGACGCCGCAGGTGCCGCGGTTGCAAGCCCGTTTCGCCTGGCTGGGCGTGTCGTCGGCTCACAGTGAACGCTTTCGCCAAGGACCGATCCGGCTCCGGCGATGGCTAATTCTCAGGCATCGCCAAGAGATGTGCATAATGTGACTATTAAATTGTCAGATGCACAAAGGAGGAGCAGACTTCCGGCTGTGGTCGATTTGACCTCAGGGATATGGGAGGGCATTCATGAGCATTCGAAATCCGTCTCCCTCGTTGTACAACGAGGATCTTGCACCCGCCGAGGAGCGTAAATGGGGTGCATTCAGTATCTTTAACGTCTGGACATCCGACGTTCACAGCCTGTGGGGCTATTATCTGGCGGCGAGCCTGTTCCTGCTGTGCGGCAGCTTCGTCAATTTCGTCATCGCTATCGGCATCGGATCGCTGGTCATTTTCGTGTTGATGAGCTTGGTCGGCAATGCCGGCGTGCGCACCGGCGTACCTTTTCCGGTGCTGGCGCGCGCCTCCTTCGGCACATTCGGGGCGAATGTTCCGGCCCTTGTCCGGGCCGTGGTCGCCTGCTTCTGGTACGGGGCGCAGACCGCCGCTGCATCCGGCGCCATCGTCGCCTTGCTGATCCGCAACGACAGCCTGCTCGCCCTTCATCAGAACAGCCATATGCTCGGCCACTCGACCCTCGAACTCATCTGCTATGTGATCGTCTGGGCGCTGCAGCTGCTGATCATTCAGCGGGGGATGGAAACGGTTCGCAAGTTCCAGGATTGGGCCGGTCCGGCCGTCTGGATCATGATGCTGATCCTTGCGGTCTATCTGGTCGTCAAATCAGGCACCTTCTCCTTCGGTGCCGAAATTCCGCGCGACGTGCTGATCGAAAAGACCAAGGATGCCGGCGTGCCGGGCGAGCCAGGCTCGGTCGCAGCGCTTGCCGCCGTGTCCGCCACCTGGATCACCTATTTCGCGGCGCTCTACCTGAACTTCTGCGATTTCTCGCGTTACGCAACGAATGAAAAGGCGCTCAGGAAAGGCAATCTTTGGGGGCTGCCGATCAATCTCCTGGCATTCTGCCTCGTCGCAGGTGTGACGACCACCGCCGCCTTCACCGTCTACGGGGAGGTCCTGCTGCATCCGGAAATGATATCGGCGAAATTCGAAAGCTGGTTCCTGGCGCTGCTTGCGGCGCTGACATTTGCGATCGCAACGCTCGGCATTAACGTCGTGGCGAATTTCGTGTCGCCGGCCTTCGACTTCGCCAATGTCTTCCCACGCCAGATCAACTTCAAACGCGGGGGATATATCGCCGCAATGATCGCTCTCGTGCTTTACCCGTTTGCCCCCTGGGAGACAGGTGCGGCGCATTTCGTCAATTTCATCGGATCGACCATGGGACCGATCTTCGGCGTCATGATGGTGGACTACTATCTCATCCGCAAGAGCCAGCTGAACGTCGAGGCGCTTTACCATGAGAATGGCGAGTTCCGCTTCCAGAACGGATGGCACGGCAATGCCTTCATCGCATTCGCGGTCGGCGCGCTTTTCTCCTCGATCCTGCCGACCTTCACCAGCATCCTGCCGGATTGGTGGGGTACCTATGGCTGGTTCTTCGGCGTCGGAATCGGCGGGGCGATCTATTTCGTGCTGAGAATGGGCGCGCGGCGCAATCCAGCCTTCGCGTCATGACAAACGAAGGGCGCCCGGCATTGCCGCGCGCCCTTTATCGACTCCTGTTGCCGATAGTTCAGCGGCGTGCGGCAACCGCATGCACCGTTGCGCGGGCCATTGGTTGTTCCATTGTTCTAGCGGTGGAGCGAAGGGCTGAGGATTGGCTAGATGCGGCGTCGTCGAGCCTGAACTGGCTGATGAGTTCGCGCAGCGTCTGGGCCTGCTGGGCTAGCGAATCGGAGGCAGCGGTCGATTGTTCCACCATGGCCGCGTTCTGTTGCGTGGTCTGATCCATGCGATTGACGGCGACGTTGACTTCGCTGAGGCCGACCGACTGCTCTTTCGCCGAGGTGGCGATCGAATCCATATGGTGATTGATCTGGCTGATGAAGCCACCAATGGTCTTCAGGGCCTGGCCGGTGTCGCGCACAAGCTTGACACCGCTTTCCACCTCTTTCGACGAGTTCTGGATAAGACCCTTGATCTCCTTGGCAGCCGTTGCGGAACGCTGCGCAAGTTCGCGCACCTCCTGGGCGACGACGGCAAAGCCCTTGCCGGCCTCGCCGGCTCTTGCCGCTTCCACGCCGGCATTCAGCGCGAGAAGATTGGTCTGGAATGCAATTTCATCGATGACACTGATGATGTTGGAAATCTGCTGAGACGAGGTTTCGATCCGCCCCATTGCCTCCTCGGCGTGGGACACGACCTCGGCGGAGATCCCGGCGCTGCGATTTGCCTCGGTGGCGACCGTGCGCGTCTCCTCAGTTCGCTTGCTGGAGTTCGACACATTCGCCGTGATCTCTTCCAGCGCAGCCGCGGTTTCTTCGAGCGACGCTGCCTGCTCCTCCGTGCGTTTTGAAAGATCGCCCGCACCTGAGGAGATCTCCCGCGAGCCTTCGTCGATCGTGCCGATGCTTTCGGAAATCGCTCGAAGCGTTGTGCCAAGCTGCGTGACAGACTGGTTGAAGTCACGGCGCAGCGCCTCGAAGTCGGGTGCGAAGGCCTCGTTGAGCTGGAAGGCCAGGTCGCCTGCGGCCAACCGCTTTAGACCGGCGGCGAGGCCCGAGGTGGCGATGCGTAGCCGCTCCGAGGCGTCGGCTTCGGCCTGCCTCTGTGCGGCAACGCGGTCGGTCTCCGCTCTATTGCGATTCTCCTCGGCTTCCATCGCCATCCGCTTGTTGGTGATCGCGGCCTGGCGGAAGATTTCGACCGCCTCCGCCATCGACCCGATTTCGTCGGCGCGGTCGGCGAACGGGATCTCCGAACCGGTGTCCCCGTCGGCCAGCCGTCGCATCGAAGCGGTGATGCCGGTAATCGGATTGGCGATGCTCTTCAGCACGAAGGCGACAGCGCCGAGAACGAGCAATCCGGCAACACCGATCGTTGCAAGCAGGTAGAATTCTATGGAGGCGAAGGTCTCCTTGCTGAGGTCGGCAGCCTTCTTGCTGCCACTGACGTTCAACTCGACCAGGGCCGCTGTGGCTTCCTTGAGCTTGTCCGAATAGGAGCGCATCTCCCCGCCGAGATATTTCCCGGCTTCTTCGGTCTTGTTGGCGCGGGAAAGATCAAGCAACTGCGCGCTACTGGCGATGTAGCCTTCGACGCTTTCCTCGATCGTCTTGATCAACTCGCGCTCGTGGTCGGATGAAGCCAGAGGAAGGTAGGCGTCCGCCGATTTGCGAATCGCATCCTCGGCGACCTTGATGGCCTCTTCGCGTGTTTTCTTTTCCGCCTCCGTCTGCGCAATGATGTGATCGCGGTAAACGAGGCGCAAATTCGTCATGGCGAGATTGATCGCCTGGGAAGCCTGTACGCTCGGCAACCAATTACTGGCAATCTCTTCCGTCGATCCGTTCGTCTTCCGAAGACCATCGACCGCGAGATAGGCGACAAGGCCGAAAAGAAGAGCTATGACACTGAAAATCAACAGCAAACTTGATTTGATGTTTGGGCGGCGCATTGAAAGTCCTCGATCGAACTTCCGGCTTCTGACCGGACTGGATGAGGAGTTTCTAACAAAAACAATTTAACGATTTGCTCAATATGTAAAACGCCGTTTACCACCTTTTTGGAAAGCCTATGTCGCTTTTGCGCTCAGGGGGCTGTCTACGCACGCCACTACGCTCTCAACTGGCTGATCGGCTACATGGATCAGGACTGGGACGATATTTCCACGGATACGTGATTGCACGCGCCTTGCCACGATGAAGGCGCTGGGTCAGCCCTCCACATCGAGGCAGATGCATGTTTTACGAAATAGCATTATGATGGGCTGACCGCCTGACCGGCAGACGGATGGCTGCGGATATGTGATCCGTGCGGGAGTGGAGGACGGCAGGATTTGGAAAAGCTGAAGAATCTGGACAGCATTTCCCCGCGGGCCGGCAGCGGTTCGACATCGCCGCCCTATGAACGTCCCGGCGTCGTGGCTGCTGCCGTTTACCAGCATGGGCAACGCATTCGCGACATCAGGATAGAAGAGGCCGGTGAATGGCGAGGCCGGGAGAATGCCGTCGTCTGGATCGGCCTGCACGAGCCGGATGAAGTGCTGCTGCACCAGGTCCAGGCCGAGTTCAATCTCCATGCCTTGGCGATCGAGGACGCGGCACAGCCCCACCAGCGACCGAAGCTGGAGACCTATGGGGACGCAATGTTCATCGTTGCCCGGACCGCCCATATGAAGGATGACGAAATCGTCTTCGGCGAAACGCATTTGTTCGTCGGTCGCGGTTATGTCGTCTCGGTCCGCCACGGGGACTCGTCCTCGTACCTGGCGGTGCGGCAGCGGTGCGAGGCGACGCCGACGGCGCTGGCCCACGGCGAGAATTATATTCTTTATTCCATCCTGGATTTCATCGTCGACAACTACATGCCGGTGATCGAGGTCGTGCAGGAGGAGGTCGAAAAACTTGAAGATCTGGTGCTGCGCGAACAGCTGGCAAAGTCCGACATCGAACGGCTTTACCTCTTACGCCGCAAGCTTCTGCGGCTGCGCAATGCCGTGGTGCCGCTCGTCGACGTCTGCCGGCGATATGAGCATGTCGATCTTCCCGGCATGGATCCGACGCTGCAATCGCTGTTTCGCGATGTGACCGATCATGTGCGCCGGGTCCAGGAGGATATCGACGCGCTGCGCGAGGTGCTGGCCTTCGCCTTCGAGGCCAGTGTGATGATCGGCCAGACGGAGCAGACGGCGATTGCCCGCAAGCTTGCCGCCTGGGCGGCGATCCTCGCCGTTCCCACCGCGATCGCCGGTATCTACGGCATGAATTTCAGCGATATGCCGGAACTGAAATTCCAGTATGGCTATTTCTTCGTGCTGGGTGTCATTGCCGTCTTGTGTCTGGGTCTGTTCGGTTTTTTCCGCCGAAGGAAGTGGCTGTAATTGCCAGAGGCGCGTCACCGCAGCGCGCGCAGCAGCCGATCTCGATGTTTGCTGATGTAGTCGATGTCGTTTAGATACAGCCGATCGTCTCCTGCGGCCACGTCCTCCACGAAGGTCTCGTCTCCGGCCGAGGCCCTTGTTTGCATGAAATTCACGAGCGCCTGAAGCCGCCTGCAGATCGTCTCCGGCAGCTGGCGCCGCTCTTCTGCCGTCGTGCCGTAAGCCATGCAGAAGATTTCCGTCCGCCGCAGCTGCTCATCAAGGCCTGATATCACGCCGCGATTGGAAGGATCGGACAAGGGCCCCCAGCGGTAAACAGCATAGGCCAGATCCCATAGGCGCGGCGCGGGATGGGCGGCGTCGAAATCGATGACCCCGACAGCCTCATGTTCTGCGGTTGCGACATTGTAAGGCGCATAATCTCCGTGGCAGACGATCTCGCGCGGTTCCTGCGGCGGCAGCATCCATGTCTGGACCTCGCCATCCCTTGCCAGAAACCCTTGAGACGCCGAGTGAAAATCGCGCAGAAGCCTGGCCGCGGAAATCAGCATGGTCTCTGATCCGACAAATGGGTCACGCAAGTCTTCGCAGACGCGCCCGGAGACGTAGCTGACGATCTCCTGGCCTTCCCCTGTGATGTCGATCGGCACCGGCGCTCCCAGAAAGTCTCTGGTCCTGAGATGGCGCAAAAACCGATGAACCGTCGGCGTCCATACGCCTGATGGTCTGATGACGGTGTTGCCGTCACGCCAGATCTGCCCGGCTCGCCCGCCCTCCAATGGTTTCACGTCATGGTCTCCTGCATGCTATCCCCTATGCGTGATTCCGTTTTTCGATATGGGCCTGAACCGTGGCGCCAAGATTTGTCTCGTGGCAGTTCCGGTAGAATGTCACCGTATCCAAAGGCATCCCGTCGGGAATGATGACGAAATCTTCAAGCCGGAAGTCGCTTGAGCGGCTGAGTTGTCCATCCGCCAGTTGGTTTTCGCTCAACCCATCGACACGATCGGCCAAGGCTTCGAAATAGACGAGGTTCGCATTCACCGTTGAAGGTGAAGACGTCTGGCCATGCGCGGGGATGACCAGTCTCGCATCGAGGTCACGGATACGCTCCAGCGAGGAACGGATCAGGCGAAGGTCTTCGGCACTTTTGCTCCAGACTTCGGGAATGGGGTATTCCACCGCATCGACCGCCAGGCAGATGCGAAGTTCGGGGATCCATACGGCGATATGGTCGGGCGTGTGCCCGGGCGTATGGATCAGTTCGAGCGTGAGATCGCCGCCGTTGAGAACCATCGAGCCGGAGAAGGTGATATCGGGACCGATGAGCTCGACATTCCGAAATCTCGATTCCTGACTGGCCTTGTCTCTGAGGATCTGCTGCGCGGAGGGATCACGCAAGCGGTCGAGCGCCGCGGCATGCGCTATGATGGGAGCGCGGCCCGCAATGGCGGCATTTCCCCAGAAATGATCCCAATCCATGTGCGAGTTGATGACCATCAGCGGGCGAGCTGCAGCCTTCTCTTCAAGCAGATCCAGCGCCATTCGGCATAGCTCGGGCGTCCCGAGCGTATCGATCAGGACGTTGAACCTCTCGGTCCGGACAAACACGCCATCGACTTCGTCGCCCGCTCGAACGATCACGATCCGGTCGTCAAGTTCGGGATAGGAGCACAGTTCTACCGATACATCCACGTCTGGTTGTCTCTATTGCAATCGAAGTGTTTTCATTCAGTACATCAAATCTTGCTCAGGTGCCCGCCCTTAAGGATGGTGCGACTTCCGCTCTACGGGAACATGCACATCCCAAGTTTTCATCACGGTGTTCGGCACCGCGGCTGCGCAAATCACCATGACGCTGGGTTTCGAACGGCCGAGGCTCGTCGGCGTCCATTGTGTTTGGAGCGGGACCGCGCATCGAGGAACCAGCACCTTGGCGTTGGGCTCCAACGCTTGCCATTGCTCGCTCCCCTTGGCGTTCTCACCCGAGATGAAACGCCTGGCCTCCTCGCGGATCTCAAACAGGCCGTGCTTGTGAGGAGTCGAACGATCGGTATCGATGCTCCAGGAGGCGAGGGACGAGACGCACGCTGCAAGCGTTGCAGTGACGAGTATCGTTCGAAACACCGATGCGCCGTCAACAGCCAAATGGGTACCCTCCTGGGAGAGGCGAGACTACCCAAAAGCGGCATGAATCCTCAAGCACTCTCTGCATCATTGAGCGCCGTTGATGAGCGAACGTCGGTGCGATCGGTGATCGTCGCGCATCGCGAATTGGCGGTTTCGGTGGAACAACCACCGCCAAGGGAAGTTTGCATGGAAAGCAACTCGAGGCGGCGGCCGATGCCATTTTCTACGAACCAGGGTGTGTTGAGCACCCCACCCCGGATCTATTATGTCAATCCGCTTCTACTTCAGGGCATCGACGCATGGCGCGAGGTTTTCGACCATGCGGCGGATACGGGTTTCGATCGTGTGCTGACGGCGCCTCTCTTCGACCGGGGCGGGGAGTGCAGCGTCTTTGCCCCGCGGGACTTCGATCGCCTCGATCCTCCGCTGTCGCTCGGGAGCGCGGTCGAGGATGGGGTAGCGCGCTTGGCGGAGGCTGCCGGCAAGAGCGGTGTCGCCTTGATGATGGACCTGATGCTCGATGGCAAGTCTCGGGATCCCGAAGCGGGCTTTCATCCCGTCGACCCTCGTCGCTCACCATTAGACCCGGCGGAGCCGATGTCCGCGATGGCGGCGGAGTCTCAATCCCGGCTATTGGAAGAATGGACCGAACGGCTGCGAAGACTGGCCCCTCTAGGCCTCTCCGGCTACCGGGTGCTCGGGATCGATCGCGCCGCGCCGACGCTCTTCAAATCGCTGATTTCGGCGGTGCGCGAGAAGGCGGACGCGCAATTCTTCGCCTGGACCCCCGGCACCGATTTCGGCGCGAGGGAAGCGGTCAAGGATGCAGGCTTCGATGGATGTTTTTCATCGATGGCCTGGTGGGATTTCGACGAGAGATGGTTTATCGAAGAACACCGCGTGCAGGCGTTATTCGGCCGGCAGATCGCCTTTCCGGAGCCGCCATTCTCCCGGCGGATCGCGCACGGAACCGAGAGCCGCGAAATCCTCGAACGGCGCGCCGTCCGTGCGCTGCGCCTTGCCGCCGCGCTCGGTGGTGGCGTGATGGTTCCGATGGGCTTCGAGTATGGCGCAGCCACGCCGCTCGATCCGACCCATGGGAATGGAACGGGCTTGCGAGGCCTGCGCCATGACCTCGCTTTCGATATCTCCTCCCAAATTCGCCTTGCGAACACGGAAATCGGCAAGAACCCAGATGCCTTCGCTGCAACGCTTCGGCTCATCCGCAACGCCAATGGCCCGGTCTCAGCGCTTCTGCAATCCGAGGCGGAAGACCTTCGCAGCACGGAGAATGTGCGCTTCATCTTAATCAACAGGGACCTTCGGAAAAGCGCGCCCGCTCCGGTTACGGCACTTCGCGAAGCGGCTTCGGGTTTTCTTCCCGTGGCTGCCGGCAGCGCGGCTCTACGGCTGCGGGCAGGGGAGACCCTGGTAATCGAAGGCAAAGCGCCGGCACCGATCACATCCCGGCCCATTCTCGATATCGAGCAGGCGACGGCGTCGCCGCGGCTCGCCATCGAAAACATCCTGCCGCGCGTCGATGAAGGGCGCTTCCCAGTCAAGCGAGTGGTCGGCGACATCGTCACCGTCGAGGCAGATATATTCGCAGACGGCCACGACCCGATCGCCGCCGTCCTGCTCTGGCGGCCGCTCGATGCGGCGGACTGGAACGAGACGGAGATGCAGCTGGTCGAAAACGACCGCTGGCGCGCCGAATTCCTGTTGGAGCGGACCGGCCGCTATGAGTTTGCCGTCGAGGCATGGAGGAACCTGTTTGCGATCTTTCGCTACGAACTGACGAAGAAGAACGATGCCAGGCTGGACCTGAAGCTCGAGCTGCAGGAGGGGGTGAATCTCGTCCGCTCGGCTGAGACCCAGGCCAGCACAGCGCTCAGCGCGGAATTGAAAGCCCTTGCCGACCGTCTCGAACACGCGCCGGATGCCGAGCGCGCGGCGATCCTGCTTGATCCTAAGACATCGGAACTGATGAACAAGGCCGACAGGCGGCCGTTTCGGCTTTGCTCGGCGGCAAGCGCCGTCGATGCCGAACGCAAGGCCGCCGCCTTTGCCAGCTGGTACCAGATCTTCCCGCGCTCGCAGAGTGGCGATCCGGACCGGCATGGCACGTTCGACGACGTCATCGCGAGATTGCCGGCCATCCGCGATATGGGCTTCGACGTGCTCTATTTCCCGCCAATTCATCCGATCGGTTCGACCAACCGCAAAGGCCGCAACAACAGCCTGAAAGCCGCGCCGGATGATCCCGGAAGCCCCTATGCCATAGGCTCGGAGGATGGCGGCCACGATGCCATCCATCCAGAACTTGGCGAGTTCGAGGATTTCCGGCGGCTGATCGAGGCGGCGGGCCGGCATGGCCTGGAGATCGCCCTCGACCTCGCAATCCAGGCGTCGCCGGATCACCCCTGGCTCACGGAGCATCCTGGCTGGTTCGACTGGCGTCCCGACGGCACGATCAAATATGCCGAAAACCCGCCGAAGAAATACGAGGACATCGTCAACGTCGATTTCTACACCAGGGATGCGCTACCTTCGCTATGGGTGGAGCTCAGGGATGTCGTCCAGCTTTGGGTGGACCAGGGCGTCAAACTTTTTCGCGTCGACAATCCACACACCAAGCCCTTTCCGTTCTGGGAATGGCTGATCGGAGACATCAGGGCGCGTCATCCCGATGTCGTCTTCCTGTCGGAAGCCTTCACCAAGCCGAAGGTCATGTACAGGCTGGCAAAGATCGGCTTTTCCCAGTCCTACACCTATTTCACCTGGCGCAATGCCAAGTGGGAACTCGAGCAATATATGCGGGAGCTGACGGAGACGGCGGCGAAGGAATTCTTCCGCCCGCATTTTTTCGTCAACACCCATGATATCAATCCGGATTTCCTGCAGAACGCACCGCGCCCGGCCTTCCTGATCCGCGCAGCCCTTGCCGCCACCCTCTCGGGCCTGTGGGGCGTCTATAACGGTTTCGAACTTTGCGAGGGGCGCCCCGATGCCAAGCGCAAGGAATATGCCGATAGCGAGAAGTACGAGATCCGCGCCTGGGACTACGACCGACCGGGCAACATCATCGCCGAGATCAGCATGCTCAACCGCATCCGGAGTGAAAATACCGCGCTGCATTCACATCTCGGGCTGACGCTGCTGAATGCACGAAATGGCAATATCCTGTTTTTCGAGAAGGCAAGCCGTGCGCGTGACAACGTCCTGCTGATCGCCATCAGCCTCGACCCCCACAATTTCCAGCAAAGCGATGTCGAGCTGCCGCTCTGGCAGTGGTCGCTCGGGGATGGCGGCACGCTGGATGCCGAAGATCTGATCGGCGGGCATCGTTTCAAGTGGACTGGCAAATGGCAGAGCATCGGGCTCAATCCCCACGTCCTGCCCTATGCGATCTGGCGTATTCGCTCAAGGGAGGCATGAATGGACACGACGAATACCGATGGCTCGCATCAGCCGCTGTGGTACAAGGATGCGATCATTTACCAGCTGCATATCAAGTCGTTCTACGACGCCAATGGCGACGGCGTCGGCGACTTTGCCGGTCTGCACCAGAAGCTCGATCACATCGCAGCGCTCGGCGTCAACGCCATCTGGCTGCTGCCGTTCTTTCCCTCTCCGCGCCGCGACGACGGCTATGATATCGCTGATTACGGCAATGTCAGCCCCGACTACGGGACGGTGGAGGATTTTCGCGCCTTCGTCGATGCCGCCCACCGGCGCAATATCCGCGTCATTATCGAGCTCGTCATCAACCACACCTCTGACCAGCATCCCTGGTTCCAGCGCGCGCGCCAGGCGCCAGCGGGGTCGCCGGAGCGCGACTTCTACGTCTGGTCGGATACCGATCAGAAGTTTCCGGAAACGCGCATCATTTTCATAGACACGGAAAAATCCAACTGGACATGGGATGCTGTCGCCGGCGCCTACTACTGGCACCGCTTCTATTCGCATCAGCCCGACCTGAATTTCGACAGCCCGCTCGTCATGGAGGAACTCCTGAAGGTGATGCGCTTCTGGCTGGAAACCGGCATCGACGGGTTTCGCCTCGACGCGATCCCCTACCTCGTCGAGCGTGAGGGGACGATCAACGAAAACTTGCCGGAAACCCACGCAATCCTCAAACGCATCCGCGCTGCGCTCGATGCCACCCATCCCGGTGTGATGCTGCTTGCCGAGGCCAATCAATGGCCGGAGGACACGCGCGAGTATTTCGGCGAGGGTGACGAATGCCACATGGCCTTCCACTTCCCGCTGATGCCGCGCATGTATATGGCGATCGCCAAGGAGGACCGGTTTCCGATCACCGATATCCTGCGGCAGACGCCTGAGATTCCCGACAACTGCCAATGGGCGATCTTCCTTCGCAACCACGACGAGCTGACGCTCGAAATGGTGACCGACGCCGAGCGCGACTATCTTTGGGAGACCTATGCATCCGACAAGCGTGCCCGCATCAATCTCGGGATCAGGCGGCGCCTGGCACCGCTGATGGAGCGCGACCGCCGGCGGATCGAGCTGATGAACGCGCTGCTTCTCTCGATGCCGGGAACGCCGGTGATCTATTACGGCGACGAGATCGGCATGGGCGATAATATCTACCTCGGCGACCGGGATGGGGTCAGGACGCCGATGCAATGGTCTCCGGACCGCAATGGCGGCTTCTCCAGGGTAGACCCGGCGCGTCTGGTCCTGCCGCCGGTGGCCGACCCGCTCTACGGTTTCGAGGCCGTCAACGTCGAGGCGCAGAGCACGGACGCGCATTCGCTGCTCAACTGGACGCGCAAGATGCTGGCGCTGCGCGGCAGGCATCCGGCCTTCGGCCGTGGTTCGTTGCGGTTCCTCGCACCGGAGAACCGCAAGATCCTCGCTTATCTCAGGGAATATGAAGGCGAGACGCTGATGTGCGTCGCAAATCTCTCACGGCTGCCCCAGGCCGTCGAACTCGACCTCTCGAGTTTCGAGGGCCGCGTGCCGATCGAATTGACCGGCATGTCGCCCTTTCCGCCGATCGGCCAGCTGACCTATCTGCTGACACTGCCGCCCTACGGATTCTTCTGGTTCCAATTGGAGGCCGATGCCGACCCGCCGGCATGGCGCACCGCGCCGCCGGAGCAGCTTCCCGATCTGGTGACGATGGTAATCCGCCGCGGCCTGCTCGATCTTGTCGATGAACCCAAGCTTGCACGCGTCCTCAGCAATGAAATTCTGCCTGCCTATCTCGGCAAGCGGCGGTGGTTCGGGGCGAAGGATCAGCCGCTTCAGGCGGCGCGCCTGATTTCCGCAACGCCGATACCGTTTGCCGACGGGATCGTTCTCGGCGAATTGGAGGCCGTGCTGCCGAACCATAGCGAATCCTACCAGCTGCCGCTGGCAGTCGCCTGGGACGATGCGCAACCCTCCGTACTGACCCAGCAGCTCGCGCTCGGACGGATTCGCCAAGGCAGGCGGGTCGGCTTCCTGACGGACGGATTTGCTGTGGAGGCGATGGCGCGCGGTATCCTGCGCGGGCTTGGCGACCGCTCGCGCATTACCGGCCGCACCGGCACACTTGAATTTCTCGGCACGGAGCGGCTCGACCGTCTGGCCGTCACCGACGACCTTCCGGTCCATTGGCTCTCGGCCGAGCAGTCCAACAGTTCGCTGATCGTCGGCGACCTCGCGATGATCAAACTGATCAGGCACATCTTTCCTGGAATCCATCCGGAGGTCGAGATGACGCGCTATCTCACCCGCGCCGGCTATGACCACACCGCCCCCTTGCTGGGCGAGGTCGCGCACACGGATTCCAGCGGACGCCGTTCGATATTGATCATCGTCCAAGGCGCGATCCGCAATCAGGGGGACGCCTGGAACTGGATGCTGAACAACCTGCGCCGTGGGGCAGACGAACTCGTGCTCAACGATCCGGCCGTCCAGCCCGGCGACGACGTCTTCCAGCCGCTGATCAGCTTCGTCGCGATGGTCGGCATGAGATTGGGCGAACTGCATGTCGTGCTCGCCGGCGAGACCGGGGACGAAGCCTTTAGCCCCGTCGTCGCCGGCGACAGCGAGGTCGACACGATGAAGAAGGCGGTTGCCGGCGAGGTCGCTTATGCCATGTCGAAACTTGCCGAACGCGAGGAGAATGCCGATCCCGCGATCGGCCTGCTCGCAGCACCGCTTCTTGAGCGCCGCACCGAACTCGCCGAGCTTGCCGCGACGCTTGCGGAGGCCGCACGCCATACGCTGATGACTCGCACGCATGGCGATTTCCATCTTGGCCAGATCCTCGTCAGCGAGGGCGATGCCGTCATCATCGACTTCGAGGGCGAGCCTGCTAAAAACCTGGCCGAGCGCCGCGCCAAGACCAACCCGCTGCGCGATGTCGCCGGGCTTTTGAGATCGCTGAGCTATCTCGTGGCCACCGCCCAGCTCGACAACGACGCCGTCATCGAACACGAGAACGAAGTCCGGCGCGACGCCATCGCCCGCTTCGGGCGCCAGGCAGAGGAGGCGTTCCTCGGCGCCTATTCGCAGGCGGTGTCGGCATCGAAGGCGCTTTATATGCCGTCCGGTCAACGACGGAGGGTTCTCGATGCCTTTCTTCTCGAAAAAGCCGCCTATGAGATCGCCTATGAAGCCCGCAACCGGCCGAAATGGCTTCCCATTCCGCTCTCCGGCTTCACCGAAATCGTTTCGCGTCTGGCGGGGGTCCCGGCATGAATGTTGAGCGCTCGGAACTGCTGGCGGGCATCGGACAGGATGAGCTCCAGGCTCTGATCGAGGGACGCCACGGCGATCCTTTTTCGATCCTCGGCCCCCATGAGAGTAGCGGCATGACGATCGTGCGCGTTTACCTGCCCGGCGCCGACGCGGTCGATCTCATCGAGGCGGCGAGCGGTCGAGTGGTGGCGCCTTTCAGCATCGCCCACCCGTCCGGCCTGTTTGCGGCGGCGACGGTCGCCAGGGCGGGATACCGCCTGCGGATCACGTGGCCGGATGCGGTGCAGATCACCGAGGACCCCTATAGTTTCGGCCTGTTGCTCGGAGAACTCGACCTCCATCTGATCTCGGAGGGCACCCACTATAGTCTGAGCCGGACGCTCGGCGCCGTGGCGATGTCGATCGACGGCATATCAGGCGTTCGTTTCGCCGTGTGGGCCCCGAACGCGCGGCGCGTCTCGGTCGTTGGCGACTTCAACGCCTGGGACGGTCGGCGAAACCCGATGCGGCTGAGGCAGTCGGCGGGTGTCTGGGAGCTGTTCATTCCCCGGCTGGCGCCTGGCGAACGATACAAGTTCGAGATCGTCGATGCTGCTGGAACCTGCCTGCCGCATAAGGCCGATCCGGTGGCGAGGGCGAGCGAGGCCGCCCCATCCACAGCGTCCATCGTCGCATCGTCGACGCCATTTCGATGGAGCGATGACGGCTGGATGAAGGGCCGATCCCGGCAGGCGAGGCTGGAGGGCGCGGTCTCGGTTTATGAGGTGCATGTCGGCTCCTGGCTCCGCGACCAGAAAGACGGTAACAGGTCGCTCGACTGGGTTGAGCTCAGCCAGCGGCTTGTCCCCTATGCTCGTGACATGGGCTTTACCCATATCGAGCTGCTGCCGATTATGGAGCATCCGTTCGGCGGCTCCTGGGGCTATCAGCCGCTTGGCCTGTTTGCCCCGACCGGCCGATATGGGACGCCTGAGGATTTCGCCTATTTCGTCGACCGCTGCCATGGGGCGGGGCTTGGCGTCATCCTCGACTGGGTGCCGGCCCACTTTCCCACAGACGTCTGGGGACTTGCCCGCTTCGACGGCAGCGCGCTCTACGAGCACGAGGATCCGCGCGAGGGTTTTCACCGCGACTGGAACACGCTGATCTACAATCTCGGCCGCAACGAGGTCAAAGGCTTCCTGATCGCCAGCGCGCTGGAATGGCTGGAGCGCTACCATATCGACGGGTTGCGCGTCGATGCCGTGGCATCGATGCTTTACCGTGACTATAGCCGCAATGAAGGCGAGTGGGTTCCCAATCAATATGGCGGCCGCGAAAATCTGGAAGCGGTCGAATTCTTCAAGCACCTGAACAGCATCATTCACGAGCGCTGCCCGCATGCGATGACAATCGCCGAGGAATCGACGGCCTGGCCTGGTGTCACGAAGCCACCCGAGCAGGGCGGCCTCGGTTTCGACATCAAATGGAACATGGGCTGGATGCATGACAGCCTGAGCTACATCGAGAAGGATCCGGTCTATCGGAGTCATCATCATGGCACGATGACCTTCGGCATGATCTATGCCTATTCGGAGCGCTTCATACTGCCGATTTCCCATGACGAGGTCGTCTATGGCAAAGGCTCGCTGCTGACGAAGATGCCGGGCGACGAATGGCAGAAATTCGCCAATCTGCGCAGCTATCTCGCTTTCATGTGGGGACATCCCGGCAAGAAACTGTTGTTCATGGGCAGCGAAATCGCCCAGCCGGGCGAATGGAACCACGACGCTTCGGTGACCTGGGATGTACTGGATCGGCCCCAGCATGTCGGCATTCAGCGGCTGGTGAAGGATCTGAACAGCCTTTACAGGGACGAAGCCGCATTGCAATTCGGCGACTTTCATCCCGAGGGCTTCGAATGGGCGGCAGCCGACGACGCCGTCAATTCCGTCCTCGGCATGCTCCGTTATGCCCCCGATCGCACTTCCTCTCTCCTGGTCGTCTCGAACTTCACACCGGTGCCGCGTTACGGCTACCGGATCGGCGTGCCGAAGGATGGAGTGTGGGTCGAAGGGATAACGACGGATGCGCGGGAATATGGCGGCTCCGGCCTCGTCAACGGTGCGCTGTCGAGCGAACCGGTCCCCGCCCACGGCAGGGCAGCCTCCCTGTCGTTGACGCTGCCGCCGCTGGCGACGATCTTTCTCAAGGGACCATCGTCTTGATGGGCATCAATCGGCGTGCGGAGCCGGATGAATGAAAGGCCAGGGGCTCGCCTCTGATCCCTTTTCGATCGGAACCTCGATGAGAACCGGTTCGTCGAGAGACAGAGCTTTCTCGATGGTGGCTTTCAATTCGCCGGGGCTCGTCACCTTGAATGCGCGGATACCGAAGCTCTCGGCAAGAGCGACAAAATCAGGATTGGTCAGGTCCGAGCCGAGATAGCGGCCTTGATATGCCTGCTTCTGGTCTCGCAACACATTGCCATAGGCGGAATTGTTGAAGACGATAGCGACGACATTGATCTTGTGCTGGACGGCAGTGGCAAGCTCCTGAACGCCGAACATGAAGCCTCCATCGCCTGAAACAGAGACCACAGCTTTGTCGGGATTGGCGACTTTTACACCCAAGGCCGTGTTGAAGCCGAAACCCAGATTGTCTTGATAACCGCATGTCACATATTGGCGCGGACCATAGACCGGGAAGGCAAACCGGGCGGTAAAGCCCACCTGGCTGACCTCCTCGACGAAGAAGCCGTCCCTCGGCAGGGCTTGGCGAATGGCATGGAGATAGGCAAGCTGCGGCTGCACTTCCGAGAACCGGGACTTGGCGCCTTTGTTGAGATCGGCAAATTCGTGGGTGCGATCCTTGCTGGGGGATTCTGCCAGGGTATCGAGCAGAGCTTGCGTCGCTGCCTTGGCATCGGCGACAATGCCGACATTCGGCTTGAGGCGGACCATCTCGGTCGGATCGATATCGATGCGGATCACCTTGAGGCCCTTGGGGAGCCACTTCCATCGCATGAACTGCAATTCGAGCCGGCTGCCGATCCCGATCAGCACGTCGGTGTTCTTCCAGTATTCATAGGCGGCGACAAAATTCAGGGAGTTCGGGTGGTCGTCGGCGACGATGCCCTTGCCGGAACGATGGGAGGTGACGGGCGACTGCAGCAATTTTGCAAGCGCGGCGATCTCGGCGCCGGCATCTACAGCACCGCCGCCAACCATGATCATCGGGTTCTTGGCGCCTGATATCAGCGCGGCTGCGGCAGCGACCTGATCGTGGTTGACTGCTGGGTGAGGGGCTCTCGAACCGATGGGAAGTTCGATTTCAGGGCCGGATTGGCCAAATACATCCCAAGGGGCTTCGACCGCTCCCGGACCCTGGCGGCCGGAAAGCATCTTACTGACGACGTCGGCCATGACAGGACCGGCCTCCGACAGGTGATTGATGCGCTCCGCCGTCTTGGTAATCCCGCGCATCGTCGCGAGTTGATCCGGCAGCTCGTGCAACTGTCCTCTGCCCTGACCGATCAAATGGGACATGATGTTGCCGGTGATGCAAAGCACCGGCGAATTGGCGCCGTAAGCCGTGCACAGAGCCGCGGCGGAATTGAGGACGCCGGGGCCGGGCACGACGGTGTAGGCGCCGATCCGGCCGGTGGATTTGGCATAGCCGTAGGCCATATATCCGGCGCCCTGTTCGTGCCTGGTGTGGATGAACCGAACTTTGTCGCTGGCACCGTAGAGGGCATCGTTGAAATCATACATATGGGCGCCCGGGATGCCGAAGACCGTGTCGATCCGATGGCCGATGAGCGAACGGGTCATCGCCTGGCCGGTCGTTTCTTTCCTGCTCATTTTAAAACCTCAAAGGCTTGAGTTCGCTTAGGCCGACATCGATGATTTTAGGCAGCCTTCAGCGCGAAGTGCGGCGACGATGGCGCAGGCATCGTCCGGCTGCATGCCCGCAAGGTTCATACGACCGGAATCGGCCATATAGATGCCGTGCTTGGCTCGAAGCGCTACTGCCGTTTCTTTCGACATGGAGAGATTGGAGAACAGACCGCGCTGCTGGCTAATGAACGCCAGATCGGGAGCAGCGGCGGCAAGCGCCGCACGATTGCCGTTGACGCGCTGGCACATCTCCTCGAGTTCGGCGCGCCACATTGCCGACATTTCGTCACTCTCGAGGATGGTTCTGACGATCGCGGCGCCATGGTCGGGCGGCATAGACCAGTTGACACGGGCAAGGGCCGCCATGTTGCTTTCGGCCTTCCCGGTGTCGTCGACATTGCGGGCCATGACATAGAGCGCGCCGACACGCTCGCGATAAAGGCCAAAGTTCTTGTCGCAGGAATAAGCGATCAGCGCCTCATCGACGGCATCGAGGATCATGCGTGTCGGCGCGGCGTCATGTTCCAGACCGTCGCCGAGCCCCTGATAGGCAAGATCGATGAACGGCACCAGCTTCTGTGCAACAAGCAGTGCGGTGATCTGCCGCCACTGCTCCATGGTGAAATCGATGCCGGTCGGATTATGGCAGCAACCGTGAAGGAGCACGACGTCGCCTTCCCCCGCGGAAGACAAGGCTTCGATGACGCTTTCGAATTTCACCTGCTGTAACGTCAGGTCGACAAAGGCGTACGCCTTGACCGGCAAACGCGCTGCGCCGAAGATCGGCGCATGGTTTGGCCAGCTCGGCGTCCCGAGCAGAACCTTCGCCGACGGATTTGCTGTTTGGATGAGTTCGGCGCCTAGACGCAGCGCACCGCTTCCGCCCGGTGTCTGAATGCCGACAAGGCGATGACCGAACGTCGGTGATTTTCCGAAAATAATAGGCTGCAGCAGGCGCACGAATTGCAGATCGCCTTCCGGGCCAAGGTATTTCTTGCTGTCCTGGGTCTCGAGAAGAAACTGCTCCGCTGCCTTCACGGCACGCATCACCGGCGTGCGTCCCATGATGTCGCGATAGACGCCGACGCCGAGGTCGACCTTTCCGCTGCGATCGTCGGCGTGAAAGGCCTTGATCAGGGCAAGTAGACTGTCGGCTGGCCGGCTATTCAGTTGGTCAAACATAAGTCCACCTCCGTTCCATCTCTTGGTCGGAGATTAACTGAACTCCTGCGGCGAATTTCTGCGAATATCTCCCTGCTTCAACATAAATATGAAGATAATCGGCGTGTCGTAGCTATAATGCGCAGAAATTCACCTCTTTTGGGGATCGTGACCATGCTTGACCAGTTCGACATCAAATTGCTTGCCGCGCTCCAGCAGAACAGCGAGATGACGCAGAGCGAGTTGTCGCAGCAGGTCAATCTTTCTGCGACCCAATGCGCGCGCCGTTTGGAAAGGCTGCGCAACGAGCAATACATTCAGAATGTCGTTGCCATCCTCAATCCCGCAAAGTTGGGTTTCAGCGTCGTCGCTCATACTCTTGTCAGCCTCAGAGCGCATACGGAAGGCGGAAACGAGCGGCTTCATCGCTTCATCGAGACGGCGCCGGAGATTCTGGAGTGCTATTCGCAGACGGGGGACGCCGATTTTCTGATGAAGGTCATGACGCGCGACCTCGACCATCTCAGCCAGTTTCTCGAAAGAACGATCCGGGTCACCGACAATCTGGCCTCGGTCAAGTCAAGCATCGTCCTCAAGACGCTGAAAAAGACGACCGCTTTGCCGCTGCAGATCGTGACATGAGAGCGGCTTCAGCTACTCTCATCTGAGATAGTGGATGTGCGGGCGGGAATGATGGGGTGAGGCTTCGATGCGGGCCTCGACGGAAAAGACATCGCGCAGGAGGTTTTCGCTCAGCACGTCCTGCGGTGCGCCGGAGGCGACGATCCTGCCCCGCTGCATGATGATCAGCTGATCGCAGAACATGGCGGCATGGTTGAGATCGTGCAGCGCGACGATGCTGGTGATCGGCAGGCCGGAGACGAGCCGCATCAGGCCGATCTGGTGCTGGATATCGAGATGGTTCGTGGGCTCGTCGAGGATCAGCTCTTGGGGCGACTGGGCGAGCGCCCTTGCGATATGGGTGCGCTGTTTTTCACCACCCGACAGGCTCTGCCAGCGATCGTCGCGTTTCTCCGCCATGCCGGCGCGCGCCAGCGCGCCTTCGACCGCCTCTTCGTCAGCCCTGGCCCAGCCTGAGAACATCGACCGATGCGGAAACCGGCCGAGCTTGACGACGTCGACGACCTTCAGATTGGCATTTGTCGTGGCATGCTGCTCGACGAAGGCGATGCGGCGGGCGATCGAGCGGCGGCTAATCGCGCCGATATCATTGCGGTCGAGCGTGACGCGGCCGGCATGCGGCCGCTTCAGGCCGGCGAGGAGCCGCAGCAGCGAAGTCTTGCCCGAACCATTGGGGCCGAGCAGACCGAGCATCTGGCCCGGCTGCGCCTCCAGGGAGACGCCGTCCAGAATGGTCTTCCTGCCAATTTTCCAGATGAGGTTGTCGGCCTTGATGCTCATGACGCGCGCTGGAACCGGTAGAGGATGATCGAGAAGAACGGAACGCCGACCAGTGCCGTGACGACGCCGATCGGCAGGATCTGGTTGGGAATGAGGGCGCGCGCGGCAATGTCGGCGAGCACCATGAAGATCGCTCCCGCGATGGCACAGGCCGGCAGCAGGCGAATATGGAGCGGCCCGACGACAAAGCGGGCGACATGCGGAACGACGAGGCCGACGAAGCCGATCGAGCCCACCATGCTGACGATCGTCGCCGTCATCATCGCCGTCAGCGCGAAGAGCACCATGCGGGCGCGGCCGACATTGACGCCGAGCGAGGATGCCGCCTCGTCGCCGAAAGCGAAGGCGTCGAGTACGCGGGCGTAGAACAGACAGGCGGCGAGGCCGATGCCGACGACGACCGAGACCAGCGCGAATTCCGGCCAGCGCACGCCGCCGAAACTGCCGAGCAGCCAGAACATCACGTCACGGGCCTGCTGTGCATTGGCCGAGGTCGTGACGATATAGGAGGTGGTGGCGTTGAAAAGCTGCGAGGCGGCGACGCCGGCAAGGATGGTGCGGTCGGCCCCGCCGCGCGTGCCGTTCGAGAGGAGCGCCACGAAGAAGAAGGCGGCGAAGGCGCCGGCAAAGGCTCCGGCCGACAATGATACCGCGCCCGCGCCGAGCCCGAGGATGACGATTGCCACCGCGCCTGTGGAGGCGCCGGCGGAGATGCCGAGCACATAGGGTTCAGCCAGCGGATTGCGCAGCAGCGACTGCATGGTGGCGCCCGACAGCGCCAGCCCGGCGCCGCAGAAGGCGGCGACGAGCGCCCGGCTGAGGCGATAATCCCAGATGACCGTCTCGTGGATGCGGTTCAGCTCGACCGCGGTCCATCCAAGCCGGTTGGTGACGGCCGAAAACGTCGTTGCAAGCGGGATCGGCAAGTCGCCGATCCCGACGCTGACGCCAATGGCGACAGCGACGAGGCACAAGGAGGCGAGGAGCAGCGCGACGGCGGTTCTCAGCTGCCGGAAGATACGGCCCGCTTCCGTCACTTCAACAGACCGAGAGCCTTCAACCGGCCTGCAACCTGCTCGGCGCCGTAGATCGTACGGACGGTAGGGTTCATCGCCTGGCCGTCCATAACGACGATCGCCTTGTTCTTGACGGCAGTGATCTGGCTGACGGCCGGATCGGTGTTGAGGAAGTTGATCTTGGCCTCCGGCTTGTCGAGCTCCCAGCGGTTGCGGTCGAGGCTGGCAACGACGATGACGTCGGGATTGGCGGCGATGATGGCTTCCCAGCCGAGCGTCGGCCATTCCGCTTCCGCTGATATCGCATTGTGTCCGCCGAGCAGGTCGGCGATGAAGCCGGAGGCGCTGTTCTTGCCGCCGAGATAGGCGTCGGCGGACGGGCTGGGGCTGGAGAACCAGAAGACGTAGGAGAGGTTCTTGCCGTCCTTCGAGACGCTGGAACGAAGCTTGGCCTCACGCGCCTTGAAGTCGGCGATCAGCGCCTGGCCGCGATCGGCGACGTTAAAGATCTGCGATAGTTCGTCGATCTCCTTGTAGAGAAGATCCATGTTCCACAACTCGGCGCGGCTGCCATACTGGTCCTTCACGTCCTTGGTGCTGAGGCAGGTGCTGGGCGAGAGATAGGTGACGATGCCGATCTTGTCGAAATCCTCGCGCTTGGCGACCTTGCTGTTCGGCCCGACGAGGCTCGGCAGGGCCGCCGCCACGAAGTCGGGGTTTTCGGCGAGGATCGATTCGAAGGTCGGCATCTCGACGGTCAGAAGCTTGACCTTGGCATTGGCTTCGGCAACCTGCGGCAAGACCTTGCTCGGCCAGAAAGCGGTGCCGGCCATCTTGTCCTCGAGGCCGAGCAGCAGCAGAATTTCAGCGCTGTTCTGGCCGAGGCCAATCGCCCGCTCGGGCGCCTTCTTGAACGTTACCTCAGCGCCGCAATTTTCGAGCGTCAGCGGGTAAGTCGTCGAACCGGCCAGTGAGGGAGTTGCGGCAAGGCCGATCACGGTTGAGAGGCCGCAGGCGGCCAAGAGTGATTTGAGGCTGGTCACGTAAGGATCCCGGTGCGTGAGTGTATGCGGCCGCCGTATAGCCACGGGACGCGTCCAAAACAAGACTGAAAATATCAACTTATTGCAAAATCGCTGTAGCGACACTGCTGACAATATAATAGGTGGCCGCTGTCTATCCCCAAACCGTGCACGTCGAACATGTTCAGGTGAGCTTACCCACGAGCTTTGCATAGTCCGAAAAGGTGAAGCGCTCGCCTCTTTTGTTTGCCTCGTCGGCAAGCATCAGCACACGGATGGGAAACAGGATGGCGGCGCGGTTGGAATCGGATAGCTCGTTGTCGTCATCATCTTCGACGGCCTTTCTGGCTTTCGCGAGCGCGGCATTGACTTCCTGATGGGTGAGCAGTTCTTTCTCGACGATCGCGTCGCATATCGAGGCTATTGCCATGATCAGGCCCTTGAGCTGCAGGTTGGCCGTATTCATGAGAGCTCCAATGAAAAGAGGGGCATTTAATCCAGTTCGACCGGTCGGATCGTGTCGACCGAAACTACACCGTCGACGATCCCGCGTTTGACGTCGCGTCTATCCCGATCGATCTCGATGACGGTGTAGAGCTTGTCGTCGCGGAAGGCGCTGGCATTGACCGTGGTGACATCTTCGGCGGGAGCTGCATCCACTTCCATGAAGTCGAGCTCACGAGCCGCGGCGACGATCCTCGCATCGCCCGGCGTCCGGGCGGCCACCACGATGATGCCGTGTCCGGGAGCGTTGGCCCATCTGGGATCGTCGGGCTTGGCGATCGGTTCCAGCCGGTAGATGTTCAGCATTTCGCCACTGGCGTCCGGCGAGGCTTGCGCGGCCGCATCCTGCATCTGCGCCTGGCTCTCGACCGACCTCCCGAAGGTGGTCGGGCTGGTCGCGTTGTTGATCTCTTCCTTGCCTGTCCTTGAGACGTTCGACATGTCGCTCTCCATTATCAGGTTGGAAACGACGGCCGGCCGGAAACTGTTCCAGCGCAGGCAAAGTTTGACGGCTGATGCCCAATACGTCGATCTCTGCAACCGCGCGCCTCAGCCATACCCTTTTTCCACTTGAGCACTAATTTACCTCCAGTCGAACAAGGGGGATTTCGTGAGCAAGCAGACCAGTGAATTTTCGCGCGATGTCGTTGCGGTAGACGGCGTCAATGGGCACGACCATAAAACCATGGCGTTCGATGACGCCAGCGCGCTTCTGGAGGTTCTTGTCGCGGTTCGCCGCGGCGACTTTTCGGTGCGGATGCGAGCGGATCTGACCGGTGTTACCGGCAAGGTCGCCGACGCTCTCAACGACATCATCGCTGCCAACCAGCGCATGGCCCAGCAGCTTGAGCATGTCGGCGAAGTCGTCGGCCGGGACGGGCGGACGAGCACGCGGGTGCGCTTCGGCCTGTCGGACGGTTCCTGGTCCGAGATGGAAGGTTCGATCAATGGTCTGATTGACGATCTGCTGTGGCCGACGACCGCCGTCACCCGCACGATTACTGCGGTCGCCAAGGGGGATCTGCTGCAGACCGTGCCGCTCGATGTCGACGGGCGACCGCTGAAAGGCGAATTCCTACGCTCGGCCGATATCGTCAACACGATGATCAAGCAACTCAGCGTCTTCACGTCGGAAGTGACGCGTGTGGCGCGCGAGGTCGGCACCGACGGAAAACTCGGCGGGCAGGCGCAGGTGCCGGAGGTGACGGGCGTCTGGAAAGACCTCACCGAGAGCGTGAACTCGATGGCCTCGAACCTGACGGCGCAGGTGCGAAATATCGCTGAGGTGACGATCGCCGTCGCGAACGGCGACCTTTCTAAGAAGATCACCGTCGACGTGCGCGGCGAAATCTTGCAACTGAAGGAAGCGATCAACACCATGGTCGACCAGCTGAGGTCCTTCGCCTCGGAAGTGACGCGCGTCGCCCGGGAGGTCGGCACCGAGGGCAAGCTCGGCGGTCAGGCCCTGGTGCCCGGCGTGGCCGGCACCTGGAAGGACCTGACCGACAGCGTCAACGCCATGTGCGGCAACCTGACAGCCCAGGTCCGCAACATCGCCCAGGTAACGACGGCCGTGGCGCGCGGCGACCTGTCGCGCAAGATCACCGTCGACGTCTCCGGCGAAATCCTCGAACTGAAGGAAACCATCAACACCATGGTCGATCAGCTCAATGGCTTTGCCGGCGAGGTGACGCGCGTAGCGCGTGAAGTCGGCACCGAAGGCCGGCTTGGTGGACAGGCGCAGGTGCCGGGTGTCGCGGGCACCTGGAAGGATCTCACCGACAACGTCAATTCGATGGCGTCGAACCTGACGGCACAGGTGCGCAACATCGCCGAGGTCTCGACCGCGATCGCCAATGGCGACCTGTCGAAGAAGATCACGGTGACGGTGTCGGGAGAAATCCTCGAGCTGAAGGAGACCATCAACACGATGGTCGATCAGCTGAACGCTTTTGCCTCGGAAGTCACCCGCGTTGCCCGTGAAGTCGGCACGGAAGGGCGGCTCGGCGGCCAGGCCAATGTACGCGGCGTTGCCGGCACCTGGAAGGATCTGACCGAAAACGTCAACTCGATGGGCGGCAACCTGACGGCGCAGGTGCGCAATATCGCCGAAGTCTCGACTGCGATTGCCAATGGCGATCTGTCGAAGAAGATTACCGTCGACGTGAAGGGTGAAATCCTTGAGCTGAAGGAAACCATCAATACGATGGTCGATCAGCTGAACGCCTTTGCTTCGGAAGTGACCCGTGTGGCCCGCGAAGTCGGCACAGAGGGCCGGCTCGGCGGCCAGGCCAATGTGCGCGGCGTTGCCGGCACCTGGAAGGATCTCACCGACAGCGTCAATTCCATGGCTTCCAACCTGACGGGACAGGTGCGCAACATTGCCGAAGTCGCCACCGCCGTCGCCCAGGGAGACCTGTCCAAGAAGATCACCGTCACTGTGTCCGGAGAAATCCTCGAGCTGAAGGAGACCATCAACACGATGGTCGATCAGTTGAACGGCTTTGCCGGTGAGGTGACGCGTGTGGCACGCGAGGTCGGCACCGAAGGGCGGCTAGGCGGCCAGGCCAACGTGCTCGGTGTTGCCGGCACCTGGAAGGATCTGACCGACAGCGTCAATTCCATGGCGGGCAATCTGACGGCGCAGGTGCGCAACATCGCCGAGGTCTCGACTGCGATTGCCAATGGCGACCTGTCGAAGAAAATTACGGTGTCGGTCTCGGGTGAAATCCTTGAGCTCAAGGAAACGCTGAACACCATGGTCGATCAGCTGAACCGGTTCGCCTCGGAAGTGACGCGCGTCGCGCGCGAGGTCGGGACGGAAGGCAAGCTCGGCGGCCAGGCGCAGGTGCCAGGTGTCGCCGGCACCTGGAAGGATCTGACCGAGAACGTCAATTCCATGGCCTCCAACCTCACCGGCCAGGTGAGAAACATCGCCGAAGTAACAACGGCGGTGGCGCGTGGCGACCTGTCGCGCAAGATCACCGTCGACGTGAAAGGAGAAATCCTCGAACTGAAAAACACCATCAACACCATGGTCGACCAGTTGAACGCCTTTGCCGGTGAAGTGACGCGTGTCGCCCGCGAGGTCGGCACAGAAGGCAAGCTCGGCGGCCAGGCGCAGGTCTCCGGTGTGGCCGGCACCTGGAAGGATCTGACCGACAGCGTCAATTCCATGGCCGGCAATCTGACGGCGCAGGTGCGCAATATCGCCGAGGTGGCGACCGCGATCGCCAACGGCGACTTGTCGCGCAAGATCACCGTCGACGTGCGCGGCGAAATCCTGCTGTTGAAGGATACGCTGAATACCATGGTCGATCAGCTGCGATCCTTTGCCGGCGAAGTGACCCGTGTGGCGCGCGAAGTCGGCACCGATGGCAGGCTCGGCGGTCAGGCGGTCGTTCCGGGCGTCGCCGGCACCTGGAAGGACCTGACCGACAACGTCAACCTGCTCGCCGCCAACCTGACAACCCAGGTTCGAAACATCGCCGAAGTGACGACGGCGGTGGCGCGCGGCGACCTGTCGCGCAAGATCACCGTCGACGTGAAGGGGGAAATCCTCGAACTGAAGAACACCATCAACACCATGGTCGACCAGTTGAACGCCTTTGCCGGCGAAGTGACGCGTGTCGCCCGCGAAGTCGGCACCGAAGGCAAGCTTGGCGGCCAGGCGCAGGTGCCTGGAGTGGCAGGCACCTGGAAGGACCTGACCGACACGGTCAACGTCATGGCCGCCAATCTGACCGAGCAGGTTCGCGGCATCGTCAAGGTGGTGACGGCGGTGGCGAACGGCGACCTCAAGCAGAACCTCACCGTCGCATCCAAGGGCGAAGTGGCGGCGCTCGCCGAAACCATCAACAACATGACCAACACGCTCGCGACCTTTGCCGATCAGGTGACAACGGTGGCGCGCGAGGTTGGCGTGGAAGGCCGCCTCGGCGGCCAGGCGAATGTTCCGGGCACGGCGGGGACCTGGAAGGATCTGACCGGCAACGTCAACCTGCTTGCCGCCAACCTGACGACGCAGGTGCGCGCCATTGCCGAAGTGGCGACCGCCGTCACCAAGGGCGACCTGACGCGCTCGATCAAGGTCGACGCGCGCGGCGAAGTGGCCGAGCTCAAGGACAACATCAACACGATGATCGACAATCTGCGGCTGACCACCGAGCGCAACACCGAGCAGGACTGGTTGAAGACCAACCTGGCGCGCTTCACCAATATGTTGCAGGGACAGCGCGATCTGACGCTGGTCGGCAAGATGCTGCTCTCGGAGCTGGCGCCGCTGGTCGGCGCGCATCAGGGGGTAATCTACCAGGTGGATGCCGATGAACGGCAGCCGGTCTTGTCGCTGCTCTCTGTCTATGCGCAAGGGGTCGAGGCGGCGCACCCGGCACGGCTTGAATTCGGCCAGGGACTGGTTGGTCAGTGTGCCAGCGACGCCCGCCGCATCCTGGTCACCGATCTTCCCGACAATGTCGTTCCGATAAGCTCCGGCGTGTTCACGACCCTGCCGAGAAGCGCCATCGTGCTGCCGGTGCATTTCGAGGGGCAGGTGAAGGCGGTGATCGAGCTTGCCTCCGCCGGCGAATTCACCGAGCTGCAATTGTCATTCCTCGACCAGCTGACGACGTCGATCGGCATCGTGCTCAACTCGATCGAAGCGACCATGCAGACCGAAGGCCTGCTCAAGCAGTCCCAGCAGCTTGCCGCCGAGCTGCAGACGCAGCAGCGCGAGTTGCAGCAGACCAACGAGCAGCTCGGGCAGAAGGCGCAGCAGCTGGAAGAACGCAACGTCGAAGTCGAGGCGAAGAACCAGGAGATCGAGCAGGCCCGGCGCGCGCTGGAGGAAAAGGCAACCGAGTTGGCGCTGACATCGAAGTACAAATCCGAATTCCTCGCCAATATGTCGCATGAGCTGCGCACGCCTTTGAATTCGATCCTCATCCTCGGCCAGCAGCTGGGAGAGAATCCGGATGGCAACCTGTCGGGAAAACAGGTCGAGTTCGCCAAGACCATCCACGGCGCCGGAACCGATCTCCTGAACCTCATCAGCGATATCCTCGACCTGTCGAAGATCGAGTCCGGAACGGTCTCGGTCGATGCCGAGGAGATTTTCGTCAGCAACCTGCTTGAGATGATGGCCCGGCCATTCCGGCATGAGGCGGAAAATCGGAGCCTGTCATTCGCGGTCGAGGTCGGTGGCGATATTACCAAGAGCATCATTACGGATTCGAAGCGGTTGCAGCAGATCCTCAAGAATCTGCTGTCGAACGCCTTCAAATTCACCGCGCAGGGCGGCGTCACGCTTCGTGTCGGGTTGCCGGCGAGCGGCTGGTCGCCCGATCATCCGTCGCTCCGGCACGCGCCCTCCGTCATCGCCTTCGAAGTGGTTGACACCGGCATCGGCATCCCCCCGGAAAAGCAGCGCATCATTTTCGAGGCGTTCCAGCAGGCTGATGCCTCGACAAGCCGTAAATATGGCGGCACCGGCCTTGGCCTGGCGATCAGCCGCGAGCTGGCAAACCTCTTGGGGGGTGAGATCCAGCTCCGCAGCACGCCCGGCGTCGGCAGCACCTTCGTCCTCTATCTGCCGCTCACCTATGTCGGTGCCGGGGCGGTTGCGCCGAAATCCGTCCCACCGGCAAACGTCGTGGAATTTGCCGAGGCCGCGGCAATCCGCCGTGCCGAAAAACCAACCGAACATGTTGAAGACGATCGTCATCGGATAGCGGCCGGTGACTCGGTGCTGCTCATCGTCGAGGATGATCCACACTACGCCCGCGTCTTGGCCGATCTCGCCCGTGACAATGGATTCAAGGTTCTGGTGGCGATGCGTGGCGGCGATGCGCTGGCACTCGCGCAGGACTACAGGCCGGCGGCGATCTCGCTCGACATCTTCCTGCCCGATATGCTCGGCTGGACGGTGCTCAGCCAGCTCAAGCAGAACCCGCAGACGCGGCATATCCCAGTGCAGATCATCAGTCTCGATGAAGATCGCCAGCATGGGCTGACCCGCGGCGCCTTCGCCTTCATGAGCAAGCCGACGACGCCGGAGGGCCTCGGCAAGGCGCTGTCGCGTTTGAAAGCCTATGCGCAACCGCGCCGCAAGCATCTGTTGCTCGTCGAAGACAACGAGGCCGAACGGTTGAGCGTCACTGCCCTTCTCGGACATGACGACATCGACATCACCAGCGTCGGCTCCGGATCGGAAGCACTCGACGCTCTGAGGCAGGATCCTCCGGATTGCGTGGTGCTCGACCTTTCCCTTCCGGATATGTCCGGCTTCGACGTACTGGAGAAAATACGCGACGACGCCGAGATCGGTGAGGTTCCAGTGGTCGTATTCACTGGACGGGAGCTTTCCCCCGAGGAGGATGCGACGCTACACAGCATGGCGCGAAGCGTCGTCGTGAAGGGCGTGGAGTCTCCGGAACGTCTTCTCGATGAAACTGCGCTGTTCCTGCACCGGGTCTTCGCCGACCTGCCGCCTGCAAAACAGGCGACGCTGCAGGAATTGCACAGCTCGGACGAGGATCTCGTCGGCGAGACAGTACTGCTCGTCGACGACGATGCTCGCAACATCTTCGCGCTGAGCAGCGTGCTCGAGCGCCGGGGAATGCGGGTGCTGACAGCAACGACCGGCAGCGAAGCCATCGACGTCATCAACAATGAACCCTCTGTCGCAATCGTGCTGATGGATATCATGATGCCTGGAATGGACGGCTACGAGACGATGCAGGTCATCCGTTCGGAGCCACGATTCCGGCGGCTGCCGATCCTGGCGTTGACGGCCAAAGCGATGAAGGGCGACCGCGAGAAATGCCTGGAAGCGGGCGCTTCCGACTACCTGGCGAAGCCGGTCAATACCGAACAGCTTCTGTCGGCCCTTCGCATGTGGCTGCACCGCTGAGGACATGGCCATGAACCCCGTCAACATCCTCCTCGTCGACGACCAACCCGCCAAGCTTCTGAGTTACGAGGTCATCCTCGACGAGCTCGAAGAAAACCTCATTAAGGCGCAGTCGGCGCGCGAAGCCTTCGAGCATCTATTGCGCACCGAAATCGCGGTGATCCTCGTCGATGTCTGCATGCCTGAACAGGATGGGTTCGAGCTGGTCAGCATGATCCGGCAGCACCCACGGTATCAAGATACGCCGATTATCTTCGTTTCCGCGGTGATGCTGGCCGAACCCGACCGGTTGCGCGGATATGCGGTGGGCGCGGTCGACTACGTCTCCGTGCCGATCGTGCCCGAAGTGCTGAGAGCCAAGGTCAGGGTCTTTGCCGATCTCTACAGGAAGACACGGGAACTCGAGCGCCTGAATGCGGAGCTGGAGGCCCGGGTTCGCCAACGCACTGCCGAACTCGAAGCCTCGGCCGCCCAGTTGCGGGAGCTCAACGAGGAGCTCGAGCACCGGATCGATCAAAGGACGCGGGAGCGCGAGGAGGCGTTGGCGCAACTGTTCGAGGCGCAGAAGCTCGACACCATCGGCCACCTGACCGGCGGGGTGGCGCACGACTTCAACAACCTTCTCATGGCGGTGCTCGGCAGCCTTGGCCTTCTGAAGAAGCGGCTTCCGGTGGATGAACGCAGCGAACGGCTGCTGACCAATGCGATCCAGGCGGCCGAGCGCGGCACGGCGCTGACCCAGCGCCTGCTTGCCTTCGCACGCCGCCAGGAGCTCAAGCCGCAGGCGGTCGACTTCCTCAGGCTGTTCGAAAACGTCGAGGATCTTCTCGCCAAGGCGGTCGGGCCGCGCATCGAAATCCGCAAGCGCATCCCGGCAGATCTGGCGCCCCTTCTGGTGGACAGCAACCAACTGGAATTGGCGCTGCTCAACCTGTTCGTCAATGCGCGCGATGCACTCGAAAGCGGCGGAGCCGTAACGGTTGCCGCGGCGGCCGCCGAAGAGGGCCGGCCAGCCGGTCTCGCCGGCGGCAACTACATCAGAATATCGGTGTCGGATGATGGCGAAGGGATGGACGAAGCAACGGTCTCGCGTGCCGCCGAACCGTTTTTTACCACCAAGGGAGTCGGCAAGGGCACCGGTCTCGGCCTATCGATGGTGCATGGTCTGGCGGCGCAATCCGGGGGCTCGATCCAGATATCGAGCGCCAGGGGCAGCGGCACGACCGTATCCCTTTGGCTGCCCGTCGCCGAGACTTTCGTCGAGGTGCAGCCGGTCGTCGAGGCTCCGGCGACGGAGCCTCTGAAACCGGCGTCGCGGCCGCTTGCCATTCTCGTCGTCGACGACGACGCGCTTGTCCGGACGGGAACCGTGGCGATGCTGGAGGATCTCGGGCACCTGCCGCAGGAAGTGTCCTCCGCTTCCCAAGCCTTGGAATTCTTTGCCGGCGGACAGGATTGCGATCTCGTCATTACCGATCATGCCATGCCGGGTATGACAGGCGCCGAGCTTGCGCGCCACCTCCGCTCGGCTTTCCCGGGCCTACCGATCATCCTCGCCTCGGGCTATGCCGAATTTTCCGAAGACCATGGCCTCGGCCGGATGCTGCGGATGAAGAAGCCCTTCACGCAGGAACAGCTTCAGGCGGCCATGGATCAGGCGCTCTCCGGCAAGGTCGCGGCGGCCTGACGATCGAAGCGTAAACATACCAAGGCGAGCAGTGCCGCCATCTCCGCGACCGCTGCTGCTTTCGCGTGTCCAATTGCGGACGAAACTTTTTGCTGCCGCAAAAGTTAAATAAATCTATCCCCACTCACCGAAGGCTTTCCCTTGACCAAAATGACGTTCGGCCCCGCGTTCACCGAAGACGGCATTCTGTTTCGCCTCTGGGCTCCTCTGCATGAAAGCGTGTCGTTGAAGATCGAAGGCGCCGATCCGCGTCCGATGCAGGCGGCGGAAGATGGCTGGCATCGGTGCATAGTTCCGAATGCCCATGTCGGCACGCGCTATCGCTTCGTTTTGCCGGACGGTCTTGAAATTCCCGATCCCGCCTCGCGGTTCCAGCCGCAGGATGTGCATGGTCCGAGTGAGGTGGTCGACCTTTCCTCCTATCGCTGGAACACGAGCGACTGGCCTGGCCGGCCCTGGGATGAGATGGTTATCTACGAGATGCACATCGGCTGCTTCACGCCGGAGGGCAGCTTCAGGGCGGCGATCGAGCGGCTCGATCATCTGCGAGAGCTGGGCATCACGGCGCTGCAGATCATGCCGCTCAGTGAATTCCCGGGTCGTTATAGCTGGGGCTATGACGGCGTGCTTCCCTATGCTCCCGACAGCAGTTACGGCCGGCCGGAAGATTTCATGGCGCTGGTGGATGCAGCACACCAGCGCGGCATCTCGGTGTTCCTCGATGTGGTCTACAATCACTTCGGGCCGGATGGGAACTATATCCCCTCCTATGCGCCGCTCTTTACCGACCATCACAAGACGCCCTGGGGCCATGGCATCAACTACGACGGCGACGGATCGCAGATGATCCGCGAATTTGCCATTGAGAACGCCATTTACTGGATCACCGAATTCAGGCTCGACGGCTTCCGCTTCGATGCCGTTCACGCGATCAAGGACGACAGCGACGAGCATCTTCTTTGCGAGCTTGCCCGCCGCGTCAGGGCCGCGGCCAGCGATCGGCATGTGCATCTGATCATCGAAAACGAGGAGAATGACAGCGACCTGTTGAAGCGTGACGAAAAAGGCGAGGCGAAGCTGTTCACAGCCCAGTGGAATGACGACGTCCACCACGTGCTGCATATCGCGGCGACCGGCGAAACCTTCGGCTATTATGCCGATTACGCTGGCGACGCTGGCAAGCTCGGCCGAGCGCTGGCGGAAGGTTTCGTGTTCCAGGGCGAACATATGTCGTATCGCGGAGGAGGCCGCGGCAGACCGAGTGGCCACCTGCCGCCGACCGCCTTCATTTCCTTCATCCAGAACCATGATCAGATCGGCAATCGGGCGCTCGGCGATCGGGTTCTGGCCTCGAGCCCGGCCAATGCCGTCAAGGCCGTCATCGCCATCTATCTGCTGGCGCCTGAGATACCGATGCTGTTCATGGGTGAGGAATGGGGTGCGGAGGAGCCGTTTCCTTTTTTCTGCGATTTCGACGAGGATCTGAACGAGAAGGTCAGGAAAGGCCGTCGCGAGGAGCTTTCGCGTCTGCCGGGCTTCGACGCCGACGACCTTCTCGACCCGACGGCGCCATCGACCTTTGCGGCCGCCAAACTGGATTGGTCGAAACGCACTACCTCTGACGTGCTTGAGTATTACCGGACACTTCTCGACCTCCGGCATCGGAAGATCGTTCCTTTGCTGAAGGGTGTGGCCGGCGGAAGCGCGGTCTACCGCTCGGCGGGAAACGCGATCGCGGTGGATTGGACCCTTGCGGAGAGCCGGCACCTTCATCTGCGCGCCAACCTAGGCAGCGAGGCGGGACGGCCGCTTGACCCGCAACAGGGTGACGCCGAGACGATATTCCGTCTCGGCAGCGACGGCGGCGATCTCGCGCCCTGGACGGTGATCTGGAGCATGAGCAAAGCGTGACGGCGGTGCGAGGAAAGGATCGACTGATGAAATCCGCTGAGCTCGATAAGCTCGCCCGGCTCCACGGCATCAGCCCGACAAGACCCAGCCCCGAGAACCGGGAAGTGGCGATTTCCGCCGAGACCAAGCGCAAGATACTCTCTGCACTGAACATCGAATTGACGAGGACGGGTGAGACTGGCGCGCCGCGGCGGGAAGCGAAGCCGGCGCGCGGGAAGCCCCCGGTGTCATTTCTGCCGGATTTCCTGTCCGACACACGGGTCTGGGGCGTGAGCCTGCAGCTTTACGAACTCCGGTCGGCACGCAATTGGGGCATAGGAGACTTCAAGGATCTGGCTGATATGGCCGATCTGGCGGGATCGCTGGGGGCCGATTTCATCGGACTCAATCCGCTTCACGCGCCGTTCCTCGCCGATCCCGACCGTTGCAGCCCCTATGAACCCTCAAGCCGTCAGCATCTCAACCCGCTCTATATCGCAGTCGACCAGGTGCCGGGGTTTGCCAGCAGTCGCGAACTCGAACGGGAGTTGGAGCGCCTTCGCCAATCCGATCTCGTCGATTACATCGGCGTCGCGCGGACCAAGCTTGGAGCGCTTCGTGATCTCTGGTCGGCATGGCGCCAGGGTCGTGTCAGTCGCAAGGCCGCCTCTGACGGCCCGGCCGATTTCGACGCCTTTGTCGCGCAAGGCGGCGACAGCCTGCGGCTGCATGCGCTGTTCGAATGCCTCTCGTTTTACATGGTCGAGCGCGGAGCGGGCGCCGGCTGGCAACGGTGGCCAGCCGAGTTCCAGCGCGTCGACAGCGCTGCCGTCACCGATTTTGAACGCGAGCACCCGGACGATGTTCGTTTCCACATGTGGCTACAATGGCTCGCCCACCGGCAATTGACGCAGGCAGCAGATCGAGCGCGCAAGGCCGGGCTGCGCATCGGGCTCTATCTTGATCTTGCCGTCGGGGAAGCGGTCGATGGCTCGGCGACATGGAGCGAGCCGGATATCTATGTCTCCCAGGCCACCATCGGCAGCCCTCCCGATCCATTCGCCGTCGACGGCCAGGACTGGCACCTCGCTGGATACCTGCCTTCAAAAATTGCCGCAGGGGAGATGTCGCCGTATCGACGCATGGTCAGCACCTCCATGCGCTACGCGGGCGCCATTCGCATCGATCACGCGCCGGCAATCCGTCGCCTTTTCCTGGTTCCATTGGGCGACAGGCCGGAGAGCGGCGCCTATGTCCGCTATCCCGAGGATCGGCTGCTGCAGATCCTCGCCGAAGTTTCCGCCGAACACCGATGCCTCGTCATCGGAGAGTCCCTGGGAATGATCCCGGAAGGATTGCAGGAAGATCTGGCCGCTGCCGGCATTTTCTCCTACCGGATCCTTTCCTACGAACAGGACGACAAGGGCTTCAAGCCGGCCGATGCCTATCCCGTCCTCGCGCTCGCCTGCATTTCGACGCATGACCACCAGACCCTTGCCGGCTGGTGGCGCGGCGCCGACATTCGGGACCGTTGTGAACACGGTATCGTACCGCCCGATCTCACCGAAGAACATCTCAAACACCGCAAGCACGAACGGAGGAACCTGAAGGTCACCTTCAAGGTTGCCGGCATCGATTTGCCGGCCCGCCTTGCTGCCGCAAGGGTAAGCGAGGAAACGCTGAGGGAACTGACCGTCAGCGCCTATCGCTTCATCGCGCGGACTCCGTCGTTGCTCGTCGCGGTTCGGCTTGCCGATCTCACCGACGAAAAAAAGCCGACCAATGTTCCAGGCACCAGCGACAGCTATCCGAACTGGAAGCCGAAGCTATCGGTTTGGCTTGAGGATTTGACGACTAGTCCGCTGCCCGAGATCGTGGGGGCGGTGATGCGAGAGGAAAGGCCGCGGGAGTGATCGAGGTCGAATGAACCGCCAGCTTCGCCATTGTCGTTCGATCGGGCCTGCCGCGCGTATGGAAATCGATCGGGCAGGGAACGAATACGAAGCCGGCGAATTTTCAAGGAATAAGGACAGGGATCGCCGAGATAAGCCTGTCCGCTTTCGCCGCTTCAGATGCGGCGCGACCAATATGATGGAAACAAGACCATGACGACCGCATTCATCCTTATCGCATTGGCTCTCATCATGATCTACGCCGGTCCGACGTTGCTGTTCATCTGCTTCGGCTATGCCGACTATGTGCTGGAGCGGCGAAGACATATGATGGCTCTGAAGCACGCCGTGAGACGTCGCAGCGATGAGCTTTAGAGTAATTCCTGGAAATCGCTTCCTTCCCGGGATCGTGCGAAGTGGTCAGCTTTCGTCGGTCTTGGGCATCGGAAAGGGAACCGGCTTTTCCGGCGTGGCGCGGATTGTCAGGCTTTTCGACCCGTCTGAATAGGTTGACGGCATCCGATTAAGGTAATCGGAAAAGTCGACGACGAAGTTCAGCCGGCCGTATTTTTAAAATTGAAAGCGTATTCCATCGAAGGCGCTCTCCCGGCTTTCGAGTTCCCAGCTGCCCCCATCATCGTCACGTGCCGTCGAGTGTCATCAAGCCTAGTTTCTCGATGGGATATGGCAGTTGTCGCCTTCAAACTAATATATTTGTATTTTAGTGTGGACGCCGGGCGAGGGATCGAGATAAGACCGTCAGATCGCGCGACCGACAGATAGCGATGCCCATCCCTGATGAGTTGAGCGATCCTGGCACCTGCACGCCAGGAAGGCTCTTATTTCTGATGGATTGCTGGTTCAACGCGCTGCCGTATCGAACGTCCGATATTGGCAGAGCCCACATCGTTCAATCAGGAGAAGCGTGATGCAGCCCGGTCGCACAGGCCTTGCCGTCTGCATGATGGTGGCCGCCGCCTTTTTGAATAGTCTTGACGCCATCATTGTGCGCTTGCTGGCCGGCGACGTGCATCCCTTGATGATCGGCTTTTTCCGCTCGTTTTTCGGACTTCTTGTCGTCTCGCCGTGGATCGTGTCCCGAGTCGGTCTGAAAGCCTCTCCCTATCGTGTTCTGCACGCCGTGCGTGCGGGTCTGAAGCTTGCCTCACTGGTTGCTTTGTTCATCGCCTTTGCGCACGCGCCACTGGCCGATGCCACGGCGATTAATTTCACCATGCCGATGTTTCTCGTTCTCGGTGCATGGCTTGTCCTCAAGGAGCGCGTCGGCGTCTCCAGCGTCGCCGGCATCGCCGCAGGCTTTATCGGCGTGATGATCATCATTCGCCCCGGAGCGTCAGGTTTCGACCAATGGCTGCTTTTTGCCCTTGCAGGAGCGGTCTTGACGGCTGCTAGCCAGTTGATGCTTCGGCGCATGGCGTTGAGGGATAGCGCGGACCGGCTGGTTGCGTGGAATCTCACTACCACGGTGCCGCTTGGCCTGATCGTCATGGTGCCGGTTTGGTCGATGCCGACCTGGAGCCAACTCGGGCTGCTCGCCATACAAGGGGCGCTCGGCGCATTCAACATGACGCTGATCACCCGCGCCTTCGGTATGGCGGCTGCAAGCGTTCTGGCCCCGCTCGACTTTCTCCGGCTGCCGGTCGTAGCACTCATAGCTTTCCTGTTTTTCTCGGAGGTTCCGGCCGCACAGACATGGATTGGTGCCGCGGTCATCATTGGCGCGACCATCATTGGAACGGGCGGTATGGCGTGGCGGCGCAAGCCGCCGTTTGATAAGAGCTGACGATTTTGAGAAAGGGGGTTCACAAAAATTCTAGATGAACTAATATTTTAGTTCACGCCTGTCGCCGGAAAGGGCATGACTGGGCGGGCTTCGAAACACGCGAAGACCAGACCTGACGGTCCGTATGGGTTTCACTCGGGAGGAGTGGCATGAAGAGTTTTATCGGCAAGCGTGCGATCGCCAGTGGCGTATCGCTCGTGGTGCTTATCGTCATCGTCTTTTTCCTCTCCCGGCTGACGGGCGACCCGACCGACCTCTATCTGCCGATCGACGCGACCACGGAAATGCGCCAGCAATTCCGTGAGATGAACGGTTTCAACGACCCATTGATCATCCAGTTCGGCCGTTATGTCGCGGATCTCGCCCAAGGCAATTTCGGTCAGTCCCTGCGCCAGGCCCGTCCGGCCATGGATGTCGTGCTGGAGGCCTTCGTCTGGACCTTCTGGCTGGCTGTCATCACCATGGCGCTGGTCACGGTCGCTGCGATCGTCATTGGTTCGCTCGCGGCGTTTCGCGTCGGCGGGGTCTTCGACCGTCTTGCCACTTTCTTCTCGCTGATCGGCGCTGCCGCCCCGGATTTCTGGCTTGCCATCGTGGCAATCGTCATTTTCGCCGTGAAACTGCATGTCCTGCCGACATCGGGAACGGGAACGTTCTGGCACTGGGTCCTGCCGGTCAGCGTGCTGTTCATCCGGCCCTTCGGCCTGATCCTGCAGGTGGTGCGCGGCTCGATGATCAGCGTGCTGTCTTCCGCCTACGTGAAGACGGCGCGCGCCAAGGGCGTGCGTTCGAACTCGATCATCTTCATTCACGGACTGCGCAACGCCATGCTGCCGGTGATCACAGTGATCGGCGATCAGGCGGCGGCCATCTTGAACGGTGCCGTTGTCGTCGAGACGGTGTTCGGCTTTCCCGGAATAGGCAAGCTGATGATCGATTCCATCCTGCTTCGCGATTTCGCCGTCGTGCTGGCCGTCATCATGGTCTCGGCATTGGCGATCTTCATCATGAACCTGTTGATCGACATTGCCTATGCGCTGCTCGATCCGCGTATCCGGTATTGAGCGATGACGATGACCGACACACAAATCCTCATCGAGAAAAAACCGAGCGGCCCGATCGGGCGTTGGCTGACCATGCTGTGGGCGGACAAGCTCGCATTCTTCGCCGCTCTATTCCTCCTGATCGTTCTTCTCTGCGCGCTGTTTGGCCCGTTTCTGCTGGAGGGCATCGCCACCAAGCAGAACCTGCGGGGCCGAAACGCGCCGCCCTTCGATATTACCCGCGGATGGCTTTATGTCCTTGGAGCCGATGCGCTGGGCAGGCCGCTGCTTGCCCGCGTCGTCGTCGCGGCGCAAAACACCATCCTGATTGCTGCGGCGGCGGTGCTTGCATCCTCTATCGTTGGCACGGCGCTCGGACTGGTGGCGGGTTATAGCCGCTCTTCCGCCGCTCAATGGATCATGCGCCTCGGCGACGTCATCATGTCCTTTCCGTCGCTGCTTCTGGCGGTGATCGTGCTCTATATGCTCGAACCCTCGGTCACCAATATCGTCCTCGTCCTGGCGATCACCCGCATTCCCATCTATCTGCGCACCACCCGCGCCGAAGTGCTGGAAGTGCGCGAGCGGATGTTCGTGCAGGCGGCGAAAGTCATGGGAGCATCGTCCCGGCGCATTGTCTTTCATCACATCCTGCCGGTGATCTTCCCGACGCTGGTCACCATTGGGACGCTTGATTTCGCCTTCGTCATGCTGGCGGAATCCTCGCTGTCGTTCCTTGGGATCGGCATTCAGGCGCCGGAAATCACCTGGGGCCTCATGGTTGCCCAAGGGCGGCCTTACCTTACCAATGCCTGGTGGCTGTCCTTCTGGCCGGGCCTTGCAATCATCCTGACGACGCTGTCGCTCAATCTTCTGTCAAATTGGCTGCGCATCGCGCTCAATCCAACGCAACGCTGGCGCCTTGAAATGAGGGGCAGGAAAAATGGCTGAACATCTTCTGGAAGTGCGCGACCTCTCGGTCGAGTTTCACACCGCCAGTGGCTCCGTCAAGGCAGTGCAAGATGTCAGTTGGCATCTCGATCGCGGCGAGACACTGGCAATCCTCGGGGAAAGCGGTTCGGGCAAGTCGGTGTCCGCCTCGGCGATCATGAACCTGATCGATATGCCACCCGGCAAGATCACCGGCGGCACCATCCTCCTCAATGGGCGCGATATGCTGAAAATGACGCCTGAGGAGCGGCGTTCGATCAACGGCGCCAAGATCGCCATGATCTTTCAGGATCCGCTGGCGCATCTCAATCCGGTCTACACGGTCGGCTGGCAAATCACCGAAATGATGACCACGCATGGTCAGTCCGCGGAGCAGGCCCGTGCCAGGGCGCTCGAACTCATGCAGCGAGTGGGCATCACCGATCCGCAGGCGGCGATGCGAAAATACCCGTTTCAGTTCTCCGGCGGGCAGCGGCAGCGGCTGATGATCGCCATGGCGATCGCCTGCAAGCCCGAAATCCTGATTGCGGATGAACCGACCACCGCGCTTGATGTTACGGTGCAGGCACAAGTGCTCGAACTTCTGCAGGAATTGCAGCAGGAAACCGGAATGGGCCTGTTGCTGATCACGCACGATCTTGGTGTCGTTGCAGAGATCGCCGACCGGGTCGTGGTGATGAATTCCGGCTGCGTCGTCGAAACCGGCAATGCCGCCGAAGTTTATCGCAACCCGCAGAACCCCTATACGAAGAAGCTGATTGCTGCCGCACCTGGGAAGGGCGCGATGGCGCAAGAGCGTGACCGGCAGGGCGAACCGCTGCTGCGCGCCATCGGCTTGAAGAAGAGTTTTGGCGCATTCCAGGCACTGAGAGGCGTGGACTTCGTCATCATGCCCGGCGAAACGGTCGCTGTTGTCGGCGAGAGCGGTTCCGGTAAGTCGACGCTTGCCCGGGCGATCGTTCGCCTTGACGACCCACAGGAGGGTCAGGTCCTCTACCGCGGCAATGATCTGCTTGCGATGAGCCCGAGGGAAATATTCGGGCTGCGTCGGGATTTGCAGATGGTCTTTCAAGACCCGACGCAGTCGCTCAACCCGCGGATGACCGTGTTCAGGCTGATTTCCGAGGCCTGGGTCATTCACCCGGATATCCTGCCGAAAGCGAGATGGAAGGAGAGGGTGGCCGAATTGCTGGTCAAGGTTGGCCTGAAGCCGGATATGGCGGACCGGTATCCACATCAATTTTCGGGCGGCCAGCGCCAGCGCATCGCCATTGCCCGCGCGCTGGCGATGGAGCCGAAACTGATCATCTGCGACGAGGCGGTTTCAGCGCTCGACGTGTCGATCCAGGCACAGGTGATTGCCTTGCTCGAGGGTCTGCGTCGCGAATTCGGCCTGTCCTACCTTTTCATTGCACACGACCTGCCGGTGGTTCGCGATTTCGCGGATCGTGTCATCGTCATGAAGGCCGGCGAGATTGTCGAGGAGGGGCCGGTGGGCCAGATATTTAACGCGCCATCCCACCCCTACACCCAGGCGCTGCTTGCCGCCGGCCTCGATCCCGATCCCGAGGTCCAGGCCACCCGACGCGCCGCACGTCTCACACAGGAAGGACTCGTTTCCGTATGAAGCCCGATGTCATCGTCGCCTATCCGCTCCGGTCCCGTCAGATGGCGGTGCTGGAGGAGACCTATACGCTGCACCGGCTGGATCTTGCAGAAGGCGGGCAACGCGATGCTCTCCTGGCCAAAGCCGGCCCGATCTGCACGGCTCTGGTCTGCAACGGCCATGTGACGATCGATGAAGCCCTGCTTGCGAAATTGCCGGCACTGAAGCTGGCCGCCTGTTCCTCGGCCGGCTACGACCAGATGGACGTCGAGGCGATGACGCGGCGCGGCATCAAGCTCACCAACACATCCGAGGTGCTTTGCGACGACGTTGCCGACATGGCGCTGCTTCTGATGCTGGCGGCACGCCGGCGCCTGCCGGAAGGTGATCGCTATGTGCGCTCCGGCGACTGGAGGCACACGGGCATGATGCCGCTGACGACATCGACGTCGGGCAAGAAAGCCGGGATCGTCGGTCTCGGCCGCATAGGCATGGCGATTGCCAGGCGATGCGAAGCTGTCGGACTGGCGGTCGGCTATTATGGGCGGACGAAAAAAGCCGACAATGATTTTGCCTATTTCGACGAGCCGGTAAAACTGGCGGACTGGGCCGACATCCTGATCGTCGCGACACCGGGCGGGCCCTCGACCGAAGGGTTGATTTCGGCAGAGGTGCTGAATGCGCTCGGACCAACGGGCAGCTTCATCAACATTGCCCGCGGCACCGTGGTCGATGAGCCGGCCTTGATCCGCGCCTTGCAGGAAAATCGGATCGCATCTGCCGGCATCGATGTCTACCTCAACGAACCCAATCCCGATCGGCGCTTCGCAGCACTCGATAACGTTGTGCTCTATCCCCATCACGCCAGCGGCACCGAGGAAACGCGCGACAGGATGGCGCAACTCACGCTCGACAACCTTGCCGCCTTCTTCGCAGGCAGGCCGCTGCTGACGCCGGTCAATTGACCCCGGCGGAAACCTGCGGCGCGGCAGGTTCAGACGAAGTAGTCCGGGAACTCCTTCCTGAGCTCTTCTACTTTTGCGACTGTGCGGCTGAGATGCTCGCGGACCGCATCGACGGCCCCCTGTTCGTCGCGAGCGGCAATCGCGTCGATGATGGCGTGGTGACCATCGAGGATGCTCATGATCTTGCCCTTTTCGGGCAGATGCAGACGTCGAATGCGCTCGAGATGGCCGGACCGCTCGCGGATCAGTTGATGGAGGCTGCTGCGCTTGGCGCCTGCGAACAATGTCTGGTGAAAGAGCTCGTCGAGCTCCTGGAAGATGGCAATCTGATCGACGTCATCGGCGACCGCCGACTGCATTTTTATGATCGAGCGGGCGCGCGTGATGACGCTCGGATCCGGATCCGGGTCAGTCGCGAGGCGGCGGCAGACTTCCGATTCCAGCGCGACACGAAGGAAATGCGCTTCGTAGATTTGCAGGACGTCTATCCTGGTCACCACAGTGCGGGACTGCGGGTAAATACGAACCAGGCCCTCCTGTTTGAGAAGCTGTAACGCGTCACGAATGGGCGTCTGGCTGACTTCATAGGTCTCCGTCAGCTCGGTGCGCGACAGCGTGGTGTCCGGCGGCAACTGAATGGTGATGATGCGCTTTCGCAGATCATCATAGACCCGCTGGACGGTGCTGCCGGCCGCGACTGGAAAGCCGGGTGCGGTCAGGCCGAATGTGGAAGCGAACTGAGAATTCATGTGAGGCAAATCCTTTTACACCATTCATAGCTTTACGTGACCTAATGCACAAGAATGCAAAGTTGCGGTTGATATATATGGCAAACTAAAATATTAGTTGGAGAAATTCGTAGAGCAGCAAGCAAAATGGTGGGAGAAAGCCGTGACCGCGAGGAAAACGTACGAGCAACTGCGGTCGGCCCGATGGATGCTGCCGGATGATCAGCGCTCGTTCGGTCACCGGTCGCGGACCATGCAGATGGGGTATGCGCCGGAGGATTGGCAGGGAAAGCCGATCATTGCCGTCATCAACACGTGGTCCGATGCCCAGCCCTGCCACATGCATTTCCGCGAACGCGCCGAATGGGTGAAGCGCGGCATCCTTCAGTCGGGCGGGTTTCCCATGGAGCTGCCTGCTCTTTCTCTTTCCGAAAATTTCGTCAAGCCGACCACGATGCTCTATCGCAACATGCTGGCGATGGAGACCGAGGAGCTGTTGCGGAGCCATCCTGTCGACGGCGCCGTTCTGATGGGCGGCTGCGACAAGACGACACCGGGCCTTGTCATGGGTGCGGTCAGCATGGGCATTCCCTTTGTTTATCTCCCTGCCGGCCCGATGCTTCGCGGCAATTATGCCGGCAAGAGCCTGGGCTCCGGCACCGACGGATTCAAATACTGGGACGAGCGGCGTGCCGGCACGATCACCAAGGAGGAGTGGCAGGGCATTGAAGGCGGAATTGCCCGCAGCTACGGCCATTGCATGACCATGGGCACGGCGTCGACGATGACAGCGATCGCCGAGGCTATGGGATTGACACTGCCGGGCGCCTCCTCGATTCCGGCAGCCGACGCCAACCACCAGCGCATGTCGGCCGCCTGCGGTCGCCGCATCGTCGATATGGTGTGGGAGGATCTGACCCCCGACCGGATCATAACGCCGGCGGCCGTCGACAATGCTGTCACCGTCGCCATGGCGACCGGTTGCTCCACCAATGCGATCATTCACCTGATTGCCATGGCGCGACGCGCCGGCATCCCGCTGGAGCTCGATGACCTCGACCGCATCGGTCGCACGACCCCTGTTCTTGCCAACATTCGGCCTTCTGGTTCGACCTACCTGATGGAAGATTTCTTTTATGCGGGCGGCCTGCGGGCGCTCATGAAGCAGCTCGGCGACAAACTCGATCCGACCGCGATAACCGTCACGGGCAAACCCCTGGTGGACGGCCTCGACCAGGTGAAGATCTACAATGAGGACGTTATCCGGCCACTGTCGAACCCGGTCTATCACGAAGGTTCGCTGGCAGTGCTCAAGGGGAACCTGTGTCCTGACGGCGCGGTCATCAAACCAGCGGCCTGCGACCCGAAATTCCATCGCCATTGCGGCCCGGCCCTGGTTGCCGACAGTTATGCGGAGATGAAGAAGATCATCGACGATCCCGATTATCCGCTGACGCCGGACACGGTGCTGGTGCTGCGCAATGCAGGCCCGCAGGGCGGGCCCGGCATGCCGGAATGGGGCATGATCCCGATGCCGAAGGCGCTGTTGAAGCTCGGCCTGCGCGACATGGTGCGCATTTCGGATGCGCGCATGTCCGGAACGAGTTTCGGCGCCTGCGTGCTGCACGCCGCGCCGGAATCTTACATCGGCGGGCCGCTGGCATTGCTGAGAACCGGGGACATGGTCGAGCTCGATATTCCGGCACGCAGCCTCAATATGCTGGCTTCCGAAGAGGAGATCGCAGCCCGACGGGCCGCCTGGGTGGCGCCGACGCGACATTACGAGCGCGGTTACGGCTTTATGTTCTCCAAGCATATCGAGCAAGCCGACAAAGGCTGCGACTTCGACTTCCTGACGACGGAATTCGGTGGCAAGACTCCGGAACCGGCTATCAATTGAGGAACCACGATGTTTGATCCCAATCGACGCTCGATCCCCGCACAACCGCCCAAGGCTGGCTTCGCCGCCGGCCCGTCCAAGCTGGACGCCATCCGATCGGTCACCCTGTCGCTCGCTTATCTGCCGTTGGCGCGGCCGATCAGCGACGCCAAGGTGTTGACGGGCCGGCAGAAGCCGCTGACGGAGGTGGCGTTTCTGTTTTGCGAGATCGTTTCCGAAGCGGGCCATAGCGGTCTCGGCTTCAGTTACTCGAAACGGGCGGGCGGACCCGCTCTTTATGCACATGCCTGCGAGATCGCCGACAACCTGATGGGCGAAGACCCCAATGATACCGCACGGATATGGGACAAGCTCTGCTGGGCCGGGGCCTCGGTCGGCCGCTCCGGCATTGCGACGCAGGCCATTGCCGCCATCGACATCTGCCTCTGGGACCTGAAGGCGAAACGGGCAGGCCTGCCGCTGGCAAAATTGCTAGGCGCCCATCGCGACAGCGTCGCCTGCTACAACACTTCAGGCGGCTTCCTGTCGTCGAGCGTCGAGGAAATCCGCGATGCTATCGATCACTCGATCGCCGCCGGTATCGGCGGCATCAAGATCAAGGTCGGACAGCCGGACCCGATGGCCGATCTTCGCCGGCTTGATGCCGTGACCAGCCATATCGACGGCCGTGTGCCGCTGATGGTCGATGCCAACCAGCAATGGGATCGCACGACGGCATTGCGCTTCGGCCGGCTTGTCGAGCCGCTCAATCTCGAATGGATCGAAGAGCCGCTCGATGCCTATGACGCCGAGGGCCATGCGGCACTGGCGCGCGAACTCGCCACGCCGATCGCCACCGGCGAGATGCTGGCAAGCGCCGACGAACATATGGCCCTGATCCGCGCCGATGCGGTCGACTTCATTCAGCCGGATGCGCCGCGTGTCGGCGGCATCACGCCCTTTCTGCGCATCTGCGCGCAAGCCGAGGCGAAACGCCTGCGCCTGGCGCCGCATTTTGCCATGGAAATCCATTTGCACTTGGCGGCTGCCTATGCGCACGAGCCGTGGGTAGAGCATTTCGATTGGCTGGCGCCACTGTTCAACGAGCAGCACGACATCAAGGACGGCCGGATGATCGTGCCCGCACGTCCGGGGCTTGGCTGCAGCCTGACGGGCAAAGCCCGTGACTGGACAGTGGAAACGCGCAGCTTCGGCGGCTGAATTTGAACGAGGAGAAGGAAATATGAACCCCGCAACCCGTGAAAAGCTGATGGGCGTCTCGGTCGCGACCCTCTGCTCGGCGCTGTTCAAGCGCGGCTTGAGAAATCAGACGGTCCAGGATGTTCGGCCCGTGCAGCCGAAGGGCCGCAATATGGTGGGGCCGGCCTTCACGCTGCGCTACATGCCGGCGCGCGAGGACCGCAACGCGATGAACGTCTTTCGAAACCCGAAACATCCGCAACGGCTTGCCATCGAGACCTGCCCCGACGGCCATGTTCTGGTGATGGACAGCCGCAAGGATCCGCGAGCAGCCTCCGCCGGTGATATTCTGATTACCCGCCTGATGATGCGCGGCGGTGCCGGCGTCGTCACCGATGGCGGTTTCCGCGACGCCGTGACGATCGGTGGCCTTGATATTCCCGCCTATCACAATCGTCCTTCCAGCCCGACCAATCTCACGCTGCACGAGGCGATCGACATCAACGTGCCGATCGGCTGCGGCGATGTGGCGGTCTTCCCGGGCGACATCATGGTTGGCGACGACGACAGCGTGATCGTCATCCCGGCCGAGATCGCCGACGAGATCGCTGACGAAGCGGTGGAAATGACCGCTTACGAGGATTTCGTCACCGAGCGCGTCAAGCAAGGACATACGATCATCGGCCTCTATCCGGCCACCGACGAAAGCAACCTGACGCTCTTTGCCGAATGGCGGAAGGTGAATGGCCACTAAAGCCGGCATCTTGGACAACGGATCACCGCATCAGGACGGAGCGAGGCTCCGCCGAGGAGGATAACAATGAGCTGGACCCCTTCAGGCAGACATTTCATCGCCGGCGAGTGGATTGCCGGAACGACGACATTTCGCTCCGAGCCGGCGCACGGCCCGGCGCATGACTTCGCCGTCGGCACGACCGATCTGGTCGACCGCGCCTGCCGCGCTGCCGAAGGTGCCTTTGCGGCGTTTTCAGCAAAGACATGCGAGGAGCGCGCCATTTTCCTTGAGACGATCGCCGAGGAGATCGACAGACGCGGCGAGGCCGTCACGCTCATCGGAACTCAGGAAACCGGGCTCCCGGAGGGCCGGCTGAATGGCGAGCGCGCTCGCACCACCGGCCAGCTCAAGCTGTTTGCCGAGCATATCCGCAAGCGTACGCATCTTGACGCGCGCGTCGATGCGGCGCAACCGGATCGCCAACCGGCGCCGCGGCCCGAGATCCGCCTGGTACAGCGGCCGATCGGCCCGGTCGCCGTCTTCGGCGCCTCGAATTTTCCGCTGGCATTCTCGACGGCCGGCGGCGATACGGCAGCCGCGCTTGCTGCCGGCTGCCCGGTCGTGGTGAAGGGACATTCAGCCCATCCCGGCACCGGTGAGATCATTGCCGAGGCGATCGCCGCTGCTGTCGAACGCACCGGAATGCCGGCTGGCGTCTTCAGCCTGATCCAGGGCGGGCGCCGCGACGTCGGCACGGCTCTGGTGACGCATCCCGCCATCAAGGCCGTCGGCTTTACCGGATCGCTGGTCGGTGGTCGTGCGCTGTTCGATCTTTGCGCCCAGCGTCCAGAGCCGATCCCGTTTTTCGGGGAACTCGGCAGCGTCAATCCGATGTTCCTGCTGCCGGCCGCGACCGCTGCCCGGGCGGAGGCGATCGGTTCAGGCTGGGCCGGCTCACTGACGCTTGGCGCCGGCCAGTTCTGCACCAAACCCGGTATTGCCGTCGTGGTCGATGGGCCGGAGGCGGACAGGTTCGCCGGCGCTGCCAAGTCGGCGCTTGAAAAGGTGGCGCCGCAGACGATGCTGACTCAAGGCATCGCCACCGCCTATCACGACGGTGTCGATCGGATGCGGGCAAGCAATGCAGTCGCACCGGTTCTCACTGGAAAGAGCGCTGGCCGGGATGCAGCCCCGAACCTGTTCGAGACCAATGGCTCGGCCTGGCTTGCCGATCATTCGCTCAGCGAAGAGGTGTTCGGCTCTCTCGGCCTCGTGGTGCGCGTCGGCTCGCAAGAAGAGATGCTCTCCCTTGCCGAAAGCTTCCAGGGACAGTTGACCGCGACGATCCATATGGACGACGCCGATCTTGGTCTTGCCCGCGAGCTGCTGCCGATCCTCGAAAGGAAGGCGGGCAGATTGCTGGTTAATGGCTTCCCGACCGGCGTCGAGGTCGTCGATTCCATGGTTCATGGCGGCCCCTATCCGGCCTCGACCAATTTCGGCGCGACCAGCGTCGGGACCATGTCGATCCGCAGGTTTCTGCGCCCCGTTTCCTACCAGAATTTCCCCGCCGGCCTGCTGCCCCAAGACCTGCGCAACTGAAACCGGGGAAAAGCAAATTGATCGCGCCGCGACGGAACTTCGCAAGATCATTCGCCGGCTTCGAGGCAGATCAATGCCTGCGCCGCCGACCGATCTTACCGATGATGAGGTCGAGATGTCGCGCGGACTGTTTGTTTCGGCCGGCTAGAAATCGAGCGTTTCAGACAGGGTGGGCGCCCGTGTTTCGGGTGTCGCGCTTGATCGCTCCTCTCAACTAGTATATTAGTGCACTTATGCATTAGATCGGCTTTTGCAGGAGGAGGCGAGGGCCGCATCACCGGAAATGGGACGAAGATTCGCTTGAGGAGCGCCGACGGCGCATGGGAGGAGAACGAAATGAAACTGCATTTGCTAGCTGTCTGCTTTTCAACCACGATGATCGGGCTGAGCGGTGGCTCGGCTCACGCTGAGGATGCCAAGAGCAACGTGACTGTTGTGCTTGCCGAAACCGTCGATGTCGTCGAGCCTTGCATGGCGGCGCGCCAGGACGTCGGCCGGGTCATTTCCGAGAACGTCAACGAGATGCTGGTCGAATTCGACTACGTCAACGGCGGCCTCAAACCCCGTCTGGCGACGGAATGGTCGAAGATCGACGACGACACCTGGGAATTCAAGCTGCGCCCGAATGTCAAATGGCACGATGGCAAGCCGTTCACCGCCAAAGACGTCCAGTTCACGATCGAGCGCAACAAGAACAAGAAGCTCAGCTGTGAGACCGGCGGCAAATATTTCGGCGGCACGGAATTCAGCTTCGAGACGCCGGATGCTAACACGATCCGCATTACCACAAAACCGGCGCAGCCGATTCTTCCGCTGCTGATGACGGTGATGGCCGTGGAATCAGCCGAGGCGACACCAGCAGACGAATTCACCCGCAAACCGATCGGCACTGGCCCCTATACGTTCGACAAATGGGATATCGGCCAGTCGATCGTGCTGAAGCGCAATCCGGACTATTGGGGGGAGAAACCGCAGGTGGAACAGGCGACCTATCTGTTCCGCTCCGACAGCGCGGTCGCAGCCGCCATGGTCGATGCCGGCGAAGCCGATATCGTTCCGGCCGTATCGGTGCAGGATGCCACCAACAAGGAAACAGATTTCGCTTATCCGAATTCGGAGACGACATCGCTGCGCATCGATACGCGCGCGGCACCCCTCAACGACCGGCGCATTCGCGAGGCGATGAACCTCGCCATCGATCGTCAGGCAATGCTCGGAACGCTGTTCCCTGAACAGGCGAAGATCGCCACACAGCTCGTCGTACCCACAACGATCGGTTACAATGCCGATATTCCCGTCTGGCCCTATGACCCGGAAAAAGCAAAGGAACTGGTCAAGGCGGCGAAAGCTGACGGCGTCCCGGTCGATCAAGAGATTCGCATCATCGGCCGCAACGGGCAATATCCGAACGCCACCGAAGCGATGGAAGCGATGATGGCCATGCTTCAGGACGTCGGTTTGAACGTAAAGCTCGATATGTATGACGTTTCCGTGTGGAACGGCTACTTCGTGGCACCTTTCGTCGCCGATTCCGGTCCGACGCTGACGCAGTCGCAGCACGATAACGCGACCGGCGATCCCGTCTTCACCGCCTTCGTGAAATACGCGACCGACGGCTCTCACTCCATGGTTCGGGATCCCGCAGTCGACGCCCTCATCGCCAAGGCGACCTCAGCCACCGGAGACGCGCGCACAAAACTCTGGAAGGAGCTTTTCGCCAAGGTGAACACCGAGATCATCGCCGATATCCCGATGTTTCACATGGTCGGATTCACCCGCGTTTCGCCGCGTCTCGATTTCAAGCCGACGATCGCGACGAATTCCGAGCTGCAGCTATCGCAGATCCGCTTCAAGTAAGCCGGTTTGCGGATTGACGCGCGGGCCGCCTTCCCTGAATGGCCCGCGCTTTCGATGACATGACGGATGGATGCCTATGCCGCTGATTGACCGCATTGACCTCACCCAATTCGCCGAGCAGATATTGATCCGCGCCGGGATGGAACCCGACAAGGCCAAAATCACAGCCGCCGTCCTGGTGGAAGGCGACATGATCGGCCACGAAACGCATGGCGTCAGCCTTTTGAACTGGTATGTCGAAGCGTTGGAAGATGGTTCGCTGGCGAAGTCGGGTAGCTACGAGGTGGTCAATGACCGCGGCGCAGCCTTTGTGTGGGACGGCAAATCTTTGCCCGGCGCATGGCTGCTGACCAAGGCGATCGACCAGGCCTGCGAACGCGTACGCGATCATGGCGTCGTCACCGCCGCAATCCGAAACTGCCATCACACCTGCGCACTGTCAGCCTTCATGCGGCAGGTTACCGAACAGGGCCTCATCGTTCAGCTGTCGGTATCGCATCCCGCGGCAAGCCGAGTCGCGCCCTATGGCGGCACAAAGCCGCTCCTGACCCCCAACCCGATGGCGGCCGGCTTTCCGACATCCGAGGATCCGATTCTGATCGACGTCTCCGCCTCGATCACCACCACGACGATGACGCAAAACCTGGCGAAAGCCGGCAAGAAATTCCCCGAGGCCTGGGCCTTCACCGCCGCGGGCGAGCCGACCGATGATCCGCGCGACGTGACCGAACGTGGCGGGACAATGATGCCCCTCGGCGGTCAGTTGAAGGGACACAAGGGCTTTGGGTTCGGGCTGATCGTCGAACTGCTGGGGCAGGGGCTTTCCGGCAAGGGACGGGCGAACGCGCCGCCCGGTGTGTTTTCGCAAAGCGCATTTATTCAGGTCATCGACCCCGCCTTTTTCGCCGGGCTGGACGCCTTTACCGCGCAGTCCGATTATCTCGCCTCTGCATGCCGCAGCAACCCATCCGCGCCGTGGAACGATGGCCCGGTCCGCATGCCGGGTGACAGCGCAGCCCGCAGGCGCCGCTCGGCGTTGGAAGAGGGCGTGCCGGTCGGCGATGTGCCTTGGGAGAAGCTCTGTAAATATGCCGCGCTTTTTGGCCTGCGCATTCCTGATGTCGCCGCGTGAGGCACGCGTCTAAGACTGGCCTTGAACGCGCGATGCCAGTCCCAAGCTCGATCTCCTGAAGACGTGTGTCATGACGTTTCCAGCCGAAATATGGAACAATCTCTATCGTCTCTTGTTACATTAGCGATGAAATAAGTAACGCGCAAAGGCGGGAACAGCTGGAGGTTCCATGAAGCGGAGCATAGGGTTTGGGCTGGTTTTTGCCGTTATTCTGACGGGCTGCACGACCGGTGCAGGCGATTACGCGTCGGCGGGACTGGCCCCCATTCCCGGCAGCATCACCTATCATGGTCAGCCTCGCACGAAGTTGACGAAATCGCCCGTGGGTTCTTCCTTCCCGCACAGCTTTACAGATCAATGGGGACGCCAGGTCGAGGAGATTTACATCATCCGGCCTGATCGGAGCTTGCTGATCGCCGAGCGCCACTATCGGCCGGTCTTCTCGCTCGACGATAACTAGAACAGGATGATTTTACCCCCAGGGGAAGGAGAATTGATCGTGCCGCGACGCAAGAGCACTGAGACGACGACCCTCGACACCAAAGGAGCCAAGATCGGCGAACCGGTGCCGAAAGCCATCATCGATACGAACGCGGCCTCGGTCGGCATTCCCCGGCAGCCTGATCAGGGCCTGCGTGAGGAATTGAGCGCGTTGCGACAGCAAATCGACGCGCTCCAGCGGCAGGTGTTCGATGGTGCCCGATCGTTAAAGGGAGGCGCCCGGAAAGCAATGCGGCAGACGGAAGCGGCTGTGAAGCTCTATCCGGCTTCGACGCTCATCCTCGTTGCGGCCGTTGCGGGTGCGTTCGCCTTCGCTGGACGCCGCGCTTCTCTGCCGCGCCATCGCCATCAATCGCTGCGCGAGTTGAGGGATCTTTACGACACGATCCGCGAGCGCATCTGACAAGATTTCAGGATTGTCAGCATCGCGATTATGCCCGACACTTGCTCATCGAAGCGAGGGCAACCGCATGCTCGACATCATTATACGGAGCGCTCTTGATATTGTTCAGCGTACGGAGCGCCTGATCGAGGCAAGCAAGCAGCTGCTGAAGAGTGAAGACCTTGACGAAGTTGAAGTGTATGAACTCGATTGCGAGATCGAACGGCTCGGGGATGCGGTTTTCGTCGTGGAGGAAGCCATTCGGTCACTTGCACGCGCCGTCGAATGTTGGCCGCAGGCCGCACGAGCCTACGGCATATACAGAACATTGCATTGATGGGCTGTCGCTGCCTTAGGTAGAGCTGACAATTCACGGAGCCCGTTCCGGACGTGTTTTCGAGCCGCGATCTGCGTGTCACGCCGATGTCACGCGACCATGGAAACAATATGTGCTTGATCGGCATGGTTGGGATGAGGCTAAGGTCTCAGACCTAGCGATTGCCGTTCTGATGGCGGGAACCGGCCGCTCTGTTGTTTGATCGATTTTTAAGCGCATTGGAGACATTCGATGAGGGATGTGCTGTCGACTATCACGCGTGTCCTGAGCCGTGGACGGCTGGGGCAATCCTCCTTTTGTTTCGATGGGGCATCACGATGACCTCGAAGACCTCCCGGCGAAAATCTCAGCCCCACGAATTCATCTTTCCGGTTCACACACGCACGATCGCAGAGATCAGATATGACAGCCTCAGCCGAGTCATGACGGTGGTCTATCACGACGGTCGCTCGACGACGACGACTGGCATACAAGGCCCGGCGATGCTGAGGATTCTCGCCCAGCGTCCGCTGGAGCGCTCTCCGTTCCTGTTGCAGACGGTCATCTGACCTGGAGAAACCGTCGCCACCTCTTGTCTCTGCCGCGTGACAAGGCATCCGCTGGCTAAATCGGCATGATTGTGCATCCATTTCCCGCAGGCTGCGTTCCTCTCCTACAGTCAGACCTAATGGAGTGAATGCCGATGACCTTTCCACCGCCGAAAACCGAAGCTCCCGCGCAACGCTTTGAACAGGCAACCGAGGCCGCGCGCGACGCATTGGAAAGACTGATTGCCGTCGCCAATGAGTCCGGATGGGCAACCGGAGAGATAACCGCGGCGCTGCTTAAGGCCGCGCAATTTCTGAGCGACGCCAACAAGAAAGATCCCGATCCGGCTGATGACCCTGTCATCAGCGATGCTTCCGCTAGGCAAGAGCAGATTGGTCATGGCGAGCTGTACGACTAAGCATGTCGCGCAAAAGTGCGCAGCGGTTTTGCAGCAACGACATGCGTAAAGACAAAACCTGAAGCGCGACGCGCTTTAACCCAGATTTTACCGGCCGATCGTCGCAACGGAGCCGCGCACGACGAGGCTGGTGGCAACGCGCAGACGTTCGACGGCAAGCGGGGTGCGTTCGATGCGGGCGACGAGCCGTTCGCCGGCGAGTTTGCCCAGTTCGTAGACGCGCTGGTCGACGATGGTGATCGGCGGAACGGTGACGCTGGTCCAGTCGGCGTCCAGAAACGAAATCATCGAGACATCCTGAGGGATCGACAAGCCGAGCGACTGCAGTGACTTGAAAATGCGCAAGCCCACGAGACTGTCGGATGCCAACAGCGCCGTCGGCGGCGATATCTCCGAGAGCAGGCGTTTTATCACGGCGTTTGTCTGCTGCTGGTTCGTGGCGCCGAGCCGGATGTAATGAAGAGGGTTCGGCAAACCCGCCTCGGTCAGAGCGCTGACGAAGCCTTCCATGCGTTCGCGCACGGCGGAATTTGATATCCGCCCGAGATCAGTGAGCCCGCCGTCCTCGGCGTCCATGGCGGAGATATAGGCGAGGCGGCGATGGCCCTGGCCGATCAGATACCTTGTCGCGGTGAGTGCCGCATCCCTGTCATCCCCGGTCACGGCGTCGACATCAAGCTCCGGGATGGCCCTGTCGAATAGAACCAATGGCACGCCGGCGCGGCGGACGTGCTGCAGGTGATCGAGGCGATCGCAGCGGGCCGGCGTGACGATCAGGCCATCGACGCGTTTACCGATCAGCAGGTCGACCGCCGATTTTTCCGCATCGATCTGTTCGCCCGAATTGGCGATGATGACGTTGAAGCCCGCAAGCCGGGCTGCATCGGTAATGCCGCGCACGGCGAGGCTGAAGAAAGCATTCTCGATATCGCCGACCACCACGCCGATAATGCCTGAGCGTCCCGTGCTCATGCTTCGGGCGAGCTCGTTCGGGCGGTATTCGAGCGCGGCGGCGGCCGCCGTCACCTGATCCTTGATCTTGTCGCTGACGACGCCATAGCCGCCGAGCACGCGGGCTGCCGTCGCCTTCGAGACCCTTGCTGCCTTCGCGACGTCGGCAACCGTGACTGAACGTTTCGGGGCAGCGGAATCTTCCATGGCGCAGCACTACAAGAGTTGTTGACGGCCGGTCAATTGACAGATATCAAATATGTCGTGAGACCGGTCTCTTTATATAGAAGACCGGTATCTTGTCCAGAAGTCTTCGTCGCACGGGCGACGAGACCGGATGATAACGAATGCCGACAAGAGCATCCCTTCAGAGCGGAGAACGAACATGAAGCCTTTTGAATCTTTCGCGGCCGTCGCGGCTCCATTGCGGGCTGGCCTTCTGACGTGCCTTCTGGCGATGGGGGCCGGCTCTGCGGCCGCGGCCGACAATCCCTATAGCCTCATCGAGCCCGGGGTGATCAGCGTCGGCACGATGGGCGATGCCAAGCCCTATACGTTTGCGACGGCGGACGGCCAGTTCACCGGTTTCGATATCGAGTTGTTTCTCAACGTCGTCTCCCGCCTTGGCATTCCGAAAGACAAGGTCACGTTCACGGGCCAGGAATTCTCCGCACTTCTGCCGTCGGTGGCAAACGAACGGTTCGATGTTGCTGTCGCGGCGATCGGAACCACCGAAGCCCGGAAGAAGACCGTCGACTTTTCCGACGGCTATCTTGCCGGTTATCTCTCGGTCCTGACGGCGGATTCCGGCATCAAGGATGCCGACGGCCTCAAGGGCAGGCGTCTCGGCGTCGTGCAGGGGACCTTGCAGGAAGTCTATGCGGCCAAGAATTTCGGTGAGGCCGATCTCGTGAAATTCCCCGACAACAATTCCGCCGTGGCTGCCCTCAACAACGGAACGGTCGATGCGCATTTTCTCGACTACGAGGCTGCCAATCAATATGGCGAGCGCTATCCCGCGCTGAAGATTGCGGTCAACATCCCGTCCTTCGATGCGCCAGCGGGCTTCGTGATCCGCAAGGGAAATGACGCCTTCCGCACGGCGTTGAACACAGCTCTTCACGACGCGATGCAGGACGGCACCTGGAAGACCCTCTATGAAAAATGGTTCCCCGGTTCGCCGATGCCGGACCAGTACCTTCCCAAGAAGTAACGTCGTAAGCCGTCCGCTCCGGCGGACGGTTTCATGCCCGGCTTGGGCTTCGATGAGGATCTCGATGAACTGGCTTGAAAATCTGCGCCGCAGCTTCCTGGACTGGGACGCCATGGCCGAAGTGCTACCGAGCATGATCAGCGTCGGCCTGAAGAATACCCTGATCCTGGCCGCCGCCTCGACCGTGCTCGGCGTCGTTATCGGCATGGCTCTCGCCGTCATGGGTATCTCGCAGTCCCGCTGGCTGCGGCTGCCCGCGCGCGTCTATACCGATGTCTTCCGCGGTTTGCCGGCGATCGTCACGATCCTGATCATCGGTCAGGGTTTTGCCCGGATCGGACGGGAGATCTTCGGTCCGTCGCCATTTCCGCTCGGCATCCTGGCGCTCAGCCTGATTGCCGGGGCGTACATCGGCGAAATCTTCCGATCAGGCATCCAAAGCGTCGAGCGCGGCCAGATGGAAGCCTGCCGGGCGCTCAGCATGAGCTACGGGCAGGGCATGCGCTTGATCGTCATCCCGCAAGGCATCCGGCGGGTTCTGCCGGCGCTGGTCAATCAATTCATCGGAAACGTCAAGGATTCCAGCCTCGTCTATTTTCTCGGATTGCTCGCCTCCGAGCGGGAGATCTTCCGCGTCGGGCAGGATCAAGCTGTCGTAACGGGCAATCTGTCGCCCTTGTTGCTGGCGGGCGTCTTCTATCTCGTCATCACCGTGCCGCTCACTCACTTGGTCAATTACATCGATGTGCGACTGCGCCTGGGAAAACAAGGCCGCAGCTCGGGTGTTGCGAGTGGATTGGTCGAGGTGAGCGAAATGCGCGCCGCCGGTCCGCAACCCCCGGCAAAATCTGTCGAGCAGACCGAACCGCGCTTCAAGGGTGGTGCCCTGAACGTCCGGGATCTCACCATGGCCTATGGTAATCTCGATGTGCTGAAGGGTGTCGATCTCGACATCGCCGCCGGTACCGTCACCTGCATCATCGGTCCTTCCGGCTCGGGAAAATCGACGCTGCTGCGCTGTATGAATAGGCTGGTGGAACCGAAAGGCGGCGACATCCTGCTCGATGGCGCCAGCATTCTGGCCATGAAACCAGAGCGGTTGCGCCGGCGCGTGGGCATGGTGTTCCAGCACTTCAACCTGTTTCCCGATCACACCGCGCTTGAGAACGTCATGCTTTCACTGACGAAGATCAAGAAGATGTCGAGGCAGGAGGCGCGACGCATTGCCGAGGCGCGTTTGGCCGAGGTCGGTCTTGCCGAGCGCAGAAATCATCGCCCGGCAGGTCTGTCTGGCGGGCAGCAGCAGCGCGTCGCCATCGCGCGTGCTCTTGCGATGGATCCGGAACTCATCCTGTTCGATGAAGTGACGAGTGCGCTCGATCCCGAATTGGTGAAAGGCGTTCTCGACTTGATGGCAGCTCTCGGCCGCCAGGGCATGACGATGGCCGTGGTGACGCATGAGATGGGATTTGCACGCAGGGTGGCCGACCAGGTCGTCTTCATGGATGAGGGCCGCATCGTCGAAGCCGGCTGCCCGGGGCAAATCTTCGACAATCCCCACAGCGAGCGGCTGAAACGCTTCCTTGCGGAAGTCCTCTAAAGCATGTCGCGCAAAAGTGTGCAGCGGTTTTGCGGCAACGACATGCGCAAAAAACAAAGAGCCAAAGCGCGAGGAACGAATCTGAAAGATCGCGACGCGCTTTAGCCCCTGACGCGAGGCATGCCGCTGAGGGCTCCTACGACGGATGCATGGAATTCGTTCGACATAGCAGGAAACAAGGTTATCGACATGAATGCTTCCCCCAAACCTTCGAAGGTCGTCGTCATCGGTGGCGGCATATTCGGCGTCTCGACGGCTGTCCATCTCGCTCGCCTCGGGATCGCCACCGTGCTCGTCAGCGATGGGCCGCTTGCCAATGGCGCCTCCGGCCGTTCGCTCGCCTGGCTCAATTCGGCCCGGAAACGCTCTGATGCCTATCACCGGCTGCGCCTCGCCGGCATCGACCGTTATCGCACCCTTGCTGCCCGATATCCGGATGCGCCCTGGCTGCGTTTCGATGGCGGCCTGACCTGGGATGCCGATGACGCCGGCAATGAGATAGCCGAGGTCTTCGACTTCGAGCGCGACCTCGGCTATCACGCGCAATGGCTGGCCCAGGAAAACATTCCCGGCGCGACGCCCGGCGTCGACGCCGGTGCGGTGACGCCGCAGGGCGCGATCTTCAATCCCGGAGAAGGTTGGGTCGATCTTCCCTCGCTGATCGGCCTTCTCGCGGAGGAATTCCGTTCGCTCGGCGGCGAGGTCGTGACGGACGCCGGGCGCGCGGCGATTGATGTCGAAGGCGCCCGTGTCTGCGGCGTGAGCGCAGCGGACGGCAGACACTGGGACGCGGAGTCTGTGCTGCTCGCCGCGGGCGGCGCCGTTCCGGCAATCGTTGCCGAAGCCGGCCAGCATATCGACGATGCAACGCCGGTCGCGCTTCTCGTCAGGACCAAGCCGATCCGCCATTCGCTGAAGGCCGTGCTCAACACCCCCCGCGTCGCCATCCGACCCATGCCGAATGGCGGCTTCGCCCTCGATTCCGCCTGGTCCGAGGAAGAGGTCGAAGTGACGCCGGACGGCGGCTATGAAGTCAGACAATCGACGTTGGACGGGCTGCTGCGCGAGGCGTCAAAAGTTCTCGAAGGCAACCCGACGCTCGAGATCGAAGATTATGGGGTCGGCCCAAAGCCCATTCCGGGCGATGGCGAGCCGGTCTTTGGCGAACTGCCGTCGATCTGGGGTTACTTCGTCGCCTTCAGCCATAGTGGCGCCACCCTCGGCCTGATCGCCGGTGAACTGCTGGCCGACGAGATCGCCACCGGACGCCGTCATCCGCTGCTGGCGGAGTTTCGGCCCGAACGTTTCAGCGCGTCGCGAGGATGACGGTCGTGGAAGGAGCGGAAGTCCGACTCGGCGCCGTTGCGAACCGCGACCGGCGTCCGATGCATCCTTCTGAGCCGTCGAGCGTTCTATCGCCAGGAACAACTGGAGATCCATCATGTTCAAGGACGAACTCGGGGACATCGGCACAAACCTGGACAGGCGCGACAATACCGGCACCGCACCGGCTGCTTTCGAAGATGCAAACGCCAATCCCGATCTCATCAGGCGTGAGGGCTTCGCGAGCGAGGCCGAATATCGGGCTTATATCGCGACGCTCGGTGGTCATGCTCCAGTTGGAGGCACCTTTGAGGAGCCTCTCCTGGCCTCTGACAATCATGCCCTGGAAGGCCGTCTGCGAGAACTGAGAGAAGAACTCGAAAACCTCCGCGCCCGCCTTCAGGTGATCCAACATCAGGCTGCGACCGTCGTTGCGGCGAACGTCCGCTGGGCCGATGCAAGCGCCCACGCGCAGCTTGGCAATCAGCCCTGGCTCAAGCTGGCCGGCGCAATGGCGGCAACATTCGTCGTCACCAGAGGCATCACGCGGCTGCCGCTCGGAACCGTGGCGACGACGGCGCTACCGTTGGTGGCGGCCGCGATGAAACGGAAGTCCGTCAGGTGAACATCGTCCTCTAACGGGACATCGGGCACGGCACACTTCTGCTTCAATCGCCTTCTCTCGGCGTCCGTTTAGGCGAAACTAATTTCCGCAAGGAGAGGCAGGTGATCAGAGGCGACCCTTGTCAGTCGGTTTTCCAGGACCGTCGCCTGTTTGACGACGAGATCGTCGGAAACGAGAATGTGGTCAAGGCGCATCAGCGGATAGCGGGAAGGGAAGGTTGCTCTTGGTGTGGCCTTGCCTTCGCGCTGAGCATCCTTCAATGACTGAGTGGCAAGTCGGTAAGTCGCCGATGCCGGAATGGCGTTGAAGTCGCCGCAAAGGATGGTGGGGAGAGATTCGCCCGCTGTCCCGCGCAGCCAGCCCGAGTTCAACAGCGTCGTCATCTGCCGCATGCGCTCGCGGCCGCGAAGGCCAAGATGGGTGTTGACGACCAGCAGTTTTCTGTCGCCGACCAGTATTTCGACCGAAAGGGCACCGCGCTGTTCGCCGATGGATGGCAGCGGGCCGGCCTTGACCGCGCCAGTCGGCAGCGCGGTGATGATCGCATCGCCATACTGCTCTTCGGCAATCGACAGCGCCGGATGAAAATGAGCCTGCATCTCCAGAAGCGCGGCGATCGTATGGGCCTGGTCGATGCCGCCGGTCCTGCGCCTGAGGACATCGACCTCCTGAAGAGCGATGATGTCGGCTTCCGCCTCGGCGATGACTGAAGCAATGCGTCCGGGATCGAGCTTGCGGTCGTTGCCGATACAGCTGTGCACGTTATAGGTTAAGAGTTTGATCGTTTTTTCCGACATGAGTCCGCTGAAGCTTGTCCTTGGGGACATGGATCTCGTTCCCCAGGGGAACACAAAACTCATTTGATCGTTCCAGATTATCGAACCATCCCGTTTGCACTCCTGAGGACAATCGATGAGCTTGAAAAACATGATCTGGAATGGACTGCTCGTTGCTGCCCTTTGTTTCGCGGTCTTCCTTCTTTACCGCATCTTCCAACAGTACAGCCTCGAGCAGATCGTCCAATCGGTTCGCAGCATACCTTTTTCGAATTTCTGCGTAGCCCTGCTGTTTGCGGCGGCATCCTATCTATGTCTTGGCTGTTTCGATCTCCTGGCGATCCGTTCACTCGGCAAATCCTTGCCTTATCCCAAAATCGCGTTGGCTTCGTTCATCAGCCTGTCGCTCGGCCACAATATCGGTTTTGCCGGACTGAGCAGCGGCGCCTTCCGCTACCGTTTTTATTCGCGCTGGGGGCTGACGACCGAGGATGTCGCCAATATCATCCTGTTTTGCGGCATCACAGTCGGGCTGGGGCTGATCACGCTTGGCGGCCTGGCGATGATCATCAATCCCGGCGACGCCGGGCGCCTGCTGCGGCTCGATCCGGCCGGTGTGCGCATCTTCGGCTTGCTGGCGCTCATCGTGCCGGTCGTCTACGCGGGGCTGGCGTTTTTCATCCGCAGCAAGTTGCGGCTTTGGCGCTGGTCCTTTCAGTTGCCGCGATTTTCGATAGCGGTCGCGCAAGTTGGGGTCGGCACGATCAACTTCGGGTTCGTTTCTGCCTGTCTCCACCAGATGCTCTCAGCCTTCGGCGATGTTGCCTTCTTCAGATCGGTAACAGCCTACGTGCTCGCCAACTCGGCAATTCTTGCAACGCATGTTCCAGGTGGTCTCGGCGTGCTCGAGGCGACCGTCTCCTATGCGGTGCCGAAGGAAGCATCCATCGGCGCGCTGATCGCATTCCGCTGCGTCTATTTCTTCATTCCGCTGGCGCTTGGCGCAACGCTACTCGCAATCAGCGAGGTCGTCTTTCGCCGCCGATCACGTGGAGCGAACGAGACGGCGGACGAAGGCGCCGAGGCCCAGTCGGCTTAGCAGTGTGGTGGGCCGACCCGGGTCGAAGAGCGCGGTTCCCATGACTGGCTTGGTGCTGCCGGCCATGTCGACTGCAAACTCGCGCAAGCCGCGGCGACCATCATTCAGCGTCTCGATCGCTTCGATCACCGATCCTGTCCGAGCGAAGGCTGCAGCAAAGGTCTCGGCCGCCCTTCCTAGGTATTCCGAAAGCAGGCTGTTGCGAAGATCCACGATCCCCCGGCGTTGATCCTCGCCGTCGGCCTCCAAGAGCATATCGCATTCGGTATCAATTGCTTCCGAGCGGTTGTTGATGTTGGACGAGCCGATGCGCACCAATTTGTCATCGGCAATTATCAGCTTGGAGTGGACGAGCACCTCCACTTCTGTGCTCGACGCCAGCGGGGCTCGCCCAGGGGCAGTGGCTTTGGGCATGACCGGCCCCGGAACAACGGGATAGTAGATGCGCAGCCGATGAGCGCGATCAGCGCGTTTGAGGCGACGGATGACACGGTCGCGATTATTGCCCATGACAAGCTTTTCGATCAGCCCGTGAGAGCTGCGCGTACAGATGATGATGACTTCAGGCCCGTCTTCCTCCTCAAGCCCGGCGGCGATGGCCTCCGCGACGCGGAAGGAGGCGAGGTATTGTGCTTCGATGTAAAGTGATCGCTTCGCCCGGGCGATCACATCAAGTGTCATGTCGATACCGTCGCTTACGCCGGTCCGCAAGGCCGTCGAGGGTTCCGTCAGCGCGAAGCTGACCGAAATATCTCCGATCGAAACCGGCAGATCATCGGGCCAGACGAAAGGCGCGCTCGCGACCAGCGGCGAGTGGCTTTCGCCGGTGGCGTCTTCCCAGCGCCGCCTGGCGATATCGCCGATCAGCTTGGCCGCGTCGCCCGTGACCATCGCTTGAACATCGTGCAGGGGGTCGTAGGAAACGCCGGCGGGATCACGTCGCAGTTTGTCTTTGGCGCGATGAAGCCAAGTGTCCCACCGCCGCGCCGTCAGATCCATCCCACCGATGAAGGAGACCGCGTCGTCGATGCAGACGAGTTTCTGATGATGGCAGCCGCCGACTGCCCGCGCAGAATCGAAGCGCAGATCGATCCGGGCATTCTTCGGGAAATTCTTCTTGCGAAACAGCTGCAGGGACTTGTTCGAATAGAGGGGGCCGAGCGCCCAGACGAGGATGCGTATTTCCAGTTCGGGATTTTCCGCCGCGAGACCGTGCAGCAGGTCGGCAAGCGTCTCCTCGGATTTATCGGGTTCCATCAGGATGTCGGGATTGAAATCCCATCCGATGATCCAGACAGTGCGCCGCGCCTGCCGTAGCGCCCGCGCCAGCTCGGCAAAATAGCTGTTGCCGTTGATCAGGAAGGCCGCCTTCGCGGCACTCCCTTGCAGGTCAAACCCACTGCAATCTTGCCTTTTATGGCCGACCAGCGCCGGCAATTTTGCCTGTGTCAGCGTCGGATGATTGAAGACGTTCTCAATTGCGGTCATGATTGCCTCTGCCTCTAACTGGGGAAACAAACGCTTGGAATATTTCTGGGTTCCCTGCGGTGGCGGAAGAGGCGGCCGGGCTGACTTCGTCCGGCGATAGAAAGCCTAAGGAAACGCGATGTCACAACGAGCAGGCAGTGCCGATCTTCCGCTTCACGGGGGACGTGTGCCACATTGGCTGGGCGACCGGATGACGCGACTCGGTACGCTGATCACCGAGGCGATCGTTCATCACTATGGCCGCGACGAATTCCTGCGCAGGCTTGCGCATCCCTTCTGGTTCCAGTCCTTCGGCGCGGTCATGGGCATGGACTGGCATTCCTCCGGCATCACCACCAGCGTTCTCGGCGCCTTGAAACGCGGACTGAAGCCGCGCGCCGGCGAACTCGGCCTGCATGTCTGTGGCGGCCGCGGCGCGCAGTCGCGCAAGACCCCGCAGGAGCTGCTGTCGATCGGCGAACGGGTCGGTCTCGATGGGGAGGGGCTGGCGACGACGAGCCGTCTCATTGCCAAGGTCGACAGCGCCGCCCTTCAGGACGGGTTCGATCTTTATCTGCACGGCTTCATCGTCGCCGATGACGGCCATTGGGTGGTCGTGCAGCAAGGCATGAATGGCGACAAGCGGCAGGCCCGGCGCTATCACTGGCTGTCGGAAGGGCTGGAGAGCTTCGTCGACTCGCCGCATGCGGCCATCGAGGGCAGGAGCCAGGGCGAGATCGTCAATCTGGCCGACAGGCGCGCCGAGCGTTCTCGGCGTGGCCAACTCGATCTGCTGGCGACGCTCGGTCCCGACCGGATCGTTCGCGAGGCCGCCGCGCTGCTGCGTGTTGAGCACCCGGCGCCCGAGCCTGACGAACAACCGATGCTGCCGCACCTGATCATGCCGACCCATCACGACGTTCGCGAAAGTGACATCATCATGAGGCGCCTGCACGGAAATCTGGCCGCCGCAGCCGACCGTGGACCGGCGGATTTCGAAGAGCTGCTGCTGGTTCCAGGTGTCGGTGCCCGCACCGTGAATGCGTTGGCCCTGGTGGCCGAAGTCGTCCACGGCGCGCCTTGCCGTTTTTCCGATCCGGCGCGCTTCTCGATCGCCCATGGCGGCAAGGACCGCCATCCCTTCCCAGTGCCGCTCAAAGTCTATGACGAGACGATCGGCGTGATGAAATCGGCGGTACAGAAAGGCAGGCTCGGACGGGAGGAGGAACTGCAGGCGCTGAAGCGCCTCGATGACCAATCCAGGCAGATGGAACGCTACGTCACCGGTCCAGACCTCAAGGAAATTATCGCCGGCGAATTCCGCCAGTCCGCCGATTTCGGCGGCCGGAGCGTCTTCGGCTGTGAGGAGCCGCCCGCAGAGTAGGGCACCCCTTTGTGCCACTGTCTTAACTCGCTGAGCCGGGTAGGGTGACCTCGCCGTTTTCCTCACCATCCCAGTACCGGATGGAGGACGCCGAAACTTTGATAAGAACGATCCCGGGAGTGTCCACACCTTCAGGAAACCACCGCTGGAGATCGGGCACCCAATGTTCTTCGAACGCCGCCTTGTCCCGCACCAGCGAGGCGAAGCCCTCGACAGCGATGAAAATCCCCGGTTTGCCGAGGAGGCTGGGAGGTGCCGTGAACGTCAGCGAGACGATGTCGATGCCTTCGATCTCCGTGATTTTCCTGCTGTCCTCATACGAAAAGAACCAGGAATCCCCGTCATATTCGACGTCGCCATTATTGCTCATCGGTCGGGCCGAGATGCAGCCCGACCCGGCGTTCGTCGACAGCATGCAGAAATCGATCTTCTTCAGTTGTGAGGATAGGTCTTCGAGGGTCATGGACGCCATTGCGATCTCCCGGGTTTGAATGCTCGGGAGTAGCGTGCAGGCGTCCAAATTGTTCCGTGGAAAGCCTACGTGACTAAGCCTCCATCCTTTTGATCTATTCCCGCAAGGTTTAAGGATGGAAGTATGCAGGAATTCCAGGGGTTACAGCAGCGTCCTATGCAAAGCTGAAGATAAGCGGCGCTATACCCTCAATGGCCGTCGGGCGGGACGGCTTCGACCGGAACCGTCTCTTTCAGGTTCTTCCGGTGGAAGATGAAGAGCCCGGCAAAGACGATGATTGCGGCGCCGATGACGATCTGTGCATCGGGAATATCATTGAAGAAGAAATAGCCCAGAATGATCGCCCAGAGCAGCAGCGTATACTGCAGCGGCGCCAACAGCGATGCCGGCGCGAGCTTCAGCGAGCGTGTGATCAGCAGGTGCGCGCAGGAGGCGACGATCCCGAGCAATAGCATGCCGGCCCAATCGACGAGTGTTGCCGGCTGCCAATGGCCGATGCTCAACACGATGCCGGTCGCCAGGGCGGCGATCGTCTGCCATGTCACGAGCGTCGTATCGCTGGTCGAACGTAGATAGCGGCTCATCACCAGCGACAGCGCAAAGGCAAGGCTGCCGAGAAGACCGAAGAGCGACGGAAGCGACAGCATCGCCGTCGATGGACGCAGTGCAATGACGACACCTGCAAAGCCAAGCAGAACGGCAAGCCAGCGGCGCCAGCCGATCTTCTCTCCGAGAAAGAAATGCGAGAGCGCCGCAATGTAGATCGGCCCGGCCATATAGAAGGTCATGACATCTGCGAGCGGCAGATAGGCGACGGCGGCGTAGAACAGGGCAACATCGGCGGTCGCCATGGCGACCCGGATGAACTGGAGGCCCTTCTGTTCGACGCGAAACAGGGCCATCGGCCCTTGTCGCGCGATCATCGGCCCGAGCACGACGAAAGCGCCGACGGAGCGGATAACCAGCACTTGGCCGACGGCAAAGCTTGCGACCAGCCACTTGCCCATCGCATCGTTCAGTGCAAAGAGCAGATCGCCGAGCAGCATCAGCACGACGCCGGTCATGATCAGGTTTCCGGCATTGGCTGCGGCCGTCTTGGTCTTCATATGGCGTCCTTGCAAGAGGGGCCGCTCAGGCGCGGCCGAGGTCGGCTTCAGCTTTAACACCGCCGATGTCAACGGTTAGTTTCACCCGCAATTTGATTGATCGCCGCCATCGCTGGGGCCGCGGTGCTCCCGTCACGTTCCCTAGCGGGGCGTCCTCGCCGCTATGCCGGACATCTGCGGATACAAATCGGCGTGACCTCGGACATATCTCGGATACATGAAAAAGGCACCGTCTTGGGGCGAAAATTCAACCCTAAAACGGAGTTTCCCTTTGACGTCCCTCCCTCCTGATATTAACCGCCGCAATTTTCTGGCGGCCGCCGCCATCGCCGGCACTGCAACGATATTAAAGCCTGCGATGTCATTTGCTTCCACTGGCGCAGCCCACGAGATTCGACCTTTCAAGGTAAGCGTTCCCGACAGCGCTCTCCAAGAGTTGAAGCAGCGCCTTGCCTCAGCGCGATGGCCCGCCAAGGAAACCGTCGGTGACGACTCCCAGGGCGTCCAGCTCGACCGTTTTCGCGCCCTCGTGAACTATTGGCAGGACGGTTACGACTGGCGGAAGGTCGAGGAAAAGCTCAATGCCATTCCGATGTTCACTACCGAAATCGATGGGCTCGACATCCATTTCATCCACGTCCGCTCCAGGCACGAGAACGCGCTGCCGTTGATCATGACCCATGGCTGGCCGGGTTCGATCCTTGAAATGCTCAAGGTCATCGATCCGCTGACAAACCCGACAGCGCACGGCGGGAGGGCCGAGGATGCCTTCCATCTGGTCGTTCCCTCGATTCCGGGCTTCGGTTTTTCCGGTAAACCGGACGTGCGGGGATGGGGTTCCGACCACATCGGTCGCGCATGGAGCACGCTCATGGACCGGCTCGGATACCAAAAATACGTCTCCCAGGGTGGCGATTGCGGCTCGGTCATCTCGCAGCGCATGGCGCATCAGAACGTTCCCGGTTTGCTGGGCATTCATCTCACCATGCCTGCAATCGTCCCGCGCGAAATCGTACCTCTCCTCGCTGCAGGCGCCGCCGCACCCGAAGAGTTCAACGAGGAGGAGCGAGCTTGTTTCGATAAGCTGGCGATCTTCTACCGAGATAGCGCTGCCTACGCGCAAATGATGGTCACCCGTCCGCAGACCATCGGCTATTCGTTGGTAGATTCACCGGTCGGAATGGCCGCTTGGATGTACGACAAGTTTGCTGAATGGACATTTAGCGACAAGCAGCCGGAAAAGGTCCTGACGCGCGACGAGATGCTCGACGACATTTCGCTCTACTGGTTCACGGAGACCGGTGCCTCGGCTGCCCAAATCTATTGGGAAGACCATACCAACAACTTCAATGCCCTCGACAAGATCCCGACGTTGCCGGTGGCGGTCAGCGTCTTCCCAGGGGAAATTTATCAAGCCCCGAGGTCGTGGACAGAGCGAGCCTACGGCAACCTGATCTATTTCAACGAGGTTGATAACGGCGGACATTTCGCCGCTTGGGAACAGCCCGCGATCTTCACGAACGAAGTTCGGGCGGCGTTCCGTTCGCTACGCTAAGTCGAGTGCTTGATGGCCGTCGCGATTGCGGCGGCCATCGCCTTCAGCCGCAAGCGAGCGCGTCGTCCGATATCCCTTTCGAGTTCTGTTTCAAGCACTTTGCGTTAAGGGCGGGTGTCGTGGTAGGAGTTGGGTATGAACTCACTAAGCGATATAGATTGCCAAAGCTGCGGCGCGTGTTGCTCTTTTTCATCGGATTGGCCAAGATTTTCTACGGAAAGTGATGCTGCTCTCGATTTGCTGCCACCGCGCTTCGTTGCGGCAGATGAGACGGGAATGCGTTGTAGCGGGTCGCGTTGCTCTGCGTTGGCAGGTCGGGTCGGTTTTGAGACATCGTGCCTCGTTTACGATATTCGGCCTGTCGTTTGTCGCGAATGCGTTCCTGGAGATGATGCCTGCCTGATGGCGCGTGAAGCCTTCGGATTAACGCTGCCGCATCAGATCCTCGGGTAGGCCAGCGCTTGAACGGGAACCAAATTCATAGCTTTGCGCGGAAGATAAACGAATTCGGGCGATTTATCCTCGACCTCGAACGCCTGAACCAAGCATTTTAGCGCAGCTTTTCAACGGCGATGGCGAGACACGTCTTGAATGCGGCGAGGTCGGTATAGAGCGCATCCCGAGGCGCGTCTCCGACGATGAGGACGCCACCGCGCCGCTCGATCCCGGCGTGCAGCATGAGATTGTCGGCCAGGCCGAAATCCTCGACGGCAATCCCGTTCGGGTCTCGCAGTCGACCGTCGGCATCATAGGCGAGGGCCCCGCCGTAAAGATCGCTCACCCGTCCGCTGTGATCTCGGGCCACATTCGTGTAGGCGAATACCGGCTTACCACTTGCGCACATGAATCCGAGTTCGAAGGCCGTCCCGGTATCGGCGGCAATGCCACGAAAGGGCGTCAGATTGGCGATGATGGCGTCAGCCTCCATCATCATCTTTTCGTCCACCGCGTTTATTGCCGCTGCGCGCTCGCGCTTCGAGTTCGTGTGCGGGATTTCCAGATCACCGGGCGAGAGTGGGAAAAGTCCCGCCTCGCGCGCAAGCGCTGCCTTCCGGTCGAGCATTTCACGGGCGTTTGGAAGGAAGACCTCCGGACCGGCCAGATAAACTTTTTTTGTCATAGACGAATTGCACCTTAATGGGATGGGCTCGGAATACCTCCCTTGCTGTATAGCCAAGGAGGATCACAATCCAGTGGACGAGAACCGCCCGCGACGCGCAGCGTGGTCCAATCAGATCGTTAGCCGATGGAATTGTTCCGTAGCGTGTTGGTCCGGTCGATGGCTCTTCATAGGACTAAAGCCCTATGCTGGAACGAGCCCGCGCAGATGACGTTCAGCCGATAGCTGAAGGAGCTGAAGAGATGTCGATGCGCCGCGATTTTTGGGACCAACCCGTTGAGGTCATCATTGGGGATGGCGACCACCTTAAGAGTATCCGCAGCAGCCGGGACGCGCTCGCATATCTCATGACCTGTTGGCCGCGTGAGAGAGCAGCCTCCTTCGCCGTCGCGAAGAGGATCTGCACGGACGCCGTTGACGGGCGGGCAGATCCATCCGCTGCCGCATTGGCATTCAAAGTTGCGGCTGAGGAAGCCGGCGTCCTTCACCGCTAGCCGTTCTTTGCGTCGAGGAAAAGCGATTGGGCACACAGTCGGACCTTCAGTGATTTCATGTGAAATATATTTCAGTGCATGAATTTTATTGACAGCTCTCTATCGTTGGGATTACCTGCCCATACCGGACTTCGAGGAGGAACTCCGGTCTTCAATGGATCATCGGCAGCCGCTCAGGTGCCGCCGGATATTTGGGAGGGGCCTCGGCCTCGAGGAGGAAACTTGCGCAGATTTCTAAGCACGACCGCATTGGCGGTCCTCGCATCGACACTATTGGCTGGCGTGGCCAGCGCAGACACGGAAAATCCGTTCCGCTGCAAGCCGGGCGAAAAATACGTCATGAATGTGATGGTCTCGGGCGTCGAATATTGGTTTCCGGTCTATGAGATGTTCAAGCAGGCCGGTCAGCAGCTCGGTTGCGAGACGGCTTATACCGGCACGCCGGAATATGACGTCAACAAGCAGATTGCCACCTTCGACCAGGCGCTGGCCCAGAACCCGGCCGGTATCCTCGTTCATCCGATGAACTCCGACCCGTTTATCGAGCCGATCAACCGGGCTATCGATCAGGGCACGGCGGTCGTTACCTTCGCGGCCGATGCGCCGCTCTCCAAGCGCATTTCGTTCATCACATCGGATAATACCCGTGAGGGCACCTATGCGGCCGACGCGATTGCCGAAAAGATGGGTGGCAAGGGCGAATATGCCGTTCTCGAAAATCCGGGCCAGGACAACCACGACAAGCGTATCGCCGCCTTCATCGCCCGTATGGAGGAAAAATATCCGGATATGAAGCTGGTCGGCCGCGCTGCCTCCAACCAGGACCCGAACAAGGCCTATCAGGGCCTGATGAGCCTGGTGCAGGCACATCCGAACCTCGGCGCCGTCTTCATGCCGGAAGCGAATTCGGCGATCGGCGCTTCGCAGGCCAACAAGGAAAGCGGCGGCAAAATCCTGGTGATGTGCGCCGACGTCAACGCCAACATCCTCGACATGATCAAGGCGGGCGAAGTGTTCGGCTCGATCAACCCGAACCAAGGCATGCAGGGTTACATGGGCTTCATGCTCCTGTGGCTGGCCAAACATCCGGAACTCATCGACCCGATGAACGACGCCAAGCGCGCCAGCTTCAACCCGATGAGTATTCCATTCGTCGACAACGGCCTGTCGATCGTCACGGCCGATAATGCCGACGACTTCTACTGGGATAAGTACCTCAAACGGCGGGGCACCAAAGGCATCGATGAGTAAGCCCACTGCATAATTCCTGAAATCGGAATCGACTTAAGGACAAATTATGCAGCGGACCAAAGCGTTACAGCGACCTTTGCGCGTCTGAAACGACGCGCGGCGCAGTAGGTGCCGGCTGTCCGAGGCATGAATCCCCGGACAGCCATCGCGAGCGTGAAGAGGAGACGATGATGGCGTCGGTGCCGGTTCTGGAAATCCGCAATGTCAGCAAGCACTTCGGTGCGGTGAAGGCGTTGACGGAGGTGAGTTTCAGCCTGGAAAAAGGCGAGGTTCATGCGCTTTGCGGCGAAAACGGCGCGGGCAAGTCGACGCTGATGAACATCATTGCCGGCGTGCTGCAGCCGACCGAGGGGTACGTTCTTGTCGACGGCGCGCCGGTAAAAGTGACGTCGCCGACCGTGGCGCAATCGCTCGGGCTTGGCCTCGTGCATCAGGAAATCGCGCTCTGCCCCGATGCGACGGTGGCCGAGAACATGTTCATGGCCGCTACCAACCGCCGCCGCTCGCCTTTCATGAATTATGGCAAGCTGGCGCGGGATGCGCAGGTCGTGATGAACCGGCTGGCGCCGATCGACGTCCGCCGTAAAGTCGGCGACCTGTCGATTTCCAGCCAGCAGCTTGTCGAGATCGCCAAGGCACTGACGCTCGAATGCCGGGTGCTGATCTTCGACGAACCGACGGCAGCGCTGACGGAATCGGAGACGCAGATCCTGTTCGGGATCATCCGCGACCTCAGGGCGCAAGGTATTTCGATCATCTATATCAGCCACCGCATGGCCGAAACCTTCAGCCTGTGCGACCGGGTCACCGTGTTCCGCGATGGCCGCTATGTCTCGACGGAGAAGGTGGTGGATTTGACGCCGGATGATGTGGTGCGTCGCATGGTTGGACGCGAGATCACCCAACTCTATCCGGAAAAGCAGGCGCCGGCGGAGCGGACCGACGAGATCATTCTAAGCGTCAGCGATCTCGGCGACGGCAGCCGCTTCACGGATGTGAGCTTCGAACTGCGCAAGGGCGAAATTCTTGGTGTCGGCGGGTTGATCGGCTCCGGCCGCACCGAGATCGCCGAAGGTATTTGCGGATTGCGGCCGGTGATTGCCGGCGAGGTTGAACTGCATGGGCAGCGGCTGCAGACGCGGTCCTATGCGCAGGCCGCGCAGGCAGGCGTCGTTTACCTGTCGGAAGACCGGAAAGGCTCCGGCATATTCCTCGATCTTTCCGTCGCCCAGAACATTGCCGTTCTCGATCTGAAATCACTGACCGGACCGCTTGGGCTGTTGAATTCCAAAGCCGAGGCGGATCGAGCCCGCGACCTGGTCCGCCGGCTCGGCGTGCGGATGGGTGGCATCGACATGCCGATGTCGTCGCTGTCGGGCGGAAACCAGCAGAAGGTGGCGATTGCCAAGCAACTGGCGGTTAACCCCAAGGTCATCCTGATGGACGAGCCGACCCGCGGCATCGATGTCGGCGCCAAATCGGAAATTCACCGGCTGCTGCGCGATCTCGCACGCTCCGGCATCGGCATCGTCGTCATCTCGTCGGAACTGCCGGAGCTTCTCGGCCTGTGCGACCGGGTGCTGGTCATCCACGAAGGCAGGGTTGCAGGCGAAGTCGAGGGCGAGGCGATGACGGAAGAGGCGATCATGCGGTTGGCGTCGGGGATCGGCGGTCACGATAGTTCAAGGGCATCAGAGCATGCCGCATAGAGAAAAAGCAGGGGCAGGAGACAAGGTCATGGCGGACGCAACGTTGGCAACGGCACATCAGCCACGCGCGCCCGGCTGGAAACGGCTGGGGACAATGCGCGAGGCGGGACTGATCGCGATCATCCTGGCGCTCTGCATCGTCATGAGCATTGCCTCGCCGCATTTTCTGACGCTCGGCAATTTTCGGGCGATGCTGATGTCGTTCTCGGTGGAAGGGATCGTCGTCGTCGGAATGACCATCCTGTTGATTGTCGGCGGCATTGACCTGTCGGTCGGCTCGGTCGTCTGCTTCTCGATGGTGCTGTCTGGCTCGCTATTCCTGATGGGGCTCGATCCGTGGAGCGCATCCCTGATCGGGATCATTGCCAGCGGCCTGATCGGCTGTGTCATGGGCTTCTTCGTCACGGTCGTCGGGCTCAACCACTTCATCACCTCGCTTGCGGCCATGGTCATCGTGCGCGGCGTCTGCCTGATCATCACCAAGGGCACGCCGTTATCGCTATTCACTTTGCCACCCTCGTTCAAAGCGATCGGGCAGGGCACGTTCTCCGGTGTCCCCTACGTGATCTTGATCTTCGTTGCCGTCGTCGTGCTGTTCGATTTCCTGCTGCGCCGGGCAACCGCCTTCCGCAAGGTGTTCTACACCGGCAGCAACGAGAAGGCGGCGCTCTATTCCGGCATCAAGACCAACGAGGTGAAGTTCTGGGTGACGGTGCTCTGCACCACGCTGTCCGGTGTTGCCGGGGTGATCTACATGTCCCGCTTCGGCGCCGCGACCCCGACCTTCGGCGTCGGCATGGAACTCAACATCATCGCCGCCGCGGTGATTGGCGGTGCATCGCTGAATGGCGGCTCCGGCACCATCCTCGGGGCAATTCTCGGTATTGCCCTGCTGTCGGTCGTCACAAGCTCGTTGATCTTGCTCGACGTGTCCGTCTATTGGCAAGACATGATCAAAGGCTGCATTCTGCTTGCCGCCGTCTCGATCGACCATTTCCTGCACAAGCGGAAGGCTGCCTGATATGCCGATAGCCAAACTCAGACCCGCAAACGCGCCGCGCGAGGAAATCGTCATCGCCCGGCAGATGCACCAGGCTCTGGTGCTGCATTTTCTCGAAGGACTGACGCAGGCGCAAATTGCCGATCAGCTCGGCATCTCGCACGCCACCGTCAACCGCCTGATCAAGCGCGGCCGCCAGCTCGGCCTGGTCGAGATCAAGATCAAGTCGCCGGTCGAGCCGCTGGTTGATATGGAAGAACGGCTGCTGGCGCTTGGCGGCATCGGTCGTGCGGTGGTGGTGCCGACAGTGTCCGACAATCCGCAGACGGCGCTGCAAGCTGTCGGCGAAGCGGCAGCGCGGTTGCTGGTGGAAGAGATCGTCGACGGCGATACGATCTGCATTACCGGCGGCAAAGGGGTGAGCGCCGTCGTCGCCGGTCTGCAGCCGCCGCGTCGTTTCGACATCGAAGTCATTCCGGCAACCGGGTGCGTGCAGGGTAAGCACTACACCGACGTCAACCATGTCTCGACCTTGATGGCCGACCGGCTTGGAGGACGTTCCTATCAGATCCACGCACCGCTCTTTGCCGACGATGCCGAGCAGCGGGCGATGCTGATCAACATGCGCTCCGTCGCAGACGTTTTCAAACGGGCGCGCGAGGCGAAGGTGGCGGTGGTCGGCATCGGTTCGATCCTGTCGGACGATTCCAGCTATTACGACCTGCATCCCTCCTCAAGCACCGACCGCGCCGCGATCGAGCGGTCCGGCGCCTCCTGCGAATTGCTGGCGCATCTGCTCGATGATCATGGCCGGGTCTGCGACTACAGCCTCAACCGTTCGCTGGTGTCGTTGACGCTGGCGGAATTCGCCTCGATCCCCACCAAGATCGGTGTGGCGAGCGGGCCGAACAAGGCAGGCCCGATCCTCAGCGTTCTCAGGGGCAATCATCTGGATACGCTGGTGACCGATGAGGCGACGGGTGCGCAGGTGCTGGCACTGGCGAATGGCGAAGGAAAATGGGCATGAGCGGACAGCAATTGACACGTGAGATCGGCAAATCCGGCGTTTCCGCCTCGGCGGTTGGGCTGGGCACCTGGGCGATCGGCGGCTGGATGTGGGGCGGGACTGACGAGAAAGAATCGATTGCCGCGATCCAGGCATCGCTCGATACCGGCGTGACACTGATCGACACGGCGCCGGCCTATGGGCTTGGACGGTCCGAGGAAATCGTCGGCAGGGCCTTGACCGGTCGCCGCGACAAGGCCGTCATCGCCACCAAATGCGGCCTTGTCTGGCACACCCAGAAGGGCCGTCATTTCTTCGATCAGGACGGCAAACCGGTCCACCGTTATCTCGGCCGAGATGCGATCCTGCACGAGGTCGAGGAAAGCCTGAGGCGGCTCGGAACCGACTATATCGACCTCTACATCACCCATTGGCAGGACCCGACGACAGCGGTCGAAGAAACGATGCGGGCGATGGAAGATCTGCGCACCGCGGGCAAGATCCGGGCGATCGGGGCAAGCAATGTCAGCCGCGACGACCTCAATGCCTATATCGATGCCGGTGGTCTGGATGCCATCCAGGAGCGGTTCAGCATGATCGACCGCGAGATCGAGGCGGAGCTTCTGCCGCTGACCAAGGTGAACGGGATAGCGACACTGAGCTATTCGTCGCTGGCGCTGGGGTTGCTGTCCGGGACCATCGGTCCGCACCGTGTGTTCTCAGGCGATGACCAGCGCAAGGATAACCCGCGCTTTTCGGTCGCCAACCGCCAGAAGGCAATGGCGCTTGCCGACGCCATCCGGCCGGTCGCCGAAAAACACGGCGCCAGCATCGCCCAGACCGTGATTGCCTGGACGCTGGCGCAGCCCGGCGTCACCTTTGCGCTCTGCGGGGCGCGCAATCCGGCACAGGCCGTCGACAATGCCCGAGCCGGCACCATCCGGCTGGATGAGGCCGATCGTGCGGCCATCGATACGGCCATAGCGGCGAAACTGACTGACATGAGATAGCGGATCGCCATCATGAAACGTGAAGAGAACTTGGACGGGCTTCGCCAGAGCCCGAAGGTGGACGTGTGTATCATCGGCGGCGGCATCAACGGCATCAGCGTCTTTCGGGAGCTGGCGCTGCAGGGGCTGAATGTGCTGCTCGTCGAAAAGCACGATTATTGCTCCGGTGCCAGTTCGGCGCTGTCGCGCATGGTGCATGGCGGGCTTCGCTATCTTGAAAACGGTGAATTCAAGCTGGTGCAGGAATCGCTGGTCGAGCGCGACCGGCTGTTGCGCAACGCGCCGCATTACGTCGCGCCGCTGCCGACGACGGTGCCGGTGTTCGACATCTTTTCCGGCCTCGGCAATGGCATCGTCCGCTTCCTGGGCCTCAGCCGCCGCCCGAGCCGCCGTGGCGCCGTCGCCATCAAGGCTGGCCTGAGCATCTATGATTTCCTGACGCGCAAGCGGGCGCTGATGCCGCGCCACAAGTTTCGCGGCCGGCGCACGACGCTTGCCAAGTGGCCGGCGCTCAATCCCGCCATCAAGAGTTCAGCCACCTATTTCGACGCCTGGGTCAGCCATCCGGAGCGGCTGGGCATCGAGCTTCTGCAGGATGGTCTTTTAGCCACGTCCGGTGTCATGGCGCTGAACTATGCTGAACTGCGGCGGACCGAAAATGGTCAGTATCACGTCGAGGACCAGATAGGCGGCGCGTCGGTTGCCGTCGAACCGGCGCTGATCATCAACGCCACCGGCGGCTGGATCGACATCGCCAATCAAACCCTGTTTTCGCCGGAAGCACAGCCGGCACCACTGATGGGCGGCACCAAAGGCTCGCACCTGATCATCGACAATGCGGAGCTGCGCGACGCACTTGCCGATCACATGATCTATTACGAGAACGAGGACGGGCGGATCTGTATCCTGTTTCCCTATCTCGGAAAGGTTCTCGTCGGCTCCACCGACATCCGCGTCGATGATCCGGAAACGGTGCGCTGCGAGACGGACGAGCGGGATTACATCCTGCAATCGCTCGCCTTCGTGCTGCCTGATATCACCATCCGTCCGGAGCAGATCGTTTTTCAGTTTTCCGGCGTGCGGCCGCTGCCGGCCAGTACTGACAGTTTTACCGGACGCATCCCGCGCGATCATTTCTGCACCGTGCTGGAGCCGTCCGAGGGCGGGCCGCCGGTGCTCTGCATGATCGGCGGCAAGTGGACGACATTCCGGTCTTTTGGGGAATTGGCGGCCGACATGGCTCTGGAAAGGCTCGGCAGAAGGCGCCGGGTTGCGACAACCGATCGGCCAATCGGCGGCGGGCGGGCATTTCCCGCCGACACGTCCGTCTGGCTTTCGCAGGTGGCGTCCGGCAAAGGCTTTTCCGGCGGGCGTATGGCTGAACTGTTTGCCCGGTACGGCACGGATGCCGAGGCGATTGCCGGTTTTATCGCGGCAGGCCCGGATGCAGCCCTGCCGCACGCAAGCTATTCGGTGCGCGAATTGCAGGTGCTGATCCGCGATGAGGCGGTGGAACATCTCGACGACCTGCTTTTGCGGCGCACCACGCTTGCCGTTTCGGGCGAGCTTTCGCTCGACATGACCGATGCCGTCCTCGACCTGCTGGCGCAGGAAAAGCGCTGGACGCCGGGCCATCGCGCCAGTGAGCGCCACCGCTTTCTCACCCTTCTCAACGAACGCCACGGCGTCGGCGAAGACATGCTTTCCGCAAGGAACGAACCAAGGAGCACAGAATGCGACACAACAGCAAAGTCCGGATGAACCGGCTGTTCGGCGGCGGCCGCTGCCTCGACGTGGCGATCGATCACGGCGTCTGCAACGAACCGTCCTTCCTCGAAGGGTTGGAGGATATTCAGGCCGTCGTCAACGCCCTGGTCTCTGCCGGCCCGGATGCGATCCAGATGAATTACGGCCAGGCGGACCTGCTGCAGGACCTGCCCGGCAAGGCCAAGCCGGCGCTGGTCATGCGCATCGACATGGGCAATCCTTATAACCGCGTTCGCCATCGCGAGATGTGGGCGGTGCTGCAGAACGAGTCCGAGCCGTTGATCGGCGCGATCGAGATGGACGCGGCCTGCGTCGTCGTTAACCTGTTCATGCTGCCGGACGAGCCGGACCTGTTCCGCCAGTGCGTTGCGAATATTTCCCGCGTGCGGGCCGATTGCGACAAATATGGCATGCCGCTGATGATCGAGCCGCTGGTGATGCAGCCGGTCACCGCAAAGGGTGGTTACATGGTCGATGGCGATGCCGACAAGATCGTTACGTTGACCCGGCTCGCCCGTGAGATGGGCGCCGACATCGTCAAGGCGGATCCGACCACCCATGCCGAGGATTTCCACAGGGTGGTGGAAGCGGCCCGGTGCCCGGTTCTCGTCCGCGGCGGCGGCAAGGAAGATCTTCGCGCCGTCTTCGACAAATCGGCGGCCTTGATGCGACAGGGCGCTGTGGGCATGGTCTATGGCCGCAACATCTATCAGCACGCCAATCCGAGTGCCGTGGTGCGCGGGCTGATGGCGATCGTGCACGAAGATGCGAGCGGCGAACAGGCCTTTGCGCTCTATCAGCAGGGCTGAGAGCGATTTCGAACCTTCGGAGGGGTTCTGCATGGGAGATTATCTTTTGGGGCTCGACGCCGGAAATACCGTCATTAAGGCGGTGATTTTCGACCGGCACGGCAACGAGGTCGCGGCTGCCTCCGAGGAGGGGCACAGCCGCATGCCGAGCCCCGGGCATGTCGAGCGGGGGCTGGACGAACTCTGGATGAATGCACGGCAGGTCATCCGCGCCTGCATCGAAAAGGCAAAGATCCGGCCGGAGGAAATCGCCGCGATCGGCTGCGCCGGGCATGGCAACGGTCTCTATGCGCTTGACCGCGACGGCGCTCCGCTGCTCGCCATCCAGTCACTCGACACGCGGGCGGCCGGGCTGGTCGACGAATGGCGGGAGGCCGGCGTCGGAGAGCGGACCTATCCGATTGCCCGCCAGCGTCCTTGGCCGTCCCAGACGCCGACATTGCTTGCCTGGCTTAAGCGTTACCGGCCGGAGCTTTTCAGCCGCATCGGCACGGTGTTCTTCTCCAAGGATTTTATCGTCAACCGCCTGACCGGTCGCCGCGTCAGCGAGGTTTCCGACATGTCAGGGGCCGGTTTGCTCGATCTTGCCGCGCGCCGCTACGACAAGGCGCTGATGGAGGCTTATGGACTGGGCGATTGCATGGATCTCCTGCCGCCACTCATCGAAAGCGCCGATATTGCCGGCACGGTAACGGCAGAGGTGGCGACGCAAACCGGGCTCGCCGCCGGTACGCCGGTGGTCGGCGGGCTGTTCGACGTCGTCGCCTCGGCGCTCGGCTCGGGCGTTTCGCGCGCCGGCAGCGCCTCGATCATTGCCGGCACCTGGAGCATCAACCAGGTTATCATCGACGGTCCCGACCTCGACGGGCCGGTGTTCATGTCCTCGACCTTCGATCGCACGCGTTACATGGCGATGGAAAACAGCGCCACCTCGGCCGCTAATCTCGAATGGCTGGTGCGGGAATTCTTCGAAGGCGAGCATGCGGAAGGCGTTTCGCCCTTCGATTCCTGTTGCGCACTCGCCGCGGCGATCAAGCCCGCGGCAGACGACCCGCTCTATCATCCCTATCTCTATGGCGCCCAGCAGGACGGCCACGCGCGCGCCGGCTTCTACGGACTTGCCGGCTGGCACAGCAAGGGGCATCTGGTGCGCGCGCTTCTCGAAGGCGTCGCCTTCGGCCATCGCCAGCACATCGAGACGATCCGGAAGGCCGGCGCTGAGTTCAATGAAGCCGTGCTGTCCGGCGGCGGCTCGCGCAGCCTGATCTGGCCGCAGATCTTTGCCGATGTGCTCGGCGTTCCCGTCACCGTCGCCCGCTCGCGCGAAACCGGTGCGCTGGGGGCGGCGATTGCGGCTGGAATCGGCGTCGGCATCTTCGCGGACTTCGGCACTGGTGCAGCGGCGATGGTGCAGACCGAGCGGCATTACCGGCCGGATGTCTCGCTTGAGGGGCATTATGCGCGACGTTACGCTCTCTATCTTGAAATCGCCGAGGCGATGGCGCCGCTCTGGCGGCGTCTGACGGCAGTCGCGCCGGCGGCAGCGGGAGTGGCGGCGTGAACATGCGTGTGAATAATGCCGCCATTGATGCGGGAAGCTACGACTACATCATCGTCGGCGCGGGATCGGCGGGATGTGTTCTGGCCAACCGGTTGTCGACTAATCCGAAAACCCGCGTCCTGCTGCTCGAAGCCGGCGGCAGCGACCGGTATCATTGGGTGCATGTGCCGATCGGCTATCTCTACTGCATGGGCAACCCGCGGACCGACTGGATGATGAAGACGGCAGCGGAAGCCGGACTGAACGGCCGGTCGCTACCCTATCCGCGTGGAAAGGTGCTGGGCGGCTGCTCGTCGATCAACGGCATGATCTACATGCGCGGCCAGGCGGCCGATTACGACGGCTGGCGGCAGGCGGGAAGTTCCGGTTGGGGCTGGGACGACGTGCTGCCCTATTTCCTGAAATCCGAGGACAATTATCGTGGCAGGTCGCGGATGCACGGGGCAGGCGGCGAATGGCGGGTGGAAAAGCAACGGCTCTCCTGGCCGATCCTCGATGCCTTTCGCGATGCGGCCGAAGAACTCGGCATACCCAAAACCGACGATTTCAACGATGGGGACAATGAAGGCTCAGGCTATTTCGAGGTCAATCAGCGCGGCGGCCTGCGCTGGAACACCACCAAGGCCTTTCTGCGCCCGGCGATGAAGCGGGCCAATCTGCGGGTGCTGACCAGCGCTGAAACAGAGCGGCTGGAATTCGACGGCAGGAGGGTGACCGGCGTGCGGTTCCGGCTGAACGGGCAAACTCATCTGGCGCGCGCCGGCCGCGAGGTCATTCTGTCTGCCGGTGCGATCAATTCGCCGAAAATCCTGGAGCTCTCCGGGGTCGGCCGCCCGGATGTGTTGTCGGCTGCCGGACTTGATGTCACCCATGAACTTCCGGGTGTCGGTGAGAACCTGCAGGACCATCTGCAGATCCGTACGGTTTTCCGCATCGAGGGCGCAAAGACGCTGAATCAGCTCTATCACAACCTGTTCACCCGGGCGGGCATGGGGCTTGAATATATGCTGCGCCGGTCCGGTCCGCTGTCTATGGCGCCCAGCCAACTCGGTATCTTTGCCAAAAGCGATCCGGCGGTTGCGACCGCCGATCTCGAATATCACGTGCAGCCCTTGAGCACCGACCGGCTGGGCGAGCCGCTGCACACATATCCCGCCGTCACCGTTTCGGTCTGCAATCTGCGGCCGGAAAGTCGGGGCACCGTGCATGTTGGCGGCCCGGACCTTTCCGTGGCACCGGAAATCCGCCCGAATTATCTTTCGACCGTCGGCGACCGGATCGTTGCAACAAAATCGATTCGGCATGCCCGCCGGCTGATGGAGGCCGGGGCCATCGCCAAGTACCGGCCACAGGAAATGCTGCCGGGCGCGGAATACCAAAGTGACGAGGATCTGATTCGTCGCGTCGGCGATATCGCCACCACGATCTTCCATCCGGTGGGCACCTGTAAGATGGGCAGCGACACGATGGCGGTCGTCGATTCACAATTGCGGGTGCATGGGCTGGCGAAGCTGCGGGTCGTCGATGCATCGATCATGCCGACGATCGTCTCGGGCAATACCAACTCGCCGGTGATCATGATTGCCGAGAAGGCCGCCGAGAGTATCCTGTCAGGGCAATAGCTCTTGGGATTGCCTGAAGTGAATGCGTGAAACGCCTTGCCGTCCCGGTACCCCAAAACGACACGCGCAACGCTTGGTTACCGTCGTGACAGCCTATCGCGCTAAGGCATTCTTGCCTGCGGACTGCGACGAGGAGCCCAACCCGCTTAACGCGGGCTGGGCAATCTTCGACTTTCGATCAGAGGGTTGAGACGTTCTCAGCCTTTGATTTTCCGGTCTTGCGATCCTGTCCGACGTCAAAGCTGACCTTGTCGCCTTCGCGGAGCGAGCCGCCGCGCTGCAGCGCAGACACGTGCACGAACACGTCTTGTCCGCCATCCTCAGGGGTAATGAAGCCGAAGCCCTTGTCGTCATTGAAGAATTTAACCGTACCTGTCGGCATGAGATAACTATTCCTTGTGTCATTCGTCGATTTGCGAAAGCGAAACTATACCGCCGACGCTTCTCTATCAACCTTCATGCCGTTGACGCAATTCAAAAGCAACGAAGGCACTAGCTTCGTTGAAGGTCAATCAGGCTCGTGACAACCGATCGACCTGTGGCGGGGTCGGTATCGACGGTCGTAAGACGCATCCCCGACGCACCGATCTTTTTGATCGTCATCTGCGCACGTCGATCGCCATTTACCTCCTTGGCCCACTTTATCGCGAGGTTTATGGCATCGCCGTTGCGCTTGCCGCCAAGACCCGCGGTGCCGGTTCCCGCCCCGACATAGGAGCCGGTGTAGCTGTCACCGCTCGTCTTGAGATTGGCGCTGATGATGCGGGAAAAGATCATGAGGCTGGTGCAGCGCCCATTGAGTGCGAGGGAATTCGCGTTTGTGTCCGACTTGAAGCGGCACGTGACTTTGAGAGTGGGTGCATTTGTCCGCACTTTCACCGTCCCTTTACCGCTCCAACTTCCCGCAAGTGTTTTTAGGAAGGCTGATTCGTCGGCATGGGCACCGCCGGCCATGACCCCCGACCCGGTCGCAATGGCGACGGAGCATGCAATGACCTGGATCATGTGAGTAATTTTTGGCCCACGGGACATCAGCATCACGACGCTTAGCAAATCGAGGAGAAGGGTCGTCATATAATCGCTCGGCGGTGATTTGGTTCCGTATGGGAAGCATTCAGGCTTGCAACTCACTCCTCTTGCGACGGTGGTGTCATGCGCGCGTGCGTATCAACAGGATCGACGTAGGAATGCTGCCCAAGCGTGCATAAAGGGATTGCGAATCCTTCGCATCAAGTTGTAGATCGGGATTATGCAAGCCGATCAGAATGACGCCAACTCCGCTGCTCGTCATCGGTTGCTGTCTGAAGCTTTACCGGCGCGCGGCGCTGTCACATGAGGGGTCCAACGCCATTGTCTTCGCTTGTACTCCCCAGTCGCCCGCTTTCATTGGCGCGCAACGTCATCTCCACGCCGAACGCCTACTTCTGGTCAACGCCCATTATCCTGGCGTTGGCTGTCTTTCTATTCGTCTCGGAAGCACCGGGCGTGATCCGCGATTTCCAGATCAGCCAGAACCCTTTGGTACTCGAAGATGGTGACGTGCAAAACGGGAAATGCACGACACGCAAGGCAGTCTTCACCGACTGCGAGGCACGCCTTGTCTACAGCTACGGTGGACGAAACTACGACACCGAGGTCGAGGTCATGTTCGTCGATTTCCATACCGGCGATTATGAAACCGGTCTTGTGATTTCCGCCGATCATCCGGAACTCGCGACGATGAGTCTCGGTCTAGACATGCTCTGGAACAGGATTATCACCCTCACTCTGTTTGTGGTCCTGCTTGGCGCCATGAGCCTGGGGATGATTTTTCTCGGTATCCGCATTTGGCGGGTCAAGGGGCAATTGCGCCGGCCCGCCAGGCTGATCCCGGTCCCGGTCGAGATCAGCGCATTCGACCGAAAACGCGGCGTCCTTTCCATCACCTACAATGACAAGATTGCCGCCGACAAAACAGGGCGTTCGGCTTACACGCGGATGAAGAGCGGACAGGAACCGCTGATCGTCGGTGAAGCCAATGGCAAGGCGATCGGACTGGCTGTCCGGCACGGCAATACAGCCCTGCCAGTGCTTCTGGACGATCGTCTGCAGCGGGTCGAGCTCACGGATGCCGAGCGCACCGCGGCTCTTGCACCCTTAGCGCATAAGCAAGCAAGCGATCAGGGTGTGCCGGTGCTGATTGAAGAAGCCAAAAGAACGGTATCGATATGGAAGCGGCTGCAGTTTTTCTTCGGTGTGTTGCTTCTGATGGTCGTCGGTGTGGTCGGCTTCTGGCTTTGGTATGTCACAACCTCCTCGACGCAATTCCAATCGCCTGGAATGGACATCAACAATCTCATGCCGGCGCCGTTAAACGCGTGGGGATGCGAGCAACTAAAGAAGCGGTTTGGTCAGGATCGCGCGCCGTTCGGTTGCGTCGCCGCCGATTACACGAGCTGGAAATGAAAACGGCCTGCGCAGCCGACGCCTATCGTTTGATAAGGAACGCCTGATAGCAGCCTTTGCATCGCGAAGCGCACGAAATCGCTGCGCGTCATCCGGGTTTCCGTGCGTAAAATGTGTTCCACGCTTCGTTGTTACGACCCAAGCGGTATGCGTCCCATTCAAGATCCATGCCGGCGGCCTTGATGCACAGCGCGAAGTCGTCCCGGCGCCAGTAGGTCATATGGTAGGCACCGCTCGTCTCCCCGTCGCCATCACGCATCGTCACCAGGAAGACGCCTCCGGGGCGTAGCGCTGCGACGATCTTTTCAAGGACTTGGCCGGTCTGGTCGCGAGGCACATGGATGAGGACACAGAGAGCGATCACAGCGTCATAGGGGCCGCCGAGGTCGTCGGTGATGACGTTGAGGAACTCGCCCTGCTTGCCGCGCGCCGCCTGCAGTTCGAGAAAGCGTTGCGTGGCATCGGTTCGCCTTACCAAAACGCCCTGGGTCTCAAGGAAATCCGCATCCCATCCGGGGCCGGAGCCAATCTCAAGGATCCGGCCTACTTTGCCGGCGGCGACGGCGACTTGACGCAACGCCGTCTCCAGGCTGGGTGAGGGAAACGGATCAACGATGCGACTATAATCATCCGCACAATCTTCATAGGAATCGATCGTGCGTTGCGTGCCGGCCAAAGTGGCGGAAGAAGTGGGCATTTTGACCTCCGAATGATGGAATACTAACGCCGCTCAGCGCTTCGTATCACCATGCTCAGCGTAAGGCCGCGCACGCACATCAGGCAAAATGCCTAGGCAACGAAAGAATTGAATGCGATGCCGACCTCGTGAGAGCGGCCAATCAGGAGGGTTCAGCCAGGCAATCTCCTGGAAGCTAACATCTAGGCGGGATCAACCATCCGCAGCCGGTGCGCCATCGCGGCTGCAGCGCCGCGGCTGGGGACGGAGAGTTTGCTCAGGATGTTGGAGACATGAACGCTCGCCGTTTTCGAAGAAATGAACAGATTGTCGGCGATCTCGCGATTGCTTTGTCCTGCAGCGACAAGCCGGAGCACCTCGAATTCCCGGTCCGTCAGGCCAAGCGGTGCCTTCGGCATACCGCCGTCCGTCCCACCTCGAAGATCAATACGAGCCTTTGCGGCCAGCGTCTCGATCTGATCGCAGAGGAGGCGGGCGCCGATCGAATGGGCAAGATCAGCGCCTTGCCGTAAATGACCCGCACCCCTGGCGCGCTTGCCGGCATTCACCGCAGCGCCACCGGCCTGCATAAGGGCATAGGCCTGCCGAAAGGGCTGGCTCAAATCAGCCCAGTTTTGGGCAAGCGCTTCCCAGCCATCGAGGTCGGACCCCGCGGTGCGCGACATCTCGGCCGAAATGCCCAGCCTCTCGGCCTCCTCCACTATGTTGCGGCACGGCGACCGAGCGGCAAGGTCCGCGAGCTGCCGGGCGGCATCTTTCTGACTCATATCGACGGCAACACGCATGGCCGAGGCCAGCAGCGGCCATGAGACGCTTCCTTGCTTCTCGATATGGGTCGAAGCGGATCTTATCAGTATCGCAGACTGATCCGTATCGCCCGCCAGCGCGCAGCTTTCGATATCGAATCTCAGAAGATTGGCCGCCATGCGGCTCGCAACCTGAGGACCCGGTGGCAGAGCGCGCAAGGAGCTTGCGGCTGCGGCAATTCGATCCGAATCCCCTAACACCAGGGCAATCTCCGCCTGGCATTCGAAAACATGAACAAGCCCAAGCGGCAGCGGATCCAATGCCGCCATCCGTTCGCACGTCTCAATGGCTTCGGAAACGCGGCCGACGGCGAGCAAGGCGCGGCACAAAGGCGAACCCACGATCGCCCCGATATACCGGGCCTGACCGAACTCGACGGTCCGCGCAAAGATCGCCGGTCCGACTTCGATGACCTCAGCGTATTTTCCTGTCGCAAACAGGGCTTGAAGGAGGGAGGCACCCGCCAGCACCTCGACCCGGCCGATGGAGGCTTGCTCGGCGCGCTTGGCCACGCTCCAATGGGCGTCGATGCGGGAACTGTCCGATGCCATGTCCACAGAGGCCGCGACGATCAGCGCCTCGATACGGTACTCCTCGTCATCGAGCCTCTCCGACAGATCCTTCAGTTCGTCGCCTAAGCGCCTGGCGCGATCGAACTCTCCCCGCAATATCAGCGCCCGGGAAAACTGCCCCAGTCCGTCCGCGCGCAGCCTTGTGGGATCGAGCGCATGATCAAGCGCTCGTTCCAGATCGGCGATTTCGCCTGGGATAAGCGTGTGCTGACGCATCACCGCGCGCTGCAGCAGAAGGGCTGCCAGCTGCGTGCCGTCGCGCTCGGCATCCACCTCGGCGAGTGCGCGTTCGACAAAAGCCAGTCCCTGTTCCGCTTCCGCTGCCCAGCAGGCGGCATCGGCAGCCAGTTCCAGCACCCTGCAGGGATCCGCGCCGATCAAGTCGGCCGCATTATCGACGTCGGGCCACGCCGCCAGCACGAGCTTCAGCATCTCCATCTGGTCCGCATAGGCGAAAGTCGCGGCGCCTTCTGCAGCCGATTGCCAGGCCCACCGCAGGCAATGTTCGGCTTCGCCGGCACCGTGCCAGTGGCGGGCGAGCGCAACGGCATGCCAAACCCGGTAGCTTGGAACCGGACCGCGTTCGAGCACTTCGGCATAGGCGCGATGAATGGCCATCCTCTCGCCGGCAATCAGGTCGCCTCGCACCGCTTTGTGGATAAGGGCGTGGCGGAACGCATATCCGTCGCCATCGGGCACCAGGATCCCGGCCGAAATCGCAGGGCGCAGCAAATCTGCCAGTTCAAGGTCGGACTTATCCGCCACGCTGCGAAGAAGCCCATGGGCGATATGCGGGCCGCCGAGCGCCGCCACCTTCAACAGCTCGGCCGTGGACGCCGGCAAATCCCTGACGGCTTTGAGCAGGTAGTCGATGAGCGAGCCGGGAAAATCCGTACGCAAGCCTCCGCTTGCATCGATGAGGGCCTCGGTGAAAAGCGGTATCCCGCAGCACCGCGTATGAACCTCATTGATGACAGCAGGTGTTGGCGGGCGCCCGAGCAGCCCTTTGAGTTGTGCTGCGACCTCCGCCCGCGTGAGGCGGGGAAGCTTCAACACCTCGGCACCCTCGGAAAGGGAGAGGTCGGCAATAGTCGTCCGCAGTGCGTTGCTGCCGCTGGTCTCCTCGGGTCGATAGGTGACGATCAGCATCAGCCGAATTTTCCTCAGCCGCGCCGCGAGGAAGCGAAGCAGATCGCACGTGGTCTGGTCGGCCCAGTGTATATCCTCGACGACCAGGACGAGCGGCATTTCTCGTGCAAGCTCTTCGAACAATTTTCGCAGCGCTTCGAACAGCCGTGCTCTTGCGATGCCCGCATCATACCTTTCGGAGGTCTCGCCGAATTCGGGAAGAAGCCATGCCAACTCACGGGCACCCTCGGCGCCGACAAGCGACCGCGCTGATGGCGCGCCGCGCAGCTGAACCAGTTCATGGAGCACAGCCGTCACAGGCGCATAGGGCAATGCTGATTCCCGCTGCTCGATGCAGCCGCCTTTCAGGAACAGGGCACGGCCGGACAGTCGGTCGGCAAACTCTTCAACCAGCCGGCTCTTGCCGCCGCCGGCTTCTGCCCCGAGAAGAAAGGAACGTTGCCGCCCGCCGGAGACATCCCGGAACGCGGCTTCCATCGCATCGAGTTCTGCTGCGCGGCCAGAGAACAGAGATCGTCTATGAGATGTCGGCACAAAATCCTCCGGTACGTGCGGTTTGAGATTAGCAGAGATGGAGACGTAGTCATCCCATGTGCGGCGAACATCGGCCGAGGAGCGATGTGCCGATTTCGGACACCGGCGATCTCCATCGACGCGCAGCTGTTCAATTTTCCACGGGTGGAAGGGGATTTGGTGTCAGTGCCGCCGCTGTTGCTCCCGAGTGTTTTTGACCTGTCCTACTGAAAATGCCCGATGCGGCACCGCTGCCTTAGCCCCAATATGGGGATGCCTGCTGATACCAGGACCCAAGGTTTTCGCCGCTTCACCCAGTACACGTAAAGGGCGCCCCAAGTGATTGAACGCATTATCAGATTTGACGACGTCGAGATCGCCACGCAGGCATTTGGCAACCCGGCGTATCAGCCGATCCTGTTGATCATGGGCGCCATGGCGTCAATGCTGTGGTGGCCGGACGAGTTCTGCCAAACACTTGCCGATCGCAAATTTTATGTCATTCGCTACGACAATCGAGACACCGGCCGCTCGACGATCTACGAGCCGGGGGAACCTCCCTATACAATGGACGACATGGCTGAGGACGCCATCAGAATACTCGATGGCTACGGTATCGACGGCGCCAATCTGATCGGAATGTCGTTGGGCGGCACGATCGCCCAGATCGCAGCGCTCTCGCATCCCGAACGCATCAAGACGCTGACGCTGATTTCCACCACGCCGATGGGCATTGATACCAGTGCTCTACCGCATACCACCGGCGCCTACATGGCGCATGCAGCGACGGGCGAGACCGTCGACTGGACAGACGATGCCCAGGTCATCGAATTCCTTGTCAAGGATACTCAAGAGATCGCCGGTGTGGCCCATCCCTACGACGAACGGCGGGCGCGCGCCTTTGTCGAACGGGACGTCAGGCGGGCGAAAAGCTTCGTCAGCGCCACCAATCATTTCATGCTGAAGGGCGGCCAGACCTTGAAAGGAAAATTGGGAGAACTGGCCGCGCCCCTGCTTGTCATACACGGAACGGCGGATCCGATTTATCCGGTTGAACACGGCGAACTGCTGGCAAGAACTGTCCGGGGAGCGAAGCTTGTTCGGCTCGAAGGTGGCGGCCACGAAATTCATCCCGATGATTGGGAAGAGATCGTTTCCGCTATCGACGCCCACTTGCGGTGATCCAAGAGAGAGCGAGGGCGTGCCGGATGGCTACGCCCTTCCGTACATCCGGCTCGCGTGCAGCAGGCGTTGCGAATAGGGAGTTTCCACGGTACCTCTTCGACCTCGACGATCTCGCCCGCTTTGGCAACGCGCCGGTAAGCGGGATGCTTGCCTCCCACTCTACGAACTAGCCCTTGCTCGGTCTGAGGCTTATGTTCGCGCCGTCCTCTGCCGCCGCATGAGCCATCGCATGCTGCCTGCAACTACGATTTCAACGGCCACAAGCGCCAAGGACAAGAGAACGCCTGTTTTGACCGGGTCATGGGCGGCTCCGCGCAACACGAATCCGGTGGTCAGGAAAAACGTGTTATAGGTCGTGATCCCGATCGCCGAGGCGACGAGAAAACGATCGGCCCGCAGCTTAAGCACGCCGGCCGGCAACGACAGGTAAAGCCTCGCTACAGGGATTATCTGGCCGCAGAGTGAGACAGCGAAGTGATTTCGGCGATAGGCATTGGCAAGATGCCGATAACGTTCGAGGGTCAGAAAGACGAACCTCCCGTATTTGTCGACCGCCCGAGTGACACGCTCTTCTCCAAAGGAGCGACCGAACGTGTAGACACATGCTGTCCCAATCAACGAACCGCTGGACGTCACGACAATGACGGCAGCCAGCTCCATGATCGTCGACGTGGCGGAGCCGAAGATCAGCAGCATGAGATAGGAGGGTACGATGGGTATGGTCTTTTCGAACACCGCCGCGGCGAACATGCCCAAGACGCCAAATTGAACGACTAGGGGCAACAGCTCCGATGAGCTCATGCCATCGTCTCCTCAACACGCCGCGTAATGCGATAGACCGCTGCGGGTGGAAGGTTGAGATAAGCTCGTCCCAGGCGTTTGGCCTCAAGACCGAGTTCCGCAAGTATGGACTTGTGCACCGGACAGGCAGCCCCATAGGTGAACAGGAAGAACTCGCCGCCGGACTTTAAACAGGAGAAGGCGCCTTTCATGATACTGGCGACCCTTTGATGCGACATGTTTAGCAGTCCCAGGCCGCAAACGATCGCGCCCACCGGAATATCGGACAATGTCAGCCGGTTCAGTTGCTCCGCATTCATTTCCAACAACCGGGCCCGGGGAAACCGCGCTTCCAGAAGCCTTGCGAAGTCCGGACTGCACTCGATCAGAGTGAGGTTTTCTTCCCGGACTCCGCGTTCGATCAGGGCCTGCGTGAATGCTCCCGTTCCTGGTCCAAGTTCCAGAACCTTACCCGTCCGCGCCGTAATGTCCCTTGTCATCAATGAAGCCAAGGCGCGGCCGGACGGTGCAATGGCCGCCACGCTGCGCGGATTGCGAAACCATTCGCCAAGGAACAGAAAAATATCAGTGATGCCCATGCCGCGCTCCGTTCGTTTCGTAAAGCAATGGCAAGAGCATGAGTATTTTTAGGGTGTACATCATTGTTGATCCGGGTCACGGCACCAGACTGAATGCGGAAAGCGTTTGTGCCTCATACACAGCTAATGTCAGTTTTACATGTCGGCAGTCTGTCGCAGCCCGGATTGGCCAGAATTTCGGAAAAACCGGGCTTATGTTTCTCGTGCAAGGTTGCCGACATGGAGCGCCCGTAAGAAGATAAGCCGTTCCAACGAGGTAGGTTCGTCTTGAGAGTATTGTTGGTTGAAGATGAGCCTGAGATGGCATCTGCGCTGCGTGACGCGCTTGCAGGTAGCGGCATGGTTCTCGATCATGCGACCAGTCTTGCTGACGCTGAGCTGATCACTGCGCCCGGCCTGCATGACGTGCTTATTCTCGATCGGCAACTCACTGATGGCGAAGGACTGTCTCTGATTCCGAAGCTGCGCGCCAAAGGAAACCTTGTGCCAGTACTTGTCCTGACCGCCCGGGGGGAGCTGACCGACCGTGTCGAGGGCCTCGAACAAGGCGCGGACGACTATCTGACCAAGCCCTTCGCATTCGAGGAGCTTGTGGCGCGGCTTCGAGCCCTCATGCGCCGACCAGCTACGATGCAGCGCGACATCGTGACGATCGGCCGGCTCTCTTATGACCACTTCAATCACGAGGCCAGGGTCGGCGACAACGCGATTGAGCTGACACGCCGAGAATTGCTCGTCCTTGAAGCGCTGTTGCGACGCCTCGGCCGTATGGTGCCGCGTTCGTCGTTGATGGAAGCCGTCTTCGCAATCGATGACGAGGTGCAGCCGAACGCACTCGACACCCAGGTTTCGCGCCTTCGCAGAAAACTTGCGGATGCGGACAGCGGTGTCATCGTCAACGGTGTCAGGGGAGTGGGTTATCTGTTGAGGGAGGAACCATGAGCCTCGTCGAGCCCCGATCTCTGCGGTGGCGATTGGTCATGCATATCACAACCGCGCAGATCGTGATGCTGGTGGTGATCTTCGTGGGCATGTTCGCCACTATCGGGTTTCTCTGGTACTTCGGATACATCAATCACGGGGTCAATGACAGGACGACACCCGAAGTGGTGCGCAACGCGATTCAACGCGGCCCCGACGGAAAGCTGTTCATCTCCCCAACGCAGGAACTGGTCCAACTCAGATCGCAGATCCCCAATCTCTGGTTTCTGGTTCGAGATGCGAACGGACAGCAACTGACGGAAGGCCGCGTCCCATTGGAGGTCATGTCTGCGGTATCGGCGTTGGATGTTATCACATATGCCGATCTGATCCAAAATTTCGAGAAGGACGCATTGCCGCTCGCGATAGTCCACTGGGAGGAAACGCCTGCCGGGCGGGTCAAGATCATGTCGGGCGCGCAGGGACATGTCACCATTGCCCAGATACTCGAGTCGAGCCAAGGTCTCCTGACGGTGATGGCGATATTGATCGCAATCACCGCAGTTGCAACGTTCCTCGTGACGCCGTTCGTCGTTCGCCGCGCACTGAAAGGCCTCGACCACGCGGCCGAAGAGACGAAGAAGATCGATATCCATCGGAGCGGCACGAGATTGTCCGCCAGCGGCGTGCCGCTTGAGATTCTACCCTTCGTCAATGCCGTCAACGAAGCGCTTACCAGGCTCGACAAGGGATATACGGGCCACAGGAGATTTTTGACCGATGCGGCCCACGAGCTCCGCACGCCGATCGCTATCCTGACGACGCGCCTTTCGGGGCTTCCGCCCGGGCCGTTGAAGGTCCGCCTCCTGGAGGATGCCGCCAGGCTGACCGCGCTGACGGGCCAGCTTCTCGACTTGCAGCGTCTGGAACAGCAGATGGTCACGTTTACAGCTGTCGACCTGGTGGACCTTGCCGAGCGCGTCGTCATCGACCTTGCGCCGCTGGCCTTCGGTGCCGGATACGAAATGCGCTTCGAACCGGAGGGTGACAAAATACTGGTGTCCGGCGACGAGACATCCATCGAGCGCGCACTGACAAACCTTGTCCAAAACGCCATTAACTACGGCGGAAGACAGGGAACGATCAGCGTCCGTGTCTCCGCAGCCGGATGGCTGGAGGTCTGTGACGAGGGGAAGGGAGTTCCAGAGGCGGAGCGAGAACAGATTTTCGAGGCCTTCCATCGCCTGCGGCACGATGGTCGTGGGGTGGGCCTTGGCCTCGATCTCGTCCAGAAGATTATGCGCCTGCATGGGGGACGCGCCGAAGTCCGGCCCGGTCCCGGCGCATGCTTCCGTCTGACCTTCCCGCTTACGCCACCGGCAAGGCCGCTGCCGTAACCTGATCTCAACGGCGAAAATCCACAGCTGTCGCTAGCTATGCCCTTCCGTACATCCGGCTCGCGCGCAGCAGGCGTTGCGAATAGGGATGTTCGACCGCGCCTCTTCGCAACGCCTCGATCTCGACCTGTTCGACGATCTCGCCCGCTTCCATGATGGCGACGCGGCTGCACATGTGGGAGACGACGGCGAGATCGTGGCTGACGAGCAGATAGGTAAGGCCGCGCTCGGCGCGCAGATCCTGCAGCAGGTTGAGGATTTCGGCCTGAACCGACACATCAAGCGCCGATGTCGGTTCGTCGAGAAGCAGGACGTCCGGGTTCAGCATCAGGGCACGGGCGATCGCCACGCGCTGGCGCTGCCCGCCGGAGAGCTGATGCGGAAATCGGTAGCTCAGCGCCGGATCGAGGCCGACCGATCTCAGCACCGCGTTGACGTCGACGGAATTCGTCTCCAGCCCCTGGTTGCGCAGCGGTTCTTTCAGCTGCGAGCGGATGGTCTTGCGGGGATGGAGCGATCCGTAGGGGTCCTGAAACACCATCTGCACGCGGCGATAGAACGGCCGGCTGCGCTGCCGGTCCAGCGTCTCGCCCTGGAGTTCGATGTTGCCGTCGTAATTGGCGTTGAGGCCGGAGAGAGCTCTAAGAACCGTTGATTTTCCGCAGCCGGATTCGCCGACCAGGCCGAATGCCGTTCCCCTCTCGACGGTGAGGTTTACATCTCTGACAACCGGCCGCTGGCCGTGTCCGAAACGGATGGTGAGATTGTCAATTCTGATCACCGCGGCGGCTCCAGTGCGAGGTCGTCAAGCCAGGCGGGATCCCGCTTCAGGATCGGCAGCCGGGCAGGGGGATTGTCGATCGTCGGCAGGGATGCCAGCAACCCTTGGGTATAAGGATGTCTGGCCTTGTCGAGATCGCGCGCCTCGAGCACTTCCACGACGCGGCCCGCATACATGATGAGGACGCGGTCGCAGAAATTCCTGATGAGATTGAGGTCGTGACTGATGAAGATCAGGCCGAGATTGCGGCGTGCAACGAGTTCGTCGAGCAGGGCCAGGATCTCAAGCCTGACCGTCACGTCGAGCGCCGAAGTCGGCTCGTCGGCGATCAGCACTTCGGGCTCGGCAATCAGCATCATGGCAATCATAACACGCTGGCCCATACCGCCCGATATCTCGTGCGGATAGAGGCGGGCGACCCGCTCGGGATCGCGGATCTGGACAGCTTCGAGCATGTCGAGCGCTTGGGCGCGGGTTTTTGCCTTGCTGACCTTTGGATGATGGAAGCGGTAGGTTTCGGCGATCTGTTCGCCGATCCGCATGACCGGATTGAGCGAATATTTCGGGTCCTGCAAGATCAGGCCGATCCGCCGCCCCCTGATCGTCATCATCCTCCGCTCGTCTGCCTTGAGGAGGTCGACGTCGCGAAAAGCCATTCGCTCGGCCCGGACGATCGCGGTCGGCGGCAGCAGCTTCATGATCGCCCGGCCGACGGTCGATTTTCCCGATCCGGATTCGCCGACGATGCCGAGTTTTTCCTGTCCGAGCGTAAAGCTAACGCCGCGCACCGCGCGCATTTGGCCGCCGCCATAGGCGATTTCGAGGTTGCGGATATCGATGAGCGGCTGGGTCATTCCGAACCTCTCGGGTCGAGCACGTCGCGTAGCGCATCGCCGACGAGGTTGAAGGCGAGGCTGACGAGCGCAATGGCGATGCCGGGTGCGGCGATCACCCACGGGCTGTCGAGCATGAACTCGCGCCCGCTGGCGGCCATCGAGCCCCATTCCGGCCAGGGCGGCTGCGCACCGAGGCCGAGAAAGCCGAGACCGGCGGCAGTGATGATGATGCCGGCCATGTTGAGGGTGACGCGGACGATCACCGAGGGGATGCACATCGGTAGGATATGGCGGATGATGATCGCAAGTGATGTCGCGCCCTGCAGCCGCACGGCGGCGATATAATCCGCCTTGCGAAGGCTGAGCGTCTCGGCGCGTGCCAGGCGGGCGATCGGCGGCCAAGCCGTCAGCGAGATCGCGATGATCGCGTTGGTGATACCAGGGCCGAGCGCTGCGGCAAAACCCAGCGCCAGCACCAGCCCGGGGAAGGAGAGGAAAATATCGGTGATGCGCATGAGGATTTCATCGACGATGCCGCCGAAATATCCCGAGACGGTGCCGATCAGCAGGCCGAGTGGTGCGACGATGATCGTCACCAGCATGATGATGTAGAGCGTCGTACGGGCGCCGTAGATCACCCGCGCAAAGACGTCGCGGCCGAAATTGTCGGTGCCGAGAAGATGGGCTGCCGAGGGCGGCGCCAGCCGCCCGGCCATATCCTGCGCGATCGGATCGTAGCTTGTCAGTAGCGGGGCTGCCGTCGCCACCACGATCAACAGCACGACGATGAAGAGGCCTGCCAGGCCAAGCGGGTGCAGGCTGAACTTCAGCCAGCCCTGATGGATCTGCTGCGTCGACGACTGAAACCAGCCCTGAGGCTCCGGCGCCAGCAGCCATTTTCTGAAGCCGCCGGCACTGGCGCTGTTTACGTCTTCGGTGGAGATCGTCATGGCGTCACCGTGTTCTCGGATCAAGAATGCGATAAAGGAAGTCCGACAGGATGTTGATGGTCAGGAAGACGGCGCCGATCGTCAGCACCGAACCCATCACGACATTCATGTCGTTCATCTGCAGCCCGCGGGTGAGATATTGGCCGAGCCCGGGCCAGCCGAAGACCGTCTCGATCAGCACCGCGCCCTCGAGCAGCCCGCCGAAGGTCAGCGCCAGGATCGTCAAGAGCTGCACGCGAATGTTCCTGAAGGCATGGCGCCAGACGACCTTGCGGGTGCCGAGCCCCTTTGCCCGCGCGGTGATGATGTATTCCTGGCTGAGCTGTTCCAGCATGAAGCTTCGTGACATGCGGCTGATATAGGCGACGGAATAATAGCCGAGGATTGACGCCGGCAGGATGATGTGGCCGACCGCATTCTGAAACACTTCCCATTGCTGCTGGATTGCCGCATCGATCAGAAGAAAGCCGGTCATCGGCGTGACGAGGCCCTCGTAGAAGACATCGACCCGGCCCGATGCGCCGACCAGCTTGAGCTTGGCGTAGAAGATGAAGAGCGCCATCAGCCCGGTCCAGAAAATCGGGATTGAGTGGCCGGCGAGGGCGATGATCCGGGCAATGTGATCGATGATCGTCCCGCGTCTGACGGCGGCCGTGACGCCCAAGGGAATGCCGATAATGGCGCCGATGATCATGGCGATGATGGCAAGCTCAATCGTCGCGGGAAAAATCATCATGAGATCCGTGAGGATCGGCTGGCCCGTCGTCGCCGACGTGCCGAGGTCGCCTGTGGCGATCTTGCCGACATAGGAGAGGAACTGCATCCAGATCGGCTGCCCAAGCCCCAGCTCATTGAAAACCCGATCATAGACCTCCTTGCTGACCTCCGGCCCGGTGATTGACAGTACCGGGTCGGCGGGAAGCAGGCGGCCCATCGAAAAGGTCAGGAAAAGCAGGCCGAGCAGCGTGGTGACAACAGCCACCACACGCCCCGCTAAGCGTCGAAGCAGGCTGGTCAAGGGGTGCGGGGCTGCATCGGCAAACCCGCCCGCCTGAGAATGACGGTTGCTCTCCTGCTTCGATGTCAGATCGGCGCTTGCCACGCGCTCTACTCCTTGGTCACGTCATGCCAGCGCGTCGACCAGGTCGTATGCCCGTGATAGCCTTTGACGTTGGCGCGCATGACATAGGGGTCGGTTCGCTGGAAGAAGATGACGAGCGGGGCGGCCATGCCGGAGTAAATGCCGTCCATCTTCTTGAAGATATCCGTGCGCTTGACCGTATCGCGCTCCTTCATCGATTGATCGATGAGCGAATTGAGGTCGTCCACCTTCATGCCCGTGCGCCAGAGGTAATAGCTGCCGAGGCGTGCCTCGTCGCTATTGTCGGGGTTGAAGGCATATTGTGTGGCGACGGCAAAGGGATCGGGAAGGCGGGCGCCAGAATTGCCGAGCAGCACTTCGAATTTGCGCTCGCGGAAGGCGGGCGTGAACTCGCCGGGCACCAGATCGAGATCGAGCCCTGCGGCCCGGGCGCTTGCCTGCAGCGCTTCGGCGAAGGGCAGGGTCGCGGCCCCCGACGGATTGAGCACCTTCCTCAAGCCGTTGGGATATCCGGCCTCCGCCAGCAGCTGCTTGGCTTTGGCGGGATCGTAATCATAGCGGACGTCGGCCTGCTCGGGAGCGCCGATCATGCCGCGCGGGATCATCGACTGCCAGGGAAAGCCCGTATACCGCATGATGTTGCCGGAGATCGCCTTCCAGTCGAAGGCGTGCTGGAAGGCCTCGCGGACCTTCGGCTTTTGCAGGTCCGGGTCTTTCTGGTTGAGGGCGATGTAGTAGAAGCCGAGACCCGGTACGTTCTCGATCACCATATCCTTCTTGGTGGCGAGCGCATCGAGATCGCCGCTTGCCACATACTGGCCGACATCGACGTCGCCGGCTTCGAGCTGCAGCCGGAGATTGCCGGATTCCGGGATGTGGCGGGCAACGACGCGGGCCATGGCCGGCTTGCCGCCCCAATATTTCGGTTGCGCATTGAAGATAGCGACGTCGTTCGGGCGCCATTGCGCCAGGCTGAACGGCCCGCTGCCGGCGGAATTGGCGGAAAGCCAGGCGCCGCCGAAATCGGCGTTGGCCTCATGCGACAGCACCGTCTTCTTGTCGACGATGCCGAGTGATGAGCCGGCCAGCGAATAGAGCACCAGATCGGTATTCACGGTCTGCGGCAGTTCGATCTCGAGCGTATGTTCATCCTTGGCCCGAACGAGCTTTTCGACATTGTCTGGTGTGAAGCCCCAGAGCGCGACGTCGGTGGAGCCGACCTGGCCCATCTTGATGACGCGCTGGATCGACCAGGCCGCATCCTCGGCGGTCACCTTGTTGCCACTCTGGAAAACGGCGTCGTCGCGCAAGGTGAGCGTGATGATCTTGCCGTCTGGCGAGACGCTCCATTGCGTCGCAAGCATCGGCTTCAGCGTCTTGAGATCCTCAGGCGACAGCTGCACGAGATTGTCGTAAAGATTGGAAATCAGTTCGGAAACCGTGCGCGCGTTATTCTGGGCCGGATCGAGCGTCCGGATACCGGTGAGATTGGTGCCGATCACCAGCATATTGGGCGGCGATGCGGCGAAGGCAGGCTGCGTCGTTACTAGGGCACCGGTAATTGCGATCGTTGTCAGTAGCTGTTTCAGCATCTCTAGACCTCCCAATCCTGTTGTTTTGCGGAAATAGTCGAATTCAGCCGGCCGCCTTGGCAGATTGCTGCCGGTCCGGATCTATTTGAATGGTGCCGTCGGCCTCCCAGCCTCGAAGCAACCGATGAAGTTCCTCGCGATCATTTTGGTCGAGCAGCGGCAATCCCGGCACGCGCACGGGACCGACATCGAGGCCGGAATAGGTGACGGCTTCTTTGACGACCGTGACGTTCGCACCGTTGCGGAATTTGGTCCGCATCCGCTCGAATGGTTCGAGCCGGTTGACGATCGCCCGTGCCGCGGCGAAATCGCCTTGTTCGAGCGCAGCATGGACGGCAAGCGAAAGCTGCGGTGCAACGTTGACGAGACCCGAGGTGAAGCCGCGCGCGCCGGCCGCGGTAAATGTCGGCGCCCAGCTTTCCGCCAGGCCGCAGACGAACAGCGCCCCGGCCGGATCGGCTGCGGGGATGGCTCTGGACAGCAGCATCAGATCGGTCGTTGCAAACTTGATGCCGGCAATATTGCCGTGGTTGGCGAGACGGACGATATCGTCGACCCCGAAACCCTCGGCTCTGACATAGGCGATGAGCGGCAGGGTGGAAGCATCCGCAAGATCGCAGAAATAGCCGATCTGGGCCGATGGTGCTGCGAAAGGATCGACGGGCTGATGCGACATGACGGCGGAGGCGCCGATCGCAGCCGCATCCCTCGCCATACCGATCGCCTCGCGCAGCGAGCGGCCGATGGCCGCCGTCACCGGCGCCCGGCCATTGACGCCTGAAACCGCTGCTTCGTGGACGATCCGGATCTCTTGCGGCGTCAGGGCGTAAAACTCGCCGGTGTTGCCGGCAGCAACGATGTTGTGGATGCCTGCTGCCGCCACTCGCGCATAGACCTTGGCCGTGATCGCAGGTTCGACGTTGCCTTTACCGTCATAGGCCGTGACGGGAACGCCCGACACGCCGGTAAGCGCCTTGCGCATGATCGCGATGCTCATTTCTCTTCCCCGTTCGCTTTCAAGATGATTGGTTGCCGAAGCGGAAGGGCGGCAGCCCCTCTGCATCCACGTCGAAGGCGATGACCGTTCCCGCCTCGAACCGTCCGGTGCGGTCCGTCGACAGGCTGGTGACGAAGAGCGTGCTGAGATCGGGTCCGCCGAAACACGGCATTGTCGGTGCTGCGACCGGCAGAATGTAAATCTCGACGATTTCGCCTTCGCGCGATATCCGGTTGACCCGGCCGGCGGAGACGCCGGCGCTCCAGTAAAGCCCGTCGCGATCGGTCGTCGCCCCGTCCGGCCGCCCCTCATCTTCTGTGAAGCTGCGAAGGCGACGTCCTTTACCGAGACTGCCCGTCTCAGGATAGAAGTCGAATGCCTGCAGGAAACATTGGCGGCTGTCGGAGTGATACATCCGCCGGCCGTCCGGCGACCAGGCGAGACCATTGGAACTCGTCAACCCCGTTGCGACGGTCCGCGTGCTGCCATCGGCCCCGACGCGGAAAAGTGCTGCGTCATTCACCTGCGGCTTGGCTTCGCTGATCGAGCCGACCCAGAAATGGCCGTCGGGGCCGACCTTGCCGTCGTTGAGGCGGCCATTGATATCCCGCCCGACCGGGTCGCACAGAAATTCGATTTTTCCCGAGACGGGATCGAAGAGATGGACGCCCGTCTGAAGGCCCACGACGATCCTGTTGTCTCGGCACAGCCCGAGACTGCCGATCGCCGCCGGCATGTCGAAACGATCGATCTGTCCTGACGCCGAAAGCCGGACAACCGCTGGCGCCAGGATATCGACCAGCCACAGCGTGCCGGTCTCATCGTCCCATACCGGCGATTCACCGACCGTCAGCGGCTGCTGGATGACGGAACGGATTTCTGGGCGGATGATCCGAGGCGCCGTCATTCGGCCGCCTCCAGGCTCTTGGCCAAACCTTCGGCGTCACGCATGCGGATGGTGCCGTCGTGATTGATCTCGCAGAACCCGCCACCCTGGAACGCAAGCGCTACCGGCCCTTCAGATCCCTGTTCGATGCGGGCGTGATCGCGCGGCCGGTCCTGTGGTTGGTAACCGAGCCTCGTTGCCAGATCGTTATCCCACCATTTCTCGTCGGTATCGGAAACGCCGTAGATGACTGTCGCGGCGATCAGCGGGTGGGACAGCCCGATCCGCACCAGCTGCGCCAGATCTCGCGCGCTGATCCAGATCGCAACCGATCGCTCGCTGTTGGGGTAGGTGCCGGCATTGCCGATACGGATGGAAAGGGAGCGAATGCCCGACGTGTCGTAGTAAAGCCCCGCCACCAGTTCGCCCCAGCATTTGGAAAGTCCATAAGGGCTGTCGGGGCGCATGGGATCGAGCGGCGATATGACTTCGTCACGCGGATAGAAGCCGGTCGCATGGTTGCTCGACGCATAGACGACCCTGGGGATCTTGTTGATCCGTGCCGCTTCGTAAAGATTGTAGGTTCCGAGCACATTGGCGTGCAGAATGGCGTTCATGTCGATGCCGCTTGCGATGCCCGCCAGATGAACGATGCCGTCGATATCTTTCAGCGCAGCCGTTGCCTCGTCGAGCTTTGCAAGGTCGACCCTTACGAACGTCTCGTTTCCGCCGAGCTCAGCCGGTTCCTGCAGGTCGATCAGGCTGACGTGCTCGACATGCCCGCGGAGGAGCGGGCGCAGCAGGGTTCCTACACGTCCAGCAGCACCCGTCACAGCGATCCGTTTCATCGTTCTTCCTCCCATTCTCGCTCAAACGCCCTGGAACATGCGGGCGCGGGCATTCAGTATGTGTTTCTTCATTGCATCGTGAGCTTCGGTTTCCTGCCGTGCGAAGATCGCCTCCACGATCACCGCGTGCTCATCCTGGACGCTACGGATCTGCTCCAGGGTCCGTTTCAGGCTCAAGCTTCGCGTAACCGAATGGCCGATGGCGAAATGCGGCCTGAACCATTCGCGAACGGTGATGTGGAACTGGTTGCCGGTCGCCATGGCGATTGCATCATGCAGAGCCTGGTCCTCCTCGGCGCCGAGCTCTCCGTTGCGCAGGCATTGCTCGATCGAAAGAAGCGCTGCGGTTATCCGTTCCCTGTCGTCCGGCTGCCAGTTTCGCGCGGCAAGCTCCGCCGCCTCGGCTTCGAGACCGGCGCGGAATTCGAAAAACCGCTGAACATCCGCGAGCGATCCGACCGGCACCATTTTCAGCATCGACGAATCCGGCCTCTGCCTGACATAGGAGCCGGAGCCCTTGCGTGAAACGACCAGACCATCGGCTCTCAAGCGTTCGAGCGCTTCGCGCACGACCGGTCTCGATGCGCCGAAATCAGCAGCGAGCTTCGTCTCCGACGGCAATCGTTCGTTCACCGGAAAGTTGCCGTCGGCGATCATCCCCACGATTTTCTCGTAGATGATGTCGCTGAACCGCGTTGCGGCTCTGTTCGAAACGGCGTCGACCGCGAATGTCATGATCGTCCTTTTCTCTGAACGCTGTGGGCTCTTGCTGTCGCCGGCATCATATCTCCATGGCAGCTCACAGCTTCTAACAGATCGCCGTATTTAGTTCGCTGTAGCCTTGTATTCCGGGCAGGCAATTCAAGTTCTGATGTTGCATCGCTACAAAATTTGTAATTATCTGTCAACTCTTGTAATCATTTGGGAACGTGTCTATGGTTCGGTCGTAGCGCCGAGGAGGGCGCAGGCGGCGGGTCGGGAGCCCGCCGCATCCGCCGGTCTAAAAAGCTGCGCCGGCATAAAAACGGAGGAACTCGATGCCTAATGAAATACTGTCGCGTGGCGTTACCCGCCGCGCCGTGCTTGGCGGCATGGCCGGTGTCGCCGCGCTATCCGTCGCTGGTCGCGTCTCCGCCGCCGCAGGCGGTGAAGCACCCGCACTTGCACAGCTTGTGAAAGATGGAAAACTGCCGCCGCTCGCCGAGCGCCTGCCGAAGAAGCCGATGGTCGTCAAGCCGTTCGAAAAAATCGGCACCTATGGCGGCTCTCTGCGCCGCGGCCTTCGCGGTTCATCCGACCATAACGGCATTCTGCGCATGGTCGGCAACCAGAGCCTGGTGCGCTGGAACCTCGAGTTTACCGCTGTGGAGCCGAACCTTGCCGAGCGCTGGGAAGTCAGCGACGACGCGACGCAATTCACCTTCCATCTCATCGAAGGCGTGCGCTGGTCGGACGGTCATCCCTTTACGGCCGATGACGTCGTTTTTGCGATCGAAGACTGCGTCAAGAATACCGAGCTCTACAGCTCGACACCAGCGCAGCTTGCTGTCGCCGGCAAGCCGGTGACCGTCGAAAAAATCGACGACTATACGGTGAAGTTCACCTTTGCGGCGGCCAACGCGCTTTACCTGGAAAACCTCGCCACGCCGCTTGGTCAGCATCCGACGCTCTTTCCAAAGCATTACTGCAGCCAGTTCCTGCCGAAATATAATCCCAATATCGAGGCCGATGCGAAGAAGGCCGGCGTCACCAGCTGGACGGAGCTGTTCCGCAGCCGGTGCGGTGACATCGAGATCCCGTCGCGGTGGGGCAACGTCGACAAGCCGACGCTCGATCCATGGGTGGTGAAAGAGCCTTATGCCGGCGGCGCGACGCGTGTCGTCATGACCCGCAATCCCTATTTCTGGCAGGTCGATACCGAAGGCAACCAGCTTCCCTACATCGATGAGATCAACTTCGGCATCTCGCAGGACGTCGAATCGCTGATGCTGAACGTCATTTCGGGAAAGATCGACATCCAGGAGCGCCATATCAGCGTGCTTGCCAACAAGCCGACGCTGTCCAAGAACATGGAAAAAGGCGACTATCGACTGCTAACGCTGGTGCCTTCGGCCTCGCAACAATGCCAGATCTATTTCAATATCACCCACAAAGATCCTGCCATGCGCAAGATGTTTGCGGACAAGTCGTTTCGGCAGGCCTTGTCGATCGGCATCAATCGCCCAGAGCTCATCGATATTGTCTATTTCGGGCAGAGCGAGCCTTACCAGGCGGGGCCGCGTCCAACCCATCCGTGGTATAACGAGAAATACGCGCGCCAGTTCACCGAATTTGACGCCGACAAGGCAGGCGCGATGCTCGATCAGGCCGGCTACAAGAAGGGCGGCGACGGCTTCCGCCTTCGGCCCGATGGCCAAAAGGTGTTCTTCTCGATCGACGTCATTCCGACGTTATATCCCGATCTGGTCGACGCGCTCGAACTGGTCAAGACGCATTGGGCCCAGATCGGCATCGACATGAAGGTCAATACCATCGAGCGGGCGCTTTATTACACCCGCGGCGACGACAATGCCCATGATGCGCAGGTGTGGCCGGGGCCCGGCGGTCTCGATCCGATGCTCGATCCGCGCGATTTCTTCGCCTTCCATCCGCAGGGTTCGCGTTACGCCATTCCGTGGACGCTTTGGTACACCTCCAACGGTGCACGCGGCGAAGAGCCGCCGGAAAGCCAGAAAAAGCGCATGAAGCTCTTTGACGAAGCGCGTTCGACGGCCGATCTCGACAAGCGCGGTGCGGTCATGAAGCAGATCTTCGACATCGCCGCGGAGGAATTCGAGACCGTCGGGCTTTGCCTCGCGGTCGGCGGGTTCGGCATCATCCGCAACAATCTGCGCAACGTTCCCGAGAAGCAGCCGGATAGCTGGTCCTGGCCTAATCCGGGGCCTGCGTTGCCACAGCAATTCACCTTCACGAGCTGATTCGGATCTCCGGCGCCGTGCCATCAGGCACGGCGTCTTCCTTCAAGTCTGTCCCCCAATGCCTTTTCGGCCGTCCAGCCGAAGGAGTCGGGGCGGCGTTCAATGCAAGAGACGCCCTATGCTGGTCTTCATCGCCAAACGCTTCCTATGGATGATTCCATCGCTTTTTGCCGTCAGCTTTCTCGCTTTCGTGCTGATCCAGCTGCCGCCGGGCGACTATGTCACGACCTATATCGCAACACTGGCGGCATCCAACGAAATCGTCGATCAGAACACGGCGGCACAATTACGCGAGCGCTTCGGCCTCGGCGATCCGATGCTCGTCCAATACTTCAAATGGATATGGGGCATCCTCTCGCGCGGCGATTTCGGCATTTCTTTCGAATGGCAGCAGCCCGTCTCCGACCTTATCTGGGAGCGCATGGCGCTGACGCTTGTTCTGGCCCTGTCGACATTGATCGCCACTTGGGCGATCGCCCTGCCGATCGGCGTCTATTCCGCTGTGCGCAAATATTCGATCGGGGACTATTTCTTCACCGCCTTCACCTTTTTCGGCCTGGCCGTTCCGTCCTTCCTGCTGGCGCTGGTGCTGATGTATGTCGCGGCGGTCGAATTCGGACAGGATGTCGGCGGGCTGTTTTCGCCCGAATACGAGAACGCGTCCTGGAGCTTCGCCAAGATGATCGATCTCTTCTCGCATCTCTGGCTTCCGGTCATCATTCTTGCCGTTTCATCGACCGCGAGCCTCATCCGTGTCATGCGCGCCAACATGCTCGATGAACTGCCGAAGCCTTACGTGACGACGGCAAGGGCAAAAGGTCTCTCAGAGTTCCGGCTGCTGATGAAATACCCAATGATGATCGCGCTCAATCCGTTCATCTCGACCATTGCCTGGCTGCTGCCCAACCTCATTTCCGGCTCGGTTGTCGTCGCCATCGTCCTAAATCTGCCGACGGCCGCACCTTTGCTGCTGCAGGCGCTGATGGCGCAGGACATGTATCTGGCCGGTGCCTTCGTTCTGCTGATCTGCGCTCTGACGCTGATAGGCTCTTTGATCAGCGACATCCTGCTTGCGCTGGTCGATCCCCGCATCCGGTTGGAATAGGAGCCTAACGTGGCTGACATCACCGTTACAAATATTCAGCCGGATCGCGCCGCCGTCGCATCGCAGTGGCAGTTGATCTGGTGGGCTTTCCGCCGGCACCGGCTGGCCATGGTGGCGCTTGTCGTCACCGTGATGATGTATATCGTTGCCCTGGTTCCCGGCTTCTTCGCCATCAACGATCCGAACCTGCAAAATGCGCGGGCGACCTTTCACCCACCGCAGAGATTGCATCTGATCGACACGCAGAATGGCTTTTCCTTCGGCCCGCATTATTATCCGATGAAGCTGACCCGCGATCCGGAAACACTGGCCGCCATCTTCAAGGAAGACACGACAAAGCGTGTCGACGTCCAATTTTTCGGGCGCGGCTATGAATATTCCGTATTCGGTCTGTTCAAGTCAAACATCCACCTGATCGCCTCGCCCGACAAGACGACGCCGCTGCTTCTCTTCGGCGCCGACAGGCTTGGGCGCGATGTTTTCAGCCGAACGGTGCAAGGCTCGCAGATCTCGTTGTCGATCGGCCTCGTCGGCGTCTTCTTCTCGCTCATGCTCGGTATCGTGCTCGGCGGTATCTCGGGATATTACGGCGGCCGCATCGATTTCTTTATGCAGCGCGTGATCGATTTCGTTCTGTCGCTGCCGACGATACCGATCTGGCTCGCCATGGCCGCGGCCCTGCCACAGGATTGGCCGGCGACGCTGCAGTATATGATGATCACGATCATCCTGTCGCTGACCGGCTGGGCGCAGCTTGCCCGCGTCGTTCGCGGCCGCTTCCTGTCGCTGCGAACAGAGGAGTTCGTCGCCGCCGCGAGACTCGACGGCGTTCGCGAAAGACGCATCATCTTTCGCCACATGCTGCCGAGCTTTGCCAGCCACATCATTGCGTCGATCACGCTTGCGGTGCCGGCGATGATCCTTGCCGAAACCTCTCTCTCCTTCCTGGGGCTCGGGCTGCAGCCGCCGACCATCTCCTGGGGCGTGCTTTTGCGCGAGGCCCAGAACATTCGCTCGATCGCCACCGCGCCATGGCTCTTCATGCCGGGCTGCGCCGTCGTGGTCGCCGTGATGGCGCTTAACCTTCTCGGCGACGGGCTGCGCGATGCGGCCGATCCGTACAACAAATGAGGCCGGCATGACCGATATCGTTCCCATCGCCGGCAGGCCGCTGCTCCAAGTGAAAAACCTGACCGTCGAATTTCCACTGCGGACCGGCATCTTTCGCGCCGTCAGCGACCTGTCTTTCTCGATCGAACCGGGCAAGACGCTTTGTGTCGTCGGCGAAAGCGGATCCGGCAAGTCGGTGACAGCGCGTTCGATCCTGCAGATCGTCGACGCGCCTGGCCGCATATCCGGCGGATCGATCATCTTGAACGATCAAAACGGCGGCTCGACCGATCTGACCAGCCTCAATCCGCGCGGGCGTCAGATCCGGGCGATCCGTGGCCGCGACATCGCCATGATCTTCCAGGAGCCGATGTCGTCGCTGTCGCCGATCCACACGGTCGGCAACCAGATCGTCGAGGCGCTTCGTCTCCACACCAGGATGAGCAAGGCAGAGGCGCGCACTGAGGCCATATCGCTGCTCAAGCAGGTCGAGATTCCCTCGCCGGAAAAGGCGTTGGATCGGTATGCCTTTCAATATTCCGGCGGGATGCGCCAGCGCGCGATGATTGCTATGGCACTCGCCTGTAAACCTCAGCTCCTAATCGCCGACGAGCCGACCACGGCTCTCGACGTGACGACGCAGGCCGAGATTCTCGACCTGATCGCCCGCCTGCAAAAGGCCAATGGAATGGCCGTTCTGTTCATCACGCATGACATGGGTGTCGTGGCCCAGATCGCCGACGATGTGCTGGTGATGCATAACGGCGTCGCCAAGGAATATGCGCCGGTCGAGCAGATCTTTCATGCGCCGCAAGACGACTATACCCGCATGCTGATCGGCTCGGTGCTGAAGCTGGAGCAGAAGGCGGAAATCCGCCTGGCGCGCGCGCCGCTCGACAGAACCCAAGCGCCGATCCTCGAACTGCGCAACGTCTCGATGGATTTCGGAGAGGTGAAGGCGCTGGACGATGTTTCCATTTCGCTGCTGCCGGGCGAGACCCTCGGCATCGTTGGCGAGAGTGGCTCCGGCAAGACGACGATGGGCCGCTCGATCATGCGGCTGCTCGATCCGACTGCCGGCGAAATCCTGTATCGCCGCGCCGATGGCGACATCATCGATCTGGCGACGGCAAAAGGTCCCACACTGGCCGCCGCGCGCCGCGAATTGCGTATGGTGTTTCAGGATCCTTTCGGCTCCCTCAATCCACGCATGACCGTCTCCCAGATCATCGGCGAGCCGCTGCTCGTCAACGGCGTCGCCAAGGGGCGGGCGCTGGAAGAGCGGGTTTGCCATCTGATGGAGCAAGTTGGCCTCGATCCGAGAGCACGCGAACGCTACCCGCACGCATTCTCCGGTGGTCAGCGCCAGCGCATTGGCATTGCCCGGGCCATCACGCTCAATCCGCGCGTCATCGTCGCGGATGAGGCAACCTCGGCGCTCGATGTCTCCGTGCGCTCGCAGGTGCTCGATCTCCTGATGCGCCTGCAGGACGAACTCGGCCTCGCCTATATCTTCATCAGCCATGATATCGGCGTCATCCGCTACATGTGCGACCGTGTCGGCGTCATGTACAAAGGCCAACTCGTCGAAATCGGCGAGGCGGAGAAGGTCTGCCGTACACCCGAGCACGCCTACACGCAGGCGCTGATATCAGCGATCCCCCGTCCAGATCCGCGTGACCGCGATCATTCCAGGCGTTTCCGCTACGTCGCGCCCGACAACCTCAGGAATGGAAGTTCTCAGAGATGAAGATCACCGGGATCCGCACTTTTCTGATGCATGTCGGCCAGCCAGACCCCTCGAACTGGGCTTCCGATCAGCGTTCCGGTGGCGGCGCCTCCAAGCAATTCGGCGGCACCAGAAACTGGCTCTTTTTGAAGGTCGATACCGACGAGGGTATCACCGGCATCGGTGAATGCTCGGGCTGGCCGCGTGTCGTCGAGACCGCGATCCATGATCTTGCACCCCTCCTCATCGGCGAAGATCCGGCCCATATCGAACGGCTGTGGCAGAAGATGCATATCGCCATGATGGGCCATGGTATGCTCGGAACCGTCGGAGGCGGTGCGATGACTGGCATCGACATGGCCCTATGGGACATCAAGGGCAAGGCGCTTGGCGTGCCGGTCTGGATGATGCTCGGCGGCAAGGTGCGCGACCGGATACCGATCTATTCGCATGCGAATACGCCCGAGCGCGCACTTGCGCTCAAGGAACGCGGGATAAAGGCGATCAAGTGCGGCGGGGTCGCCGATCCCATTCGCAAGGTCGCCGCGCTCCGCGATGCCGTCGGCGACGACATGGACATTGCCATCGACCTGCATGGGCCGCCGTGGCTGACGCCTGCGGATGCCTGCCGCCTGGTGCGGGCGCTCGAGCCCTATGAATTGATGTGGGTGGAAGATCCAATCGCGCCGGAGAATATCGACGGCTACCGGCGTATCCGCGATGCAGCTTATGTGCCGCTTGCGGCCGGCGAGCGCTCGGCGACCATCTTCGGCGAGCGCGAGCTTATCGAGAAGGAACTGGTCGACGTGATCCAGCCGGACACCGGCCGGGCAGGCGGCATCACCCAGATGAAGAAGATCGCCGCCATGGCCGAAGCCCATCATATTCAGATGGCGCCGCATTCCGGCTCGCTCGGGCCGGTGGCGGAATATGCGGCCTTGCATCTGCTTGCGGCAATCCCGAACGCTCTCATTCTCGAGCGCCTCGACGATGACTGGGACGGCCGCCGCCGGACGATCGTGCCGCATCCGCAACAGGTCGACGGTTTGATCGCCGTTCCCGATGGCCCAGGACTTGGCTGTGATATCGACGAAGCCTTCGTGGCGCGTTTCCCCAGTGCCGGCAACGTCTCGGTGCCGGCAGCTGCCGGCGTCTATAATCCCGGAACCGACAACGAGCACGTCTACGTGCAGACGCGCGTGGCGCGTCGCAATTATTTCAATCGCTAGAAGGACAGAATGATGAAGATCGACCGCATGCGGGTTTTCATGACCCGCGACAAGGACCGTCCGCGCGTGATCGTCGCGCTCGATACCGATGACGGGCTTACGGGCTGGGGTGAATGCTACAATCACGGGCCGGACAAGGCGCTTCCGCCGCTGCTCGATTATCTCTGCGGATTTTTGTCCGGCCAGGATCCGACTCGCGTCGAGTATCTGGTCAATCTGCTGGTCCAGCAGAGCCGGTTCCCGCCGGGCGCGCTTGGCCTTGCCGCGATCTCCGCGCTCGATCATTGCCTGTGGGACCTTGCGGCCAAGGCGGCGAATCTCCCGGTCTATAAGCTGCTCGGCGGCGAGGTGCGCGACCGCATCAAGGTCTATGCCGGGGTCTATACCGCTCCCGATGCGCCGGCGGCCCGCGACGAATTCGATCGCCTGAAGGAGGGATGGGGGTTCACCGCCTTCAAGCTCAGCCCCTGGCGGATCGACATGCACTCCAATCGCTGGGGCAATGTCGTGAAGGCCTCGGCGGATTATTTCCGCTCGCTTCGCGAAACGGTCAACGACGAATACGAGATCGCCTTCGACGCGCATGCGAAGATTTTCGAGCCGGTCGCCGCTCGCCAGCTTGGCAATGCATTGGCCCCCTACGACCCGCTATTTTTCGAGGAGCCGCTACGGCCAGAAAACATCGAGGCCTGGGGCGATCTGAAGCAGGGCCTTAACTGCACGTTGGCGACCGGCGAGTCGCTCTACAACAGGAACGAGTTCCTGCGGCTGCTGCAGGTCAAGGGCGCCGATCTGATCCAGCCGGATATTTGCGTCGTCGGCGGCATCAGCGAAATGCGCCGCATTGCCACGCTCGCCGAAGCCTTCTTTGTCGGCGTCGCGCCGCACAACCCGATGGGCCCCTTGGCAACGGCGGTCAACGTGCATTTTTCAGCTGCGGCGCAGAATTTTCGTATCCTCGAATACCGGCTGCCGAAGGGCCAGGCCTACGTCTATGGCGGCAACGATATCGAGAAGCGGGAAGGCGAAACCCGTTACGTCGTCGATCCCTATCTACCGAAGGACGGCTATCTCGAACTGCGCCCGGATCGGCCCGGCTGGGGCGTCGAGATGGACGAGAAGGCGATGGAGGAGGAAGGCTATATCCACTGGCAGCGGCGCGTGCCGAAGCGGCCGGACGGTTCTTACGCCTTCGCTTAGAGACGTCTCGAAAATCGGGAACTGGCTGCTGCCGCATGGGGCGGCCAGTTCCTTTTATGTGCCCACTAGGCGTCTTTCGGCAGCACCGAGCGAACCCTTGCGATGAAGACATGGAAGTCCCGCATGAAAGTGCGAAGGAAATCGGCGGTGGTGTCGTTCGTGACCTCGCCGTCATCGGTGATCAGCCCCGGTGTGAACTGGATGTAGGCTTCCGGGGCATTCATCTGGGGAGAGTTGCAGAAACTAAGCACGCTGCGCAAATTCTGCTGGGCGACGGCTGTGCCTATCGCGCCCGGAGACGTGCCGATAACCGCGGACGGCTTGCGTGTGAACGAGTTGGTGCCATAGGGGCGGCTTGCCCAGTCGATTGCGTTTTTCAGCCCGCCAGGTATGGATCGATTGTATTCGGGCGTGATGAACAGCACGGCGTCGACGGTCGCGATTGCCGCCTTGAATGCCTTGCCGGCCGGGGGATAGTCGGCGTCATAGTCGTAGCTGTAGAGCGGCAGGTCCTTGAAGGATATCTCCGACATTTCAAGTTCCGGCGGGGCGAACCGCACCAACGCCTTGGCAAGCTTGCGATTGATCGAGCCCTTGGCGAGGCTGCCGATGAGATAGCCTACTTTATGCGTGGTCATGGCGTTCTCCAATATCACGCATGACAAGGACGTCTTGCGCAAGAATCATAAAAGGGCTCCCTTGTCCTTCGAGCGCACGTCACTAATCACCGACGAAAGTGACCGTCTCGGCGAGCGGGGCGCGGCCCGTATGGGCAGAACTTGCCGCTGGGTCCTCGTAGCCGATCGACATGCCGCAGAAGAGGATGAGCCCGTCCGGGGGTGACAGGACCTCCGCGACCGTCTCGCGAACCTGTGACCACGCCATCTGCGGGCAACTGTGCAGTCCTTCGGCGCGCAGCAGCAGCATGACGGTCTGCAGATACATGCCGACGTCGGCCCATTGGGGTAGGCCCAGGTCACGGTCGATGTAGCAGAACAGGGCGGCGGGCGCGCCAAAGCAGTTCCAGTTGGCGATTGCTGCCCGCTGGCGCGCCTCCCAGTCCTCGCGCGCAATGCCGAGCGCGCTGTAGCGCTCCTTGCCGAAGGCGGATCGGCGCTCCCCGTACGGGGACTTCATCGCGGGCGGATACATCTCGTACTGCCGCGTATCCCAGGCGTCGCCGTGGGCCACGCGCTCGACGGCGGATGTCTTGAGCTCGGCCAGCGTCGCGCCGGTCATCACATAGGTATTCCACGGCTGGATGTTCGATCCTGACGGCGACCAAGCCGCGGCGGACAGCACGCGCTCAAGTATCTCCCTGGCCACAGGTTTGTCTTTGAATCCGCGCACCGACCGTCGGCTAGTGACTGCCTCATATACGTCCATCATCGCCTCCTGCTGACCGTTCCGTTCCTGATGTGGTTGATTATCTCCATTCGCAATTGAGACGTAATCACACCGTGGTCTAGGAGGCGTACATCAAACGTCCATCAGAAACCGATGCATCCGACCTGACGCCTGCAAGATCATCCTCAGCAGAATCGGAGACCAATTACGAGCGGCAAGAGCGGGGCTCGTCATTTCGTCAGGTGCCCGGCTCGGGCGCTGTCTACCGGGGAGCGATGGCACGATCCGAAGATGTCGGCGAGCGTATCGAGCATCGTCCTGGCCGTGCCGGATTGAAGTGAATAAAAGATCGTCTGGGCAGACCTTCGCGTCTGCACGAGTCCTTGTTCTCGAAGAATTGCCAGATGCTGGGAAGTCGAAGATTGGCTCAGTCCCACTTCATCAGCCAGGACGGTCACGGACACTTCTCCCTCGGTCAACAGATGCAGAATGTGAAGCCGTTTGGCGTTCCCCATGGCCGACAAGAAGTTTGCTTCGATGTCGAAGGCGTTGGCTTCAGGGGAGGGCGAGGCTGGTGATCGATTGTACAGGCGTGATCTCCTTTATGAAATCTAAGCCGGGCATGAGGTCATATCCCTGAGCTTTAATTTAGAGATAACGCATGGGTGCCAAGGCGAAACCCATTGCTGGCGCCGCGCCGTCTTTTTCGACGCGAATCGGATACGGCGCGCATCAAATGGACAGGCAGCTGATGTGCGAGGTCGGGTCTCGTCGTTTTGGAAAGGGCCTGGCAAAAAAATTAACGCGAGCCTGTCTGCCGCATTTGCGCGGGCAGCGTCTCCCAGGCCCGGATCAGTTCGCCAATCGAGGCGGCCTCCATCTTGTGCATGACGTTGCTGCGATGCAGCTTGACCGTCACTTCGCTGATGCCGAGATCGAAGGCGATCTGCTTGTTGAGGCGTCCGTGCGCCACTTCGTGCAGAACTTCGCGCTCGCGCTGCGTCAGCGTCTCCAGGCGTTTGACATTGCGTTTGGCGATTGCGGCTTCGGCCCGTCGCTCGGCATCCATCGCAATGGCCGCGGTGATGGCGTCGAGCAGCGTCTGGTCGCGCACCGGCTTGGTGAGAAAATCCACAGCACCCGCCTTCATTGCCTGAACGGTCATCGGGATGTCTCCGTGGCCGGTCAGAAAAATGATCGGCTTGGAAATGCCGTTTTCGGCCAGATGGCTCTGCAGGTGAAGGCCGCTTGCTCCAGGCATGCGCACATCGAGGATCAGGCAGCCGGGGTTTTCCATTATATCGGCATCAAGCAATTCTCGGGTCGAGGCAAAACTAATCGACTGAAAACCCGCCGACAGGATCAACTCCGACAGCGCCTCGCGAACCGATGCGTCGTCATCGACGATAATGACGAGCGGCTCTAACTCTTCACATCTGCCCTGCAATGATAACGGCGCCGATCTCCGCTGCAACGGCTGGTCAACTCTCATGTTACCCTCCATCTCTCGATTGGTGTAAAGCGTTGGCGATGGCCGACAGCAGGGCCTGGGCATCAAAGGGCTTGCGGAAAAACCCGCCCGTGCCCTGAGCACGGCCCTGATCGGCTATCTCGTGGCGGCCCGTGATCAGGAATACCGGCAGCTCGGGGCGCGATTTTCTCACCAGGTCACGAAGTTCGAAGCCGTCGATACCGGGCATTCCGATATCGGTGATGAGCAGGTCGAGGTCCGACAGCCCGCTGACGAGCAGCGAGCCCGCCGACGGGAAGCCGCGGGCGACATAGCCTGCCGATTCCAGAAGGTCGCCCATCGATTCAAGCAGTCTTGGATCGTCATCGACAATTGCGACGACATGTCTTGTCTCGTTCATGTTCAATTCCCCCCCACTCGGCGCGAGTGGGTAATCGGTATTTCCAATTTCTCCGCGATCCGCACGAGATCGGCGAGCGACGCCGCCGCCATTTTCTGCATCACATTTCTTCTATGGATCTGCAGCGTAACTTCGCTGATCCCCAATTCGGCTGCTGCCTGCTTGTTGAGAAGACCGCTGACCACGAGCGGCAGCACCTCGCGCTCGCGCGGCGTCAGGTCGAGATAGTGTCGTTTGAGCATATCGAGTTCGGCACGTTCCGATCTCTTCACCCGATCCTGGGCGAGCGCCGCATGGATTGCTGCCATGAGATCCGCGTCACTGAACGGTTTGGTCAGGAAATCCACGGCGCCGCTTTTGATCGCACGCACGGACGAGGGGATGTCGCCATGTCCGGTAATGAAGACGATCGGCGGATGATCCCCGTCGGCGATCTGTCTCTGCAGGTCGAGGCCGTTGATGTCAGGCAGCTCGATATCGAGGATGAGGCAGGCGGCTACATCCGACTTGTCCGCTCTCACGTAATCGCCGGCGGATTCGAAGGCGATGGCGCGCATGCCGTGCGCGTCCATGAGCTCGCTGAGCGCCTCCCGGACACGTCCGTCGTCATCGACGATGAAGACGATATGGTCATCGACCGTCATGACGCCGCCTTCGTTTCTATCGGCAACGTGAAGATCAACGTCGCTCCGTGCGGATTGTTCTTCTCTGCCCACAATCGTCCGCCGTGCAGCTCGACGATCGAGCGGCAGATCGCCAGACCCATGCCCATGCCATTTTCCTTTGTCGTGAAGAACGGCTCGAACATCTTCTCGGGGAACGCGATACCCTGACCGCGATCACTGATTTCGGTCTGAATGGCATTCCCCATATGGCGCACGCGCATGCCGATCACCTTGTCGCCGGCGACAGTGTCCATCGCCTCGATGCCGTTGCGGACGAGATTGATTAGAACCTGCTGGATCTGGACCCGATCGATGGCGATAAGCGGAAGGTTTGCATCGACGTCCACGTTCAGCCTGACGCTCCGCCGTGCCGCTTCGTCGGCCATGAGATTGCGGGCTTCGTCGACGACGCCGGCGAGCGTGGTGTAGACCCTCCGGTCTGCGGATTGCTTGAACAGGGCGCGGATACGGCTGACGACATCCGCTGCCGAGTTGGCGTCGCGGATGATGCGCTCGACCGTCCTCTGTGCCCGCTCCATATTCGGCGGTTCCGCCATCAGCCAGCGCTGGCAGGCATGCGAGTTGGCGACGACGGCCGCGAGCGGCTGGTTCACCTCATGGGCGATGGAGGCCGAAAGCTCGGCAAGGCTCGCCACCTGGCTTGCCCGCGCAAGGCCCTCTCGCGCCTGACGCAGATCTTCTTCCGTGCGAACCTCACTGTCGATATCAAGGCAGATGACGTTCCACTGGACGATAACGCCTTCGGCATTGCGCATCGGTGCCGCACGCGTCTCTACCCAGCGATATTCCCCATCGTAGCGCCGCAGACGATGCCGGCGCGCATAGGGCTCGCCAGTGGACAATGAATGGGCATAGTTCTCTTTGACCCCCGCCACGTCGTCGGGATGTACGCCGGCGTCGAGCGTGCCGTCCAGCCGGGTTTTCCCCGTTCCATCAAGCTCTTCGAGCTTATATCCGAGGAAGTCTCGGAGCTGAGGATTGCGATAGACCGGCTCCCCATCGGGCGCTGCACAATCGATCATGGCGGGCAGTGTTTCGACGATCTGCCAGAGCGAACGTTCCCTCTCACGCAACTCCTCCTCGATGCGAAGTTGATCGTCGATGTCATGGGTCAGGCCGTACCATTGAATGATCCGTCCGCTTTCGTCCCTCAGTGGTTCGGCACTGCCTCTGACCCAGCGGTAGACGCCATCGGCGCGTCGCAGGCGATACTGTTTCGAGAAGCGCTCGCCGGTGGCGAAGGAATGCTTCAGCGCCTCGGCTAGGCTTTCCGCATCGTCGGGATGAATGGCGGCTTCGATGATGGCGGACAGGTTCATGCCGGGCTTGCCCGGGTTTGCAATATCGGGACCGAGAAAATTGATGAGCCGCTGGTTGAAGAAGGTCGGCTCCCCCTCCGCATTCAGACGCCAGAGAAGGCTCGGAACAATGTCGACGAGCTGTGACAGCTCTCGTTCTCGCTCTCGCAGGGCCTGTTGCGCACGCACCTCGTCATCGATGTCGATCGCAGCCGCATACCATTGCACGATCGCTCCATTCTGATCCCGCAACGGCTCAGCGCGACCTTCCATCCAGCGATATTCGCCGCCCGCCCAACGCCGGCGATACCGGATTGTGTAGGGCTCGCCGGTCGCAAGCGCGTGAGCAAGCACTTCCCTCATGCGCGGCCCATCTTCTGGATGCACGGTCGCCCCGATGATGGCCGCCGAGCGGCTGATGTCAGGCGTGTCCCAGGCCGCGACGTCGTCCACCCCAATGGATTGAAGTGTGCGTCTGCTGAAGAAGGTTGGCTTGCCGTCGGGCGCCATGCGGGCAATGTGCACCGGGACCATGTCCACGAGCTGCGAGAGCTCGCGCTCGCGATCACGCAACGCCTCCAGGGCGCGCACTTCCTCCTCGACATCGAGAGAAACGCCATACCACTGTACGACCGTTCCGTTGTCGTCGCGCCGGGGTTCCACCCGGCATTCCGCCCAGCGGTAGACGTCGTCTTTTTCGCGCCAGCGAAACCGCATGGCGGTACCGCCGCCGCTGTCAAAACAATTCCGCAGCGTGCGCTGGACGTCGGGCGCGTCTTCGGGATGAATCAGCTGCCGCAGCAGCTCTTCGATGCGCGGCGCGCCGAGAGCGTCGAAATTGGCGATGACGGCGCGGAAATGGTCCTGATAACGTTTGTTGAAATAGACCGACCCGCTCGCCGGCTCTACGCTCCAGACGCGAACCGGCACCGCGTCGATCATCTGCTGCAGCGCTCGCTCGCTCTGGCGCACCGCCTCTTCTGCACGGACCTGATCGTCGATGTCGTGGCAAAGGCCATACCATTGGACAATGCTGCCGGCCTGATCCCGCATCGGTTCGGCGCGGCTCGACATCCAGTGATAGACGCCGTCGGCGCGGCGCAGCCGATAGCGCATGGCGAAGTTTTCGCCGGTGGCAAGGCAATGGTTGAGCGCATCTTTGAAACTCGCTGCATCATCGGGATGAATGATTGCTGCGATGACCGCCTCCAATCGGCTCACGCCCGGCCTGTCCGAATCCGCGACATCCAAACCGAGGAAATCGATCATTCGTCTGTTGAAGAAGGTTGGTTCGCCGCGAGGTGACAGACGCCAGACGTGGCTCGGAACCATGTCGACAAGCTGCGAGAGCTCTTGTTCCCGGTCGCGCAACGTCTCAACGCTTTGGCGCAATGTGAGCACGGCCAGCTGATGTTGCCTGGATATGGCGGCGACGATCAGCGCCGAAAATGCGGAGATCGCCAGGAAAAGCTGCAGCATGATCTGCTTGTGTTTCTGGGACTCGGGATCGCCGACAGATTGGCCGGCGCCTGTTATCGTGAAGACGGCCGTGATCAGGGCGAGGAGCACGAGCGATATGGCGGCGCCCTTGAACTCGAAGCGGACCGCGGCCCAAAGAAGGGGGGGCATGATGATGTAGGCGAAGGGAAGGTAGCCGCTGAGAGACAGAGCGGCGACACCGAGAAAAATCAGTCCGAGAACGCAAGCCTCCAGCCATTGCGCGGCTGAGAGCCGGGTCTTGCCGCGCCAGTTGTGGACCACGGCGAGCGCCAGCGGCGCGACGATCAGGACGCCGGTTGCATCACCGATCCACCAAAGAGGCCAGGCCGTCACGAAGGATTGCGATTGGATGCCAAACCAGGCAAGCGTCGCACTTCCCACCGTCGCACTCACGACTGGCGCAATTCCGGCGCCCAGCACGACGAAGGCGAGAACTTCCTGCAAGGTTTCCAGCTGCGCCGGCCGCTTCAAGGCCTGATTGATCAGCCATGCCGCGACCACCGCTTCAAGAGCGTTGCCGACATAGATCAGGAAGGCCGCAGGCAGCGGACTGTAGAACCAGATGGCATTGCTGAACAGCTCTGCCAGGCATCCTCCCAATATCCACCATGGCCAGCTGCGCCTGGAGGCGAGGATGAGCGTAGCGATGAAAAGCCCGCCTGGGGGCCAGATGGAAATACCCGTTCCCGGCACGATCGCAAGCAGTTGGGCGAAGCCGCAGGCGAGCACATAGGCGACGTTAAAAAGCGTGAGATAGAGGAATCGGGGGCGGTGCGACCAGACGCTCATCATCAACCGCTCCTGCCGGACGGACAAAGCCGGGGGATCGTCAGCATGTAGTGCAGCACTCGTTTTTGATGTCGGGATCGGCGAGCTCATGATCGAACCGTAACCCCGTGGAACCACAGCCGCAACTCATGGAAATCCATGCATTGCGCGGAGAGGTAGCGTTGCGCCGGGGCTGGATCTTCGGCGCTAACCAGGAGCGGCACGACGTTTCCGTTCCTGGTGGGTCATCCTATACCTTGGATCTGCTCCGCTATACCTAAGACTAAGGCGCCAAGCCTCATGCATGGTGGAAGGGTTTTGACTTTCCGGTCATTGTCGGTCCAATCGATCCGAGGATGCTGACATGAAAATTACCGTGGTGGGAGCAAGCGGTCTCATCGGAACGCGGCTCAGCGATAGCCTGCGCCGGTCCGGCCACGAGGTCACGGCCGCATCGTTGTCGCTTGGCGTCGATACGGTTACCGGTAAAGGTCTCGACGCAGCTATAGCAGGAAACGACGTCATCGTGGATGCGACCAATGCCGCATCCTTCGGCGACAGCACGGCACTGGATTTCTTCAAGGCGTCGACGAAGAATTTGCTCGCGGCTGCGGCGGACGCCGGCGTCGGGCATTATCTCGCGCTCTCCGTCGTCGGCACGCCTCGGCTCGTGGAAAGCGACTATTTTCACGCGAAAATGGTGCAGGAAAACCTTATCCGAGCTTCCAATCGCCCCTATACGATCCTCCGCTCCACGCAGTTTTACGAGTTCATAAGCGGATTGATCGACATCGGTGCGCAAGGCGATGTCTTCCGACTGCCCCCAGCCTTGATCAGGCCGGTCGCAGCCGCGGACGTCGCCGCCTTTCTGGCCGAATTGACCGTCGCAACGCCTTTGGGCGGTATTGTCGAAATCGGCGGCCCAGAACAGTTCGGCATCGATGAACTCGCCCGGATCTATCTGGCCGCGAACGAAGACGAACGGCAGGTGATAACGGATCCGTCCACGTCTTATTTCGGTGTCGAATTGACCGACGACGCGCTGCTTCCAGACGCAGCCGCGCGGCTGGCGGCCGAGACGCTCTCCGCCTGGCTTTACCAATCGATGGCGGATTAGTTCTGCCGGCGATCTGTTTCACTTCGCCGGTGGCGGAATTCACGCCGAAATCCGTTGAGACCCCTGAACTTCGGAGCGACCTCGTGTATCGCCGCCATCGCTGCGCGATCGTCTTTGGACGTTTCTTACCGACCGAGCGAAGTTGACGTTAGCTCGTGAACACGGGACAATCTTCAAATCAAAGTGAACAAGGATGTTGAGGCTTGTCTTCATGAAGAATTGCGAATAATTAAATCGTACACGATATAAAGGAGCTTAATGATGTTGAAGATGTTTGTCGTCGCCGCCGCAATCACCGCCTTTGGCCTTTCCAATGCCCAAGCAGCCGAAAAACCGACGGTTGTACTTGTTCATGGCGCATTTGCCGATGCCGCCAGTTGGAATGGCGTGATCACACGTCTGGAAAAGGATGGATATCCGGTGGTGGCGGTCGCTAATCCGCTTCGAAGCGTCACGTCCGATGGCGATTATGTGCGCAAAGTGGTCGCCGGATTGAAGACGGATGTTGTTCTCGTCGGTCACTCCTACGGTGGCGTAGTCATCAACGAGGCAGCAGCACACAGCGCGAACGTTAAATCGCTGGTCTTCGTCGCGGCCTTCGCGCCCGATGTTGGAGAAACGGCGCTCGCGCTTTCAGGTAAGTTTCCAGGAAGCACGCTCGCACCCACCCTTGCCGAACCGGTGCTGTTGGATGGTGGAGTAAAGGATCTGTACATCAAGCAGGGCGAGTTTCACGATCAATTCGCCGCAGATGTATCTAAGGCGGAGGGCAAGCTGATGGCCGCAACGCAGCGTCCGATCACGGATAAGGCTCTTGGCGAGGCTTCAACTTCGGCGAGCTGGAAGAATATCCCTTCCTGGTTCGTTTACGGCGATGCGGATAAAAACATACCGCCGGCAGCGCTTGCATGGATGGCGGAAAGAGCGGGCTCCAAAGAGACGGTTGTGGTTAAAGGTGCGTCCCACGTCGTAATGGTTTCTCATCCCGATAAAGTAGCGAAGGTCATCGAAGACGCTGCGTCCAACAAATAAGCGGTACGGTCCCGCGGCCGGATCAACATTGGTCCGGTCGTGGTGTGACAAAAGCTTGATTGCAGAACGATAGCCATCGAACATGCCGCCTCCAGCGTTATTCGTTGCATTCTCCCCCGGTTCGTCGACCGCCCCGCGCAATGGTGAGCATAGTCTCGCCCATGGCGCGGGGCATTTGCCGACGATATTGCCTTATGTAGGCTTGGCCGCGGTCTGTGCGGAACGGATGATTTCCATCGGGCGACCGGCCAGGCGCCAGCGGACGCTACACGATTTCCGGCTATCGTCTCGACCCGACCGACGCGAGGTTTTCCGCCCGCTGGCTTCTCCGGGTCAAATTCGATGAATTCATGTGCATAACGACGGCATTGGCCTTGCTCTTCTGCAGCTCGGGTGGGCGCAAATTCCGCCGATTGGTCCGCCAAATCGCCAGCTTCCCGCGGCCGTTTCGCATGCCTCGACATGCCTTTTGGTTAAGCATTTGTAATTCAGTCACGAATCGCGGCATATAGTAACTGCGCAACTGGGGCGCTTTCGTTCAAAATTGCGCAGTTATTTGGGAAACAGATCATGCAGCCGAGTCTTGCTCTTCAGGACGATCAAGAGCATCTCCCTTCGCTTCTGGCAACAGATGCGAAGGAGTTGTCCTATCAACTTCAGCAGCATCAGGCAAAAATCTTCCCGCCGCTTTCCCAAAAGACCATCAGAACATTTTCGCCGGCGGAAGCTGCGTCCTTTATCGGCATCGGCGAAGGTTATCTCCGGCAGGTGGCTGCCGATGGCCATGGGCCCGATCCGCTGGCCAACGGACGGCGGCTCTATAGCGCAACGGATATGGATCGGATTCGCCGGGTTCTTGACGAGCGAAACGGAACGCCGAAATATGTGCCGGCCCGCAGGCCGGGAGAGAAGCTCCAGATCGTCTCCGTCATGAATTTCAAAGGCGGCTCGGGCAAGACTACGACCGCAGCCCATTTGGCGCAGTTCATGGCGCTCAGGGGTTACCGCGTGCTCGCCGTCGACCTCGACCCGCAGGCCTCGTTGTCGGCTCTTTTCGGCCATCAGCCGGAATTCGACGTCGGTGAGGGCGAAACCATATACGGCGCCATCCGCTATGAGGATCCGCGCCCAATCGCCGACATCGTGCGCGCCACCTATACGCCCAATCTGCATCTCATTCCAGGAAATCTCGAGCTGATGGAGTTCGAGCACGAGACGCCGAAGGCGATGTCGTCGGGTAAAGCGGAGACGATGTTCTTCGCCCGCATTGGCGAGGTCCTGACCGAGATCGAAAGTCTTTACGACGTCGTCGTCATCGACTGCCCGCCGCAGCTGGGGTTCTTGACGATGTCGGCGCTCTGCGCAGCGACCTCGGTGTTGATCACGGTCCATCCGCAGATGCTCGACGTCATGTCGATGTCGCAGTTTCTGACGATGACGAGCGAGCTGATGTCGGTCGTGGAGAAGGCCGGCGGGCGCACCAGCTATGACTGGATGCGCTATCTCGTGACGCGCTTCGAGCCGAACGACGGGCCGCAGAGCCAGATGACTGGCTTCATGCGGGCGATCTTCGGTAACCGAATGCTCCACAACGCCATGGTGAAGTCGACAGCAGTCGCCGACGCTGGCGTCACAAAGCAGACCCTTTACGAGGTCGAGCGGTCGCAGTTCACCCGCGGAACCTATGATCGGGCGCTGGAGTCCCTCAACTTGGTGAATAGCGAGATCGAGGCGCATCTTCGCTCCACCTGGGGAAGGAAATAGTCGATGGCGCGCAAGAACCTCATCGAAATCTCTGCTCCGAGCCCGGCTAGGGTGGAAATGGTCCTACCGCGCGACAATCGCCCGATCGCCGGGTTCGTGCCGCAGGAGCGCAGCGCGGCGCCAGTCGGCGGCATTACCAAGACGCTGGGCAATATTACGGAGAAAATGGAGCGGGCGAGTGAACTGGAACGGCAGCTTGCCGCCGGCCAGACCATCGTCGAGCTCGATCCCGCCCTGATCGACGCCTCCTTCGTCAGCGATCGATTGGCGATCGACGCGACCGAACTCGCGCAGCTTGTCGAGCAGATCCGCGAGCACGGTCAGCAGGTTCCGATCCTCGTCCGTCCGCATCCCGAAACCAAGGGACGGTATCAGGTTGCCTACGGCCATCGTCGTCTGGCCGCCACTCGAGTAATCGGCATCAGGGTGCGCGCTGTCATCCGCGAGCTCACGGACGGTCAACTGGTCGTCAGCCAGGGGCAGGAAAACAGCGCTCGAACCAATCTTTCCTACATCGAGCGCGCGCTCTTCGCATCGAGGCTCGAAGAACGGAGCTTCGGCCGCGATGTGATCATGGCGGCTCTCGCCGTCGATAAGGCGGCGCTGTCGAGAATGCTGATCGTCATACGGCAGGTTCCCCTTGATCTCGTCAATGCCATCGGCGCGGCGCCCGATATCGGTCGTCGGCGGTGGTTGGAGCTGGGCGAGCGGCTTGAAGGTGCCGACATCGAGAAAATCATCGCCGAGTTGTCCGCGGACGACGCTCGAAAAATCTCGAGCGACGAGCGGTTTCACCGGGCGCTCGTGCTGGCTACCAGACGGACGGCGTCGGCGAAACCGACGATTGCCCAAACCCAGCTTAGCGGCGTGCCGGTGATGATCAAAACGACAGCGTCCGGTGCGACCTTCGTCTTTGACGGCAAGACCGCACCCGGTTTCGATCAGTTCGTCCAGGAAAGGCTGAAGGGCCTGTTCCAGGAGTTCAACAAGGACAGAGGAGCGTAGCGCGCAAAAGAAAAAGGCCCCCAACGACGCCGTCGTGGAAGCCCTTCTCAGATCTTAAGCACATCGAGAATCGCATTTCCACGAATCACAGTCAAGCGTCTTAGGCACCAAATTGGTGGATGGTTTTCTTTTGCCTGAACGAAGGTGAAGGCAAATGGAGAGTGGATATGTGACGACGCCCTTTGGGCGGCGGCCGATGTCACTTGGCATGCTGGCAAGCCAGCAACTGGCCGAGACAATCGAACCGGGAATGAAACGCAGCAAGTGGAAGCTGTTTCGGGCAATCTGCGAGGCGCGGCCGTCGCTCGGCGTGACCGATCGGGCGCTGACGGTGCTCGACGCGCTTTTGACCTTTTACCCCGATGATGAAATCTCTGAGGAGAAGGGCCTGATCGTCTTCCCGTCGAATGCGCAGCTTTCGCTCCGCGCTCGCGGAATGACGCCGGCGACGCTGCGGCGGCATCTGGCGGTTCTGGTCGAGTCCGGCCTGATCCTGCGCAAGGACAGCCCGAATGGAAAGCGCTATGCCCGCCGGGACGGGGCAGGGGCCATCGGCGAAGCCTTCGGCTTCAGTATCGCGCCGCTGCTCGCACGCGCGGCCGAGATCGAAAGCCTGGCCGCCCAGACGGTCGCCGACCGGGAACTGCTGAGAGCGACCCGAGAGCGCCTGACGGTTTGCCGACGTGATATCTCCAAACTGATTTCGGTGGCGCTCGACGAAGCGATTCCGGGCGACTGGGAGACGATGACGCTGATGTTTCGCGCACTGGTCGCGAGAATTCCGCGCGTGGCGACAGTCGAAAGCCTGGCTTCGGTGCTCGATGAGATGGGCCTGCTGCGCGACGAAGCCGTCAACCTGCTGGAAAGACATGTTAAAAGAAAAAAAATAAACGCCAATGAGTCTCATATTGAGCGTCACAAACAGAATTCAAACCCCAACTCCAACTATGAACTTGAACCAAGCTTCGAAACGAAGCAGGGCGAAAGCGCTGTGGCCGATAATGAGCCGAACGCCGGACCGCCTGACGAGCGAAGACTGGAGCAGCCGAAGCTTTCCGGCAGGATGAGCAACGGAGCGGGAGGCGCGGCCGATCCGGTGGCCGCGCCTAGCCTGAAATCCTTCCCGCTCGGCCTCGTTCTGCAAGCCTGCCCTCAAATCCTTGACTATGGTCCCGGCGGAGCCATCGGCAACTGGCGAGATCTGATGTCGGCGGCGGTGATCGTGCGCTCGATGCTCGGCGTCAGTCCCTCGGCCTATGAGGAAGCCTGCTTAGGCATGGGGCCGGAAAATGCCGCGACGGTGATTGCCTGCATCCTGGAGAAGGGAGGGCATATCAATTCTCCGGGGGGTTATCTCAGGGATCTGACCCGGAGGACAGAGCGGGGCGAGTTTGCAATCGGCCCGATGCTGATGGCGCTCGTGCGGGCAAGCGGACCAACAGCAAGGCATGTTGGATAAGGGAACGGGCGCGGCGATCGCATAACGATTGAGGATGCAATCACCTCTTTACAACTAACATGTCACTCTGCTACGTCTAGCCTCAATCATCGGGAGGAAGCATATTTGACCCAGAAATTTGGGCTGTCAGTCGCTCTCGCCACGCCGTTCGGCAACAATGGCGATATCGCCATCGATGTTATGATCGAGCAGGCAAAGCGAAGCCTCGCTGCCGGATGCTCGAGCGTAACGCTGTTCGGAACGACGGGTGAAGGTTCGTCCATCGGAACGCAGGAACGTGAACGTGTTCTGGCTTCCATGATCGAGAGTGGGATAGAAGCGAGCAAAATCCTCGTCGGCGTGCTGGTCGACGCCGCCGAGGATGCGGCGTCGCAGGCAGGTCATGCGCTTTCCAAGGGGGTTCGCAACATTCTGCTTGCTCCCCCTTCCTATTTCAAGAACGTCAGTGACGACGGCCTGTTCCAGTGGTTTTCGGCTGTGTTCGCCACCCTCGGCGACAAGGCGCGAGACATTATCGTCTACAACATCCCCTCGGTCACCATGGTTCCGCTGACCGTATCGCTGATCGGCCGGCTGCGGGCAGCCTTTCCCGATGTCGTCATAGGCGTCAAGGACTCCTCCGGCGACTGGCCTTTTACGGAAACACTGTTGAAAGCGCATGGCGATCTCGTCATCCTGGTGGGGGACGAACGTCATTTGGCGAAGGGCGTGCGGCTTGGCGGCCAGGGTGCAATCTCGGGCATGGCGAATTTCGTACCGCGCGAAGTCAAGCTGATGGCGGAGGAAGGCAAGGATGATTCCCGCATCGAGGACTTCGTCGCCGAACTGCTGAAATTTCCGGTGACGGCTGCCGTAAAGGTCATGGTCGCGCAACTGACGTCGGATGATATATGGCTTGCTGTTCGTCCGCCGCTCGTTTCAATATCCGCGGAAGGGCAGGCGGAACTCGCTCTCGCTTTCGATGGTCTTTTCCGCTCGAAGGCGGCATAGGGCAAAGATGTTTCTGGGAGAGGCGATGGACGGCACAGACGAGCAGCCGACACTCCGGGAAAAGGCGTATGAGAGCTTCACGCGCCACCTTCTTGCGCGTGATGTGCGCCCCGGTCAGTTCGTTTCGCAGCGCCGCCTCGTCGAGTTGACAGGACTGACACTTGGCGCCATCCGAGAGCTCATTCCGAGGCTGGAAGCCGAAGGGCTGATCAAGACTGTGCCTCAGCGCGGCTTACAGATCGCCCATATCGACCTTAATCTCATTCGCGAGGCGTTCCAGCTGCGCGTTTTCCTGGAGAAGGAAGCTGTTGCGCTTTTCACCCGCTCTGCATCTGACGAGACGGTCGCCAGACTTTTGAAGCAGCATCGCGATATCGCCGATGCCATTCGCGGCGGCGATGGATCGCACGAATTGGAACTGCACGCGCAGGCCGTCGATTGGGGCATGCACGACGCTTTTATCGATGCCTTGGGAAATACCATCATTTCGAACGCCTACCGGGTAAACTCGATCAAGATGCGCCTGATCAGTCAGGATCGTTTTCGCATCGACGGTCACGTCGGACCTGTCATGGGTGAGCACCTGAAGGTGCTCGAGGCGATCGAACGACGATCGGCGGAGGACGCCGTCAACAGCCTTGTCGCACATATCAATCATGCAAGAGATCGTGCGCTCAGGATATAATCGGAAAATAAGCAGCCGGGGGTGAGGAGATCGCCGGCAAGAGGAGGAGCAATCAAATGTCATCGTTTTTGAATCCGACGAGGCGCGGCTTTCTGGCGGGGACCGCCGCTTTTGGAGCCAGCAGCATGCTCGGCATGCGGTCGGCATCCGCTGCCGTTGATTGGAAGCGCTTTGCCGGGACGACACTCGAAGTCAACCTGGTCAAGAGCCCGCGCAGCGAGACGCTCGTCAAATACCTGTCCGAGTTCGAGGAACTCACCGGCATCAAGGTCAATGCCGAAGCGACGCCCGAACAACAGCAGCGCCAGAAGACGACCATCGAGCTCAGCTCGGGCAAGCCGAGCTTCGACGTCGTCCACATGAGCTACCATGTGCAGAAGCGGCAATTTGAAAAGGGCGGCTGGCTTGCCGATATCAGCGGCTTTCTCAAGGATTCGTCCCTGACCGATCCGTCGCTCACGGAAAGCGATTTCGCCGAAGCCGGCCTGACCTTCGCCAAGGATTCTGGCGGCGTTCTGCGCTCGCTTCCGTTCTCTGTCGATTACTGGATCATCTACTGGAACAAGGCGCTGTTCGAGAAGAAGGGGCTGTCTTATCCCACGACGTTCGAAGAACTGGTAAGTGCGGCCGAAGCACTCACCGATCCGTCGACCAATACCTACGGCTTCGTCGCCCGCGGCCTGAAGAACGCCAATACGCCGGTCTGGACGTCGCTGCTGCTCGGCTATGGTTCGAGCCCGCTCGGCCCCGATGGCAAGCTGCGCACGACATCGCCAGAAGCGATCGACGCAGCCAAGCTTTACCAGAAACTAATGACCAAGACCGCCCCTCCCGGCGTCTCCGGCTTCAACTGGGCCGAGGCGCAGTCGGCCTTCCTGCAGGGCAAGATCGGCATGTGGCTGGACGGCGTCGGTTTTGCTCCGCCGATCGAGAATCCGGAAAAGTCGCGTGTCGTCGGCCAGGTCGGTTACGGTGTGATGCCGAAAGGCCCGAAAGCACAGGCCGCAGGCACATTCGGCGACGGCCTTGGTGTCGTTGCGGCAAGCAAGAACAAGGAAGCAGCCTACCTCTTCTGCCAATGGGCGATTTCCCACGACATGGGCGCACGCCTGCTGCAGGCCGGTGCCGGCGTTCCTTTCCGCCAGTCGATCCTTGCGGATGCCAAGGTTCGCGAAGGTGTCAAGATGCCGGCCGCATGGCTTGATGCGGTTGCGGGTTCCGGCAAGATCTCGCAGCTCGCGCTGCCGGTGATCATTCCGGTCACCGAGTTCCGCGACATCTATGGCGTCGGTCTTACCAACATGATCGGCGGCGGCGATCCAGAGACCGAACTCAAGGCCGCGACGGCACAGTTCGAACCCGTCCTGGCGAAGAGCGAGGGATAATGGCCTCGGCAAGCATCGAAACGGCCGCAGCGGCCAAGGCCGCCTCGAAGGGAAGGAGCAACGCTGGTCGCGTTGCTCCCAACTACTGGCCCTTCGTCATTCCGGCGCTGATCGTCATTGCGGCCGTCATCGTTTTTCCATGGGTGTTTACCCTTTGGATGAGCGTCAACAGCTGGACGCTTGGCCAGTCCCAGGTCTTTGCAGGACTGGACAATTACGCCCGCCTGGCCGTGGACATGCGCTTCTGGGAGTCGCTCTGGCATACGGTGCTCTACACGACGCTCTCGGTGGTGGCGCCGCTCTTTCTAGGGACGCTCGCCGCGTTGATTTTCGATACGCAATTTCCGCTCCGCGGTCTTCTGCGCGGTATATTCGTGATGCCGATGATGGCGACGCCCGTCGCCATCGCTCTCGTCTGGACCATGATGTTCCACCCGCAGCTCGGCGTCCTCAATTATCTTCTATCCTTGATCGGCATCGGCCCTCAGGAGTGGATCTATAATCAGACCAGCGTCATCCCTTCGTTGGTGCTGGTCGAGACATGGCAATGGACGCCGCTTATCATGCTGATCGTGCTCGGCGGTCTGGCGGCGGTTCCGCGCGAGCCCTATGAAAGCGCCGAAATCGACGGAGCCAATGTCTGGCAGAAATTCCGCTATCTAACCCTGCCGATGATCGCGCCTTTCCTGATGATTGCGGTGATCATCCGCAGCATCGATGCGGTGAAAAGTTTCGATATCATCTATGCCATGACCCAGGGCGGGCCGGGCACGGCGTCGGAAACGATCAATATCTATCTCTACAACACAGCTTTCGCCTATTACGACATCGGCTATGGCTCGGCCATGGCAGTTGTCTTCTTCATCCTCATCGTCCTGCTGTCCTTCGTCCTTTTGATGCTCCGGCAGCGTGCGAACTGGTCTGACGGGGAGGCACGCTGATGAAGCGCAGAACGCTCGATCGTATCGGACTGCTGTTTGTTGCCCTTGTGATGATATCGCCGGTCGTCCTGTTCTTCCTCTGGATGATCTCGCTGTCGCTGAAATATGAAATCGACAGCGGTGCCTATCCGCCGATCTTCATTCCTGAGCGTTTCGCTTGGTCGAACTATCTGAAGGTCTTCGAGGAGAACAACTTCTTCCTGTATCTGTGGAATTCGGTGGTGGTGACAGGTGCCGCCACGCTTCTGGCACTGCTGATCGGCGTGCCGGCCGGATATGGCATCGCGCGCCTGAAGGCCGAGAAGTCGGCGATGGTCATCATGATCGCGCGTATGACGCCCGGCCTTTCCTTCCTGATTCCGCTCTTCCTGCTCTTCCAATGGCTGAACCTGCTCGGCACGCTCCTGCCGCAGATCATCATCCATCTCGTCGTCACAGTGCCGATCGTCGTATGGATCATGATCGGTTATTTCGAGACGACGCCGATGGAACTGGAAGAGGCCGCCAGCATCGATGGCGCCACACCCTGGCAGATTTTCCGCTTGGTCGCTTTGCCGATCGCCAAACCCGGCATTGTCGTCGCCTTCATCCTGTCGGTCATCTTCTCCTGGAACAACTTCGTCTTCGGTATCGTGCTCGCCAGTCGCGAGACCCGCACGCTGCCGGTCGCGGTCTACAACATGCTTTCGTTCGAACAGGTCAGTTGGGGGCCGCTTGCGGCGGCGGCGCTGATCGTCACTTTGCCCGTGCTGATATTGACGGTGTTTGCGCAACGACAGATCGTGGCTGGGCTGACGGCCGGAGCCGTCAAGTGAGCCGGTGAGACGACGGTTTTGGCGACTTCTTCTGCTTTCGCCTGCCTGCTTGACCAGGATGATTTTAGGCCGGTCGGCCTAGAATCTGAATCCTATTCTAAATTAAAGAGTTAGAGCATGATGTCGTCCGAAAACCGCTCGCACTTTTCGGCATCACGCTCGGGTCCGGCGCGCAGCGTTTTATGTGTCGGCGCTGCGGTGCTCGACACGCTGTTTCGTGTGCGCTCGTTGCCGACCGGCCAGGGCAAAATTCTCCCCTACGATATGCTGCAGATCGCCGAGGGTATGGCGTCGAGCGCGGCCTTTGCGGTCGCCCGGCTGGGTGGCAATGCCAACCTCTGGGGTGCGGTTGGCGATGATGCCACCGGCGAACGCATCATTGCGGAGCTCAGCGATAGCGGAGTAGATACGAGCGGTATGGTTCGTGTGGTAGGCGCCCGCTCGGCGGTCTCGACGATCCTTGTCGATGATCAGGGCGAGCGGCTGATTGTGCCCTTCTACGATGCCGGGCTGCACGAGACGGTCAAACCGGTGACAAAACACGACGTGTCTGCTTTCGATGCTGTGCTCGTCGACGTCCGCTGGCCGAAGCTTGCGCTGCGGACGCTGTTCGCAGCCAGAGAGGCCGGCAGGCCAGCCATTCTCGATGGCGACGTTGCGGGCGATGGCGTAATCGAGATGCTTGCACCGGCGGCCAGTCACATCGTGTTTTCACAGCCGGCCGCCGAGCGCCTTACCGGAACTGCGGAGACGGCGAAGGCCGTTGGCCTCCTGAAGCGAAAGTTCGAGCAGGCCTTCATCAGCGTCACATCAGGGGAAAACGGCTCCTTCTGGTTCGATGACCAAACCGGCGAGATTTTCCATCTGGCGGCTCCGAAGGTGAGGGCCGTCGATACGCTCGCAGCAGGCGATATCTTCCATGGCGCTTTCGCTCTGGCGATCGCAGAAGGCGTGCCGATCGCCGAGACGATGCGCTTGTCGTCGATGGCGGCGGCGCTGAAATGCCAGGTGTTCGGCGGACGCATCGGTGCACCAACCAGAGCCGAGGTCTGCGATGCCCTCCGCGGTTGGGGCGTCGAGCGGCAATCGTGCGGGCAGGTAGATTAAAAAAGCGATCCGCCCGCGGTATGAGTTTGCGCTCCCTCAGCTTTTGACCGAACCGGCGGTCATGCCCGCCAGGAAGTAGCGTTGAGCAACCAGGTAAAGCACCAGGAGGGGAAGGGAGCCGAGCACGCTCATTGCCATCATTTCATTCCATTCGAAAGCATGCTGGCCCATCAGCAGCTGGATGCCGATCGGAACGGTTCTGAGATTCATCGATTTTGTCAGCGTCAGTGCGAAGAGGAATTCATTCCACGCCAGCAGAAAAGTGTAGACCGCCGTAGCAACAATCCCGGGGATGGAGACGGGCACGATGACGCGCCAAAGTGCCGTCCAGCTCGAACCGCCATCGACGAGAACGGCCTCGTCCAGCTCTTTCGGTAAGGTGTTGAGATAGCCCGTCATCAGCAGGACTGCGTAAGGCAGTGTAAAGACCATATAGGTGAGGATCAGTGCCAGATATGTGTCGAAGATCCTGAAGGCGACTACCATTCCGAAATAGGGGATCAGAAGGGTGATGGGCGGAACGGTCTGCGTGCTGATGATGAAGATGTTCAAGGTATTCTTGAAGCGGAAGGAATAGCGGCTGAAGCCGTAAGCAGTCAGGATAGCGATGACGAGGGTGAGGCAGGTGACGACGCCGGCGACGAAGTAGCTGTTGATGAAGAACCGCACCTTTACCGGATCGTTGAAGATCGTCAGATAGGCGGCCAGGGTAAAATCCTTCGGCAAAAGCCGCGGCGGAAGAGCGAAGATTTCGGTATTCGATTTCAGTGAACTGAAAAACATCCAGACGATCGGGAAGGTCGAAAAGACCAGGCCGATCGCCAGTCCGAGATAGGTCAGGATGGTCGGCAGTGCCGAGTTCTTGAAGGAACGCTTTGCCATGACGGTCACCTTCGCTGCTGGTGTTTGATGTAGAAGTAGGTGACGCTCATCGAAATGATGAGGATGATCATTGCACTCGCCGAAGCCAGCGAAAATTCATATTGGGAGAAGGCGAGCTTGTAGGTGAAGGTGGATAGCACTTCCGTCGAATAGATCGGACCGCCGCCCGTCGTCATCCAGACGAGCGGAAAAACCTGCATCGTCCAGATAAAATCGAGAAGCGCGATGCTGATGATGATCGGCATCAGTTGCGGGATGGTGATGTACCAGAATTTTTCTAGTTCGTTGGCACCATCGATCCCGGCTGCCTCGTAAAGCTCCTTCGAAATGCCTTGGAGACCGGCAAGCAGGCTGACCATATAAAGCGGATAACCCGCCCAGATGTTTGCAAAGGTCAAGGCGTGAATGGCGGTGCGGGTCGAGGAAAACCACTCGACCTTGAAATTGATGATGTGGAGCGCCATCAGCACGCTGTTGACGACGCCGTTCGGATCGAGCAGCAAACGCCAGATGATGGCGATGATCACGGCGGTGAACAGCCAGGGCAGGATGAAGAGCACACGCAGGACGCTCCGAATAAGCGGATCGACGCGGTTGGTGTTCAACAGCAGCGCGAAAGCCAAGCCGATGATGAAGTGGAAGACGACGCTCATGATCGTGAAATACATCGTCTGGGCGACCGACTGCCAGAACACCGGATTTTCGAAGATGGTCAGGTAATTCTGGACCCCTGCGAACGCAGCGTCCTTTTTCATGATGGCGCCGTCCATCAATGAATATTTGAAGACCATCACCATGGGGAACAGCATCAGCAGAACCAGCAGCAGGGTGGCCGGCGACACGTAGAAATACGGCACCAGCTTCCTCAAGGTGCTGTAACGAAGTCTTCCTTTCCTTCGCGCTTTGACTTGCGCAGCGACCAGAGCCGGAGCGGAATGATTCATGAGCTGTGACTTCCCATTATGCGAAGATTTGACGACTTTCACCGGCAGCGCCAGGTCGCTCTGCCGGTGATCTCGTGAAAGCGACGTGCTTTAGTCCTTTGTTTTATGCATGTCCTTATCCCGGAACCGCCGCGCACTTCCGGGCGACATGCATTAGAACTTCGCGAGCCAGACCTTCTCGGTATTGGCAGCCGCATCCTTGGCCGACTGGCCGCCGTCGAACATCTTTTGAACTTCGACGTTCATGTCCCGCATCAGCTCTTCGGCTACCGGAAGGCCGACGAATTCGTTGGCAGGATAGCCGCTCTGGAAGATTTTAAAAGCTTCCGCGAAGATCGGGTCCGATGCCACGAAGTCCGGTTTGGCATGGACGTTGCCGGGGAAGGCGTTGGCAATCGAGACCAGACGGCCATTGACGTCGGGGCTCATCAGATATTCCACAAGCTTCCAGGCTTCTTCCTTGTGCTTGCTGCCGTCGCTGATGCCGATGCCCCAGGACGCATAGGGCATGCCGCGTTTGCCGGTGTAGCCGTCGGTTGCGGGCAGGGCCGAGATGCCGAACTTGAGCTTCGGATTGCGCTCGCGGATAAGGTTCACATGTGCGAGGGAATCGACCATCATGCCGACGCGGCCATTGACGAATTCCTCGACCTTGTCCTGTTCCTTCTTGGCGAAAATGCCGGGAGAAATAACGCCTTCCTTGTTGAGGGAAGCAAGATAGTCGAGCGTGCCGACGACGGCGTCATTTTCAAGATCGGGCTTGCCGTCCTTCATCATCGAGGCACCGGAGGCCCAGACCCAGGACATCACGTCATTCTGGATTCCGCTCGGGGACTGCAGCGATAGCGGCAGAACCCAACCATACTGGTTCTTCGAGCCGTCGGTCATCTTCTTGGCGGCTTCGGCGAATTCCGTGCGCGTGGTCGGCAATTTGTCGACGCCAGACGCCTTGGCGATATCCAGGTTGACGAAGACCGGGTAGACGAAGGAAGCCAGCGGGAACATCACGCTCTTGCCATCGACCTTGACGATATCGGTGATCTGGCTCTTGTCGTATTTCGCCTTCTCCATCAGTTCGTCCATGGAGGCGATCGCGCCCTGCTTGGCGAGCCCGTTGACCCAGGCGCCATCCAGGCCGACGACGTCGCTGAGGGTTCCGGAGGCGGCGCCGACGACGATCTGGTCACGCGTCGTGGCATAGGGGCCGCTAACCAGCGTCACCTTGATGCCGGGGTTTGCCGCCTCAAAATCGTTCATGATGCCGCGCAGGGCCCCGGACGGCATTTCCGGTTCCCACCATTGAATAAATTCGATGGTGGTGTCGGCAAATGCCGATGTGGCGCAAAGCGCCCATACAGCCACGGCAGCCCGCATCGTCATGCTGAATTTTCTAATATTCATCTGTGCCTCCCATAGATTTCAGTTAATCGATCCTCCTCAAGACCGTAGACAAAGTAGGTTCCCTGAGGCACCTATCTGTCAACGAAGAACTGCGATCGAGAAAGGATGAGAGACCTGCGTTGGCGGCGAATAACAGGATAAGTAACTGACAAGACAGGATAAAATCTACCGTTGGAATCAATTCTTTTTTCAAGCATTTGTGTTGCTTGTGACTCATTTTTTCTTTACTTTCGTAAACAAATGAAAGTTTGCTCAACAAGACGAAACATGGGAAGTGCGTCATCTTCACTGCGAAATTTTCCGATTTGCGGCCTGAAACAAGCGTTTTTGCAGCCACGAGGCGCAGCCGCCGCAAATCGCAGGTGGAGGGAATATTTCGGTTTTCGAAAGGGAGCCGAGTCTGCAATTCCGGGCGCCAAAAACGCTCTGTACAAATTGCCCCATGCGTGATTTGGCGCGTCAGTGGATTTGCCGTTGATGCGAAATCATTTTGATCCGGCGCCTCGTCCCGCCGATAAGGAACTGAATGGCCAAGAAAAGTTATAAATCGATGGACGATTTCGCGACCGCCTCCGGCGTATCGCGTCCGACGCTGTCGAAATATTTCGATGATCCCTCGCAGATCAAGGAGGTGACCCGCAAGCGTATCGAGGCGGCCCTCAAGAAGTCGAATTTCGAGCCGAACCTTTTCGCGCGGCACCTCAATCGCAAGCGGACCAGAAATATCGGGATCCTGGTCCCGACCATGTCGGATCCCTTTTATGTGCAGGTCGTGTCGCTGATCGAGCTGGAGTTGCGCGAAAAAGGCTTCTGGCCGGTCCAGATCTCTTCGCACACGCGGCCGGAGCTGGAGGCCGAGGCGGTGCGGACATTGCTCTCGCTGAAGGTTGCAGGTGCGATCGTGGCGCCGCTCGGAGCCGGCTTGCGCCGCTCCGCGCTGGAAAGACTGAAGGACGCAATCCCCGTCGTCTGCTTCGACAATCCGGCCAGCGGCGACCTTCCTTATGTCGGCAACGACAACGCACAAAGCATGGCAGCCATCGTGCAATATCTCTGCCGGTCCGGTGAGCCGCCGATATTCCTGGAAATTCCGCATCTGACGGAAAACGCCGGCGAGCGGCAGGCGAGCTACCGCGCGACCATGGCAAGGGAAGGGCATTCACCGCTGGTCATCGATTGTGACGCACCACCGTCCTGGGAGTTCGAGCGTCTCGGATACGAGCAGATGCAGAGAATTCTTGCGCGTGGCGGCCTGCCCGGCAAAACGCTGCTCTGCGCCAACGACCGCTTCGCTTTCGGCGCCATGGCGGCCGCCTTCGCGTCCGGCCTGAAAATCGGCCGCAGCGACGGCTGCGACGTGCGCATCGCCGGGCACGACGACCACCCGCTCAGCCGGTACACCTGTCCGTCGCTGACGACGATGGCCCAGAACGCGCCGGAGATCGCGGCAAAGTCCGTGGAGCTTTTGCTGTCTCATATCGAAAGCGAGGACGAGGGTACGACGCCTTCAACGAACAGGGTGATCCTGGAAGCGACGCTGGTGATGCGCGACTCGGCTTGAGATCGTCGTGGGTCACGCTCAACGCGCCAGCGCAGGGTCCATGGCGCGCCATGCCGTGGCAATGGCTTCGAGAGCCTCCTGCGCCTCCGGAATGGCCCGTCTCTTCGAGACGAAGCCATGGATCTGTCCAGGCCATGTCCGGCTTGTCGCCTGGGCTTCCGAGCTGAGCCGTTCGGCATAGAGCGCCCCTTCGTCGAACAGCACGTCGTGGCCGGCAAGGATCACGATAGCCGGCGCCACACCCGCCAGGGACGCCGCCCGCAGCGGCGAGGCCCGCCAGTCGGACCCGCTTGCAGGGTCCGGCAGATAGTGGTCCCGGAACCATCGCATGGCCGCTGCGGTCAGGCCGAAGCCTTCGGCGTAACGCAAGTAGCTGTCGGTTGCCTGCAACTGGTCGGTCACCGGATAGATCAGCACCTGGCCGATGACGGCCGGCACCTGTCCGTCCCGCGCCAGAAGAGCGATGACGGCGGCGAGATTTCCGCCGGCGCTATCGCCGCCAACGACAATTCGCGCCGGATCGATGCCGAGTGTATCGGCCTGATCCTTCATCCAGATAAGCGTGGCCGCGCAGTCCTCGATCGCTGCTGGAAAGGGATGTTCCGGGGCGAGGCGATAGTCGGGCGAAACCACGACGGCGCCGGCCGTATTGGCAAGGCTCCGGCAGATGTCCTCATGGGTTTCCGGGGCGCCGATGACAAAGCCGCCGCCATGGATATAAAGCAAGGCGGGAGCCCGCTGGCGCGGCGCGGCCCGGCCGCGCCATATCTTCAAGCGGGTTGCGCCGGCATGTCTTTCCAGGATCTCCGTGACATCCTCGAGCGGCCACTGGATATCTGCGAAACCATCCAGATATTGTTGCCGCGCCAGCGCCGGCGTACAGCTTTCCACCGGCTCCTGGGGATCACCAGGCCAGGCCAGTGCGCGTCGTGCGGATTCATCCAGTTGCGTCATGCGAGAAGGCTCCTTGCTTCGTCTTCCCGCAATTCCCCTGGTTGGTCAACGGTCGTTGGAATGGTCTGCGCGACACCGGTTTCACCTGCCCGGAGGATTGCTTCCATAACGTCGAGCACATGCAGAGCGAGATCGCCCGAAGCGCGCGGCTTACGGCCCTCGATGATGGCGCGGGCGAGATCGGCAAGGCCAAGCATGCGATAGTTGGCGCGGTCCGGCGCTGCGACCGGCCAGTTGACGGCACCGAAGAGTGCGCCTGATGTATCGGTTTCCTGCCAGGGCGCGCCACGGCTGGAGAACGCGACGCGGCCGCCGAAATTGTCCGGATCGGGCAGGCGCAGCGAGCCCTCGGTGCCGTGCAGCTCGATGGGGTGGTTGGAATGGCGGAAGACGTCCCAGGAGGTGCCGAAGGTGACCGTGGCGCCGCAATCGAATTCCAGCAGCGACAGCACGCTGGTCGGCGTGCCCACCTTGAACGTGGTGCCCTGTTTCGGCCCTTCGGCGGTAATGAGCCGCTCTTCCTGCCCGCTTGTGGCGACGGCCTGCACACGGCGGATCGGCCCCATGAGATTGACCATCATCGTCAGGTAATAGGGGCCCATGTCCATCACCGGGCCTGCGCCGGCCTGGTAGTAGAAGCTGGGATCGGGATGCCAATGCTCCATGCCGCGGCCCATCATGAAGGCTGTTCCCGTGACCGGCCTGCCGATGGCCCCGGCTTCCATCTGCCGTCGGGCATGGCGTCCGGCCGCGCCCAGGAACGTGTCCGGCGCCGAACCGAGCATGAGGCTCTTTTCGGCGGCCGCATCGACCAACAGGCGTCCTTCCGCGGCCGTGACGCCCAGCGGCTTCTCGGTGAAGACATGTTTGCCCGCCGACAGCGCCCGCATCGAGACGTCGAAATGCGCAGCCGGGATCGTCAGGTTGAGGATGAGGTCGATGTTCTTGTCGTCAATGAGGGCGTCGACGTCGGCTGCCCGCAGGTTGAATTCGGCTGCGCGGCGCTTGGCGGCGTCGGCGTTGATATCCGCACAGGCGGTGATTTCGACGCCGCCAAACAGCGGCGCGTTGCGCATATAGGCGAGCGAAATGCTGCCGCATCCGACAACGCCGATCCTGAGTTTCATATCATTGGTCTGCGCCATGGAAGAACCTGACCTTGCCGTTTTTGATCGGAGAGCTGCGGATGCACGTTGAATTCGCGAGGAATAAATTATGTTGACGCACGCTAACATTTTACCCTACGAAATGACAAGACGTTGTGAGGCGTAGCAATTCCCCGAGGGAAAACCCCTTCGCTCGGGATATCGATCCCTTCTTGAAGACGGCTTTTCGATAATGCCGGGTACCAGGTGTCCCGATGTCGCCTGCGCCGAGACTCCGGCTTCGATATCGGCTGTCACCAACGAACAGGTCAGGACCAAGCCATGAACAATGCCGCGCTGAAGATCGGCTGCCAGACATTCACCTGGGAAATGCTGGGCAAAGGGTGGAGCGGTGGGCCGGATGATCTGGTGCGCGCCATCGCCGATGGCGGATATGCCGGTCTTGAGATCACCGACACGATGATCGGTCGCTATGCGCTTGATCCAGCCGGCTTTTCCCGGGTTCTCGCGGATGCCGATTTGACGCTGGTTTCCTTTGCCTTCGGCTCGGGCAGCGGCTTCACGGTGGCGGAAAAGATCGCCTCCGATCTGGAGGCGGCGCGGCGATGGGTGGATTTCGTGGCGAACTTTCCAGGTGCGATGGTGTCGATGGGCTCGGCCACCGTCGTCTCGGATGGTCCGCGCGATGAGAAGTTCGCCATTGCGGCGGAGTGCTATAATCGGGCGACCGAGATTGGACAGTCGGCTGGCGTCACCGTCGCCGTCCATCCTTCCTCGCACCACAACACGCTGCTCTTCACCCGGAACGACTACGACCGGCTGTTTGCTCTCCTGGATCCGCGCGTGGGTTGGGTGCCGGATACCGGCCATATCCTGCGCGGCGGCCAAGAGATCGACGATACGCTGGCGGCTCACCGGGACCGTATTCGCTACGTGCATCTGAAGGATGTCGACGCCGGCGGGGTCTGGGCGATGCTGGGCGAAGGCGTCTGCGACGTGCCCGGCGTGATTTCGGCGGTTCGGGCCGCACCTGAATTTATCGGCTGGATCGTGGTGGAGGAAGAATCGGACTATGCCGGAACCGATCCTGCCGCGGCCGTTCGCGTGAACCGCGAGGTGCTTCGACGGCTGGGGTTTTAGCCGACCTCGTTCCCCCCGGCATCGGTCAAAGCCCTTGACGTGCGCCAAAAACCTCTCCTGGCTCTGTTCCGATGTGGAGAAGTCGGCTGCAGGTCACGCGTAGCGAACCTCTACGCCAAGCTTGTCCAGCCGGTGACGAATGCCGTGCGGCATGTTGCTGTCGGTGATGATCAGATCGACGCGCGACAGCGAGAAGGCTTTGGAGGAGGCGCCGATATCAAATTTGCTCGAATCCGCCACGAGCACGACACGCCGGGCCATGCGAACCAGATTGCGTTTGGTCCGTGCAATGTCTTCTGACACATCGACGACGTCGAAGGCTTGATCAATCGCGTGGGCGCTGACAAAGACCTGGTGGGCGACGAGGCCGCCGACCGCCTTGTCGGAATCCGATACGATCGTGCTGACGGTGCTCGGAAACACCCGGCCGCCGATCATGTGCACGTCGAGGCCCGGCCGGTACATCAGATGCTGGGCGATGTTCATCGCCGTCGTCGCGACCACGACGTTGTTGACCGGCGGCATCTGCATGGCGACCTGGAGCAGCGTCGAGCCGCTGTCGAAGACGATGGACTGATTGTCGATGATCTGCCGCGCGGCCATCTGGGCAATGCGCCGTTTTGCATCGAAATTGCGCTGCATGCGCTCCTCGAAGGCTGCGGCCGGCGAGTCGGACGGCAGGGCGATTGCCCCGCCGTGCGTTTTGATCAACTGTTTCTTCGCGTCCATGATTTCGAGGTCGGAGCGGATCGTGACTTCCGAGACCTCGAAGAATTCCGCGAGCTGGCGGGTGCGCGCCTGGCCGACCCGTTGAAGTTCCAGCATGATCTGCTGCCGCCTCTGTTCTGCAAGCATGTGCGATCCCGACTGCCGCGCGCCTCGTTGCGATAAGGCGACTTTTGAAAAACGAAAGACGGCCGTGCGGTCGTACGGCCTGTGCTGCAGAAATAGCCTCTGACAGCAAAAAATGCACGTCAAAAATTCTCTTTCCGCGTGAAAACGAAAGAATTCGAAATATTGAACATTTGTTTGTTTTCGAGTTAGGATTTTCTCAGCAACGGCGCCAGAAATCGAAACGCCAGAAATCGCAACGCCAGAAATAGCAAAGGAAGCCTCGCCATGGGTCTCGGAACCAAAATCCGCCTCGCACGCCTGTTCTCGAATCCATCGGGTCATTTGTTTGGAGGCGCGGTCGATCATTTTGTCGGTTATGGCAATGTCCGGGAGGGCGGGCTTGCCGATCTGCCAGGCGCGCTCAAACGCGTCATGGCGGGAGGCCCCGACTATGTCAGCATCCAGCCCGGTGCGGCCCGCCACCTCTGGTCGGATTATGCCGGAAAGGCAGCCCTCGTCATCCAGGGCGGCTGCTTCACGGCCGACGACCGGATTCGCCAGCTCATCGCGACCCCGGAAGACGCGGTGCGCTATGGTGCGGATGCTCTGGCTGTCGCCATTCCGGTGCGCGGCGCCACCGAAGGAGAGTACATCCGCTGGCTCACCGATACGGTCAACGCCGCCGCCCGCTTCGAGATGCCGGTCGTCGCCCACGTCTATCCCCGTGATTTCTCCGACGGCGGCAAGATCGTGTTCACCCCGGATGAGATTGCCTATGCGGTGCGCATCGGCTTCGAGGCCGGCGTCGACGTGATCAAGGTCGGCTACACCGGCGATTTCGACTCGTTCCGGGAGACCGTTGCCACCTGCCCCATTCCGGTGGTGATCGCCGGCGGCCCGAAGACCGATACGCTGCTTGGCGCGCTCGTCCAGACCTCGGAAGCCTTGCGCGCCGGCGCCAAAGGCGCGGTCGTCGGCCGCAATCTTTGGGGTCACGGCGATACGACCATGGCCGCGCGCGCCTTCAAGTTCGTCATTCATCAGGGGATGGCGCCAGAGGAGGCGCTGGCGGCTGCCGGTGCTTGAGAGGTGTCGCGCCCGCTCCAGGTTCTGGGCTTCGGCGCCCTTGCCATCGATGACATCATCTATGTCGATCGCGGGCTTTCGGCCGGCAAGGGGAAGGTGACGAAGCGTGCCACGGACCACGGCGGCAATGTGGCGACGGCCCTTGTTGCCGTCGCCCGGCTTGGCGGGCGCGCTGGTTTCATCGGCTGGCTCGGCGACGAGCCTGCGACCGATCCGGCCGGTGCCGAACTCGAGCGTGAGGGCGTCGACATATCCCTGGCGCCCCGCCATGCCGCTGCCGCGCCGATCCGCTCCGTGATCACCGTCGGTCCTGACGGCGACCGGTTCATAGCCTATGACGACGATGTGCTGCACGGCACATCCGATGCGCTGCCCGATGACGTTTTGATGCAGGCCCCAGTCCTGCTGATCGATGGATATGCCACGCATTCGGAAAGCGTCGTGGCGCGGGCGCGCGCGCTCGGCCTTGCCGTGATAGCCGATATCGAATGGACGGTCGGTGCCGCGACGGACCGGATCCTAGCCTTCGCCGACCATCTGGTGCTGCCGCTCGCTTTCGCAAGGGAGTATACCGGCGCAGGCGATCCGGCGGCCATCCTGGAGAAGCTTTGGTCAACGGATCGGTCCGCTGTCGTGCTGACAGATGGTGAACGAGGGACCTGCCTCCGCCAGAAAGGCGATCCCACCCGGTGGTATTTGCCGGCCTATCAGGTTCAGGCGGTCGACACGACCGGCGCCGGCGATTGTTTTCACGGGGCCTACGCTCTTGCTCTTGCCGAAGGGAAAGCCCCGCTTGATTGCGTAGCCCATGCCACGGCGGCTGCTGCCATTTCCGTGACCGCACGGGGAGGGCGCAGGGGGCTGCCGGACAATCGCACGTGCCAGGCATGGATGGCAGGGGAGAATGCACCGGCGCCGCGCCCGATTCCGGGATGTCACGATTAGCGTGCAGGTGCTCGCTGTCGGAGTGGTTGGCGGCCCGAGCGGAAACGCACGCTGCTCGTAGGATTTGAAAGATCCTTCAACAGCCGCCGCGCTGGCTATAAAAATTACGCGCGTAAAAAAATATTAGCGCGCAGACAAATCTTGTATTTTTGATTAAATCCGAAATATTTCAAATGGATACGGTGATTTTTCGGCAACGCGTGGCAGAAACCGCTCAATTCTTTGGTTGACTTTGAAGCTCAGGCCTGAGCCTTCTTGTCGAAAGGATCGGAGGTGGCGGCAAGCGCCGGTCGAAGATGTGAGCGGACTGATACGGGAGGATGAGACGTGGCTGTGGTTGTACTGGACAAAATCTGCAAGACCTATGGAAACAGCTACCATGCGATCAAGGATCTGAGCCTGACGATCCATGATGGTGAGTTTCTGATCCTGGTCGGTCCATCCGGATGCGGAAAATCGACGGCGCTCCGCATGATTGCCGGCCTCGAGGAAATCAGCAGCGGAACCTTGAGCATCGGCGGTCAGGACGTCGTCGATCTTGCGCCCAAGGACCGGGACATTGCCATGGTCTTTCAGAGTTATGCGCTTTATCCGCACATGACGGTGTTCGACAACATCGCCTTTTCGATGAAGCTGGCCGGAAAGACCAAGGCCGAGCGCGCCAAGCGCGTGCATGAGATCGCCAAGATCCTGCAGCTGGAAAGCCTGCTGGGGAACAAACCCGCCCAGCTTTCCGGCGGCCAGCGCCAGCGTGTTGCGATGGGACGCGCCATGGTTCGCGAGCCCGCGGCATTCCTGATGGACGAACCGCTCTCGAACCTCGATGCCAAGCTGCGTGTTCAGATGCGCGCTGAGATTGCCAGCCTGCAGCGACAATTGGGCGTGACGACGATCTACGTGACGCACGACCAGACCGAAGCGCTGACCATGGGCGATCGCGTCGCGGTGCTGAAGGGCGGCGTGCTCCAGCAGGTGGATACGCCGAAGGTCCTCTATCACCGCCCGGTCAATGTGTTCGTCGCCGGCTTTATCGGTTCGCCGTCGATGAACCTTTTCGAGGGGCGCCTTGAGGGTGGACGGATCCATCTGCCGGGCTTCTCCATCCCCTTGTCCGACGGCGCCTTCGAGCGGGCTCCCGGTCTTTCCGCCTTCGAGGGAAAGGCCCTGATCTTCGGCGTTCGGCCCGAGGATCTCTATGACAGCCGGTTGCCGTCCGGAGCCTCCCATCCGACGATCCCGGTTGTCGTGAAGTCGATCGAGGAGCTTGGCTCCGAGTTGATCGTGCATTTGAAGATCGACGCGGTCCGGATCGATTCGGGCGACCCCGACGCAGTCGAAGACCTGAGCGGTGCCGCCAACGCCGTCGCCCGCTTCGAGGCTGTCAGTACGGTCGAGACAGGCCAATCGATCAATCTGGCAATCGACCCGGCGAAACTGCACTTTTTCCATCCTCAAACACATATGGCTTTGAACTGACGAGGGAGCCGGGAGGCGCTGATGGCGGTTCGGCTGGCAGAAGACGTCTTCGGCGTTTGACGTTTTGAAAGCCACTCCATTCGGCGCCGAAACCGGCGGTCATCTTCAACATCCGACCCAGAGGGCTTATCGATGCCAGCAAAACAGCAACAACGCCTCCGCATCGGCGTACTGGGAGCCGGCCAGATTGCCCAGGCCGCGCACTTCGAGAGCTGCGCGAAGGCTGTGAATGCCGATCTCTATGCGATCTGCGACGTCGCCGCGGATCTCCGCGAACGTATGGCAATCACCCATGGAGCGGAAAAAACCTATGACGACTACGACAGGATGCTGGCCGATCCCGGCCTCGATGCGGTGATCATCGCGACCGCCGATGCCTTTCACGTCCCGGCCTCCATTCGCGCCCTTCAGGCGGGCAAGCATGTGCTGTGCGAGAAACCCGTCGGTGTCACCGTCGAGGAATGCCTTGAACTGAAGGCTGAAGTCGACAGGTCGGGAAAGGTGTTTCAGGTCGGGCATATGAAGCGTTTCGACGCCGGGCTGCAGGCGGCGAAATCCTTCATCCGCGATGAGATGGGTGAGATGGTTGCCCTGAAAGCATGGTATTGCGACAGCACGCACCGCTATCCGATGACCGATGCGGTCCAGCCGCTGATCGTCAGCAGCGCCAATGCGCGCAAACCCTCCGCCAATCCGAAAGCCGACCTGCGCCGCTACTACATGCTGGCGCATGGTTGCCACCTGATCGACACGGCTCGTTATTTTGCCGGCGACATCGTCTCGGTCAATTCCCGCCTGTCCGAGCGAGCCGGCATCTGGTGCTGGTTCGTCGACGTGGAATTTGCCTCCGGCACGCTCGGTCATCTCGATCTCACCGTTCAGGTGCGCATGGACTGGCACGAGGGCTTCCAGATCTATGGCAGGAACGGCAGCATTTTGGGCAAGACCTATAACCCATGGTACTACAAGACGAGTGAGGTCGACATTTTCCGGGAAGCCGATGGCGCCACCCATCGGGTTCTCGGCGCCGATGGCCATTTCTACCGCCGTCAGGTCGAAGGCTTCGCCCGCACCATTCTGGACGGCGCGGTGATGGAAGGCGCCGACATCGATGATGGCCTGGCCTCCGTACGGGCCATGGTCGCCGTCGCGCGTTCCGTCGAAAGCGGCCAGGCGGTTGCACTGGCTGACGTCACGGGTGGCGTGTGATGAAGCTCGGCATCTTCGCAAAGACCTTCGAGGGAATTGAGCCCTCGACCGTCCTCAATTCGGTCGCCCGGGCTGGGTTCGCGGCAGCACAATACAATATGGCCTGCTCGGGTCTGCCGCCGATGCCGGAAAGGATTACGCAAGCCCAGGCCCGCGCGGTCACGGAGGCGTCGCTCAAAAGCGGCGTCGAGATCGTTGCCGTTTCCGGCACCTACAACATGATTCATCCCGATCCCGCCCAACGCGAGACAGGCCTTCGCAATTTGGCGACACTGGCCGAGCGCTGCGCCGGCATGTCGACCGCACTGATCACGCTTTGCACCGGCACCCGCGACCCTGTCGACCAATGGAAGGCACACGCCGACAACGACACGCCGGCGGCCTGGCGCGATCTCCTCGAAGCTATGGAAGCGGCCATCGCAATCGCCGAGCGCTATAATGTGGATCTCGGCATCGAGCCCGAACTTGCCAATGTCGTCAACTCGGCTGAGAAAGCCCAGCGGCTGATTACCGCATTGCAGAGCCCGCGCATCAAGATCGTGCTCGATCCGGCCAATCTTTTCGAGGTCGCGACGCTGGACGAACAGCGCAGCATCGTGTCTTCCGCAATCGATCTTCTGGCCGATCGGATCGTCATGGCGCATGCGAAAGACCGCAATGCTAACGGCAGTTTCGCGACCGCCGGCAAGGGCGTGCTCGACTACGCGCATTATCTCGGCCGCCTCAAGGCAATTGGTTTTACCGGCAGTCTCGTCACCCACGGTCTTTCGGCCTCGGAAGCGGCCGGTGCGGCGGCCTTCCTGAAAAAGACTCTCGACGGCGAAGGCGTGGGGAGAGGACGATGAGACGGGCTGAACCGTTCGAAACCAGCGACGGGACCATTCTCAACGTCGATATGGCGGGCGAGGGCGCGTCGGTCATATTCCAGCACGGCCTATGCGGAGACGCGGCGCAGACCGACGAGGTCTTTCCGCTCGAAACCGGATATCGCCGGGTTACGGTCGAAGCCCGCGGCCACGGCCGTTCTGGGGCCGGTAATCTCGAGCAGTTGTCGATTGCCACCTTCTGCGACGATATCGCCACTTATATCGAGAAGAACCTTATGCTGCCGGTTGTGGTCGGCGGCATCTCGATGGGTGCTGCGATCGCCTTGCGTCTCGCGGTCAAACGGCCCGATCTCGTCAAGGCGCTGATCCTGGCAAGGCCGGCCTGGCTGACGGCATCGGCGCCTGACAATATGGCGCCCAATGCCGAAGTCGGTCGGCTTCTGAAAACCCTGCCGCCGGGTGAGGCAAAGCAGGCATTTCTTGCCGGACCTGTGGGCGTGCGGCTCGCCGCCGAGGCGCCTGACAATCTGGCCTCGCTTGCCGGGTTTTTCTCCCGCGCGCCTCTGGATGTGACCGCCGAACTCCTGACCAGGATCTCAAATGACGGCCCTGATGTGACCGACGCGGACGTTCGCAATCTCGCCTTGCCGACGCTCGTCATCGGCCATGATCGCGACAGCATCCATCCTCTTGGCCACGCGCGTGCTCTTGCCGAGCAGATTGCCGGCGCGCGTTTCGTGCAGATCACGCCGAAAACGGAGAGCCGTCCGCTATATGTCGCCGACTTTCGGCTTGCCGTCGGCAATTTTCTGAAGGAGCTCTGAAACGATGCCTACCCCCTCCAAGACCTGGATCGAAGATCTTCCGAAGGATCGACTGATTGCCGAATTCTCCGTCTGGTCGGCCGATCTCATGCGTCTCGCGGATGATCTCGGACGTGTCGATCCTCACGTCGACATCCTCCATATCGATGTCGCCGACGGCCATTTCGCGCCGGCAATGTTGTTTTTCCCCGATCTCGTCGCCGGTGTGCGCAAAGTTTCCGCACGCCCGATCCATGTTCACCTGATGGTTGCCGACAGCATCATCCTGTCGCAGATCGATCAGTTCGCCGATGCGGGCAGCGACCTGATCAGTCTTCATGTCGAAAACGAAAGCGTTGCCGACGAGGCTCTCGATCTTCTCGACCGCCGCGGTGTCGCAGCCGGCATGGTCCTCAAGGTCGAGACCCCGGTCGAGCGGATAGAAAGATACGTTTCCCGGCTGAGCTTTGTGACGCTGCTCGGCACGGCGATCGGCGTGAAGGGCCAGGGCCTCGACGAGAAAGCCGGCGCCCGGCTTCAACAAGCAAAGCAGATCATCGCCGGCTGCGGTGCGGCTCATCGGATCGTGCTTGCCGCCGACGGCGGCATTCGCGAGCACACTGTGCCCCTCCTGCGCCAGTCCGGTGCGGAAACGGTCGTTCTCGGCTCCCTGGCTTTCAATGCGCCCTCGCTCGACGAGCGGATGGCGTGGGTCCGCACACTCTAAAGCTTGGTCTTCACATGCAGCAGGTTGCCATTGGTATAGACCTCGGCGGAACGCAGGTGCGCGCAGCCCTTGTCAACGAGCAGGGCAGGATCCTGACGCGCTTGGCTGAACCAACGGATGCGCTGGATGGCCCGAACCGGGTGCTCGCCCAGATTTGCGGCTTGGCCGATCGGCTGCTTGCGGCATCCAACCCTGCTTCGGTGGTCGGCGTCGGCGTATCCGCCCCAGGCCCGCTCGATACCGTCGCCGGTGTCGCAACCGATATCCCGACCCTTTCGGGCTTTGTCGATTTTCCGCTGAAGGCGGAGTTGCAGAAGCGGTTTCCGTTTCCGGTCGATCTCGAAAACGACGCCATTGCTGCGGCGATCGGCGAGTGGCAATTCGGTATCGGCAAGGGACTTGATAACCTTATCTACGTCACGGTGAGCACCGGGATCGGCGGCGGGGTTATCTCGGATGGTCGCGTGATCCGGGGCCGCAAGGGCATGGCAGCCCATGTTGGCCACATGTCGGTCGTGCCGAACGGCGAGCTTTGCCCTTGCGGCAACAGAGGCTGTTTCGAGGCCTATGGCTCCGGACCGGCTTTTGCGCGGCGCGCCCAAATAAGGGCGATGGAAAGTCGCGAGACGACGATCGGCAGCGACGGCGGCGCCATCGACAGCCGCAGCGTTTTCGCGGCGGCCCGAAATGGCGACCGTCTGGCAAATCAACTGGTCGACGAGGAAGCGGAAATTCTCGGCCGCGGCTTCACTAGCCTCATCCATATCTTCAGTCCCGATATCATCGTCATGGGGGGAGGGCTCTCCCACGAGTTCGACCGTCTGCAACCGGGCATTCAGGCCTATATCAGCCAATGGGCAATGCCGGCATTCAAGGATGTCAAGGTGATGCTGGCGGCATTGGATCAGAACTCGGGCCTCATCGGCGCGGCGGCTCTGGCGTTTCTGGCGGGGAAGGTCGCTCCGATCGATTCTCTTTAGAAAACTACGCCGAACCCACGCTCATCGCGAGGTTGCTCTGTCAGGGCGGCTGGGCGGTACTTTCCCTCAGGATCAGTTCGACCGGCCACAATTCGTGGACCTCCTCCGCGGCCCGTCCAGCGATGAGCTGCAGCGTCAGTTCCGCGCAGCGTGTGCCCGCAGCACGCATGGAGGATCGCGTCGTCGAGAGCGACGGCGCCATGTTTTCGGCCGTCAGATAAGGGAAGACGTCGTCATGGGCGATGACCGACACATCCTGCCCCACCGTCATCCCAAGCGAACGCACGGCGCGGTAAACACCGAGCGCGGTCATTGTGGAACCGGCGACGATCGCGGTCGGCGGGTTCGCCCTTTCGAGGAAAGAGCGGGCATGGCGAAAGCCGATCTCATCGGAGAATATATCGCAGACCATCAGGTTGGGATCTGCGGCGAGCCCACGCTCCTGTAGTGCAGTGCGAAAACCATGCTCGCGATGGATAGAATAGGTTTTTCCCCGCAGGCCGTTGATCATGGCGATGCGCCGGTGCCCGAGGTCGAGCAGGTGTTCGGTGGCCCTGCGCACGGCATTTTCATTGTCGATATCGAGCCAGGCGTGAACCTGATCGGTCTCCGACCGGCCGTGAACCAGGAAAGGCAGATGAAGGCTGTTCAGCAGCTCGATCCGCGGATCCTTGGGGCGAGGCGAATGAATGATGATCGCATCCACCCGGCGGCTTTCGACCAGGCGTCGATAGGCCTGCATCTCGTCGCCGTCATTGTCGGCGGTAATAGGTGTGATGAGGATATCAGTATCGGCCGTTTCCAGACGCTGCGCCATGCCCGACATGAATTCAGCGAAATGGATTTCCCCCGAACGCGCCATCATGACGCCTATCGCTCCGGCTCTTCCGGTCTTCAGCCTTACGGCATTGATATCGGGGCGATAGCCAAGCCGCATTGCTTCGCTTGCAACCCGGGCTCGCGTGGCTTCGCTCACCTCTGGGTAGCCGCTAAGTGCACGGCTGACCGTCGTCGGAGAAAGCCCAAGCTGCTTTGCAAATTCACGAAGTTTCATCGGATGTCTTCTTTATCTCGGCAATCAATGGACGATGCATTGGCGATGCGCAACGGGCAAGTGCCTAATTCAGCGGTGATTGAAATCGATTTCAATATAGCTGACTTGGGGTGTTGCCTGTAGGCGCCAGAAATTGCCTCGTAAGCTGTATATGGTGCCAGTATTGACATGTTGCGCAACTGTTAAGTGTTAATTTTGCGGCTTGACGCCGCCAAGGCCTTCTGCAATGTTCTGTGGGCCAAATCGATTTCAATTTCTGGGAGGAGATCATGAAACAGTTTGCCTTTGCCTTAACCGCGCTTGCCGTCGCGGTCGCCGGCCCGATCCGCGCTGCCGAAATTTCGTTCGCCGCCAACACCACCGGGAAAAGCATCGAATTCCTTCAGAAGCAGGTGGCGGTTTTCGAGAAGAATACCGGCAATCATGTCAAGCTCGTCACAATGCCATCATCGAGCAGCGAGCAGTTCTCCCAATACCGCCTATGGCTTGCGGCCGGAAACAAGGACATCGATGTCTATCAGACCGACGTGATCTGGGCGCCACAGCTTGCCGACCAGTTCATCGATCTCAAGGAGGCCACCAAAGACGTGGTCGGCCAGTTCTTCCCGTCGATCATCGCGTCGCAGACCGTTAATGGCCGGCTCGTGGCGTTGCCGTTGTTTACCGATGCTCCGGCGTTGTTTTACCGAAAGGACCTGCTCGACAAATACGGCAAGCAGCCGCCGAAGACCTGGGACGAGATGGCCGCCACCGCTAAAGAGGTTCAGGATAAAGAACGTCAGGCCGGACAGAAGGACCTCTGGGGCTACGTGTTCCAAGGGAATTCCTACGAGGGGCTGACCTGCAACGCGCTGGAATGGGTGAAGTCGTCGGGCGGCGGCCAGGTCGTCGAGACGGACGGGACGATCTCCATCAACAATGAGAAGGCGGCTGCAGCACTCGAACGCGCCAAGGGCTGGATCGGCACGATCTCACCGCCAGGCGTGCTCGCCTATCAGGAAGAAGAATCGCGCGGCGTCTGGCAGACCGGTAATGCCGTCTTCATGCGCAACTGGCCCTATGCCTATTCCCTCGGCAATGGTGCCGACAGCGCCGTAAAGGGCAAGTTCGACGTGATGACGCTACCGGTCGCGGCCGCCGGCGACAAGCCGTCTTCGACGCTTGGCGGCTGGAATCTGGCGGTGTCGAAATACTCCGAAAAGCAGGAGGCGGCCATCGCGCTCGTGAAATTCCTGGCGTCGAAGGAGGTTCAGAAGGCGCGTGCCGTCGAGCTGTCCAATTTGCCGACGCTGACGGACCTTTATGACGACAAGGATGTTGCCGCGGCACAGCCCTTCATGCCGAACTGGAAACCGATCTTCCAGGACGCGGTGCCGCGTCCTTCAGCGACGGCCAAAGTCAAGTACAATGAAGTGTCCTCGAAGTTCTGGACTGCAGTTCACAACACACTGTCCGGCAGCGGCTCAGCTGCCGAGAACCTCGAGCTTCTCGAAGCCGACCTGACGACCCTCAAGGGCGACGCCTGGTGAATATCGGGACCGGCGGCTGCCAAGCCGTCGGTCCGGTCTTCGGCCTGAGCCAACGAGGAGTAGGCGTTTCATGACAGAAATCGTAGTTCCACAAGCAATTGAACCAAGGGTTACCAAGCTCAGAGCCTCTACGGAGCTGCAATCCGAACGCATTCGATCTGCCTGGATGTTTCTGGCGCCGACGCTGCTGATCCTGGCGATCGTCGCCGGATGGCCGCTGTTCAGAACGATCTATTTCAGCTTTACCAATGCGTCCCTCAACGACCTTGGCAACGCGCAGTTCGTCGGCTTTTCCAATTATTTGTCGTGGGTGACGCTGAAGAGCGGAAGGACCGTCTATCGCGGGCTGCTTGCCGATCCGGTCTGGTGGCATGCCGTCTGGAATACCGCCAAGTTCACCGTCCTTTCGGTCGTGATCGAGACCGTGCTTGGGCTGATCGTCGCCCTGGTGCTGAATGCCCGATTCGTCGGGCGTGGGATCGTTCGGGCCGCAATCCTCATTCCGTGGGCGATCCCAACGATCGTCTCGGCCAAGATGTGGGCCTGGATGCTCAACGACCAGTTCGGTATCCTGAATGACATTCTGCTCGGCTTCGGCCTGATCAGCGAGAAGATTGCCTGGACCGCCAATCTGGAAACGGCAATGATCGCAGTGCTGATCGTCGACGTCTGGAAGACGACGCCGTTCATGGCGCTTCTGATCCTTGCGGGACTGCAGATGGTTCCGGGCGACATCTATGAGGCCGCCAAGATCGACGGCGTCAATCCGATCAAGGTGTTCTGGCGTCTGACGCTGCCGCTGATCCGGCCGGCCATCATGGTTGCCGTGATCTTCCGGATGCTGGATGCGATGCGCATCTTCGATCTGATCTATGTCCTGACGCCCAACAATGCGCAGACGAAAACCATGTCGGTGATGGCGCGCGAGAACCTGTTCGACTTCGACAAATTCGCCTACGGCGCCACCGCCTCAACGGTGCTTTTCCTGATCATTGCCTCCGTCACCGTCCTTTATATCTGGCTCGGCCGCGTCAAGCTCGGTGGGGAGGAACGTTGATGCTGCTTTCGATCGCCAAAAATACGCTCTTCTACCTGCTCGTCACGATCATCGTCATCATTGCGGTGTTTCCGTTCTACTATGCCATCCTTACGAGCCTGAAAACCGGCACGGCCCTTTTCCAAGTCGATTACTGGCCGACCTCGATCTCTTTCGCCAACTACACTTCCGTGATGGGCCAAGGCGGGTTCGTTCGCAGTCTTGCGAATTCCGCGATGGTCGCCTGCGTCGTGGTTTCCGCATCGCTGTTGCTTTCGATCACCGCGGCATTCGCCTTAGCGCGGGTGAATTTCCGTGGGCGGGCGCTGTTGATGCTGACCATCCTCTCGGTGTCGATGTTTCCGCAGATCGCCGTTCTTGCCGGCCTCTTCGAACTCATTCGCTGGTTCGGCATCTTCAACACGCCTTTCGCGCTGATCTTCTCCTACATGATCTTCACCCTGCCGTTCACCGTCTGGGTGCTGACGACCTTCATGCGGGAATTGCCGATCGAGATCGAGGAGGCGGCGATCGTCGATGGCGCCTCACCATGGGTCATCATCACCCAGGTGTTCATGCCGTTGATGTGGCCGGCGCTGGTGACGACCGGGCTGCTTGCTTTCATCGCCGCGTGGAACGAGTTCCTTTTTGCGCTGACATTCACATCATCGGATACGCAGCGGACCGTCCCAGTGGCCATCGCCCTGCTGTCGGGCAACAGCGAATTCGAGATCCCCTGGGGCAACATCATGGCGGCGTCGGTAATCGTCACCGTGCCGGTTGTCGTGCTTGTTTTGATATTCCAGCGCCGGATCATTTCGGGACTGACCGCCGGCGGCGTCAAGGGTTGAGGAGTAGGACATGGCAGAAATTCGACTGGAGAATATCCGCAAGAGCTTCGGTGCTTTCGAGGTGATCAAGGGCGTGACGATGGACATCCGCAGAGGCGAGTTCATGGTGTTTGTGGGGCCGTCGGGATGCGGTAAGTCCACGCTGCTGCGGCTTATCTCCGGCCTGGAGGACATTACGTCAGGAACCCTCTCCTTTGACAGCACGATGGTGAATCAGCACGCGCCATCGAAGCGAGGGATCGCCATGGTGTTCCAGTCCTATGCGCTCTATCCGCATATGACGGTCTTCGACAACATGGCTTTCGGCATGAAACTGTCCGGGCGCACCAGAGACGAATGCCGCCAGCGTGTTGAAGAGGCGGCGGGTATGCTGCAGCTCTCACCCTATTTGGATCGCTTGCCGCGCCAGCTTTCCGGCGGACAGCGTCAGCGCGTCGCAATCGGGCGGGCGATCGTCCGCGATCCCAAGGTCTTTCTTTTCGACGAGCCGCTGTCCAACCTCGATGCGGCGCTTCGCGTCGCGACCAGGCTGGAAATCGCCAAGCTTCATCGCAGCATGCACAACACGACGATGATCTATGTGACTCATGATCAGGTCGAGGCGATGACGCTGGCCGATCGGATCTGCGTGTTGAGGGACGGCGTCGTCGAGCAGATCGGCACGCCGCTGGAGCTTTACGAAAGCCCCAATTCGCTCTTCGTTGCCGGCTTCATCGGTTCGCCAAAAATGAACTTCCTGTCGGGCGGGCTGGCACAGCCCTATGACAGCCATACAATCGGCGTGCGCGCAGAGCACGTTCGCATCACGGCCGAGTCGCCGATTTGGAGCGGCACGGTCATTCATTCGGAAATCCTCGGCTCCGATAGCTTTGTCTATGTGGATATCGGGGCGGACGAGCCGCTCATCGTGCGGGAGGCCGGTGTCTCCCGTCACGAGCCAGGCCAGACGCTTGGCCTTGCACCACTTGCCGGCCATGTCCACCGTTTCGACCCCTCAGGCCGGGCGCTGGAGCGGGCATCCCTGCGGGCTGCCTGATCTTCCCAAGGCTCGATCCGTTTAACTACCAGGAGTGAACAACGTGACCATTCGCACCATTGTCTGGGGTGAAAACATCCATGAGAACACCAATGAAATCGTCCGGGGCATCTATCCCGAAGGCATGCACACGGCGATCGCCAATGCGCTGAATAGCGATTCCGATATTTCAGCGACGACAGCGACGCTGCAGGAGCCGGAACACGGCCTCAGCGAAGCCCGACTTGCCGAAACCGACGTACTGACCTGGTGGGGCCACAAGGATCATGGCGCGGTCTCCGACATCGTCGTCGAGCGGGTCGCCAAGCGCGTCTGGGAAGGCATGGGCCTGCTTGTCCTGCATTCCGGGCATTTCTCGAAAATCTTCAAGCGGCTGATGGGCACGCCCTGCGCGCTGAAATGGCGTGAGGCGGGCGAGCGCGAGCGGCTGTGGACGATCAACCAGCGCCATCCGATCGCCGCAGGCATCGGCGAGCATTTCGAGCTCGAGAACGAGGAAATGTACGGCGAGCAGTTCTCGGTGCCGGAGCCGCTCGAAACGGTATTCATCTCCTGGTTCCAGGGCGGCGAAGTGTTCCGCTCGGGCCTGACCTGGCGCCGTGGCGCCGGCAACATCTTCTATTTCCGCCCCGGCCACGAAACCTATCCGACCTATCACGACATCAATGTCCAGAAGGTGCTGATCAATGGCGTGAAGTGGGCCTATAACCCGCAGGGGTCGTTGACGAGCATTACCGACGCTCCAAATGTGCCGGTAGAAAAAGCACTGGAGCCGATCGTTGAACGTGGCCCTAGACTTCACCAGGCCGGCGAAGCCGGTTACCGCTGAGGAGCTGAGACACCTTACTCGCGTGGACGCCAAGCCAGGGTTGGCCCGGAAGAAACGGGCTGATCTCTTCCTTGGCAAGAGCGTCGGGCGCTTGCGAAAGACGACCGATTTTGCTGCCAACAATTCGACAAACAGCCATGAGGACAAAGATGCGCTTGATCATTCTCGGAACCGGAGGATGGGCAAATACCCATGCCATGAATTTCTCGGAAATCGCCGGCGTCAAAATTGTTGCCGCCGTCGATACGGACGAGGTCCGGTTGCGGGCTTTCGCGCTCAGGCATGCTATCCCGCTGACTTTCACATCGCTCGATGACGCTCTCGCCTGGGGGGAGTTTGATGCCGTGACCAATGTCACGCCGGATCGCGCCCACTATTCCACGACGATGAAGATACTTCGCGCCGGCAAGCATGTGCTCTGCGAGAAGCCGTTGGCGGTGAACTACCGCGAGGCCAAGGAGATGGCCGACGCCGCGGCGGCGTCCGGCAAGGTCACAATGGTAAACCTGACATACCGGAATGTCGCGCCGCTGCAAGCAGCGCGCAAGATGGTGCTTGACGGACGTCTCGGCGCGATCCGGCATTTCGAAGCCTCCTATCTCCAGAGCTGGTTGGTCTCAAAGGCTTGGGGAGACTGGACCAAGGAATCGCAATGGCTTTGGCGGCTGTCGACGAAACACGGCTCCAATGGTGTGCTTGGTGATGTCGGTATCCATATTCTCGACTTCGCGGTCTTTGCCGCCGGAAGCGACGTCAAGGCGGCGGCATCGCATCTTAAAGTGTTCGACAAAAGCCCTGGCAACCGGATCGGGGAATACGACCTCGATGCAAATGACAGTTTCTTGATGATGGCTGAACTCGAAAACGGTGCGGCTGGCGTTATCCATGCAACGCGATGGGCGACCGGCCATCTGAACGAATTGCGCCTGCGCCTGCATGGAGACAAGGGCGCGCTGGAGGTGGTGCATACGCCTGAGGGCTCGACGCTGAGGACCTGTGAAGGCGCTGACGCCGACAAGGCAATCTGGCGCAAGATCGAAGTCGAACCGGTCATCACCAATTTCCAACGATTTGCCAACGCCGTGCGAAAAGGACAGCCGGACGAGCCAGGTTTCGGCCACGCTGCCAAGCTGCAATTTGTTCTTGATCACGCGGTGAAGACGGCGGGCGCTTTGACTGATCTTTAAAGCCCTGTCAGATTGAACCATTCTGTTGGCTCAAACGGAGTCGGATGGTGGATCGGCGTCGAGCCTCGCAGGGGCTCCTCGCCAAGAGCAGCAGCAGGTGGCGGCCGACCTCGTCAAATGCGCTGATTCAGCTCGTCTTCGTTCACGCCGAAATGGTCGAGGATGATGCCGACGTTGCGGCGATGAGACTTGAAATAGACGTCGAAAATATCGCCGATCAGGGGAACCGTGCCGCAGGCGGCGTCGACGCCGAGATTGGCGGCCATGCGTGCGAGTTTGTGAGTGGGAAGGCCGAGACGCCTTGCTTCATCGATGATGAAAAGACCGATCAGGGATCCGGCAATGTCGCCGACGGCCGGGATGAGACCGAGGACCGAGTCCGCGCCGATCCGTACGCCGATGACCGGCAACCGAACCGCCGTATCCATCAGACGGGCTATGCCGACAGCGCGCCGAATTCGCCCGAGTTCGGCAGAGGTGAGGTATGTCGTTTTGCCCGTGTCCATGGCCGTGAAACGCCGCAGAGCCGATAAGGTTCGCCTGCGGCGTGCTCGGAGATCGCGCTTATCTCTTGTCCGGAACCACGACCAATTTGCCGACGAAGTTCTTCGCCATGAAATCGGTCTGGGCGCGGTGGAATTCCGACAAGGGGTAGACGCCGCCGACGAGGGGCCGGATCTTCCGGCTCTCGATATAGCCGACAAGCCGGCGGAAGTCGGCGCGGCTGCCCTGGCTTGAGCCGTGCAATTCCAGCTGCTTCAGATACATGGTCCTGAGGTCGAGCTGGACGACCGGGCCGGCGATGGCGCCGGCCGTGGTGTAGCGGCCTTCCGGGCGCAGGATCTTCAAGAGGTCGTTGAACAGCGGACCGCCGACGAGATCGGCGACGACATCGATCGGCTGTCCGCCGGCTGCCGAATAAACGGCTTCGACCAGATCGCCCCTGCCGCGGGTCACCACCGCTTCGGCGCCGATCTCGATCATCGCCGCCTCCTTGCCGGGACCGGCGACCGCGATGGGGATGGCGCCGCGGGCGCGCGCAAGCTGGATGATCGCCGAGCCGACGCCGCCCGAGGCGCCGGTGACGAGGATACGTTCGCCAGCGACAAGCCTCGCCCGTTCCAGCATGCGTTCGCCGGTCAGATAGGCGCAGCAGAAGGTGGCGAGTTCGACGTCGGTCAGATCGGTTGCGACGAGATGGGCGTTCTCGGCCGGCAACGCCATATATTCGGCATAACCGCCGTCGCGGCCATGGCCCATGTAGTCGATGTCGGCAAGGCTGTCGTCGTCCCGGTTGTAGATCGAGAAGTCGACCATGACGCGTTGACCGATGCGTGCCGGATCGACGCCGGCACCGACGCCAACGATGTGACCGACCGTATCGGTGCCCTGAATGCGGGGGAAGGTCAGCGTATTGCCCTGCCGGCGCCAGGTGGAGACGGCGGCCGGGTCGTCCTCGGTACCATAGGCACCCTCGCGCACCCAGACATCGGTATTGTTCATGCCGCAGGCGGTGACGCGGATCAGCACCTCGCCGTCCGCAGGCGTCGGCACCGATACGTCGTCGCGGTAGACGAGCTTGTCCATTCCGCCATGGCCGATGAGCAATATGGCCGCCATCTTTTCCGGGATCGTCATGCCGCTCTTCTCCCTCAGATGCTGTTGAAGACGGTTTCGATCGTCTCTGCCGCGGCCTTGACGACGATGTCGGCCTCTTCGCGTGTCAGGCAGAGCGGCGGGGCGAAGCCGAGGATATCGCCCTGCGGCATGGCGCGGCCGATGACGCCGCGTTCGAGAAGGGCGGCGGCCACCTGCGGCCCGATCTTTCGGCTGGGATCGAAGAATTTGCGGTCGTCCCTGTCCTCAACGAATTCGATTGCCGCCATCAGCCCGTCACCACGGACTTCGCCGACATGTCGGTGGCTGCCGAGAGCTTTTGTCAGTTCCGAGCGGAAATAGGCGCCGGTCGTACCGGCATTCTCGACGATGCCGAGTTCGTCGATCAGTTCGAGATTGGCAATGCCGGCGGCAGCGCAGATCGGATGGGCGGAGTAGGTCCAGCCGTGACCGATCGCCCCCATCTGGTCGGAGCCCTGCACCAGCACCTGCCACATTTTGTCGGAGACGATCGTGCCGGAAAGCGGAGCATAGGCCGAGGTCAGGCCTTTGGCGATGGTGATCAGATCCGGCTTCATGCTGTAGTGATCCGAGCCGAACATCGTGCCGAGACGGCCGAAGCCGGTGACGACTTCGTCGGCGACGAGCAGAATGTCATATCTGTCGAGCACGGCCTGGATCTTCTGCCAGTAGCCTGTCGGCGGCGGCACGATACCGCCGGTGCCGAGGATGGGTTCGCCGATGAAGGCAGCGACCGTGTCCGGGCCTTCGGCGATGATCATCTCCTCGAGCTTGTCGGCGCAATATTGCGAAAACTGCTCCTCGTCCATCGACCGGTCGGAGCGGCGGAAATAATAGGGCGCTTCGGTATGCAGCACCGGCGCCCGCGGCAGGTCGAAGGCGTTGTGGAAGAGCGCAAGGCCGGTCAGGCTGCCGGTCATGACGCCGGAACCGTGATAGCCGCGCCAGCGCGAGATGATCTTCTTTTTCTCAGGACGGCCGAGGATGTTGTTGTAGTACCAGATCAGCTTGATGTTGGTCTCGTTGGCATCCGAGCCCGAAAGCCCGAAATAGACCCTGGACATGCCGGCCGGCGCGCGGTCGATGATCATCTTCGACAGCGTAATCGAGGCTTCGGTGCCGTGGCCGACATAGGCGTGGTAATAGGCGAGGTTCTTTGCCTGTTCGGCGATCGCGTCGGCAATCTTCTGGCGGCCGTAGCCGACATTGACGCAATAGAGGCCGGCAAAGGCATCGAGGCTCTTCCGGCCGCTCGTATCGGTGATGTAAACGCCTTCGCCGCCGGCAACGACGCGTGTCGGGGTCTCGCCGCGGGCATGCATGCCCATATGGGTCGAGGGATGGAAGAAGTGATCGCGGTCCCAGGCGGTGAGTTCGTTGCTTTTCTCGAACATGTCCTATCCTCTTTGTTGAAATGGGGCTCACTTGAAATGCGGGTCAGGCGGCCGTGTCGATGCAGAGATATTTGAGCTCGGTGAAGGCCTCGAGCCCATGGCGGGAACCCTCGCGGCCGAGGCCGGACTGCTTCCAGCCGCCGAAGGGAACGGGGCCGCCGGTGATTTTCACGCGGTTGACCGCCACCATGCCGTATTCCAGCGCGCGGCCGAGACGCATCTGGCGGGCGCCGTTCTCTGTGACGATATAGGCGACGAGGCCGTATTCGGTATCGTTGGCGCGGGCGATCACCTCTTCCTCCGTGTCGAAGGTGGTGACGGCAGCCACCGGCCCGAAGGTCTCCTCGCGCATGATCAGCGCATCTGCCGGCACATCCGTCAGCAGCGTCGGCTCGTAGAAGAGCCGGCCGGCCTTGTGGCGCCTGCCGCCGGTGACGAGCCGCGCGCCGCGCGCCAACGCGTCGGCGACCTGTTCCTCGACCTTGGCGACGGCGCGCTCATGCATCAGCGGCCCGATCTCGACGCCATCCTCGAAGCCTGCACCAACCTTCAGTTCGGCGATGCGGGCGGCGAAGGCCGTGGTGAAGGCATCGGCGATGCGGCGCTGGACGAAGATGCGGTTGGCGGCAAGGCAATCCTGTCCCGATGTGGCAAACTTGGCGTTGACGGCGATCTCGACCGCTTTGGTGATATCGGCGTCGTCGAAGATAATCAGTGGCGCGTGGCCGCCGAGTTCCATCACCAGCCGCTTCAGGCTCGGCGCGCACTGGGCGGCGATCAGGCGTCCGATCTCCGTGGAGCCGGTAAAGCTCATGGCGCGCAGGCGGGTATCGGCGCACATGCGTCCGACGACCGTCACGGCATTGCCGGTGACCACGTTGAAGACGCCGGCGGGAAGGCCGGCGCGTTCGCCGAGTTCGGCAAGGGCAAGGGCGGAAAGCGGCGTCTCCGAGGAGGGATGGGCGACGACCGTGCAGCCGGCGGCAAGCGCGGCAGCGGCCTTTCGGGTGAGCATGGCAGAGGGGAAATTCCAGGGGGTGACCATGCCAACGATGCCGAGTGCCTCCCGCCGGACGATCATTTCCGCGCCGGGCAGGTGGCTGGTGACGCTTTCGGCGTTCGCCCGTTTGCCTTCCTCGGCATACCATTCGATGAAGGAGGCGGCATAATCGATCTCGCCGCGCGCTTCCGCAAGCGGCTTGCCCTGTTCGAGCGTCATGATCAGCGCCAGGTCCTCCTTGGCTGCGAGCATCAGCCCATGCCACTTGCGCAGGATCGCCGCCCGGTGCTGCGGCAGCATGGCGCGCCACGCGGCGAAGGCCTCCGACGCCGCGTCGATCGCGGCTGCCGTCTCTTCCGCGCCGAGGCTCGCAACCCAGGCCAGCGTTGCCGAAGAGGCCGGGTCGGTGACTTCGAAGCTCTTTCCTGCGGCGCCGGCGATCCAGCGGCCGCCGACATAGGAGAGATCGCGCAGGAGATGACGGTCGGCGAGCCGCGACAACGCTTCATGAAAGGCGGGGCGGGCAAAAACGGCGGTCATGTCCAGTCTCCTCGTTGCGGTTGACACAAGTCTTCCACGGAAGCGGACGAGAGATTGTCTGTTGGCGGCGGCGGAAAGAGAGAGATGGTCTAAAGGATGGCGATCTCGTAGAGAGATTGTCTACGGCGCGGACTGCTCCTCGCCGTCGGCGACAAAGGAAGAAACCGGGAGCACCGTTTCCTCCTTCACCACCTTGGTGACGATGTAGGTGAAGTAACGGTCGATGCCGAGTTCGCGGTCGAGAAGACCGTCGACGAGCCGCTGGTAGGCGTCGATATCGGCGGCGATGATCTTCAGGATGTAATCGACGCCGCCGCCGACCGACCAGCAGGCGACGATCTCCGGAATTGCAGCGACGGCGCGCTCGAAGCGCTCGAAATCCGCCTGGCGATGGTTGGCAAGCGTCACTTCCATCATCACGCTGGCGACCGGCGCGATGCGTCGCGCGGCGATGCGGGCGTGGTAACCGGTGATGATCCCGGCCTTTTCGAGCTTGCGCAGCCGCATCCAGCACGGTGTCGGCGACAGACCGGCCTTTTCGGCCAGCGCCAGCTTGGTGATGCGGCCGTCGCGCTGGACGGCGTCGAGAATGCGCAGGTCGATGGCGTCCAGCTTCATGGTGCTTTCTTTAGAAAGAAATCATTTCAAACGCAGGGAAAAGACAATGGGTGCGCATTTTGGCATTGTCAATTGAACTGATTTTCAGCAGTGTTGAAATCATGACAAAGTGGCGCCCCGATCCCTCGCAACTCCGCCGGCCGGCCTATCTCTCGCTTGCCGAGCAGATCGCCAACGCGATCACCGACGGCAAGCTTTCCGACGGCATGCAATTGCCGCCGCACCGCAAGCTGGCGGACGATCTGCATCTTTCGGTGCAGACGGTGAGCCGAGCCTATGACGAACTCAGCCGCCGGGGGCTGATCTCAGGCGAGATCGGCCGCGGCAGCTTCGTCCAGACGCGGCCGCGCGAGCCGGAGCCGCCCTATCTGCCGGAACGGCTGGGAGAGGTGATCGATCTCTCGATCCTGAAGCCGGTCTGCGAGCAGATCCATCTCGATAAGCTGCGCCAGGCCTTCGGCTGGCTTTCGGAAAACCTGCCCTCCAGCTCGGCCCTTTCGTTCCGGCCGAACATGGTGTTTCCACGCCACCGCACTGTCGCCACCGAATGGCTGGCGCGCTGCGGGCTGGAGGTGTCGCCGCTGAACGTCAGCGTGACGAACGGCGCGACGTCAGGCATGACGGTGGCGCTGATGAGCGTCGCCCCGCCCGGCTCGACGGTCGCGACCGAGGCGATCAGCCACCATACGCTGGTGCCGCTCTGCGGCTATCTCGGCCTGCACCTCGAGGGGCTGGCGATCGACGAGGAGGGCATGATCCCGGAGGCGCTCGACGAAGCCTGCCGGACGGGGCCGATCCGGGCAATTTTCCTGCAGCCCTCGGTGATCAATCCGATGGCGGCACTGATGAGCGCAGAGCGCCGGCAGGCGCTCGCCACCGTCGCCGCCAAGCATGACATAGCGATCATCGAAAACGATATTCTCGGTCCGATGGTCGAGAACCGGGCGCCGCCGATGGCCGCCTTTGCGCCGGAGCGGACGCTCTACATCACCAGCTTCACCAAGATCACCGTTCCGGGCCTGCGGATCGGGTACCTCGTCGCACCCGACCGCTATGTCGCCGCCGTCGCCAACCGGCACCTCGTCTCCAACTGGATGGCGACACCTGCCATGGCCGAGATCGCCACCCGCTGGGTCAGCGACGGCACCGCGATGGAACTGGTCAACTGGCAGCGCCGTGCCCTTGCGAGCCGCCATGTGATCGCGGCGGAGATGCTGGCCGGCCTCACCTACCGGGCACATCCGCAAAGCCTGCATGTCTGGCTGCCGCTCTCCGGCAACCATACCGAGGATGGCTTCGTGTCGCAGGCAAGGCTGCGCGGTGTGGCGATCGCGCCCGGCAAATCGTTCCGCACGGCCGATCAGGGCTGGACGCCGGCCGTGCGCATCTCGCTTGGCTCGACAACGGAAAGCGAGTTGCGGACCGGGTTGGGGATCGTCGCCTCATTGGCGCAGGGAAATCCGGAAGAACTGCTGCTTGCGATTTGACGCGGCTGCCCTGCGTTTGCGCATGCGCAGAATAATTGTCATGATATTATTTTACGAATTGACATGATTTGGATGCGCCGTCATCGTTAGGACATTGCTTGTCTCAACAGGGAGAGACATGAATGCCTCAGCCCATCATCCGCATCGACAACATCGTCAAGAGATACGGTCCGCTGACCGTGCTCGACGGCCTGTCGATGAATGTTATGCCGGGCGAGAAGCTGGCGCTGATCGGGCCGTCCGGCTCCGGCAAGACGACGATCCTGCGCATCCTGATGACGCTGGAGACGATTAGCGGCGGCCATATCGAGGTCGACGGCGAACAGCTCTATCACATGCCGAATAGCAGCGGGCTGGTGCCGGCCGATGAACGGCATCTGCATCGCATGCGCGAAAAGATCGGCATGGTCTTTCAGCACTTCAACCTGTTCCCGCATAAATGCGTGCTCGACAACGTGACGCTGGCGCCGATGCTGACGAAGGGCATCAAGCGGCCGCTAGCCGAAAAGCGGGCGATGGAGCTTCTCGAGATGGTCGGCCTGGCCGACAAGGCGAAGAGCGTCCCGGCGCAGCTATCCGGCGGGCAGAAGCAGCGCGTCGCCATCGCCCGGGCGCTGGCGCTGTCGCCGAAGATCATGCTGTTTGACGAGGTAACTTCGGCGCTCGACCCGGAACTGGTCGAGGAGGTGCTGAACGTCATGCGGCGGCTGGCCTCCGAGACCGACATGACCATGCTTCTCGTCACCCACGAAATGGGCTTTGCCCATGATTTCGCCGATCGCGTGCTGTTCTTCGACCGCGGCAAGATCGTCGAAGAAGGCAAGCCTGCCGACATCTTTCGCAATCCGACGCAGGAGAGGACGCAGATCTTCCTGCGCAAGATCATCGCGGCTGGGCACCGCGTCTGAATCATTGCGGCGGGGCACCGCGTCTGACCGCTTGACGGCAGGCATTGCCCGCAAAGAACAAGACTCAAGGAAAGCCAGAGGAGTTGGGAACGATGAAAGCAGGATATCTTTTGACCGCCGCCAGCCTGTCGGTGCTGCTGATGGCGGCCGCGGGCCCCGCATCCGCCGCCGATGACAAGCTCGAACAACTCAAGGAGCAAGGCTTTGCTCGCATCGCCATCGCCAACGAGCCGCCGTTCACGGCCGTCGGCGCCGACGGCAAGGTGTCGGGTGCGGCACCCGATGTGGCGCGCGCAATTTTCGAAAAGCTGGGCGTCAAGGAAGTGGTCGCCTCGATCTCGGAATATGGCGCGATGATCCCCGGCCTGCAGGCCGGTCGCCACGACGCGATCACCGCCGGCCTGTTCATGAAGCCGGAGCGTTGCGCTGCCGTCGCCTATTCCGAACCGATCCTCTGCGACGCCGAAGCCTTCGCGCTCAAGAAGGGCAATCCGCTGAAGCTGACGAGCTACAAGGATATCGCCGACAATCCGGACGCCAAGATCGGTGCGCCGGGTGGCGGCACCGAGGAGAAGCTGGCGCTCGAGGCCGGCGTGCCGCGTGACCGCGTCATCGTCGTTCCGGATGGCCAGAGCGGCATCAAGATGCTGCAGGACGGCCGCATCGACGTCTACTCGCTGCCGGTTCTGTCGATCCACGACCTGATGGCCAAGGCGAACGATCCGACCCTCGAAACCGTCGCCCCCGTCGTCAACGCGCCGGTCTATTGCGATGGCGCCGCCTTCCGCAAGCAGGACGTCGCCCTCCGCGATGCCTTCGACGTCGAGCTGAAGAAGCTGAAGGAATCGGGCGAATTCGCCAAGATCATCGAGCCCTACGGCTTCTCGGCCAAGGCTGCGATGTCGACGAGCCGTGAAAAGCTCTGTGCCGCGGCGAAGTAAACAGGGGTAATCAGCCGGCCATGCCTTGGGCATGGCCGGCTGATCCTCGCACCATCTCCAGAGAGTGAGTTGCCGATGTCGGTATGGTCCGGCTATCTGACACTGATCCTTGAGGGCGCCCTGGTGACGCTCGAACTGACGGTCATGGGATCTGCGCTGGCGCTTGTCATGGCCTTCCTGGCGGGCCTCGGCCGGCTGTCGCGCTTCTTCGCCGTCCGGGCTCTCGCGACGGCCTATATCGAGTTCTTCCGCGGCACCTCGATCTTCGTCCAACTCTTCTGGGTCTATTTCGTGCTGCCTTTTGCCGGGTTGACCCTGACGCCGCTGCAGGCGGGCGTGCTGGCGCTCGGGCTGAATGTCGGCGCCTATGGCGCGGAAGTGGTGCGCGGCGCCGTCAAGGCGGTCGGGCGGGAACAGTCGGAAGCCTGCGTCGCCCTCAACCTTTCGCGATACCAGCGCATGCGCCACGTCATCCTGCCGCAGGCGCTGCCTTTGATGCTGCCGACCTTCTGCAACAATGCGATCGAGCTCCTGAAGGGCACGGCCGTCGTGTCGCTGATCTCGCTGACGGACATGACGTTCCAGGCGCAGGTGGTGCGGGCGCAGACCGGCAATACGCTGGTGCCCTTCGCGACGATCCTCATCCTCTACTTTCTCATGGCCTTGGCGATCTCCGCGACGATGCGCTGGCTGGAGCGGCGAATGGCCCGCAGCCTCGACGGCATAAGGACCTGATCAGATGGAATGGGATTGGGATTTCGTCTGGCAGATCATGCCGACCCTTCTCGAAGGGTTCAAGATCACTATTCTTGCGACCATCCTCGGCGCTGCCGTCGCCATGGTCGTCGGCCTCGGCCTTGCCATCGCGCGGCGGTCGCCGGTCGCCGCCGTTTCGAGAACGGTCGGCTTCGTTTCCGAGTTCATCCGCGGCACGCCGCTGCTGGTGCAGCTCTACTTCATCTTCTACGTGCTGCCGGATATCGGCATCCGGCTGGCGCCGCTGGTCGCAGGCGTGATCGGGATGGGCATCCATTATGCGACTTATACCGCCGAGGTTTATCGCGCCGGCATCGAGAACGTGCCGCGCGGGCAATGGGAGGCGGCCAAGGCCACGAACCTGACGACGCGCCAGGCCTGGATCCACGTGGTCCTGCCGCAGGCGATCCCGCCGATGATCCCCGCACTCGCCAACTATTTCATCGCCATGTTCAAGGAGACGCCGCTGCTTTCGGCGATCACCGTGCTCGAACTGATGAACCAGGCAAAGAGCATCGCCAACAGCAACTACCGCTACATCGAACCGATGACGCTGGTCGGTGTCTTCTTCCTCGTCGTCAGCCTGATCTCGGTCGTGGGGTTACGCTGGCTCGAGGAACGTTACGCCAGGATGGATGACTGACCATGACCGCAAAGATCGAGATCATTCCCGCCGGCCGGCTGCCGCGACTGGAGGACCGGCCGCTCGAAAAGCGCATCGGCCTGATCATCCTCGCGACGGACCACACGACGGAAGTCGATTTCCGGCGCATGGTCGCCAGCGACCGCGTCGGCGTCTATGTCAGCCGCATCCATTACGCCAATCCGGTCACACCGGAAAATCTCTTGAGGATGCAGCCGTCGCTGACGCAAGGCGCGGCACTGATCCTGCCGGACGAGGCGCTCGACGCAATCGTCTATTCCTGCACCTCCGCCTCGGTAGTGATCGGCGACCGGAACATCGAGACGGCGATCCATGCGGCCAAGCCCGGGGTCGCCATCGTGACCCCGACGGCGGCGGCCGTGACAGGTCTGAGAGCGCTCGGCGCCAGACGAATTTCAGTGCTGACGCCCTATACGATCGAGACCAGCCGGCCGATGGCGGATTATTTCGCGGATCTCGGCTTTGCGATCGACCGCTTCACCTGTCTCGGCCTGGCGGATGATCGCGAGATGGCGCGGATCGCGCCGGATGAGATCCTGGCCTGCGCGCGCCAGGCGCTGGCGCCGCAGTCGGATGCGCTATTTATCTCCTGTACGGCGGTGCGCGCCGCCCAGGTCGCGGCCGGGATCGAGGCCGAGATCGGCAAGCCGGTCGTCACGAGCAATCTTGCGACCGCCTGGGCCTGTCTGAGGCTTTGCGGCGACGATCGGGGGCGGCCCGAGCTCGGTCAATTGATGACCAAGCCCTATCGGGAAGGCTGAGGTCATGGTGAGCGCTTTGCCCGTTTCGCTGGAGGACATCCGTGCGGCGGCGCGTCGGATTGCCGGCCGCGTGATCGGCACACCGATGGTGCGGTCCGCCTCGCTTGGCGAATTGGCCGGCGCGCCTGTCCATCTCAAGCTCGAACATCAGCAGACGACCGGTAGCTTTAAGCTGCGCGGGGCGACCAATGCGGTGCTGTCGTTGTCGCCGGCGCAACGCTCGCGCGGCGTCGTCGCGGCCTCGACCGGAAATCACGGTCGCGCGCTTGCCTATGCGGCAAAGGCCGAAGGCGCGGTCGCGACCATCTGCATGTCGCGGCTGGTGCCTGACAACAAGGTTGCGGAAATCCGCCGCCTCGGCGCCGATGTCCGCATCGTCGGGATATCGCAAGACGAGGCGCAGCATGAGGTCGACCGGCTGGTGCGCGAGGAGGGGCTGGTGATGGTCCCGCCCTTCGACCATCCCGCCGTCGTGGCCGGGCAGGGGACGCTGGGGCTTGAAATCATCGAGGCATTACCGGAGGCAGCAGCGGTGCTGGTGCCGCTTTCGGGCGGCGGACTTGCGGCGGGCGTTGCCGCCGCGATCAAGGCGATCAATCCGAAGACCAAAGTGATCGGCCTGACGATGGAACGGGGCGCTGCGATGAAGGCGAGCCTCGATGCCGGGCGGCCGATACAGGTCGAGGAACTGCCGAGCCTTGCCGACTCGCTCGGCGGCGGCATCGGTCTCGACAATCGCGTCACCTTTATGATGTGCCGCGAGCTTCTCGACGACGTCCTCCTGCTTTCGGAGACGGAAATCGCCGCCGGCATGCGCCATGCCTATGCCATCGAACGCGAGATCGTCGAGGGAGCCGCAGCGGTCGGTATCGCAGCCCTTCTTGCCGGAAAGATCAAGGCCGACGGTCCCGTCGTTGCGATCCTTTCCGGACGGAATGTCGACATGGAGCAGCACCGTCGGGTGATCAACGGCGAGACGGCGCTGTTTGCGGAGGATGGGCCATGAGCCGGATGATCATTCTGACGGAAGCGGAACTGAGGAAAGTCATCACGCTCGATCGCGATGCGGTCGCCTGCGTCGAGCAGGCTTTCGCAGCGCTTGCGACGAAAGCGGTCGCCATGCCGCCGATCCTGCGGCTCGATATTCCGGAACATCGTGGCGAGGTCGATGTGAAGACAGCCTATATTCCCGGCGTCGAAGGCTTCGCGATCAAGATCAGCCCCGGCTTCTTCGACAATCCGAAGCTCGGCCTACCGAGCACCAACGGCATGATGGTGCTGCTGTCGAGCCGCACGGGGCTGGTGCAGGCGCTGCTGCTTGATAACGGCTACCTCACGGACGTGCGCACCGCGGCAGCCGGCGCGGTGGCGGCGAAACATCTGTCACGCGAGAATTCCAGCGTCGCCGCGATCTTCGGCGCAGGCATGCAGGCGCGGCTGCAGCTCGAAGCGCTGACGCTGGTGCGGCCGATCCGAGAAGCGAGGATATGGGCGCGCGACGCCGCAAAGGCTGAGGCTTTGGCCGCGGAACTGGCGGGAAAACTCGGCTTTTCCGTCACCGCGACATCGGAGCCCAGACGGGCAATTTCCGGCGCCGACATCATCGTGACCACGACGCCCTCGGAAAAGCCGATCATCGGGGCCGAGTGGCTCGAAGTCGGCCAGCATCTGACGGCGATGGGCTCGGATGCCGAGCACAAGAACGAGATCGATCCCACCGCCATTGCCGGCGCCGGCCTGTATGTCGCCGACAGCCTGAAGCAGACGCGCCGCCTCGGCGAGCTGCATCACGCAATCGGGGCTGGCCTGGTCGCGCCCGAAGCTGATTTCGCCGAGCTCGGTCAGATCGTCGCCGGCAGCGCGCAGGGGCGGACAAGCAACGACCAGATCACCATCGCGGACCTCACGGGAACCGGCATCCAGGACACCGCCATCGCCGTCCTTGCTTTTGCGCGGGCCGGCGCGGCAAACGCCGGAACCACATTCGAAAGCTGAGCGGCGCTCGCGCCGGACAAGAAGGGAAGAGACATGACCCAGCCCAATCTGAAGTTCTCGCTCGGCGAATATGCCGCGCGGCTGGAAAAGACACGGCGTGCCATGGAGGCGAAGGGCATCGACCTTTTGATCGTCAGCGATCCGTCGAATATGGCCTGGCTAACCGGCTATGACGGCTGGTCCTTCTATGTGCACCAGGGGGTGATCGTGCCGCAGTCGGGTGAGCCGATCTGGTTCGGCCGCGGCCAGGACGCCAACGGCGCCAAGCTGACGGCCTATCTGAAGCACGACAACATCGTCGGTTATCCCGATCATTACGTGCAGTCGACCGAGCGCCATCCAATGGACTACCTCTCCGGCATCCTGACCGAGCGCGGCTTCGGCAAGCTGACGATTGGCGTCGAGATGGACAATTACTGGTTCTCGGCTGCGGCCTTCGCTTCGCTGCAGAAGCACCTGCCGAACGCCCGCTTCGTCGATGCGACCGCGCTCGTCAACTGGCAGCGCGCCGTCAAGAGCGAGGCCGAGATCAAGTACATGCGCAACGCCGCGCGCATCGTCGAGGCGATGCATGCCCGCATCTTCGACAAGATCGAGGTCGGCATGCGCAAATGCGATCTGGTCGCCGAAATCTACGATGCCGGCACCCGCGGCGTCGACGGCATCGGCGGCGACTATCCGGCGATCGTGCCGCTGCTGCCGTCGGGCGTCGAGGCTTCCGCGCCGCATCTGACCTGGGACGACCGGCCGATGAAGAAGGGCGAGGGCACCTTCTTCGAGATCGCCGGCTGCTACAACCGTTACCACCTGCCGCTGTCGCGCACCGTCTTCCTCGGCAAGCCGACGCAGGCTTTCATAGACGCGGAGAAAGCAACGCTGGAAGGCATGGAGGCCGGCCTTGCGGTGGCAAAGCCCGGCAACACCTGCGAGGACATCGCCTATGCCTTCTTTGGTGTCTTGAAGAAATACGGCATCGTCAAGGACAACCGCACCGGTTACCCGATCGGTCTCTCCTATCCGCCGGACTGGGGCGAGCGCACCATGAGCCTGCGCCCCGGCGACCGGACGGAGCTGAAGCCCGGCATGACCTTCCATTTCATGACGGGTCTCTGGCTCGACGACATGGGCTTCGAGACGACCGAGAGCATCCTCATCACCGAGAGCGGCGTCGAATGCCTGGCGAACGTGCCGCGCAAGCTGATGGTCAAGGATTGAGGCTGTCATGAACGAGACCTGTTTGCGGCCGTCGCCGATCAGTGCGACGGTGGATTTCACTGCCATGGGCATCCAGCACGGTTTCCTCAGGCTGCCCTACAGTCGCGACGATTCCGCCTGGGGCTCGGTGATGATCCCGATCACTGTCGTCAGCAACGGCAAGGGACCGACGGCTCTTCTGACCGGCGGCAATCACGGCGACGAGTACGAAGGACCGATCGCGCTCTTCGATCTCGCCCGCTCGCTGAAGGCCGACGAGGTCAGCGGCAGGGTCATCATCGTGCCGGCGATGAATTACCCGGCGTTTCTGGCGGGAACCAGGACTTCGCCGATCGATCGGGGCAATATGAACCGCAGCTTTCCGGGCCGGCCGGACGGGACGGTGACGGAGAAGATCGCCGACTATTTCCAGCGTGTGCTTCTGCCGATGGCCGATATCGTTCTCGATTTCCATTCCGGCGGCAAGACGCTCGATTTCCTGCCGTTCTGCGCGGCGCACATCCTGGCGAACAAGCAGCAGGAGGCGAAGGCTTTCGAATTCGTCACGGCGTTTGCAGCCCCCTATTCGATGAAGATGCTGGAGATCGATGCGGTCGGCATGTACGACACGGCGGCCGAGGAGATGGGCAAGATCTTCATCACCACGGAACTCGGCGGCGGCGGCACCGCCACGGCGAAAACCGCGGCGATTGCCAAGCGCGGCACTATGAATGTGCTACGCCACGCGGAGATCGTCGCAGGCATCGTCGATAGCGGTCCGACGACCTGGCTCGACATGCCGGACGGCCGCTGCTTCTCCTTCGCGGAGGAAGGGGGACTGATCGAACCTGTCATCGATCTCGGTGACGCAGTCACTGACGATGCCGTCATTGCGCGCATCCATCCGACCGGGCGGACCGGGGTGGCGCCCCGCGAGATCCGCGCCGGAATGAGCGGCATTCTCTGTGCCCGGCATTTCCCGGGGCTGGTCAAACCAGGCGATTGCGTTGCCGTCGTGGCGATCGTTACAGGCTGAGGTGAACGGAGTTCCGGCGGCAGCTCATACGTCAAGCCGCTTTCTGCGGTCTTGACGCGCTGGCTCTCGCATCAACCTGGAAGCGGTTGACGACCCCTTCCAGCGTCTGCGTCTGAGTGCCGAGCGCTCGACAGGCCGAGGCGGTTTCGACGGCCATGGCCGCGTTGCGTTGCGTCACTTCATCCAGAGCATTGACGGAGGCGTTGATCTCGCCGATCGCCACCGCCTGTTCGGAGGACACCGAAACGATGCGGGCAATCAGGCCGGCGACCTGCTCGACCTGTCCTTCAATTTCCAGAAGCGCCTTGCCAGTGCGGTTGACAAGCTGCACCCCGCTGGAAACCTGAGCCGAGGATGTGGAAATCAGAGCCCTGATCTCCTTGGCGGCGTTGGCCGAGCGCATGGCGAGTTCGCGCACTTCCTGCGCCACGACGGCAAAACCCTTGCCCGCTTCGCCAGCACGGGCGGCTTCGACCCCGGCATTGAGCGCCAGAAGATTGGTCTGGAAGGCGATTTCATCGATGACGTTGACGATGTCGCCGATCTGCGACGACGAACCTTCGATCCTTTCCATGGCGGCGATCGCTTCGCGAACGACGGCGGCCGAATGTTCGGCGCTGGTGCGGGTCTCGGCCATCATGCCGGTTGCCTTGCCGGCATGCTCGGCGGCGTCTTTCGCCTTGACGTTCATCTCATCGAGCGCAGCCGTGGCCTGTTCGAGCATCGCGGCCTGCTGTTCCGTGCGCGACGCGAGACTCTCGGTTGCGCCCGTAATGCCGTCCGAGGAACTGCCCACTTGCCTGGAGGTCAGGGCGATCTCGGCCATCGAGGCGCAAAGTGCGTCCATGCTGTCGTTGAACTTGGCGCGCAAAGTCTCGTAGGCGGCGGCGAAGGGTGTGGCGATCCGGCAATCGAGATTGCCGTGTGATAGCTGGTCCAAGCCGTACGTCAGCTGATCGATCACCATTTCGCGGATCTGCTCGTCGGCGGCTTTTTCGGCCATCTGGCTGCGTTCGCGTTCAAATTCCGCATCGCGAAGCGCCGTCTCGCGCTTCTGCGCGCCCTCGCGTTCCAGCGCGTTGCGGCGGAAGACGGCCACGGCCTTGGACATGGCGCCGATTTCGTCGGAGCGGCTGGCATAGGGAACGTCTGTCGAATAATCGCCGTCTGCGAGGTTGCCCATATAGGCTTTCATACCGTCGAGCGGCACGATTGCCCGGCGACGCAAGAGATAGAGACCCACCAGCAACAGGCCGAATGAGCCGAAGCCCGCGGCACCCGCATAGATCGTCCAGGTGACGATTTCCGAGGCGGCATTGCGCTCCTCGCCCTTCAGGAAGGCATCGGAATTTGCGACAAGTTTCTCGACCGCATCCTGATGCGAATGAAAGGCGACGCGCAATTGCTCGATCGCACCATGCGCCTTGTCTTCATCCTTGGCGGTCAGGGCGGGAATGATCTCGCGGTTCATCACGTCCCAGAATACATCGCCCTTGGCGATGACATCGTTTTCAAGCTCGTCCTTCAAAGCCTGCGGCAGCCGGGTGGTTTTCCAATAGGCGCGGCGATCGTCGTAAGCAGCCTTGAGATTCGCGATCTTGGCCAGATTGGTATCGGTCAGTTCGGGAAATTTGCTCGCCTCGAAGGAGAGCATGTAGGACTCGACGACAAACAGCGGCGGCGGCAGAATATCGGCGATCAGATCCTTTCCGTAAACGACCTGTTCGTAAACCGGGCCATTGACCTTCAGCCGTTCGAGCGCCGATTGCTGCAATCCGATCGACATGAAGAGGCCGGCCGAAACGGCGACGCCAAACGCCACCAAACTGCGCGCAATAGTAAAGGCCAAGACCGTCTCCAAATAACTTATGGCCTCTCTTCTTCGAGACGCCTGATCTACGTGCAGCATTATTTCGCAAGAACGCTGAGATATGGTTAATTCTTTCGTTGGCAGGGGGTTGGCTCACCTGTGAAAGGCCGGTGCAACCGTCCAAAATTGGGGTGATGGCAAACAACGGCCACTTTGGTAGTAAGCCATTATCCGTCAACTCACTGGCCGGGATGCTGAGCGTCATATTTATCAGAAAGGAGATCAGTATGACCGAACCTCAGCTTGCCGTACGGAGTGCAAAGGCGCGTGATCTTGCGCGACGGCTTGCCCGCCGCGAAAATCGTTCAGTCGCCGAGATTGTCGAGCGGGCTCTCGAACACTATGAGATCTGTCAAGTCGGGCCAGAGCCAGCCATGTCCGTCTATGCCCGCCTTTCACCGCAAAGCGGGGCGGATCTCGATCTCGAAGCAGTCGTCGATGGAAGCCGCGAGATTCACAAGGGCATAGAGGTCTAAATTCTGGATTGGGTCGTTCCGGTGAGAATTTAGGCCAATCGCATCAGCATTTCGTTGAGGTCGCCGATCTTGCGCAGCAGCTCGACCAATCTATCTGTATCGTCCTGGCTGAGCCGGCCGGTTTCGCCGCTGCTGTTCCAAAGCTGTTGGAATTCTTGGCTCATCTGGAGCGCGCTGTTCATTATGCCGATGATTTGCGCGCGGTTTTCCCAGGTTACAACGACGGTTGGTTCGTCCATCTCGATCGAAATATCCGGTTCGCGTTCCAGCAAAAGCAATTTCTGATTCCTCTTGGGCGAAGATGACTTGGTTCGGATGGCGCCATCGGGTCGGCGGTGGGCCATCTCTGCAACTACGCGGGAATACGGTTCGACTTAAAAAGCGTTTGAAACGATTGGCTAGCGGGTATGGGGCGGACCCGTTAGCCAATCGGCAAACCCTTCCCGGAATCACCCAAAGCAGGATTCGCAGGAGCAATAAAATGGGAATATTTCCCATTTGTCAATGTGGGTGACAGCGTTTTCAGTGCGGAACCGGATCGGGGGGCGGCGACCCGGGAGGCCCCGAGCCGGGAGGCGGGCCGCCAGGGCCGGGTGGCGGACCTCGCCTGCCCGGATCGGGAAAATCGCCGCCCGGCCCGCCTCTGCCGAAAGGCGAGTGATCGGGCCCCGGTCCGTTCCCGGGACCATTCGGCGGGCGCGGACCAACGCCATTGGGACCAGGTCCGGGAAAGCCAGTCATTCTGCTCGAATCCCGCACGCCGATATCGACGAAGCCATGACCATCGGGGGAGAGTTGCATCGACCCGGAAGGCGCCGAACCTCCAGGTCCAGAACCCGCCATGCCTCTGTCCCCCGGCCGGAAGGTCTCGATGTTGACGGTACCGCGTTTCAGGCCCGGCACGACAGGTTCGGCCTGAATACGAGTGACGATCAATCGATCGGCAACCGCCTTCAGACGCACGAGTGTTTGTTTGCCGGCCAGATACCCATGCGTGCTTCCAAGCGAAAGGCCGCCGATCAGGACGTGATTGCCGCTCTTGACGAGGACACCACGGACATGGACGCCATCGGAAACGGAGCGGGGCTCGATGCGCCGGGCAATGATCGTGCCGTCAGGTTTGCGGATACCGAACACGGCAACCCGCTTGCCTTTCCGCAGGCCCTTCGTCGCCAAACCTGATGCGTCGACGGTTTGCGAAAGTATTCTTATCCCGGTCTTATCAATCCGGTCGATGCGGCCCTGGACCTCGCTGACGATCGTAATGCGGGCGGCGCGCTTGCCTGTGAGCAGCACCCGGGCGACATGACCGACCTTCATCGCGCTGGCGGGAACGCGTCGTCCATCGATCTCGATCGGCGTCGTGGCGCTGAACGGTATGTGGATATCGTTGACGATAATGCTGCCGAAACCCTGGATGGTCCCGACGATGCCGGTTCCGCCGATGCCGTGATCTTCGTTCTCGCCGCCTCCCTGAATGGAAAGACCGGACCCGCCGATTCCATGATCGCTGGTGCCGGTCGGCTGCGCGGCTGTCATCGCAGGTATCAGGACCTGAAGCGCAATTCCGCCCAGCAGAAACTGTCGTCTCGAGATCGTTGACGGGCTCATTCGTCCGCCTCCGTCTCGGAAGCGGCGTCTGCCTGAGGATCCGGCTCACGCTCCTCGGTCATGACGTAGAGGCCCGAGATCCAGCGGCTGCTGCCGCCCGGATCGTCCTTGATGGCCTGATGGGCGATCTTGTTGAGCTTGAGAAGCATCGCCATCCCTTCCTCGCGCGCGATTTCGTCGAGCCGGGCGGCGAGCGCTGGCGACATCCCATCATAATGAACGGCACGTTCGAAATAGGGAGGAGGGTCGTTCATCAGGTTCATGACCGACGCCTGCACATGGTCACGAAGGTTGCGGGTAAAATAATGCCGGCGGGCTTCGTCGCCGGCATTGGGCACGATCGATGAAAGGTTGAGCCGGACCCAGCCGTTGTCGTCGACAACGACGATGCCCTTGTCCAGCCAGTCGTCGAGGATGGAGCGGGGATGGACGTCTTTGGTGATGTCGCTGACCAGGCTCTCGAATGAGGGAACACCATCGCTGGACGTCCGGGGCAAAGTGCTCGGCCTGTCCTCGGCATCGCAATAAAGCGGATCGGCAAGCCACCGCGCAAGGATGCGGCTCGTCTGCGAAACGCCCACGGTCAGGAACGATGGATCAAGCGCCAGTCCGCGCAGCCGGTTGACGTCCTTGCGGTGGATGCCTGTCAGCAGCGAGATGCGGCTATCCGTCTGCTGCTTGTTCGGCAGCGCGAATTCCTTCTCCGCCACCTCGATATAAAGCCGGCGAAGGACGACCGAAAAAGCGGTGAAGTTGAAGCCGGAGGCGAGAGCGAGTTTGACCAGCGGGCGGAGCACGCGGACCAGCATGGCCTGCAAGGTCTCTTCGGAGAACGGAAGCTTCGCGCGCGGCTTTGACATCAAGAAACACTCGGCCTGTGAAAGACCATTGCCGGCAGACTTCGACAATCGTCCTTGGTCTTCCCTATGGCAAAGTCCACACTGCCGCAACGCACAGGCGACAAGCAAGCCCGGTCCTTGCCATGCTCCCTGGCGGCGCGCGCACGATCGCGACGCCTTCCTGAAGGTATTTTTCTTATTCTATCAATGTCTTGTGTTCTCCGACTCGGGGGACAGCAAGGCGCCCTGGCGCCAGTCGATCAACCGGTCGATTCGAGCAATCTTGTGGAAAACCTCGAAGACGTCGAATGACGAGCCTTTCTCGATGTAGGAGGCCAGGAGCTCGCAAAGCTCGAAGATTTCGGGGGGCGTTCCCGTCATCTCTACACCGTCGTCGGTGAAAATCCCCGATCGCGGCCACGCCTGGGCCTGTTGCTCGTCGAGCTTGCTGCCGACGAAAGGGATCGTATTGATGATGCCTGAGGCAAGCGCAAAGGCGGCCTCAGCCACGATTTCGGAGCAGCTCGTGTTGGGCTCTCTCGTTAAGGCCGGTATTTGCAGCCGCTTGAATTCCCGCATTTTCAATCCGTCAGAGATAGTTGACCAGGCTCAGGCCCTGGAGTTTTGAGACGAGCGTGTAGGCCGTTTCCAGTTGCGTCTGCAGCTGGTTGACGAGCGTCGAAGCCTCATAGGCATCCACGCCCTGGAGATCGACGAGGTTTCCCTGAAGCAGGCTCGACTGGGCATCGAGCGCGTCATTTGCCTTTTCGACCCGTTCTTGCGAGAGGCCGAGCTGGCTTTGCTGCGTCACGATGCCTGAAGTCGCCTGCGCGGCATAACCGATCGCCTTCGATGCCACCGTGCTCTGTGCGTCGGCGCTGAGATCCTGGCCGAAGAGCGCGGAGACGACGACGGAGGCAAGCGCCAGATAACGCATGCCTTCGGAATTGGCGTTGGTGGACGAGGTGATGGTTTCCGAGCCGCTGATCCGGCTTGTCATGTCGGTGCTGGAAGCGGTCGACCAGCCTCCCGAAGCGTCCGTCCAGGCGCTTTCGGAAAACATCGGCTCGACGGTATCGGTGATGAAAGTGCCGATTTCCTCGCCGGTCAGATCGTTGACGTCTTTTCCAAGGCCGGTTGCATAATCGCCCAGCGCGGTCACGATCGCATCCGAGACCGTAGAGGACTGATCGGTCAGAGGCTGGCTGTCGAGGTTCGTTCCGCCAAACAGGAACTCGCCATTCACCTCGGTGTTCGCCGTCGAGATCAGCTGAGAAATCGTGGCGCCCGCCGTCTGCAGGGCAACGGCGATGCTGGTCGTATCCTGGCTCGCCTGGAGCGCTGTCAGGTTCGAGACCAGGCTATCGCCGGCATCCTTGAGGCTCGAAAGGGCGGTCTGCGATGCGTCCATGCGCAATCCGACGACGGCATTACTTGACTGGAACGAGGCGGCCTGGTCGATGGCGCTGGTCAGATTGATCGTTTTCGCGGCGCCGGCGCCAAGGGAGACGCCGATATCGGCGTAGGTTCCGGTCGTCGCCTCCGTCGAGGCCTGCTGCAGCTTGGTTTGGGACTGGCTGATGGTCAGACGCAGGACGTTCTGCATCGCCGATGACGAGACAAAAGAGGCTTTCATGACTAGCTCGCTATATCGAGGAGCGACTGGAACATCTCGTCGATGACGTTCAGGATCTTTGTCGCCGCTTTGTAGGATTGTTCGATATCGAGGAGGAGCGTCAGCTCCTCGTCGAGGTTGACGCCGGCCTCGTTGGAATAGGCCTCGTCGGAGCGCGATAGCGCCGCAGATGTGTTTTCGGAGGCCGCCGTCGCATCGCTGCGGTATTGTTCGAGCCAGCCGATCGAGGAACTGGCATAGTCCATCAGGCTTTGCGATGTGGAAAGACCGGCGTCGGAGGAGAACGAGCGCTGTTCCGTCAACGCCGTATACAGGGCGTCGAGATTGTCCGAGAAGCCGCTGTCGCCCGAGCTGTTGAGATCGGTGATGCCGCTGATCGTTCCGTCGCGCAGCTTCGTTGCATCCCCGCCCTCGCTGGTAACGACGGCAAGATTGACCGAGATCGAGGACGCGATGCCGGTGATATCGTCGGAATCCGAGGGTGTTCCTCCAGTTGCTCCGGCCGCCGTCGTCCAGACGAAAAGTGCGGGTGCGCTGGTGCTGCCGTCGGTTTCCGAGAGGGCCTGGACGAGGGACTTGGCGATCTCGTCGAGCTGAGCCTGGAATGTCGGGGCGATTTCGTCGCGAAGCTGCAGCAGCGCCTGCAGGCTGCCCGAGGCACTTGTCGTCGATCCCTCGCCGGCGTCGAGCGCAACGCCGTCTATATAGACGGAATTGCCCTCCGTTCCGGCGACGTAGGTTGTCGTGGGCACGTATGTGACGGTGCGCGGTATGGTCTCGAACAGCACGGTGCCGTCAGAGGTGTAGAGCGCCATGTCGTTATTGTCGCGGACGGCGGTGGTCACACCGACGATCGAGGAGATCTGCTTCAGAAGCTTTTCACGCTCGTCGAGAGCCGAGGACGTATCGGCGCCCGTCGCTGTCGCCCCCTTGACCGCATTGTTGGCGGTTTCGAACTGCGACAATAGCGTATTCAGCGATGAGACCTGCGTGGCGATCTCCGCATCGGCATCGGCTCTGATCGACTGGACGCCGTCGCTTGCGGTATTCAGCGAATTGGCCAGATCCTGCGCGGCGGTGACAGCCGATTGCGCGGCGGTCGTGCTGCTCGGCGATGTAGCGAATGTCTGCAGCGCCTGCTGAAATGCCGAGAGATAAGTGCTCGGCGAGGTCTCGTAGTCATTGCCGCCCGTCAGCGACTTCAGGCTTTCGAGGCCGGTCACAAGCGTCTGCTGGGCGCTGTCCTTGGCGTTCGATTGCAGATACTGGGCCAGCAGCGCGGTTTCCTGCGCCCGGCTGATGCTGACGACCTGAGCGCCGGACAGAGACGTCGTTATCGACGCCTCGCGTCTGACATAGTCGGAATTTCCGACATTGGCGATGTTGGTCGAGACGACGCTGCTTTGCTGGCCGGTATTGTTGAAAATACTTTGGACGCTGTTCAAGGCGGAGGTAAGCGACATCTAGGCGCTCCCTTTATCGTTTCAGGTTGACGAGGACATCCATGATGTCGGAGCCGGTCTGAAACACCTTCGAATTGGCGGTATAGCTGCGCTGCGCCTCGATCATTTCCGTCAGTTCGCCGGCGAGATCGACGTTCGAACTCTCGAGGGCGCCGGACTGGATGGAGCCGAGCCCGTTCGTCTGCGGAAAGCCGGTGACCGTGACGCCGGACAATCCGTTGGCGCTGTAGACGTTGCCGCTGAGCAGCGTCAGATTGTCGGGGCTGGCGACCGTCGCAAGCGGGATCTGATAGAGCGCCTTCGTCGCGCCATTCGCATAGGAGACCGATACCACGCCGTCCGTCCCTATGGACACCGAGCTGACGGCACTGGCTGCCTGACCATCGGCAGAGCCCGTCGCCGAGAAGTCGGAGGCAAGCTGGGTGAAGTCCGAATAATCCATGGTGATCGTCTTTGCCGTGACCGGATCGACGATATCCGTGTCGGTCGCAGACGTCAGCTGGCCGTCGGCGTCGAAGGAGAGCGTCGCGACGCTCACCGCACTGGAGGAGTAGGGGAAGGACGTCGTGCCGCCGATCGCTGCATCGGCATTGCGGTAAACCGAGACTTCCCAGGTGCTTCCAGTGACCGCGCCGGCTGAATCCGTCGTGACACCCGTCTTGGTGAAATAGTAGTCGTACTGGACCGTGCCGCCGAGGCTGTCATAGGCAACCAGCGACATCTTCTGCGTATCGTCGGTGACACCAGAGGAATTGGCGCTCGGCAGCGTCGTCGCATCCGTGACGACAATTGCCTCGGAATTCAGGTTGCCGCTGAAATAGGCGCTGGTCGAAGCGATCGCGCTCAAGCCCGATTGGGCGACGTTAACCGGCACCAGGCCGTCGAAACCGTTGACGACAACCGCCGGCACGCCGGAATCATAAGAATACCCCATAAGGGTGAAACCGGCGCTGTTGACCAGATTGCCGTCGCTATCGACCGAGAAGTCGCCGGCCCGGGTAAGAACCGGCGTGCCGTCGGGGCTTTGCACGATGAAGAACCCGTCTCCTGATATCGCCAGGTCGTAATCCGAGGTCGTATAGGAGATGTCGCCCTGTTCGGAAATCGCCTGGCGCACGGATGTCTGGACGCCGCCGGAATTGTAATTGCCTGAGGACGACGGCAGGACCAGCGACGAGAAGGAGGTGGAAACGGCTTTGTAGCCGACCGTGTTTGCGTTGGCGATATTGTCGGAAACCGTGCTCAGCCGGTTTGCCTGGGCGCTCATGCCTGAGACGGCGGTTTTCATACTTCCAAAAATGCTCATGGCTCAATCCTTAAAGGTTGGGGAACATGCCATGTGGCGACAGGCTTCCAGATCCCGGATTGCGGGCGCACGACATCGCTGGCGCCGGGCAAAGCCCACACCGGTCGATGATCTGATTGTCTGGACTGACCCCGTGATGGCGATAGGCGCTTCGGCTCATCCGTGCGCTGGTGTCGTGCGCCTATTGCGGCGCACCATTTGTTCGGCTGACGGCTATGGCGGCGTTCCTGCTAGAGCATGATGCCGAAAAGTGTGAGCGGTTTTCTTATGACATCATGCGCTAACTCTCTAATTTAGAACAGGATTCAGAATTTAGGCCGACCGGGCCTAAAATCATCCTGGTCTAAACAACTAGGCGGTCGTCAGCCCGTGGCAGTGGACAATGAACCGGTGCCGGATGTGTCGAGCAGATCAAAGAGCTGGCTCGCCTGGCTTTCGGTGACGTCGTCCGGCCTACCGGCCATGAATTCGTCCAATGTCACGAGTCCGTCTCCATTCGTATCGAGATCTGAGAGCAGGGATGCAGACTGGTCATTGTCGGCGGGCGGCGGTGGCGGCGGTCCGTCGGGACGTTGCGATGACTGAGAGGACATGGCCTCGGTCAGCGCATCGACCGATAGGGACCCGGCGCTTTCGCTGTCGAAGCTATCGAAAAGCGTGCCGGCCTGATCTTCCGTCACATCGGACGGCCGGCCTGCGACGAACTCCGCCTTGCTCACCAGCCCGTCACCATCGGTATCGAGATCGGAGATCAGGGATGCAGACTGATCGTCGTCGGCCGGCGGCGGCGGTGGCGGTCCGTCGGGACGTTGCGATTGCAGGGCGGACATGTCCTCAGTGAGCGCATCGACCGATAGCGAGCCGGAATCTTCGCTGTCGAAGCTGTCGAACAGCGTACCGGCCTGATCCTCTGTCACGTCGGACGGCCGGGCTGCGACGAACTCGGCCTTGCTCACATAGCCGTCGCCATCGCTGTCCAACTGCGCAACGTCCATGCCGGCGCCGCCGCCCTGCTCTTGGCTGGAGCCGGACTGACCGGTGAGGCCGTTCATCGCCAGCGACATCAACTGGGCCATGAGTTTCTCGGCACTGTTGGTCGTGTCTTCGTCGGACTGCTGGCTTGTGGTTGATTTTTTTGCCGAAACCGTATTACAGGATAGGATGTCCTGGGATGCGGATGTCGAGCTCTTGCTATAGGAATAGGAAGAAATTGATGTTGCGGCCGAAATGGTCGTCATAAGCGCTCCATCGCTAGAGGGTGGGGATGCAACGCATTACAGAACTTATGAGTTCTCTAAATCGAAATTGCTAATGCCACAACCGAAAAAATCATCCCTCAGAAATCGCAGTCCGCTTTTCAGGCTCGTCGGCATGCGCTTCGGTAAGGCGGTCTAGATCGTCATGGATGGTGTCGACGAGCCCGCAGATGAGCCGCGCAAGCGAGGCCGGCCGAAAGTCTCCAGCGATGAGGACAAGCGGGCACATATCGTCGAAATCGCTCGCCGTGTTTTTGTAAAATGCGGCTATGCCGGAAGCACGACCGCGGTCGTCGCCACGGAGGCAGGCGTTTCGAAACAGACGCTCTACAAACTGTTCCAGAGCAAGGAAGAGCTGTTTGCCGCCGTCGTCGGCGCGCATCGGCGCATGATGCTCGATCTGCCCAGGCCCGCGGAAGATCTCTCGATCGCCGAGAGCCTCGAACGTATCTTCATGATCGACATGGATGAGGAGAAGGACGCGGATCGTGCCGGTTTCCTGCAGCTCGTCTTTCGCGAGGCGGCTCAGTTTCCTGAGCTTGTCGACATTCTGCAGCATGAAGGCATGCTTGCCAGCCGCCAACACCTTGCCGACTGGTTGAACGATCGCCGGGCCGAAGGCAGGTTGGCGCTCGACGACCCGGCAAGCGGCGCCCGCATGCTGATGGACATGATCTTCGGCGGTATGGGCCCGCCGGAAGGGCGGGCCCAGGCGTGGCCCGATCGGGCGAGGCTGCTTGCCCATCTTCGCCGTTGCATCGCCATCTTTGCCGCTGGCGTCGGCGCCGCCTGAAGCGCATCGCATTTTTCAACTTCCAATTCCGCATCAGATGAATTATAGAACTATGGAGTTCTATTAAATTGATTCGGCCACATGGACGTGGCTGTGCTTCGCCATGATCGGCGCCGACATTCCCGCAGAGATGAAAAGTTCCCCCGTGATTGCCGGCAGGCTTTCGCGCGGCGCCGCCGTGCTTAAAGCATGTCGCCCGGAAGTGTGCAGCGGTTCCGGGATAACGACATGCATAAAAACAGAGGACTAAAGCGCGTCGCATGAATCAAGTTTGATGCGACGCGCTTTAGCGCAAATCCAGCAAAAGCCGCAGAGCGATTTTGCGTTCGGAAACGCGTAAAAACCAGAGGTTAGAGGGACAAACGTTGGTTTCCACTTATGTAAGCTACCTCTCGGTCGCTCGAAATCTCGGCGCCAGTCTTTCGAACGTCGCATCCCAGGCCACGGTTGCCCGCGACAGCGCCTATTACAAGGAAAACATCGGCAAGGTCACGACGGTCGATGACTTCATGGGTGATTACAAGCTCTATTCCTATGCCATGAAGGCCTACGGGCTCGACGACATGACCTATGCCAAGGCCTTCATGAAGAAGGTGCTGGAAAGCGACCTCAGCGATTCATCGAGCTTCGCCAACAGCTTGAGTGACAGCCGCTATGCCGAGTTTGCAGCCGCCTTCAAATTTTCCGGCGAGACGAAGACGGCGCAATCGGACGTGCAGCGGGACAATCTGCTCGATGCTTATGAGACGTCCTTCGACACCGAGGCGGACGACATCGCGGATGAGACGGATTATTTCGAAGAGAATATCTCGTCGATCACCTCCGTCGATGATTTCCTGTCGAGTTCGAGGCTGAAGAACTATGCGCTGACGGCCTTCGGTCTCAGCACCGACTATACCTCAAGCAGCTTCTTGAAGGAGGTTTTGACGAGCGATCTCGACGATCCCGACAGTTTCGTCAACCAGCTCGGCGACGACGTCTATGTCAGCCTGGCAAAAGCCTTCAACTTCAACGAGGACGGCTCGACCGACGGCGACGTGATGTCGGAAGATCAGATCTCGCTGATGACGAGTGGGTATGCGGTGGCCTCGTCGACCACTGCGTCTTCGGACACCGGAGAGGCCTATGACACCTATTTCGCTGCAGAAATTGGAAACGTCACCTCCGTCGATCAGTTGATGAGCGACGATAAGCTGGTCGGCTATCTCAGGATCGCCTACGGGCTGACCGACGACGAATCCGACACTTTCATTTCCGCGGCGCTGAAAAGCGCCGACATCGCCGACGCGATCGGCCTGTCCGATTTGCACGACGCCTTCAATTTCGATGAAGACGGCGCGCTTGCCGATGGCGACACCGCCCAGACGTCGGAACAGACCGCCACGACCACGGCAGCCTTCGATGAAAATTACCAGGTGCTGGTCGCCAATACCAGCACGGAAGACGCCACCGACAACTATACGACGCGCATCGCCAGCGTTACCTCGATCGATGATTTCCTCGTATCGAATGCCGATGACGACGATGACGACAACGACGATCTCCCGGAAATGTGGGAAATGGCGTTGCGCGCCTATGGCATCGATTCCACCGAGGTTTCGAGAAGCGAGGTCCGGAAGATACTCGAAAGCGATCCAACGGACGCCAAAAGCTATGTCAACAGCCTGAACGATGACCGGTTCGTCGCCTTTCGCAAAGCCTTCAACTTCGACAGCGACGGCGACGTCACCGTTCCCTTGCAGGCCATGTCGGAATCCGTCGTCGACGACTATGCCGCCTATTACAAGCAGAACAAGATCCGCTACCTCGAAGGGAACGAACTGACCGAGGCGACCGATGCGGCGGATGACGAGATCAGCTATTTTCGCGAGCAGATGGCGACGATCACCACGGCGAGCGAATTTCTGGCCGACGATCGCCTGGTTTCCCTGGCGCTCGAGGCCAAGGGGCTCGACCCTGACGATGTCACGTCGGACGAATTGGAGAAGATGTTTTCTTCCGATCTCGACGACGAAGATAGTTATGTCAACAAGCTGGACGACAATCGTTTCGCCGAACTCGTCGGCTCGTTCAATTTCGACCAGGACGGCAATATTTCCACCGATCCCACCGGGACGGTGCAGCAGCGCGGCGATGTGCTCGACACCATCGACTCCTATGTCAGGCTGACGCTTGAGGACGATCAGGGCGATAGCAACACCGGCGTGCGCCTCGCGCTCTATTTCCAGCGCAAGGCGCCGGAGATTTCGAGCGCCTATGACATTCTGGGTGACAGCGCGCTCTTCGAGTTTTTTACCACGACCTTCAACCTGTCCAGTTATGTCTCCAACATGGACGTCGACAAGCAAGCCGAGATGGTCAACAATTTCATCGACATCAAGGATCTGGCGGATCCTGAGAAAGTCGACGATCTGATCAAACGCTTCACCGCCATGTATGATGTCGCCAACGGCACCGGCACCACGTCGACAGCACTTTCGATCCTCACCGGCTCAGCGACGATAAGCTCTGACACGCTGCTTGCAATGGCGCAGTTGAAAAGCGGCTGAGTGATCTTTACTCCCCGGTTCGTGAGGACCCGCCCACATCAAGATTGGCTGTCTGCCAGACGTTCGCGGCGTCGCGAAGGACTTGGCAGCGGGATGAATTGCCTGCCTCGACTTGCCGGTTGATAGGCGCCGGCACCTTCAGGGGCGCCGGTGCCTCGTGGGTTTTCGTATTGACCGACTGAAGCGTGATGGCGATCAGCTGCAGCTTGTCCTTGAGTGACCGGATATTCCCGGGCGCATGCGCTTTGAGGTAGCTGATCGGCTTGACATGCGCCGACAGCGTCCTGCGGTAACGCCCTTTGGCCCAGAATATCGAACGCCCCAGGCCTGGCCTGGAGAGGCTCCGATTTCCATCTCAGGCGCGGCCGCTTTTTTCACGAAACCTCTGCGAAAGAGAATGTCATTTCTTATAACGAAGTTTGTCTACTGATTTTATAGATTATACTTTGCAACCAGCGATCGGCTCGTGATGTCATGACCTATCTCCTCAGTCTTCTCGACAAAAGTCCGATCGAACAGGGTTTCACCGCTGCGGATGCGTTGCGGACGACGGTCAAGATTGCTGCCCGAGCCGAGGAACTCGGTTATCACCGTTTCTGGGTGGCCGAGCATCATAACATGTCCAATCTGGCGAGCTCGGCGCCGGAAGCGCTGATCGCCTACCTTCTCGCCAGGACCTCGAAAATCCGTATCGGCTCGGGCGGCGTCATGCTGCAGCATTACAGCGCCTACAAGGTTGCCGAGACCTTCAATCTTCTGGCATCGCTTGCACCCGGCCGCGTCGATCTCGGTGTCGGCAAGGCGCCGGGCGGCTTTCCGCTTTCGACACGCGCGCTGCAGCTTGGCGTCGATCCGGCAAGCAAACCGGATTTTGCCAGCCAGCTTTCCGATCTTAACACCTATCTCGCAGCCGACCCGAATTACGAGGGTGCGCAGGCGACCCCTTTCCCGCCCACCGCTCCCGAACGTTTCCTGCTCGGCGCCAGCGTCGACAGCGCCAAACTTGCTGCCGAGAAGGGCTGGGAACTGGTTTTTGCCGGTCACCTGAACGGCGATCCCGACAATCTGCGCAGGACCTTTGAGGCCTATGAGCAGGCATCCGGCGGCAAGCGGCCGATCCTGGCGCTCGCAGCCTTTGCCGCCGAAAGCGAGGATTATGCCCGCGAGCGCGTCGGCAATCTGCGCATCGTCAAGGTGTTTCTGCCGAACGGCCAGACCGTCAATGTCGGCAGCGAGGAGCAGGCGGCTGAATTTGCCCGCCAGGCCGGCGTCACCGATTACCGCATCGAGGAGAAGGTGCCGAGTGTGCTGCACGGCACCGCAACGCAGATCCGCAAGGAATTGGACGAGTTTCACCGCCGCTACGGCGTCAACGAATTCGTGCTCGACACGCCGGCGCTTTCAACCGCCGAGCGCCTGGCCTCCATCGAGCTGCTCGCCGAGGAGCGGCTTTCCCTCGTCGCCTGACCGTTTTCAAGGAGATCGATCCCATGGCTCAGAAACACGTCACGTTCGGCATCATGCTGCAGGGTCCCGGCGGTCACATGAATGCCTGGAAGCATCCAAGCGGGCCGGCGGATGCCAGTGTCAATTTCGACTTCTTCGTCACGACGGCGCGTAGCGCGGAGGCGGCCGGCATCGCTTTCGCCTTCGTCGCCGACGGGCTCTATATCAACGAGCAGTCGATTCCGCATTTCCTCAACCGCTTCGAGCCGATCGCCATTCTCTCGGCGCTGGCGGCATCGACCTCGAAAATCGGTCTCGTCGGCACGGTCTCGACCTCCTACAGCGATCCCTTCACCATCGCCCGGCAGTTCGCTTCGATCGACCTCATCAGTGGCGGCCGGGCAGGGTGGAACGCGGTGACCTCGCCGCTCGAGGGCTCGGGGCGCAACTACAGCCGCGAACATCCCGAACATGAACTGCGCTACGAGATCGCCGAGGACTATATCGATGCGATCAAGGGTCTGTGGGATTCCTGGGACGACGACGCCTTCGTCCGCAACCGCGAGACCGGCGTCTTTGTCGACAAGACCAAGATGCATCGCCTCGACCATAAGGGCCGCTTCTTCCGCGTCGAGGGGCCGCTCAACATCGGCCGTTCGAAGCAGGGTCAACCGGTCGTCTTCCAGGCGGGCGCTTCGGATTCCGGCATCAGGCTCGCCGGCAAACATGCCGATGCCGTTTTCACCAATGGCGGGCCTATCGAGGAGGCGCAGGCCTTCTACCGCCAGCTCAAGGACAGCGTGATTGCGCATGGCCGCCCGGCGGCGGAGGTCGGCATCTATCCCGGCATCGGCCCGATCGTCGGGAAGACGGCCGAGGAAGCGGAAGCCAAGTACCAAGCGATCCGCAACCTCGTCACTATCGAGGAGGCGCTGCTCTATCTCGGCCGCTTCTTTGATCATCATGATTTCGCCGTCTATCCGCTGGACGAGCCGTTCCCCGAACTTGGCGATATCGGCAGAAACAATTTCCGCGCTACCACCGACCGCATCAAGAGGACGGCGCGCGATAAGGGCCTGACGCTCCGCCAGGTCGCGCTTGATTCCGCGACGCCGCGCACCGCCTTCATCGGTACCGCGGAGCATATCGCCGACGAGATCATCCGCTGGGTGGACCATGGCGCTGCCGACGGCTTTATTCTCGGTTTTCCCGTCATCGCCGAGGGTTTCGCCGACTTTGCCGAATACGTCCTGCCGATCCTCACGGAGCGCGGTTATTTCGATCCGGTCCTGAAAGGCGAGACGCTGCGCGACCATTTGGGTCTGCCCTTCCGCGAAAGCCGGTATGCGGCCGGTGCGGACCGCCTCGAGCGCGGAAAGGCCGTCGGCGCCTGAGGCGCTGACGAACCGTCATGGACATCATCGCTCGGAACCCGCGCAGCAACGATCCGGTCGAAAAGGGCATCGCCGCCTATCTCGACGAGATCATCGCGCTTCGCCACGATCTGCACCAGTATCCGGAGCTTGCGTTCCAGGAACTCAGGACCAGCAAGCTCGTGGCATCCCGCCTTTCCTCCTGGGGCTACGAGGTGGCGACGGGCATTGCCGGCACCGGCATCGTCGCCACCCTCAGGCGCGGCGACGGCAGGAAGCGGATCGGCATTCGCGCCGACATGGACGCGCTGCCGATCGAGGAGGCAACCGGTCTTGCCTATGCCAGCAGCAATCCCGGCGTCATGCATGCCTGCGGCCATGACGGGCATACCTCGATCCTGCTGGCGGCCGCCCGTTATCTCTCAGAGAGCGGTAATCTCAGCGGCACGCTCAGGCTGATCTTCCAGCCCGCCGAGGAAATCGGCGCCGGCGCACGCAAGATGATCTCGGAAGGCCTGTTCGAACGGTTTCCTGTCGATGCGGTCTTCGGGCTGCATAACTGGCCGGGTGTGCCGACGGGGCAATTCGGCTTCGTCACCGGTCCTGCCATGGCTTCGGTCGATCAGGCGGTGATCAAGATTGTCGGCAAGGGCGGCCATGGCGCGGAACCGCACCGCGCCGTCGATCCGGTGCTGGCGTCCGCCTCCTTCATCACCGCCCTGCAAAGCGTGGTCTCGCGCAATGTCGATCCGCAGGACATGGCGGTTGCCACCGTCGGCTCGATCCATGCCGGCTCCGCCTCGAACGTCATCCCTGAGAGCGTGGAGATGAAGCTCACCATGCGGGCCTTCAGCGAGACGGTTCGCCAATTGCTGCAGGAGCGTATTCCAGCCCTTGCCCGCGCCCAGGCCGAAAGCTTCGGCGCCGAAGCGGACGTGAATTATCGCCTCGGCTTTCCGGCGTTGGTCAATCACGCCAAGGAAACGGCATTTGCCCGTGATGTCGCACAGGACGCACTCGGTCTGGCGGCGATCGAGAAGGATTTCCGGCCGAGAACCGCGAGTGAGGATTTCGCCTTCATGCTGAAGGCCAATCCCGGCAGCTACCTGTTCGTCGGCAATGGCGACAGCGCTCCCCTCCACAGCGCCCACTATGATTTCAACGACTCGGTCATTGCGCCTGCCGCCCGCTACTGGGTGCGGCTCGTTGAGGCCTTCCTCACTGATGACAACGGGTGATGAACTATATGAGCGATACATTTCTCTATACGAGCCCTCTCGACCCCCGCGCCAAGCCGCTGATCGATGAGTTGATCCACGAATATGACAGCCGCTACGGCACCTATTTCAATGCCGAAGGTGCAGCGGCCGAGCTCAATCGCTATCCCTCCGAAGCCTTTGCGCCGCCGCACGGCAACTTCCTCCTGTTGATGCGGAATGGTCAAAGCATCGGCGGCGGCGCCTTCAAGCAGTATGACGAGCGCACGGCCGAGTTCAAACGCATCTGGACGCGCTCCGATCTGCGCCGCCAGGGCCTTGCCCGCAAGGTGCTGGTGGAACTGGAGGCCCAGGCCGCCCGCCAGGGCTATGCCCGCATCTATCTTACGACCGGCTTTCGCCAGCCCGAGGCAGTCGGCCTCTATCTGACCTATGGCTACACCGCTCTCTTCGACACTGCTGTCGATCCCGAGATCTACAAGAGCCTGCCCTTCGAGAAGGACATCACCCATCTCGCTCAGCCGGCTCCCGAAAACGAAGCGGCCGAGCCACGCCTGCGCGTCGCCAGCGCAAATCACTGAAAGCGGCAAAGACCGACAATCATAAAAGGGAAGCACAATGGCACTGACGACGGATTTCGTGGGCATCGACCCCGGCAGCAGGACGGCAGAACCGAAGCAGGATCACTCCCGTTACCGCATCGTACCGGCGCGCCATCCCGGCCAGCTCGTGGGCACGATCTTCGCCGCCTTCGTCATCATCGCCGTGCTTTATTCCACCTTCACCAATCCACGCTGGGGTTGGGGCGTCTTTGCCGAATGGTTCTTTGCCGAACCGGTGCTCGTCGGCCTCGGCAGGACACTGCTTTTGACCGCGCTTGCCGCCATATCCGGTTCCATTCTCGGAACGGCTCTGGCGCTTGCCCGCGTTTCCAGGTCGCCGCTGCTTTCCGGTCTCTCATGGGGCTATATCTGGCTACTGCGCTCGATCCCCGTCATCGTGCTGCTGCTGATACTGAACAATCTTGGCTACCTCTACGAGACGATCAAGATCGGCATCCCTTTCACCGATACGGTCTTCATCGACTATCCGACGGTGCAACTGCTGACGCCCTTTGCCGCTGCCTTCCTCGGCCTCACGCTCAACCAGTCGGCCTTCTTCGCCGAGATCGTGCGCGGCGGCATTCTTTCGGTGGATCATGGGCAATTGGAGGCTGCAGCCGCACTCGGCCTGCCGCACCGCCGCCAGGCCTTCCGCATCGTACTGCCGCAGGCCATGCGCTCCATCCTGCCGACAGGCTTCAACGAGCTCATCGGATTGGCGAAGAGCACATCCATGGTCTACGTGCTGGCGCTGCCGGAACTCTTCTACACGGTCCAGGTGATCTACCGCCGCAATCTCGAAGTCATTCCGCTGCTGATGGTCGCGACCGTCTGGTATCTGATCATCATGACGGTGCTGTCGGTTGCCCAGCACTATATCGAACGCTATTTTTCCAAAGGCGCCGTGCGCAATCCGACGCCGCTTCCCTTTCAGGCATTTTTCGCGCGCTTCCGGCGTCCGCTGCCTGTCCTCGATACGGCGATCGACACCGTGCGCAAGATCGGCTTTCAGGATGCGGCGGCCCTGCGGGCCGCGGGCGGCGCGGTGCGCATCCACGGTATCTCGAAGAGCTTCGGTTCGCTGAAGGTGCTCGATGACATCGAGCTCAGCCTGCCTGCCGGCAGCGTGACCGCCATCCTTGGCCCGTCCGGCTCCGGCAAGTCGACGCTTTTGCGTGCCATCAATCATCTGGAGCGTGTCGATGAGGGCTTCATCTCCGTCGATGGCGATTTCGTCGGCTACAGCAGAAAGGGCGATACGCTCTACGAACTCAAGGAAAACGAAATTCTCAAACGCCGCGCCGATATCGGCATGGTCTTCCAGAACTTCAATCTCTTCCCACATCTGACCGTGCTCGAAAACCTCATCGAGGCACCGATCCAGGTTCGCGGCATCGGCCGCGAGGAAGCGGTGCAGCTGGCGCAGGAGCTGCTCGCGCGCATCGGGCTCAGCAACAAGATCGACGCCTATCCACGCCAGCTCTCCGGCGGCCAGCAGCAGCGTGTGGCGATCGCCCGCGCACTGGCGCTCCGCCCTAAGGTGCTGCTCTTCGACGAGCCGACCTCGGCGCTCGATCCCGAGCTCGTCGGCGAAGTGCTCGATGTCATCAAGGAGCTTGCCCGTACCGGCACGACGCTCGTCATCGTCACCCATGAGGTTGGCTTTGCCCGCGAAGTCGCCGACACCGTCGTCTTCATGGACAGTGGCCACATTCTGGAGGCCGGCCCGCCGGCGCGCATCTTCAACAAAGCGGAACATCCCCGCACGCGCGAATTCCTCGCCAAGGTTCTCTAGCGCCCGACAGCGCTGGCGAAATGCCTGGCCGCGACGGGCTGCACCGGCCGACTGACAACAACCACAACTTAAAAATGAAAATGGAGACGGGACATGGCATTTGCAGATAGAACAAGGCTTCTCATAGCAGGGGCCGTCACCATCGCCGCACTCGGTTTCGGTTCGGCTCAGGCGCAGCAGAAGTTCGATCTCAGCCCCGAGCAGCCGAACCGGCTGCGGGTCGAGAAGAACGAGAAGCGCGTTGACGAAGTCAAGGGCTTCAAGTTCGTCGAAAACGGCGCCTTTACCGTCGGCATCAGCTCGAGCGGCAATCTGCCGCTGCATGATTATGCCTCCGATTCCAAGACGGTCATCGGCTATGACGTCGATCTAGCGCAGGCCATCGCCGACAGCCTCGGCCTGAAGCTGGAACTGGTTTCCGTTGCCTGGGCCGACTGGCCGCTGGGACTGACGTCGGGCAAGTTAGACGCGGTGATCTCGAACGTGACCGTCACGGAAGAGCGCAAGCAGAAATTCGACTTTTCGACCTACCGCAAGGACGAGCTTGGCTTCTACGTCAAGGCCGACAGCCCGATTACGGCGCTCAAGCAGCCGAAGGATATTGCCGGCCTGAAGGTCATCACCGATGCCGGAACCAACCAGGAGAAGATCCTGTTGGAATGGGACCGCGAGAACGTCGCGGCCGGCCTAAAGCCGATCGAGGTGCAATATTATGACGACGACGCGGTCAAGGATCTCGCCGTCCAGTCCGGCAGAGCCGACGCGGTCTTCAGCGTCAACGCGACGCAGGCCTACTCGGCGGGCATCAATGGCAAGACCAAGCTCGTCGGCACCGTCAGCGGCGGTTGGCCGATCACTGCCGAGATTGCGGTCACGACGCGCAAAGGCAGCGGTCTGGCGGCTCCCTTGACCGATGTTGTCAACGACCTGATCGCCAGCGGAGCCTACAAGAAGATCCTCGATACCTGGAATCTTGGCCCCGAGGCGATCGACCAAGCAAAGACCAATCCTCCCGGCCTGCCGAAGAGCGGCTCCTGACATTGCCCGACGGGCTGGCGTTCAAACGCCGGTCCGCCGCTGCTTCTCAATGCAAACGGAGAGATATCGAACGTGACGATTTTTTCGACAATCCGCGCCTTGCTGCTTGCGGCGCTGACGTCTGCCTTGGCCGGCTTCGGGGCGGCCCATTCAGCCGACGATTTCGACCTCAGCCCGCAACAGCCGGGCAGGCTGCATGCCGCCAGGAACGAGGCGGCGATCACCGCGATCCCGAAGCACTTCAAGTTCGTCACGCCAGGCAAGTTCACCATCGCCGTCAGCCCCGGCGGTGCTCCGCTTGGCACCTATGCCACCGACGCCAAAACCGTAGTTGGGGCAGATCCCGACTATGCCTATGCCATCGCCGACAGCCTTGGCCTGACGCTGGAAATCGTGCCCGTCGCCTGGATCGACTGGCCGCTCGGCCTCACCTCGGGCAAGTATGATGCCGTCATCTCCAATGTCGGGGTCACCGAGCAGCGCAAGGAGAAGTTCGATTTCTCCACCTACCGCCAGGGACTGCACGGTTTTTTCGTGAAATCCGACAACCCGGTCATCTCAATCAAGGAACCCAGGGATGCGGCGGGCCTCAGGATCATCGTCGGTGCCGGCACCAACCAGGAGCGCATTCTACTGAAATGGAGCGACGAGGATGTCACCGCGGGGCTGAAGCCGATCGAACTGCAATATTACGACGACGAGGCGGCAAGCCTTCTCGCACTGCGTTCCGGCCGGGCCGATGTCATCGTCCAGCCGCACGCCCAGCTCGTCTTCATCGCCGCGCGCGACAAGAACATCAAGCGCGTCGGCACGCTGAGCGCCGGATGGCCTGATCGTTCCGACGTCGCGATCACCACCCGCAAGGGAAGCGGGCTCGCCGATGCGCTGACCGTTGCCACCAATGGCCTGATCAACAACGGCACCTACGCCAAAATCCTCGACCACTGGCATCTCTCCGAGGAAGCCCTGCCGGCATCCGAGACCAACCCGCCCGGCCTTCCAAAATATTGATATCGGATAGCACCTGTGGAAGGGACGACATGAGCCCCGGCAATATATCCATCAGCCATATAGGCTTCCTCACTCCCGGCAACTATATCGCCGACGATCCGTTGTCGGGATTGGAGCAGACGCTCCAGCAACTGCAATATGGCGAGGAGTTGGGCTTCGACAGTGCCTGGGTCCGCCAGCGGCATCTTGAGCCGGGCATCTCTTCCGCCAGCGCCTTCCTGGCGGCGGCGACCCAGCGAACCAGCCGGATCGAACTCGGAACCGCGGTCATTCCGATCGGCTATGAAAGCCCCTACCGGCTGGCCGAAGATCTCGCCACCGTCGATATTCTGTCGCGCGGCCGGCTGAATATCGGCGTCAGCGCCGGCCGGCCGCTGCATGCCGACCTGATTGCCCCGCTCGTGTTCGACGGTGACTGGACGGGCTACGATTTCTCGCATGATCGCGTGCTGCGCTTTGCCGACAATCTGCGCGGCACTTATCTCGGCGACGAGTAGACTTTCATCAAAACGCCTTTCGGGCAGCAGCGGCCGCGCCTGCAGCCCTATGCCAAGGGCCTGATTGACCGATCTGGTATGGCGGCGGGTCGCAACGCTCGGCCGAGTGGGCCGGCCGCAACGGCTTCAACCTGTTGACCGGCAACGTGATAACGGGTGAGGGGACGGATGATTTCTTCGTCGCTCAATCCAGATTGATCAAAACCCATCGCGCCGCCGGAACCGCGCGGCGCGTCGCGCTCGCCGCGTCATCGTGCCTTTCGACAATGCCGACGCGGTCACGCGCCGCCGCTACCGGGATTATGCCGAGGGCCGCCATGAACGGACGCTTTCGCCCCAGGGCGAACGGCGGACCTTGTTCGCCCGCGATGTCATCGGCACGTCGGACGAGATATTGGAGCAGCTTTTCGCCGATCCGATCCTGCCTGACGTCGGCGAGTTGCGGCTGGAGCTTCCTTACGAGTTCGAGCAGGAGGAATATCGCCAGATCCTCCACGACTTCGTGACAACAATCGCATCGGAACTCGGATGGAAAGCGCAGCCGGAAATTCAGGCCGCTTCCTGAAGGCCATCGAGCCGATGCCCTATTCGACGCCAGAACGATCATCTACGAGGAACGCCATCAGTGGCCAGAACGATAGAATACTTCTTTTCGATTGGGTCCCCCTGGTCCTACATCGGCTTCGACGCCTTCACCGAACTTGCCGCAGAGAACGACGTCGTCATCACGCCCTATCTGACGACGGTGGTCGAGGAAAATGGTGGCATCTTCTCACGCAACCGTCCGGAGATCCGGCGCGCCTACTGGACGCGGGACCTCAAACGCTGGGCGCGCGTGCGCGGCAAGGATTTGCGGCTCGAACATCGCCCGGAGCTCAGCGATCCGACGCCGGCCTCCCTCTTCGTGATTGCCGCCTATCTCGACGGGCAAGATTGGATCGGCGTTACCAGGGCCTTGCAGCATGCCTTCTGGAGCGAGGCGAGAGATATCGGCAAGCCCGATGTGCGCGAGGCGATCGTTGCCGCAGCGGGTTTCGATGGCGCAGCGCTTCTCCGGCGGCAAGCCGACGACGATGTCCAGAATAAATGGTCGGCAGACCGCGTGCATGCGCGCGACAGCGGCGTCTTCGGCTTTCCCACCTATGTCTATCATCGCGAGATTTACTGGGGGCAGGACAATTTGCCTTTCCTCGAACGTCATCTTCGCGGCGACAGGCCTTAGGTTGGATCATCAAGACGAATGTTTTTTCAACCGAGCGCCGAACGAGAGACGCCCATTCCTTTAATCCAGTAATTTTATAGACAATATTTGAAGCAACCATAGAGAGGAAAAACCATGTCAGGTTTCAAACTCGTCGGCATCGCCGGCAGCTTCAACCGTCCGTCGAAGACACTGGCACTTGTTCGGCATGTCGCCGACCGCGCGAGCCTCCGATACGGCTTTGCGAGCAAGACCTATGATCTGCACGATCTTGGTCCGTCGCTCGGCCGCGCCTTGTGGCGCAAGGACCTCGACGAGCAAGCCAGGCGTGTCGTCGACGAGATCGTCAAGGCCGATGCTTTGATTATCGGCTCGCCGACCTACAAGGGTTCCTATCCCGGTCTGTTCAAACACCTGATCGATCTGATCGACCCGCAGGAACTTCGGGGCAAGCCGATCATCATCACGGCGACGGGTGGCGGCGACCGACATGCATTGATGGTCGAGCATCAACTTCGGCCGCTGTTCGGTTTTTTCATGTCCCATACGCTGCCGACGGCTGTTTATGCGTCCGATCGCGATTTCGCGGATTACGCGGTCTCATCAGAAGCGCTTTCGAGCCGCATCAGCGAAGTCATCGGCGAATTGGCAGCCTTCTTTCCTGAAGCAAGACCGGTAATAGCGGCCGCCCAATAGGGATCGTTCCCATGGTTCGATCTCGGGAGGCCACGATGAACGATACGGAAAGACCGGGGGCAAGCGAGCAAATCTGGAGCGTATTCGAATTTGCTCGGCGATATCGCCTCGCCAAACGTGAAGAGAATCGCCTGCTGATGCTCTACGGACCAACAGCATCGCTTCGCGATCTGCTCGCCAATGCGCGACGTCATTCGCTGATTTCCTAACCGCGGAAGATGGTTCCAGACAGGAGGTTCGCATGAAACTTGATTTCCATTTCTGGCTGAGGCGCACGATCGGCCGCCTCCCCGAGCCTAAGGCGCGGGAGCCCGTAAACGCATTCTCCCGGGACGAAGAGCGGGACCGGTCGGCGCACGAATACGAGCTTCACTATTGGGGCGCGATGCCCGGACTTTGGTATTGAGGAGGGTGGTGTAATGGCAATCGTCATTGAGACCGGCTTCCGTCGGCCCGATAAGGGAAGAGCAACGGGCAGCGTCATCTCGCAGTTCAGGCATGCGGCAGGGATCCGCACGGTCGTCAGTTCCTTCACCTTCCTGTTCGCCCTGGTGATCGGGTTGATCTGATGAGCGACGTTCTTATTCTTCCAGGACTTTTCGGCTCGGGAGAGGGGCATTGGCAACAGCACTGGCTACAGGATCAGCCGGGCAGTTGTTGCGTCGTCCAGGATGACTGGGATCATCCGGACCTCGACAACTGGCTGCCGCGGCTGGAAGGCGCGCTTGAAGAGGCCGGTGAGGCATATCTGGTTGCCCATAGTCTTGGATGCCTGCTCGCCGCAAGGCTGGCCGGGCGAAGCGCTGCCCGGCGCGTGAAAGGGGCATTGCTCGTTGCGCCATGCGATCTGCCGGTCACGGAAATTCTGCATCCGGGGCATATCGCCTTCGACGGCATGCCGACGGCGCCGCTGCCGTTTCCGAGCATCGTCGTCGGCAGCATGAACGACGCCTACATGACGGTCGATCGGCTGACCCTTTTCGGCCGGCTGTGGAAGGCCGAAACCAGGAATATCGGCCTTGCCGGGCACATCAATATCGCCAGTGGTTTTGGCCGCTGGCGTAACGGCTATCGGCTGCTGGATGCCTTGACGGCGCGCATCGTTTCCGCGCGGCCGGCTTTTGCGATGTGAATGGAGGCGGAATGTCGGACATTGTCGATGATCTCCTGCGCCTCAGCGAAGATCCGAATAGCGACCCTAAAAGTAGGCGCCGGCAAACCATGGAGTGTTTGGTGCAGACGCTGCTCACCATGGCCGATGCCGAAATTGGGCCGGAAGAGGCGCAACATCGCCATTCGATCATCCATTTAACGACGATTATCGGCGACATGACGGGCACGATCGCGGAGGCCGACGATCCGACATTTGCGGCGATCGTCAGGGAGGCGGCGGTGCTGATCCGCAGCCTGCAGCGGCGTCAGGCCGATGCGGCCAGATTTACGGTGCATTGATCCTCCTCAGAGCTTGCCTTTCCAGGGCAGGAGGAATGCCTCCAGAAAGCGGAGGGCGGCCGAGAAGGTGAAGGCGCAGATCGCGATGATGCCGATGCCGACGAAGACGACGTCGGTCGCCAGGAACTGCGACGCCGACATGATCATGAAACCGATCCCGCGCGTAGACGCGATCAGTTCGGCGGCGACCAGCGTGCCCCAGCCAACGCCAAGCGCAATGCGGATGCCCGTAAGGATCTCGGGCAGGGCGGAGGGAAAGACGATATCGATGAAAAGCTGCAGCCGGCTCGCGCCCAGCGAACGGGCGGCATTGACCCGCTCGATCGGCAGTGACCGAACGCCCGCCTGGGCCGAGAGGCAGATCGGTGCGAACATCGCAAGCACGAGCAGCGTGATCTTCGACGTTTCGCCAATGCCGAGCCAGATGATCATCAGCGGCAGGTAGGAGAGGGGCGGAAGCGGCCAGTAGAACTCGATCGGCGCGTCGAGCACACCTTTCGCCCAGCGGTTCAGGCCCATGAGCAATCCGAGCGGAATGCCGACGGAGATGGCGACGAGGGCTGCGACCACGATGCGGAACAGGCTTGCAAAGACATGTTCGGACAGCGACGCGCCGGCATAACCGTCGCGATAGATGACGCCGATCTGCGTCAGCACCTCATCCGGACGCGGCAGGAACAGGTGTGGTACGACACCGAGCGTGGACACAAGCCACCACAGCAGCAGTATCGCCAGGGCGGCGGCAATGCTGACGGCCACAGTCGATTTCTCACCGGCGCCGAAGCTTGCCATTTTCACCAGCGTGACCTGGCGGTCTTCTACATCAGCCGCAATCGGCGGAGCCTGGACGATATCGCTCATGCGGCGCTCCTGAGGTCTTCGGTGCTGTGCAGAATGGCGCGGATTTCCTCGCGCAGCTCGGCAAATTGCGGCGACGCCTTGATCGATCTTGCATCGCCGGTTTCGGCGAAGCGGCGGATGAAATCGAGATCGAAGCGCGCCACGACGCGCCCTGGCCGAGGCGACATGACCAGGACCTGCGTGCCCAGGAACAAGGCCTCTTCGATCGAGTGGGTGATGAAGAAAACCTTCTTTGCCGTTTTATCCCAAATGGAAACCAGCAGTTCCTGCATCTGCTCGCGTGTCAGGCTGTCAAGCGCGCCGAACGGTTCGTCCATCAGCAGGATGTCGGGATTTGTCGCGAGAGCTCGGGCGATGCCGACCCGCTGGCGCATGCCGCCCGACAGCTCGTAGGGAAAGGCGCCGGCGAATTCGTCGAGGCCGACGAGCCGGAGCAGCTCGAGGGCGCGCGTTCGGCGCTCCTTCCGATTTATGCCGGCGAATTTTAGGCCGAGGGCGACGTTGTCGGCCACCGATTTCCAGGGCAGCAGCGCATCTTTCTGAAAGACGACGCCGCGATCGGCACCTGGCCGTTCGACCGCGCGGCCGTCGAGCGTGATCCGGCCATCGGAAAGCGGAAGGAAGCCGGCAATCGCGTTGAGAAGAGTTGATTTGCCGCATCCCGAGGCGCCGAGCGCGACGACGAAACCACGTTCGGGAATATCGAAGGAAACGCGGTCGAGCGCGTGAACGGTCCGCCCATCGCGGGCTGCGAAGAAAACGCTGGCGTGATCGACTTTAAGCATGGTGCCACTCGCAGTTTCGACGCCGGCGCGCGACTTTCGCGCCGGCGTCATGGAGGATCAGTTGCTGACGCCGGCAAGCGCGTCTGCGGTGACGAACGTGCCGTAATTTTCCAGCACGTCGGAGACTTTGCCCTGTTCCTTCAGGAACGATGCCGTGTCCTTGAGGATCTTTCCGGCACCCGCTTTCTCCCCGCCGCCGAGCCAGGCGTCTGATGCCTGGGCCTCGGGTGTCAGCAGCGTCAGGTTCTTCAGAGCCGAGGCCTGCTGCTCCGGCGTTCCGCCGAGAAGTTTGGAGAGCGACTTGGCATTGTCGCTGTCGGGACCCCAGGCGGCTTTGTCCGAGGCGAAGGACGCGTAGTATTTGTTGATGACCGAGGCGAAGCCCTTCAGGAATTCCGGGTTGTCGGCAGCAAACGCCGAGGTCGCAACCCAGGCCGAGAACGTCGGCGCACCCTTGTCCGCCACGTCTTTGGAGGTCACGAGAACCTTTCCGGTCTTCTTGAGTTCGGTCAGAGCCGGATCCCAAACGAAACCGCCGTCGATATCGCCGCGATTATAGCTCGCGACGATTTCGGGCTGAGGGATCGCGAAGACCTGAACGTCTTTCTCGGTTAGACCAAGCGATTTGACGAGCGCCAGCAGCTGATAGTGGTCCGTGGAAACAGGTGCGGCGGCAAGCTTCTTGCCCTTCAGATCGTTCAGGCTTTCGATGCCGGACCCGTTGCGGACGACGAGCGCCTCGTCGATGCCGGAGATGGACGCCAGGTAGAAGGCCTTGACCTCGAGCCCGCGCGATACCGCAGCCGCAAACGGACTGGAGCCGACATAGCCGACCTGGACGTCGCCTGAGGCAATAGCCGCAAAGATTTCGGCGCCCGAATTGAACCTGCGGAAATCGATGTCGTATCCGGTATCCCTAGCGAATTCGCCGTTTGCGATCGCCACCGAAGACGGCAAGGCATCGGTTTGATAGCCGACGACGACCTTTTTGTCCGCCGCCTCAGTGACGGCCGCCGTTGCCAGAGTGCCGACGCCGACGGCGATTGCGGCAACCAAATTTCTGAAATTCATCTTGAGCCCCGTTGTTTGAGAGCCGATCGGCCCCTTGATTTCACCCTCAAAAGCCTAAGGTTGAGAATGGGCTGGCGGGAGAAATAACAAACTATATTTATAGACTATACAGATAATTGTTTTCGCGATTCGGCCGCTTGTGCAATCTGCTGGACCGGCGAGTGGCGGCAGGGCCCGAATGACGAAAGATTACCAGGCTTCAGGGAGAATGCGTTGATATACGATGTGATCGTCGTCGGTTCCGGTTTTTCAGCGATAGCTGTGACCTGCAATCTCATCGAGCAGCTTCCCGCTTCGGCGAAGGTTGCCGTCGTGGGTGACGATCCCGGTTTCGGGCGCGGAACGGCATACCGGACGGAACTCTATCTCCATCGCCTCAACGTTCCCGCAGGCCGCATGAGCCTGCTGCCCCATCATCCCGACGATTTTGTCGACTGGCTGAAAAACCGTGGACGCCTGACGCAGGCAGGCGATTTCGCCTCGCGCGGCGATTACGGTCTTTATGTCAGGGACACGCTTGCGCGGCTGCTTCGAAAGCGGGACGGCCGTTGCCGGGTCGATTTCATCAAGGCCAAAGCGGCGGGATGCGTGGAACGCTACAAGACTACGCTCGCCTTCCAACTCGGCAACGGCGACGAGATTGCCGGGAAGAATGTCGTGCTGTGCCTTGGCGTCGGAAATGCGAACCTTCCGGTCGATCCGGCCGGCGTCCCATCATCTCTGCGATCGCGGATCATCGAGAACCCGTGGCGGCTCTCGTGGCTGAGGCGCGTCGCACCGTCTGATGCAGTCTGCATCCTCGGCTCCGGCCTGACGATGATCGATCAGGTTCTCGCCCTTCGCGCCCATGGCCATAGAGGCAGGATCGACGTGCTTTCGCGGCGCGGGTTGGCACCGCTCGGACATGCGAGGACGCCGCCGGCGCCTGTGCCGATCGACGTTGAGACGCTTCCCGGTACGATCAGCGGCCTATTGAAGACTTTGCGGGCGAGGAGCAGAGAGGTCGCCGACTGGCGCGCCGTGATGGACGGCCTGAGGCCGGTCACACAGGCTCTCTGGCAGCGGCTTTCGAGCGAGGAGCGGGTGCGTTTCTTGCGGCATGCGCTTCCCTGGTGGAACATCCACCGTCACCGGGTCGCGCCGGAGGTGTTCGCCGGGTTCGAGAAACTGATCTCGGAAGGAACCGTTCGCTTCCATGCAGGTTTCCTGAAATCGCTCGGCCCTTGGGAAGACGGGCTCGTCGCCGGCTACAGGGTCAGAGCCCAACGTGAGATCGCTGAGATCAGGGCGGACTGGCTGGTCAACTGCACGGGAATGGAGCGTGCCGGGATCAGCCATTCGCCGCTTTTGAAGGAGATGAACCGGCTTCAGCTGATCGTTCCTGATCCTCTTGGCCTCGGCATCCGGGTGGATGCGGCTTCCGAGGTGATGGCTCCGTCCCGGATCTCGCCTCCTCGGCTGTTTGCTGTCGGCGCCTTGACGGCAGGGCAATTCTGGGAGATCACCGCCGTTCCCGACATTCGGGTCCAGGCAAAAGCCGTGGTCGAAGGGATCGTCAGGGCGAGGCCCAATTCCGACGCTTAGAACATGTCGCGCAAAAGTGTGCAGCGGTTTTGCGATGACGACCTGCGCAAAACCAAAGACCTAAAGCGTGGCAAGCGAATCTGAAAGATCGCGACGCGCTTTAGGCTGACAATATCCTCGGCACGGTGCTGTTGAATTGCTGGTCGCCGACGGCTACAGTATTTGGTAGGCCATAATACGATTCCTGAATTCGGCTGCCGCAGCGGAACTTGAGCATGCGAAAGTCAATCCAACACTGAGGTACAGCATGAGCGGTGCTCTTAAGGACGCAATCAGAGTCGAGCGTCCTGCAAAGACATTGCGGGAATTGGCGCTCGACAAGGTCCGCGAAGCCATCGTCAACGGATACTTTCGTCCCGGAGACCGCCTTGTCGAGCGCGACCTCTGCGCCCAGCTCGGCGTCAGCCGGACGGTCGTGCGCGAGGTGCTGAGACATCTGGAATCGGAAGGGCTCGTCGCCAATCTGCCGAACAAGGGACCGATCGTCGCCCTGCTGGATATCGAGGAAGCCAAACAGATCTATGAGATCCGTGGTGCGCTCGAAGGCATGGCGGCGCGGCTGTGTGCGGAGCGTGGCAGCCCGGAAATCGTCGCCGCGCTCGAAGAATCGCTGACCGCAATCCGCAACAGTTATCGCGACGGCGATATGACGGCTGTGCTAGCCAATACCTCTTCCTTCTATCAAACGCTGTTCACCAGGGTTGACAGGCATGTCGCCTGGGGCGTCGTCAACCTCCTCACCGTGCGCATAAACCACCTGCGCTCGATGACCATCAAGACGGAAAGGCGCGACATTGAAGGGCCGCTGCAGATGTCTAAGATCATCGACGCCATCCGCCGCGGCGACGGCGAGGGCGCCCAGCGGGCGGCGATGGATCATGTCGCGGCCGCCAGCGCAATTGCCGAAGCGGTGCTGTCCGCCCAGAAGACTGCCGAATAGGGCGTAGCGCCGCGCGGTTTTCAAGACGGTCGCCGTCCTACTACTCTATTGTTGCATCTCTTCGCGCGCACCTGTCTCGCTGGAAGACGGCCAGCATGGAGTTGTCGCATCGACATTTGTCGATGCCTCTGCCGCATTTCGCAATCACGTTCCGCGGAATGAAGAGAATTCAAACTCCAAGCTTGACACCCAACTTTGCTCGATGTGATGGTATGCCATAATCAATAATATATAAGGCGGTATCATATGGTCTGGGATAATTTTGACGTTCTGACGTGTCGCGCCGCTGCAGGCCGCCGCCGTGCCGTCCGGCTCTCGACAACACGCTGAATGAACAAAGCGCTTTCGGGCGTTGGAGCGCATACGCGCCAAATTCGTGATTCGTCGGACTTTGCTGCGTCTTCGCCGAAACCAAGTTGACACTCATATATTATGGTATACCATAATACTGAATAGAGAGATGAGGTGCTCCATGGCCATTCAAATTCGCAAGACCGGACTGCAGATCGAAACGACGCTGATCGAAGGCGGCAAGACCGCGGCGGTGCCGCTAAAGCTGTTTTCCGCCTTCGCGGTCGTGAAGAACCCCTGGGCGGGCCGCGGCTTTGTCGAAGACCTCAAGCCCGAAATCCATGCGGGCGCTCCGGTTCTCGGCGAATTGCTGACCAAGATGATCATCGATGCGGTCGGTTCCGGCGAGGCTGTCGAAGCCTATGGCAAGGCCGCCGTCGTCGGCCTGGACGGCGAGATCGAACATGCCTCCGCGCTGATCCACACGCTGCGCTTCGGCAATTTTTATCGTCATGCCGTCGGCGCCAAGTCCTATCTCGCCTTCTGCAACACCCGTGGCCCCGCCAATGCGCCGATCATGATCCCGCTGATGGACAAGAACGACGAAGGCCGCCGCTCGCATTATCTGACCATCCAGACCTCGATCCCCGACGCGCCTGCCGCCGACGAGATCGTCGTGGCGCTTGGCGCTTCGGTGGGTGGACGTCCTCATCACCGCATTGGCGATCGCTATCAGGATCTAAAAGATCTTGGGCAGGACGTCGCCAATCCTGCGGGCGTTTGAAAGGGTGGGCGCTGAGATGCTGACAGCCGGATCGATCTCAGGCGCCGCTGCAGCAAAGAGCGCCGCCGGTGATCTGCCCCGAAAGAAGACGGCAAGTGGAACGGCCTATCACGAGGCCGGCAGCGGCGAGCCGCTGGTTCTTATTCATGGCGTCGGCATGCGGCTTGAGGCCTGGGCGCCGCAGATCGCATTTCTGTCGGCCGGCCATCGCGTCATCGCCGTCGACATGCCGGGACATGGCGAGAGCGTAAAATTGCCGGCGGGCAGCCGCCTCGAGGAGTTCGTCGCCTGGTTCGGGCGCTTTCTCGACGAGATGGCGATCGACACAGCGAACGTTGCCGGCCACTCGATGGGAGCGCTGGTATCGGGAGGGGCGGCGGCGACGTTCGGCGAACGTATCAGCCGTGTCGCTTACCTCAACGGCGTCTACAGGCGTGACCGGCAAGCAAAGGCTGCCGTGCTCGCACGGGCAGCCGCCATTCCGGTGACGGGCGTGGACAAGGAAGGCCCGCTGGTTCGCTGGTTCGGCGATGATCCGGACAGCGTCGTTGCGCGGGAACGGACGCGGAAATGGCTCAACCTCGTCGATCCGGAAGGGTATGCTGTCGCTTACGCCGCCTTCGCCGGAGGAGACGAAACCTATGCCGATCGTTGGAAAGACGTGGCTGGTCCGGCCCTGTTTCTGACGGGGTCCGATGATCCGAATTCGACGCCCTTGATGGCGACGCAAATGGCGGCGCTCGCGCCCCGGGGCTGGGCCCGCATCGTGGAGGGTCATCGTCATATGGTGAACCTGACCGCGCCTGATATCGTCAATTCGCTGCTCGCTGAGTGGCTGTCGTTCGGGGAGGATGAGCGATGACAATCCAGACTGTCGACCCAAGAGCATTGCGTGATGCATTCGGAGCTTTTCCGACCGGCGTGACGGTCGTCACTGCCTGCGACGCGGATGGAAATCCGATCGGCTTCACGGCGAACTCCTTCACATCAGTGTCGCTCAATCCGCCTTTGCTTCTCGTTTGTCTTGCCAAGACGTCGCGCAATTTCGCGACCATGACCGGAGCACAGCATTTTGCGATCAACGTGCTTTCGGAAACCCAGAAAGACGTGTCGAACACTTTTGCGCGGCCGGTCGAAGACAGGTTTGCAGCGGTCGAATGGAACAAGGGGGCGGCGGGCTGCCCGATCTTCTCAAATGTGGCGGCCTGGTTCGAATGCGCCATGGATCAGGTCGTCGAGGCTGGCGACCATGTCATTCTGATGGGGCGCATCGAAGCGTTCGACAATAGCGGCCGCAATGGTCTCGGCTATGCGCGTGGCGGTTATTTCACCCCAACGCTCGCCAGCAAGGCGGTTTCCGCGGCAAGCGAAGGCAATATCGAACTCGCGGCCGTCGTTGAGCGCCGTGGAGAGGTTCTGCTGCTCGGCGAGGATGTGCTCTCCCTGCCAAGCGTCGACGCCCATGACGGCAACCCGACCGAGACGCTGGAAAAGTATCTGGAGGCGCTCACCGGGCTGAAGGTCAGCATCGGCTTCCTCTATTCGGTTTATCAGGGCAAGAGCGACGGCAAGCAGCACATTGTCTATCACGCCGTTGCCGGCGACGGCGAGCCTACCGGCGGCAGGTTCGTGAAACCCGACGCACTGGCTGCCGCAAAATTCAAGACCAGTTCGACCGCCGATATCGTCAATCGTTTTGCGATGGAAAGCTCGATCGGCAATTTCGGCGTCTATTTCGGTGACGAGACCGGCGGCACCGTTCATCCCATTCCAGCCAAGGGCGCAAAAGCATGAAGTTCTCCCTCTTCGTCCATATGGAACGGCTCGACGCCAGCCAGAGCCATAAGAGCCTCTATGAGGAATTCGTCGCGCTCTGCGAGATCGCCGACGAGGGTGGCATGCATGCGATCTGGACCGGCGAGCACCATGGCATGGACTTCACCATCGCACCCAACCCGTTCGTGACCATTGCCGATCTCGCCCGCCGCACATCGCGGGCAAGGCTCGGGACGGGCACGGTGATCGCCCCCTTCTGGCATCCGATCAAGCTCGCCGGCGAGGCTGCTATGGCCGACATCATCTGCGACGGAAGGCTCGACATCGGGATTGCGCGCGGCGCCTATTCTTTCGAATACGAACGCCTGCTGCCCGGCCTCGATGCCTGGGGGGCTGGCCAGCGCATGCGCGAACTCATCCCGGCGGTCAAGGGCATCTGGAACGGCGACTATGCCCATGACGGGGAATTCTTCAAATTCCCCGCAACCACCTCGGCGCCGAAGCCGCTGCAGCAGCCGAACCCGCCGATCTGGGTCGCGGCGCGCGATCCGAACTCGCACGAATTTGCCGTCGCCAACGGCTGCAACGTTCAGGTCACACCGCTCTGGCAGGGTGACGACGAGGTTCAGTCGCTGATGGAACGCTTCAACGATGCCTGCGCCAAGAACCCGGATATCGAGCGGCCGAAGATCATGCTGCTGCGCCACACCTATGTCGGCTCGTCAGAAGAAGACGTCGCCCAGGCCGCCCATGAACTGAGCGTTTATTACAATTATTTCTTTGCCTGGTTCAAGAATGAGAAGCCGGTTACCCAAGGCCTGATCGAACGGATTCCGGACGAGCAAATCCGAGCGAACGCCATGCTTTCGGATCAGGTCATGCGCACCAACAATGTCGTTGGTAACGCCCGGACCGTCATCGACCGGCTGAAGGCCTATGAGGCGCTCGGTTACGACGAATATTCCTTCTGGATCGACACCGGTATGAGTTTCGAGCGCAAGAAAGCGTCGCTCGAGCGCTTCATTACCGAGGTCATGCCGGCATTTCAGGAGTAAGACCATGCGGCGTTTTCAGCACTATATCGATGGCGAATTCTCGGACGGCGAGGCTTCCTATCCGAGCATCGATCCGGCGACCGGCGCGGTCTGGGCCGATATGCCCGAAGCCCGCGAAGGGGATGTCGATCGGGCTGTGAATGCTGCCGACAAGGCGCTTTATGACGGCCCGTGGGCGAAACTGACGGCCACCCAACGCGGCAAGCTGCTCTACAAGCTGGCAGACCTGGTTGCCGCCAACGCCCAGATCCTGGCGGAACTGGAGACGCGGGACACCGGCAAGATCATCCGCGAGACATCCGCGCAGATCGCTTATGTCGCCGAATATTATCGTTATTATGCCGGCATCGCAGACAAGATCGAAGGCGCCTACCTGCCGATCGACAAGCCGGATATGGACGTCTGGCTTCGCCGCGAGCCGATCGGTGTCGTTGCGATGGTGGTGCCCTGGAACAGCCAGCTCTTCCTGTCCGCGGTCAAGATCGGCCCGGCGCTCGCCGCCGGTTGCACGATGGTGGTCAAGGCCTCGGAAGACGGGCCGGCGCCGCTTCTCGAATTTGCACGCCTGGTGCATGAGGCGGGCTTTCCCGCCGGTGTCGTCAACATCATCACCGGTTTCGGCTCCTCCTGTGGGGCCGCCCTCGGCCGTCACCCGAAGGTCGCACATGTCGCCTTCACCGGTGGTCCTGAAACCGCCCGGCACGTCGTTCGCAACTCGGCCGAAAACCTCGCCTCCACTTCGCTTGAACTCGGCGGCAAGTCCCCCTTCATCGTCTTTGCCGACGCCGACCTCGAAAGTGCGGCCAACGCCCAGGTTGCGGGCATTTTCGCTGCGACCGGGCAGAGCTGCGTGGCCGGATCGCGACTGATCGTCGAACGCAGCGTCAAGGACAAGTTCGTCGCCCTGCTGCGGGAGAAGGCAGAGGCGATCCGGATCGGCGCGCCGCTCGATATGGCGACCGAAGTCGGCCCGCTTGCCACCAAGCGCCAGCAGGACAATATCGGCGCCCTCGTTGAGAGATCGATCGAAAGCGGCGCCCATCTCGTCACGGGCGGACGCAAGATCGATGGCGAAGGTTATTACTTCCAACCGACGATCCTCGACTGCGACGATGTCGCCTCGCCCTCGCTGATCGAGGAATTCTTCGGGCCGGTTCTCTCCGTCGTCTCCTTCGAGACCGAGGCGGAGGCGCTGAGGCTTGCCAACGACACCCGCTACGGCCTGGCCTCCGGCGTCTTCACCCAGAACCTCACCCGGGCGCACCGGCTGATGAAGGGGCTCCGCGCCGGCATCGTCTGGGTCAACACCTACCGAGCCGTATCGCCGATCGCGCCGTTCGGCGGCTTCGGCCTGTCGGGCCACGGCAGGGAAGGCGGCATGGCCGCGGCTCTCGATTATACCCGGACCAAGACGATCTGGCTGAGGACCTCGGACGATCCGATCCCCGATCCCTTCGTGATGAGGTGACGCCGATGTTTTACGAAATCCGCACCTATCGGCTGAAGAACGGAACGATCCCGCAATATCTCAAGGTCGTCGAGGAAGAGGGGATCGAGATCCAGAAGAGCCATCTTGGCACGCTGGTCGGTTACTTCTTCTCGGAGATCGGCACGATCAACGAGATCGTCCACATCTGGGCGTTTACAAGCCTGGATGACAGAGAGGCGAGACGCCAGCGGCTTCTGGCCGATCCCCGGTGGCAGGCCTTTCTGCCCAAGATTCGCGACCTCATCGAGGTGGCGGAAAACAAGATTATGAAGCCAGCAAGCTTTTCTCCCAGGAGCAACGCGCACTGACGACATAACGCATACCCGTAGGACAAACCAAAACAGGGATAAGGGAACATGAAAACGACATTTGCATTCGCGGCGGTTGCCGCATTCGTGGCCGTCTCCGCGCCGGCACACGCCGACAACATGGTCTTCTCGAGCTGGGGCGGAACGACCCAGGATGCCCAGAAGGCGGCATGGGCAAGCCCCTTCACCGAAAAGACCGGCATCACCGTCGTGCAGGACGGCCCGACCGACTACGGCAAGCTCAAGGCCATGGTCGAGGCCGGCGAAGTCACCTGGGACGTCGTCGACGTCGAAGGCGATTATGCCGCCCAGGCCGGCAAGACCGGCCAGCTCGAGAAGCTCGACTTCTCCGTCATCGACAAATCCAAGCTCGATCCGCGTTTCGTCACCGACTATTCGGTCGGCAGCTTCTATTATTCCTTCGTCATCGGCTGCAATGTCGATGCCGTCAAAGCCTGCCCGAAGACATGGGCCGACCTGTTCGACACGGCCAAGTTTCCCGGCAAGCGCACATTCTACAAGTGGTCGGCTCCCGGCGTGATCGAAGCCGCGCTACTTGCCGACGGCGTGCCTGCCGACAAGCTTTATCCGCTCGATCTCGACCGCGCCTTCAAGAAGCTCGATACGATCAAATCGGACATCATCTGGTGGTCGGGCGGCGCACAGTCGCAGCAGCTGCTGGCATCGGCCGAAGCGCCCTTCGGCAGCGTCTGGAACGGCCGCATGACGGCGCTTGCCGCGACCGGCATCAAGGTGGAAACCTCCTGGGAACAGAACATCACCGCCGCCGATGCACTCGTCGTGCCGAAGGGTTCGCCGAATGTCGAAGCTTCGATGAAGTTCATTGCACTGGCCACCTCGGCCGAACCGCAGGCCGCCCTCGCAAAAGCCACCGGGTATGCGCCGATCAACCTTGACTCGGCCAAGCTGATGGATCCGGAAACGGCAAAGACCCTGCCGGACCAGCAGACGGCAAGCCAGGTCAACGCCGATATGAGCTACTGGGCCGATAATCGCGATGCCATCGGCGAGAAGTGGTACGCTTGGCAGGCGAAATAAGCTGAAACTTGAGATCAACGGGCACGGCGAAGGTTCGCCGTGTCCCGCGCAGCGCCGGTGCGAAATCGATTGCACCTCGGCGCCTGCGGAAATTGACGGGTGGGAAGGACTGTCATGTCGACGTATAGCGATCTCTCCGGCGTAATTACGCCCTTGCCAAAGGTCCGCAGGCCAACAGGTTTTAGCGGGGTCGTTCCGGCTTTCGCCTTTGTGAGCATCTTTTTCATCGTGCCGGTGGCGATACTCCTGTTGCGAAGCGTGCTGGAACCCGTGCCGGGTCTGGGAAACTATGCGCAGCTGATCGGGTCTGCGACCTATCTCAAGATTTTCGCCAATACTTTCATCGTCTCGGGTCTCGTCACGGTGATTTCGCTCGCGATCGGTTTTCCCGTCGCCTGGGCGCTGGCGATCATGCCGGGACGGCTGACGTCGGTGATTTTTGCGATCCTGCTCCTGTCGATGTGGACCAACCTTTTGGCCCGCACCTATGCCTGGATGGTGCTCCTGCAGCGGACCGGGCTGATCAACAAGATGCTGATGGGAATGGGCCTGATCGACCAGCCGCTGGCGCTGGTCAACAATCTGACGGGCGTGACGATCGGCATGACCTATATCATGCTGCCTTTCATCATCCTGCCGCTCTATGGCGTGATCAAGAAGATCGACCCGTCGACGCTACAGGCGGCGGCACTTTGCGGCGCCAATCGGTGGCAGTGCCTGACCCGTGTTCTCCTGCCGTTGGCGACGCCCGGCATGGCGGCCGGCGCACTGATGGTCTTCGTCATGTCGCTTGGCTATTTCGTCACGCCGTCGCTTCTCGGCGGCACCGCCAACATGATGCTCGCCGAATTGATCGCGCAATTCGTGCAGTCGCTGGTCAACTGGGGAATGGGGGGTGCTGCGGCGCTGGTCCTGCTGGTGGTGACCCTGTCGCTTTATACCGTACAGCTGCAATTCTTCGGCAACCAGAATCCGGGGGGACGTTGATATGTTGCTCAATTTCGACCGTCTCGGCTGGTGGAAATACGCCCTTCTCGGCATAACGCTTCTGACCGCGGCCTTTCTGCTGATGCCGATCATCTTTATCGCAGCACTGTCCTTCGGCTCGTCGCAGTGGCTGATCTTTCCGCCGCCGGGCTGGACGCTTCAATGGTACGGCGAGCTTTTCGCCGATCCGCGCTGGCTGGAATCGGCTTTGACGAGCTTGAAGATCGCGGTCATCGTCACCGTTCTGTCGGTGCTGCTCGGGCTTGTGACGTCCTTCGGACTGGTGCGTGGTTCGTTCATGTTCCGCGATGCGCTGAAAGCGCTGTTCCTGACGCCGATGATCCTGCCCGTCGTGGTTCTCGCGGTCGCCCTCTACGCCTTCTTTCTCAGGATCGGCCTTGGCGGCACCTTGACGGGCTTTGTCATTTCGCACCTCGTGCTCGCGCTGCCCTTCTCGATCCTGTCGATATCGAGTGCGCTTGAAGGTTTCGACAAGTCGATCGAGGATGCGGCGGTGCTCTGTGGCGCCTCGCCCCTTGAGGCAAAAATCAGGGTCACCCTTCCCGCGATCAGCCATGGGCTGTTTTCGGCGGCCGTCTTCTCCTTCCTGACATCCTGGGACGAGGTGGTGGTGGCGATCTTCATGTCCAGCCCAACCCTGCAGACGCTGCCCGTGAAGGTATGGGCGACGCTGCGGCAAGACCTGACGCCTGTTGTCGCAGCCGCGTCGACCCTTCTCATCCTTTTGACGATCATCTTGATGGCTTTGGTTGCCGTCGTGCGTAAGGTACTGAAACAATGAACGAACCATTCCTTCAGATCCGCGGAATACGCAAGGAATACGGCCCCGTGGTCGCCGTGCACGACGTCACGCTCGACGTTCGGCGCGGGGAGTTCCTCACCTTTCTCGGACCGTCCGGATCCGGCAAGAGCACGACGCTCTACATTCTGGCGGGATTTGATAATCCGACGAAAGGCGACATTACGCTCGAGGGCAAGACCCTGCTCGCCACGCCGTCGCACAAGCGCAATATCGGCATGGTTTTCCAGCGTTACACCCTGTTTCCGCATCTGACGGTGGGCGAAAACATCGCATTTCCGCTGAAGGTCAGGCGCAAGTCCAAGGCCGAGGTCGACAGCAAGGTGAAGGAGATGCTGCGCCTTGTCCGGCTCGAGGGCTTCGAGGACCGCAAGCCGGCGCAGATGTCCGGCGGCCAGCAACAGCGTGTCGCCCTTGCCAGAGCTCTTGCCTATGATCCGCCGGTGCTTTTGATGGACGAGCCGCTGTCGGCGCTCGACAAGAAGCTGCGCGAGGAAATCCAGCACGAGATCCGCCGTATCCACCAGCAGACCGAAGTGACGATCCTCTACGTCACCCACGACCAGGAGGAGGCCCTGCGGCTCTCCGACCGCATCGCCGTCTTTTCCAAGGGCGTCATCGACCAGATCGGCACAGGCCCTGAACTCTACGCCAATCCTAAGACCCGCTTCGTCGCCGAATTCATCGGCGACAGCGACTTCATTTCCTGCGACCTGCTGACGTCCTCCCACGGGCAGGCCACAATTTCCCTTGGCGGCGGCACCGTCTTCAACAGCATTCCGGTGCATGGAAAAGGGACTGCCGGCACAAAAGCAGCCTTGATGCTGAGGCCGGAGCGCATTCGGCTGTCGCGCGCCCAAGCGGGAGCGGGTCTCGCCGCCACCGTCAGCGACATTACCTTCCTCGGCAACAATATCCACGTCTCCACAGAAACGGCGAGGGGCGAGGCGCTGGCGGTTCGCCTGCCGTTCGGTCACGAAGCGATCACCGGGCTCAGCCGTGGAGACACGGTGCATCTGGAATTCGATCCGGGTGCCGCTCACGTCTTCTGTTGAAAGTCGTCCTATGAAACTCAGTGATCCCTCGCTTTTCCGTCAAGCATGCCCGGTCGCCGACCGCTGGATCGAAGCGGAAGGCCGTCCGGCGACGACCGTCCGCAATCCGGCGACAGGCGAGAAGCTGGGCGCGGTCCCCGACCTCGGGGCCGCGGAAACGGAGGAGGCCATTCGAGCTGCCGTCATTGCCCAGAAGCTTTGGGCGAAGAAGACCGCCGGCGAACGCGCCGCCGTTCTCAAGGCTTGGCATCGTCTGATGATCGAAAACCGCGACGATCTGGCGATGATCCTGACGCTGGAGCAGGGAAAACCGCTCGCTGAGGCCAAGGGGGAGATCACCTATGGCGCGAGCTTTATCGAATGGTTCGCCGAAGAGGCAAGACGCATCAACGGCGAGACCATACCGGGGCACCAACCGGACAAGCGCATTCTCGTCCTGCGTCAGCCGGCTGGAGTGGTGGCCGCCATCACGCCCTGGAACTTTCCGAACGCAATGATCACCCGCAAGGTCGGCCCCGCACTCGCCGCCGGCTGCGCCGTCGTTCTCAAGCCGGCGCCGCAGACGCCGTTCTCGGCGATCGCCATCGCCATTCTCGCCGAGCGCGCCGGCCTGCCGGCTGGCCTGCTCAACATCGTCACGGGTGACGCAGCGGCAATTGGTGGGGTCCTGACGGCAAGCCGTGACATCAGGGTCCTGACGTTCACCGGCTCCACGCGGACGGGCGAGCTGCTTTACCGGCAATGCGCGCCGACGATCAAAAAGCTCGGCCTCGAGCTTGGCGGCAATGCACCCTTCATCGTCTTCGATGATGCCGATCTCGACGCTGCGGTCGAAGGCGCAATCATCGCCAAGTTCCGCAACAATGGCCAGACCTGCGTCTGCGCCAACCGGCTCTATGTCCAGGACGGCGTCTACGAGGCCTTTGCCGCCAAGCTCGCGACCGCCGTTTCGGCGCTGAAGGTCGGCAACGGCCTGGAGCGCGACGTCGTGCTTGGCCCGCTCATCGACGAAAATGCTGTCGCCAAGATCGAGACGCATATCAGCGATGCCGTCGCAAAGGGTGCAGCACTCGTTTCAGGCGGCAAACGTCACCCACTCGGCGGCCTTTTCTTCGAACCGACCATTCTGCGCGATGTCGCTGCCGGCATGCAGGTCGCCCGCGAGGAAACCTTCGGGCCTCTTGCGCCGCTCTTTCGGTTTCGCGACGAGCAAGACGTCATCGAACAGGCAAACGACACCGAATACGGGCTTGCTTCGTATTTCTACGCGCGCGATCTGTCGCGGGTATTCCGCGTCGCCGAAGCGCTCGAATATGGGATGGTCGGCGTCAATACCGGTCTCGTCTCCACCGCCGAGGCGCCGTTCGGCGGCGTCAAGATGTCGGGTCTCGGTCGCGAAGGCTCCAGGCACGGGTTGGACGAATATACCGAACTTAAGTATGTATGCCTGGGCGGCATTGCCTGACCTTGGTCGTCATTTGCGCCTTGCCGCAAAGAAAGACCCAGCATGCACCTCGTCAGCATTGCCATGTATCTCACATCCCCGCCGCTTGCGGATGCGACGGCCGAACTCTGGTCATTCCTCCGACATTATCTCTTACAAGCCGGGCTGACGGATCTGCCCGAGGTGCTCGACCAGACGGTGCCCTATGACGAAGCCTGGTTGAGGCCCGACCTTCTCCTCTCGCAGACATGCGGCTATCCCTTTGCCAGGCGCCTGCGCGGCAGGGTTCGCCTGGTGGCGACGCCGGTGTATGACCATCCCGGCTGCGACGGCCCGTTGATGCGCAGCTTCATCGTCGTCCGCAAAGATTCTTCGCTTCGCTCGCTTGAGGATTTGCGCGGCACCACGGCTGCGATCAACAGTCCTGACAGCAATTCCGGCAGCAATCTCTTTCGCGCCGCCGTGGCTCCGCTTGCCCGCGACGGTCGCTTCTTCGACCGGATCATCGAAACCGGCAGCCACGGCGGCAGCATCGCCGCCGTCCTCGAGGGCAGGGCGGACAGCGCGGCGATCGATTGCATCACCTACGCCAATATTCGCCGCTTCGATCCCGGCCAGATTGAAGGGGTCCGCATCATCGCCGAAACGCCCAAAGGTCCAGGCCTGCCATTCATCACCTCGGGCGATGCCTCGGACGACAGGGTCCTTCTGCTGCGAAATGCGCTCGACGCCGCCATCAGCGAGCCATCGCTGACAGCGACGCGCGCAATACTCGGCCTCACCGATTTTGCCGTGCTTTCCGAAGCCGACTACGAGCCGCTTCTATCATTGGCCGGTGAGGCATTGCCGCAATTGAGAGCTTGAAGAGGCAGCGGATTTCAGAGCGCCGAGGCTGCTTCCATTTCGGCGAGACGGTGGGCGATGCGATCGGCATTGGCCATGATCGTCATCGTGACGTATTTCGAAGACAGATCGGGAAGAATGGAGCCGTCGACGACGTAGAGACCCGGATGGAGGTTCAGTTCGCCGTCCGAGGAGGTGCCAAATGGCCCGGCTTCGCCCATAGGCAGAGTGCCGGCGAAATGGGCGTCGATACCCGGCTCCGCCAGCGATGCGCCCGGGAGCTGAATGAGCCCCAACCGTTTCCATTCACGGCGAAGCGCGTTTTTCAAAGCCTCGGCGCGGATGTCGAAACCTTCCGCGAAACCGCCGCGGACCGTCAGTCCTTTTTTCGCCGTTACCTCGCGATGAATGTAGCTCCGGCTTTGATCGCCGGGATAGTAGATCGTCGCGACGAGGAGGCTTCCGGCAATAAGTTCGAACGCGGCTCGCCCGGCCTTTCGGCCGAGCGGCATCCTGTTGACGAAACTCTGCGCCGGCAGGGAGCCGACTTCATAGACCGCTCCCGTCACGTAATCGGATGGGCTATCGCCATAGCGCAGAGACAATCCGAGCTGCGCAAGGCTGTGCGTCGGCGTCGCCGAACGCAGCAATCTCGCGGGAGAGAGCAGAGGAATAGCCAGCGTGGGACTGTTCAGGAGACGCAATCCCTCCTCGCCAATCGGCAGGAGATCGGTGAGCAGGGCGGCCGTTCCCAGCACCCCTGCGGCAAGAATGATCCGCGGTGCGGAAAATGACGATCCATCCGCCGTTTCGACCGTCCAGCCCGAGCCGCGTGTCAACGAGACGGCCCGCATGTTGTCGAGCAAACGAAAATGCGGTGATCTGCGCAACGCAAGCAGGTCCTGCCTGCTGTTATAGATCGCACCGCTCGGGCAACCGTAGAGACAGTCGCCGCGCAGATCGCATGCCGCACGTCCAGGCTGCGCTTTGGAGAGTATGGCATTGACGGCGGGAAATAGCCGAAACGACCGATCCGCCGGCTGTGCGGCCTCGTGTCGACGAAGAACATGGACGGCTGTCGCACCAAGCGGTAGGCTGGCCCGGCCGTTGGCGTGGATCGTAACATCGGCATTGCTGCTTATCCCGATGCGTTGGGATACCCGCTCGTAAGAGTTCTGCAGGGAAGCGAGGTCGATCGGCCAATCCGCGATATCCCTAGCGTCGAGATAGCTGACTTGCGCACCCCAGATATTGGAGAGCCCGCCGCGCGCGAGGCTGCCAATCGGGTTGAAGCCAACGCCTGAGATTCCGGACACGCGTTTGAACCGTTCGAGAATCCCGCGTGACGCAGGGGTTTGCAGTTTCGGCGAGCTGCCATCGTCGGCACGCAGCGATTCCAGATCGCTTCCCAGGACGCGGACGCTGCGGTTTTCCTCCTGCGATCCGGCGTCATCGCCGGCATCCAGCATCAGAACTCGACGGCCGGCCGCTATCAGCGGAAACGCAGCGGAGACGCCCGCAGGACCGCTGCCGATGATGATGAAGTCGGCGTCGGGCGCATTCATCGATATTTCCCGGCCAAAAGCGCGCGGAGCGGAAAGAGCAGGACATCGCTGGCGATGGTCAATGCTGCGCCGAAAAACCCGGCCTTGTGGCCTGCATGCCTCTCCGGTTCGCTCGCGAGGTCAGCCAGGTAGAGGGCTCGCGCGAGGCGATGCTGCGTCCGATTGGCCGACGGCTCGAAGAGCGCCAGCAGGCGCGGATGCCTGATCACCGTCGTGGAAAGACCGAGCGGCGACAGCCCTTCGCGCCGAAGCCCTTCGCAAAGCCGCTGGAGTTGCATTTCCGTGGCTGTTGCGTCGAGATATTGCAGCAGAGCCCGCGCTTCACTCCGCGATCGCTCCTCGCCTGTTTGGCCGAATTCGCCAGCAAGCGCAGTCATCGGGTCATTCAAGTTCAAGTTCAGAAGCCTGAGGCTCTCCCCGCTTTCCATGGGTGCGGCACCCGCAAGCCCCAGGACGCGCTCCGGATCGACCGCTGGGATCAACGGCACGAGTTTCGTCATGTGGCAGGCAAAGAGTGCAGCGGTCAGGGGAACCGGTATGAAATGGAGATTTCCCTTGCCCTGACTGCGACGAAGCACTCTGAGCCAGGCAGCAAAGCTCATCGGTTTTTCCTGCGCAAGCACGAATGTTTGCGGCGGCTGGTTCTCTTGGGTCGCCAGCGCCAGCAGGCCTTCAGCGACTTCGTCGAGATGAATGGGCTGGACCTCGCGGCCGAGCCCTATCATTGGCAGAACCGGACTTAAAGCGGCCAACTTGGCCATCAGTCCGTACATGGCGGTCCGTGGTCCGCCATAGACGAGCCCTATTCGCGCAACCCGAACGATCGGCGCTGCAGGGCTGGCAGCCAAATGCTGTTCGATCCTGAACTTGGTGCGGCCGTAAACGTTGAGCGCTTCCTGCCTGGACGAGGTGGTAGAGGAAAAAACGAAACGCGGCACGCCGGCTGCCTTTGCCGCTTCCGCCAATTTCTCGGTGCCCAATATATTGATGTTGTCTTCCTCGGCTGCCTGCGGCTCGGTGGCCCAGGCATGGGCGAGATGGACTATTCCAACCGCCCCTTCCAGCTCGGAGGCAGCAGGCTCGTCACCGATGCGCCACTTGGCTCCGGACCGCCGGCCCAGTTCAATCACCTCGAAGCCGCGCTCGCGCGCCATCGCTACCAGTCTTGCGCCGATATAGCCGGTCGATCCGGTGATGATGAGACGCGGTGCCATTTACAGCCTCTATTGTGCAAAGGCGATGCGCGCGCCGCTCCAGTCGAAGCGAAACTCGATTTCCTTGAGATGCGACAGCGCTTGGCGGACTTTTTCCTGGCGGTCTTTCGGGCAATAGAGGACGAGAAATCCCCCTCCGCCGGCACCTGCCAGCTTGCCGCCAATGGCACCGGCAGCGCGGGCCGCATCGTAAAACTCGTCGATCGCGCTGTTGGTAATCTTCGACGTCAGCGATCTTTTCATCATCCATCCGCGATGCAGCGCTTCGCCGAAGGCGCCGAGATCCCCATCCATCAGGATGTCGCGCATTTCGTAAGCCAACTGCACCATGCGCTCGACGGTCCGGAATTTTTCTTCGTCCGCTTCCATGGCTTGCACCTGCGTCGACAGCACCGAACGCGTATCGCGCTGACTTCCGGTGAAAAACAGGAGGATGTTGCTCTCGAGCTCAGCCATCTTTTCGGAGCTGAGAACGACGGGTTGAACATTCACGCTGCCATTGGAATTGAATTCGATGAAGTTCAAGCCGCCATGCGCGGCTGCGTATTGGTCCTGTTTGCCGATCGGCTCCTTCAGGATATCGATTTCGAGCTTGCAGGCTTCTTCCGCCAACTGGTCCTTGGAGGCAAAGCGCGACCTGTGGGCATAGAGCGCGTTGATCAGCGCCACGGAAAAGGAGCTGGATGATCCAAGGCCGGTCCCGGAGGGAATGTCGGCGACGGAGGCGACTTCGATCCCGGGCTCGACCCGATGCATCCGCAGAGCCTCACGCAGCAGCGGATGCGCGATATCCTCGAGCGTGCCGGCAAGCTCGGTGCGCGTATATTTCAGATGATATTTGTTTTCATTGAAGTAGTTGTGCACGATCACGAAGCTGTACTTGGCGATCGCGCAGGACAACACCGCGCCCGCCTGACGGCGGTAATAGGACGCTATGTCCGAGCCGCCACCGGCAAAGCTGACCCGAAAAGGTGCGGATGAAACGATCAAAGGATTGCCTCCTCGAAATTGATGACGATATCGGCCGCTGCCCGCTGCAGATCGATCTTCGGCCACTCCTCCTGAATGCGCGACACCCAGAGTCCTTCGGCGGAAGCTGGCGTGAGGCCTTTCCAGGCGTAGAACTTGTGAAAGCGGTTGAGCAATGTCTGCTGCGAAGCCTCGACAAAGACAGCCATATCGACATCGTCGCGGATTGACGCATGTCCGGCAAAGATGCCGTCCAGGAGAATGACGTCGGCATCGCGCGCGTCATAGATGGTCGTGTGCTTACGCTGACCGCGGCTTGTCGCTTCGTAACCGGGCGCTTCGACCCGTCCCGACTGGCGCAGCATGCTGATGATCTCGGGATAGAGTTCGACCCGGTTGCGTTCTTCCGCGTTCATATCAGGGCGCCGATGTTCGAGCGGCAGTATCCAGCGATCAAGCTCCAGCCTCGCTACCCGGCGTCCTGCTTCCGAGAGCAGACGCTCGACCGCATGCGCAAGCGTGCTTTTCCCGGAGCGGGAACGACCGCATATGCCGACGAGCAGCGGGCCGGCGCCATTTGAAAGACGTTGATGAATGGCTCCGGACAGCTCGTGGCCGATATCCTGATAACTGCATTGAAAGCGAACGGCGTCATAGACCGTGTCGAAGATGAGATCCGCGCGTGGAATATCAGCCTCCGCGGCAGGATAGCTCTTGCCATCGCGCAGGCCATAGCCTGTCCGAACGCCGTAAGCCCAGATGCCTGCCTTGCGGCCCGCGCCTATGTCGCGCAGGCTATCTCCGATGATGACGGATTTCTCTTTTTCGATCGGCAGTTCCGTCATTGCCTGGCGGATCATCAGATCGCCCGGTTTGCGGCAGCCGCAATCGATCTTGAGCGCCGCGACTTCATGGGGAAATCCTTTGTCCGGATGGTGCGGACAAAAGTAAATACGGTCCAGGACGCCGCCTTCCTCGGCAAGCTCAGCTTCCAGATGACCAAGAACATGATCCAGGCCCGGCTCATCCAGAAAGCCTTTGGCGACCTGCGGCCTGTTCGTGACTGCAACCGTCAGGAAACCTGCGTCACGGGCGAGCTGCACCGCTTCGCCTGCCCGGTCGATCAGCTTCACCTGGTCGGGATGAATGACGCCATGGCCTCCGACATCTTCGTTGAGCACGCCGTCGCAATCGAAGAAAACCGCGGGCCTGCGCACGGACAGATGCGCCGCATGAACCCGTTCCTGCCGGAGGTCATCCTCCGCGGCAGCGTGCCGGTTCGGCGACCCGGTATCCTTCATATATTCCGGCGTGTCATAAATTGCGATCGGAACGGAGCGTTCGAGGAGACCGGGAATGACGTCGTGGATCATATCAGCCGTTTGGCCCGGCAAGAGCGCCTGGAAAAATTGCTCAGAGGCAACATACAAACCGGCAGGCACCAGATTCCGCCAATCCGAATCTCGCGGGGTTTTGCGGGGCAAAAGGCGCTGAAGATAACCGTTCTTCTGGACGACGAGATCGGATGTGCGGGGATGATCGTTGGGGTGAGCAATAATGGTCAGAGCGGCAGGAAATTGCTGACGATGACGCGCCAGTGCCGACAGATCGATATCGAAAAGCATGTCGCCGTAGACGATCAGGACGTCGCCGGCCATCGTGTCCAAAGTCGTCAAGCAGCCTGCCGTGCCGAGCGGAGACTTCTCGACGAAGACTTCCACCTTGATGCCGAGTTTTTCAGCTTCCGGAGCAAGAGCAGGCTCCAGCTGGCTGCCGAGGTGGCCGCCGAGCACACGCACATGTTGAACACCTTCGCGAGCCAGGATACGGATCTGCCGCAGAATGATCGGCACGCCGGCAAGCGGCAAAAGGGCCTTCGGAATGGCATCGCCCGTCATACTGCGAGCGCGCGTTCCAAGGCCCCCGGCGATGATAATGGCCTGGCGGATAGTGTCCTCAGAACCCATTCGCCAGGATCCGCTCGACAGCAAGTTCAACGGCTTCTGTCGATTTCCGCCTCGGAGACCAGCCCAGCGTTACGAGCCGGCTTATGTCGTAGCTGAAGCGCGGCACGTCGCCCAGCCAGCCGCGGTCCTCGCTTCCATATTCGATGGCAGCTCCGGCCGCGACCTTGGAAACCACGATTTCGGCGATATCGCGGACAGACGTTTCGCCGATGCCGCTTGCGTGAAACACCTCATAGGCACCGGGCGCCTTGTCCCAGGCGAGGAGGATCGCGTCTACGAGGTCGCCGACATAGAGATAAGGCTTGGTCTGCCTTCCATTGCCAAGCACCTGAAGCCTCGTCGGATCAGCTTTCAACCGGTTGATGAAGTCGTAGATTGCGCCGTGCGTGGAACGTTCCCCAATGACGTTGGGAAAGCGCAGCACGAGCGTCCTGATGCCGAATGACAGCGCGTAGACGGACAAATAGGCCTCAGCAGCAAGCTTGCTGGCGCCATAGAGCGAGATCGGCCGCAGAGGGCCGTGGTTCTCGTGAATGTTTCCTTCGGCTTCTCCGAACACCGCGGAGGTGCTGGCGAAAAAAAGCCTGCCGACCTCATACTTGCGCATGATGGCAAGCAGCGTCGTCGTCGTCAGCTGGTTCAGCTGGAGGTCGAGTTCCGCATTGGCGTTGCCTGCGGCAATATCGGAATTGGCGGCGAGATGAAAAACGGCGTCAGGACGATCCGTCGCGACGAGCTGGTCCATGCCCTCCCGATCAAGCATGTCCAGCTTCTGGAAACAAAAATCCGCTCGACCCATCAGATGGTCGATGTTCCGCATCCGGCCAAGATGAAGATTGTCGATCGCAGTTACCCGATAGCCCAACTTCAAAAGGCGATCGCAGAGGTGGCTGCCGATAAATCCGGCCCCTCCCGTTACCAAGGCATGCATGTCGGCAGCTCCATGTGATCTGCTAAGGCTCATCAGAGCGCTTTGATCTTTCCCGAATGAGGACGCGAAAGGACGAATACACCACCGGCCAACCCGACCACAAGCTGCAACAGGCCGAAAACCACCGATAGCGTCGCGGCATCCGTCGTGCCTATGCCGAACACCGCAAGTGAAATGATCATGCCGCCTTCCCGCAGGCCCCATCCTCCAACGGAAATCGGAACCATCGCGATCAAAAGCACTGGCGGGAAAGCGGCTGCCGCCTGGCCCCAGCCAAGCGGGAGGCCGAGGCCGAGAACGAGGATCTCCAAGGAGACGACGCTCAACCCGTGAATGACCAGGGTCAACAGAAATATGCCGACCATTCTCCGGTGCGTGATAAAAGCCCGCAACACGGCGCTCAGCGTGTGCAGCCTCGCCGGAAGAAACCGGATGAAGAGCTGCTGACGCCAGCCGAAGGCGATGGCCAATGCGGTGGTTCCGACGACGCCGAGCGCGGTGAACTCGGTCAGATAGGGGATGGGAAAGTCGTGCCCGTAGGCGGCACGCATGATGATCAGCCCGATCAGTGCAACGACCGCCAGTCCGAAAAGTGTGAGCATGCGGTCCATGACGACACCAAGCGTGGCTTCGCCGACCGTCAGGCCGTATTTCACGGCGCCAAATATGCGAGCGGCATCGCCCGGAATGGGACTTGGAAGAGCTTGATTATAGAACAGGCTTTGCATGAAGAGTTTCATCGCGCCTGATATTTTCAGCCTTTGCCCTATCATTTCCGATAGAAGGCACCATCGCCACGCCGAAAGCAGGGCCTGCAGGAGCAGAAGGAAGACGCTGACCCAGATGGTTGTCGCCGACAGGGCTTGGACTGCAGCCCACCCTTCCGAAAAATCTACCTTGCGTGCGATCCATATGACGAGGCCGAGCGCGACGGCCACTTTCAGGACCGGTATGCCGATGCGAAGCAAGGTTTGGGCGGACGGAATAGTCAAGGTGCTTGATCCGCATCAAAACGATAGAGTTTCCAGCCGAACCGATCCGTCAGTACCAGGGAGGAGCGGGGCAACATATGGGATATGACGGTCTTGGCCATCACCATTTTGTCTTCTCCAAGGCGTTCGGCGAGGAACGCGCTGCCGACGTCAGGGGTGGTGATGAAGTAGCCTATATGATTGTCCCTGATGAACGCGCCGATATCCGAACCCGGCGCAGGCAGCACGTAGCGCGGCAATTGCCAGCCGCCGTCGCGGCCGCCGTTGTAAACCGTGGACAAAAGTGTGTTGGCGGTGTCGAAAGGTTGAAAAACCGCCCGCAGGTCATGGTCCGCGATATAGCGATACATGAAATAGGCTTCGCGGTGGCTCTCCATATATTTGTCGACGCTTATCATCCCAAGCGCGACGTCGAGTTCTTTCGCCTTGACGGGATCGATGTCGCTGCCGCCGACGCGATACCAATGGCAGATCCAAAGCCCCCCGGCCAGCACGCTGATGATCACCGGGCTGGCGACCATGCAGACTGGCGAAGAGACAATTTTCTTGAGCGGGGTTATCCGCGGCAGGACCTGCCGGTCGAGCCATTGATCAAGCCGTTCCCGCACCAGGGAGGCGCCGATAAACCCGGTCGAAAAGAAAAGCAGATAGGCTGGCGTTGCCCACCGTATGTGATTGAACATAACAGTGTACCATATCACAAGCATGGCAACAACAATCGCTGCGAGAAATGCGATGCGCCGAAAAGCCACGGCAAGACCGGCTAGTATCAAAGCGAGAGCGACGAAAGCATTCGGTTTGCGAGCGAGGAACCAGTCGTAAAGGATATGGAGGAAGTCGCGCCAACCTTGCAGAGTTGCGAGGTTCGTCACGAAATGTCGGTTGGCAGGATCGAAGGCCCGGCCCAATTCGAGCATGTAATCCGCCATCCACGCGTCGGTGAGGCCCGGATGACCGAACATGAAAGGATAGATCGGGTTGCCGAGAACGATCAGGTTTTTCGCATACCAGTAGCCCGCGACTGCGAGGAATGCGCAAAGGCATGACACAAAAAGCGGCAGCGATACCCTTCCCTTGAAAAGCGTTGGCATCAGTGCCAGCCCGATAAGGCCAACCATTTGCAGTTCCGTGTATTTTCCTCCGACCGCTCCTCCCAACACGAGCGCACAATGAAAAAGCTCCGCCGGACGCCGGGTTTCCAGATAACGCCATAGGAAAAGCACGGCTGCGACTGAGAAGCACGACCGGGCCAGATCCGTCATCGGTTCGCCGACACTCCCCCTGAAGAACGGGATGCTGAGGATCAGAGCGGCCACCAGGAAAAAACCGCATGCCCGCCAACGACTGGCACAGCTTGAAAGCAGGAACAGAAATCCGAAGAAAATTGCGATATTCACCACCGCCGCGCCGGTCCAGTGACCGCTGACCATCATGACGAGCGCAAACAGCACATTGAAGAAAAGTGGAATATTGCCGTAGAAGGGATGGTCGATCTGCGGCGACACAAAGCCGGCATGCTCGATGATACTGTTTGCGAGCGGGATGTGGAAAACCCAAACGTCGGCAATGCTCGATGGAAACAGGGCCAGAACACTCCACACATAGCAAAGTACGATGCATGTGAGAGCCGCAAGCACCGGAAACGGGTTTCCGTTTTTCCGTTCAGCGGCGATTTTGCGAAACAGGGAACCCACGTCGCGAAGAACGGTGACGAGATCGCGCCGCCGCCAGATCATCGAGACAGCCACGATCGGAAGAAGGATTTCCCATCGCAGCCCGTGAAATGCGCCAAGGATGGTAGCCGCGCCGCCGGCGATCGCCAGGGACGGCAGAATACCGCTGAATAGAAAGTCAGTACCGTCCCGCAAGGGCTGATCGCAACGCCGGTTGAGCCAAGCAACGATGCCTCTGTCGACCACGAGGCCCCATAAAATTATGGAGAGAACCGTGCACCAGCCTACGATCATTATCGCCCCTTTCGTGGCTCCTATCCCGCGAGAGGAGGCACAGGCTTCTTGAGGGGCAGCATGACCCCAAGTGCTCTTATCATGAGCCCTGATATAAAGATCTGAAACGCCGTAATGATGAGCCAGAGCCCGAAGACGGCCCAGTTGGTCTCGACGCCGATCTCAGGCAGCACGTATCCGTTTCCGACATAGGAATCGAAGAGCGGAACCGCCAACAAAACACCTGCCAGAACGGCGATAACCGATCCCCAGATCGTTGCATTGTAAGGCAGAATCCGCTCGAAACGGGCCTGCGCGCGTCCCGAATAGTCGAAAATCACTCGTCCGATTGCCGCCGAAACCAGCATGGATTGACCAAGTACGGCCAGGGCCATGGAAAACAGCATGGCATTGGACGAGAACCGCACACCGGCAATGGACATAGGCCCGGCGAGCAGGGGCAGCATAATTATCAAGCCGAGGGCCAGAAGCAGGAAGCCCGGCCAGATGAGAAAGAAATCAAACCCGTAGACGAACATTGCCTGGAGATTGCGCCAGCCTGCGCGCCACGGCTCCATCCAACCCCGCCGCTTCATATGGCTCAGCCGACCGTCCGGATCTTTCAGGAAGTGGATCGGCACTTCGGTGGTCGGCAGCTCCATATGCACGGACTTCAGCACCATCTCCGACGCATATTCCCATCCTTGCGACCGAAGATCCATGCGCAGCAAGGCATCCACGCTGATGCCCCGCATGCCGCAATGGATGTCGGAAAAGCGGCTGCTGAACATCCGATTGAGGATCCACGTGGTCAGTGGCGTTCCGAAATAGCGATGCAGCGGCGGCATCGCGTTGTCTTCGATCGAGCCCTTGAACCGAGAGCCCATCACGAAGTCGTAGCCCTTCCGAAAGGCCTCGATAAACGGCGCTATCTGCCGAAAGTCGTAGGTGCAGTCCGCATCGCCCATGATGATGAACTTGCCGCGCACGAGTGGAATGGCATCGATGTAAGCTCTGCCCAAACCGCGCTTTGGTGTCCGCAACACGCGGGCGCCCCTGTCGCGGGCGATTTCGGGTGTGCGATCGGTCGAACTGTCGACGATGAGGATCTCGACAGCCGCACCGCTTGCCGCAATACCCTCGCGGCACCAGTCGACGAAGGTTCCAATCGTCAATTCCTCGTTGAGAGAAGGAACAAGGATCGTCACTTCAGGATTGGCGACATCATCGTCGGGCGTCAGAAGCGTCAATTCCGGATCGTGGATGCGGGGGAAATTCATGCGCGTGAAACGGCTCTTTAAGAAAGGGTAGGCGGCACAAGTCCGCAGGAAAAATCCAATACGGCATGGCAGATCGCCAGATGCGCGATCTCCACATAACCATATTGATCGGAAGCGACATAAAAGTTCAGGTCACCCAGGTCGCGCAGCGGATTGCCTGGCGCGAACCCGCTCAAAGTCATAATGGCGCAGCCTTTGGCGCGTGCCGTACGGACGGCCCGGGTAATGCTTTCCGATCTCCCAGAGCTGCTGATTGCCACCAGCAGATCACCTTCGCTCGCGTGCATGTCGATCTGCGTCGCGAACACATTCTCATATCCGAGATCGTTGGACAGGCATGTCAGCGTTGCGCCATCGTTCATCGCCATCGCGCGCAGCCCACCGTTTTTCGAGTAGTCCGTCGCCATATGGCTGGCAATTGCCGCGCTGCCGCCGTTGCCGATGAACATGATCTTTCGGCCGGCATCGTGCGTGGCACGGGCCAATTGCATGGATTCCGTCACTGCCGCCGCATAATCCAGCGGCTTTCCGGCTGCCCTCGTGGCGGTCGTATTCACAAGAGCGTGGCGGAGAAATGTGAAGTAGCGATCCAGATCGCCGGCTGTGACACCGAGCCCCGAAGACGTGTTCTCGTGATGTGACATGCTCGTTCAGTCCTGCGCCTTGGAAATTGGGGCGTCCTTAAAGACTAAATGGTATAAAGGCAAGTTGCTCACCCGCTCTTTTAAGGGTTGTCGGCGACTGTCACGGCTTTGCAACTAAGGGTGTCACGCCAGGCATTGAATTCACCGACTGCGCCCGGGGCTCAGGGCGGCCGATCGAGTTGAGCCGCGACGACAAGCGCTTTTCAGCGCTCGCGCTGGTTATGCCATGCAGGTGGGCGAGGGGTTGGCAGTCCCTTCCAGCAGGGGCCGATCGTCAGTTCCTGATCGCTGCGACGATGCCGATCTCCACGGCGAATTCCGGCCCGGCGAGCCTTGCTTCGACCGTGGCGCGCGCCGGCGCATGGCCCGCAGGCACCCAGGCATCCCAGACGGCATTCATGTCTTCGAACCTCGACATATCCGCAAGCCAGATCGTTGCGCTGAGGATTCGTGTCGAATTGCTGCCCGCGCCGTCCAGAAGCCGCGTGACCCGCGCCAGGATGTTGGTCGTCTGCTCGCGGACGGACGCACCCGGCGCGTCGATTGCGACCTGCCCTGCGAGGAAGACGAAGCCGCCATAGGTCACGGCCTGGCTCATTCGCTTTCCGGTTTCGTAACGCTCGATCTGCATGTTCAACTCCTTCATCAATCCCTATGCGCAATCTTCTGGCGTTCGGCGCGGCGCTGCAGCCATTGGATCGTGGCAAGGAACAGCGTCGAAAACAGGATGAGGAGGGTGGCGACGGCGGCAATCGTCGGGCTCAACGTTTCGCGCACGCCGCTCCACATCTGGCGCGGCAGCGTGCGTTCCTCGGAGCCGGCGATGAAGAGCGCGATCACCACTTCGTCGAACGAGGTGACGAAGGCGAAGAGGGCGCCGGATGCCACCCCTGGGGCGATGACCGGCAGCATGATGCGCAACGTCGCTTCGACTGGGGTTGCACCGAGGCTGGATGCCGCTCGCATCAGATTGTGATCGAAGCTTGCGAGTGTCGCCGTCACGGTGATCACCACGAAGGGGGCACCGATGGCCGTATGGGCCAGCACCAGTCCGGTCAGGCTGTTGAGCAGTCCGACCGCAGCGAAGGCATAATAGATGCCGACCGCCGAAACGATGACCGGCACGATCATCGGCGAAATCAGGATCGCGGTCAGCGTTGCCCGCGCCGGGCAGGATGGCCGGCTGAGGCCGATCGCAGCAAGCGTGCCGAGAAAGGTCGACAGAAGCGTGGCGCAGACGGCGACGATGATGCTGTTCCTCAGCGCCAGCTGCCAGACGTTGGAATCGAAGAATTCGCGATACCACCGCAGCGACAGGCCGGGCATGGGATAGGTGAAGAACGGCTCGGCATTGAAGGACAGCGGCACGATCGCGACGATCGGCGCGATCAGGAACAGGATCACCAGGCCGCCAACCAGCCACAAGAGAATCGAAAACAGCCGCGGGAAAGAATGGAAGTTTGTCATCAGCCTATCCTCAGCCTGTCGATGCCGACGATGCGATTGTAAACGGCGTAGAGGATGAGCACCGCCACCAGCAGGATCGTGCTCAAAGCCGCCGCCATGCCCCAGTTCGTGACCTGGTTGGAATAATAGGCGATGAAATAGCTCACCATCTGGTCTCCCGGTCCACCGACCAGAGCCGGCGTGATGTAATAGCCGAGCGCCAGAATGAAGACGAGCAAGCCGCCGGCGCTGACACCGGGCATGCTCATCGGCAGGTATATGCGCAAGAAGGCCGATACCGGCGGGGCGCCGAGCGACGAGGCGGCCCTCAGATAGACCGGGGGTATGCTCTTCATGACGCTGTAGATCGGCAGCACCATGAAGGGCAGCAGAATATGGGTCATGGCGATCAGGACGCCGATGCGATTGTAGATCAGGTCGAGGGGATGCGCGGGATCGACCAGGCCAAACCAGATGAGTGCCGAGTTGATCACGCCGCGCCCCTGCAGCAATACGACCCAGGCGCTGGTGCGGACCAGAAGCGAGGTCCAGAATGGCAAAAGCACCAGGATCAGCAGCGTATTGGCAACCGCCCCTTTCGACCGGGCGATCAGGGCGGCGAGGGGATAGCCGAGGAACAGACAAATTACGGTGACCGAAGCGCTGACGACGAATGTGCGGATCAGCACGTCGACATGCACCGCATTCTCCGCCGAGACCCTGCCGATGGCGCCCGACGCGTCGCGCTCCAGGTCGAGGGAGGCGAGCAGGTAGTAGTCAGTGAAGGGTGGGGATGCATTCTTGATGATCGTCCAGTAATGCCGGCTATCCCACTTGGGATCGATGGCAACAAAAGCGGCCTTGTAGGGCGGCTCGGCGTTGCGGATCGTGCGTGCGGTTTTCAAGAGCATCGAGCGCATGCCTGTCTCATAATAGTTGAGACGCTTGGCCACCTCGGCGATCTGGTCGCGAGGCGATTGTTTCAGATCGGTAGCAAAGGCGGCAAACAGCGCTTCGTCCGGCGGGGATTGGTCATCCCAGGCTGATAGAGCCGACATCGTGTAGGGCAGGGCGGCCGAAGCTGCCCTGTTGTCAACCGCGCGCGTCAGCAACAGGGCAATGGGCAGCACGAAGACGATCAGCAGGAAGATCAGCAAAGGCGCGACCAGCAGCAGCGCTCGCAGCTGCGCCTTGCTTTTCGCACTGCCGAGGCTTTTCACCCGCATGCGGGCGGCAATCATCGAGCCGTCGCCTTCATTCATTGTCGCGGTCACCATCGCTCTTGCCTTTTTGCGGTAGAGAAAAGGGGCGGGCGAAGCCGGGGGACACTCGCCCGCCCGACGAGGTTACTGTGCGAGCCACTTATTGAAGCGTTCGGTCAATTCCTCATCATGGTCGGCCCAGAACTCGGAGGAGACGACGAATGCGGTCTTGGTGTTCTCGGGTGCTGTCGGCAGATCGACGAGAATGTCCGGCGGAACCTTGGCGATGGCCGCTTTCAGGGTCGGGCCATAGGAGATATATTTCGACTGCTGCGCCATCACATCGGGATTGACGGTGAAGGCGACGAATTTGTCCGCCAGTTCCTTGTTCTTCGAGCCTTTCGGCTCGGCCCAGAGATTGAAGTCCATTCCCTGGCCATCCCAGACGATCTTGAAGTTCTTGCCGCTGTTCTTGACGGCGTCATAGATGCGGCCGTTCCAGGCCGTGGTCATCACGACTTCACCGTCGGCGAGAAGCTGCGGCGGCTGCGCACCGGCGGTCCACCAGACCTTCACATCCTTTTTGATCGTGTCGAGCTTCTTGAAGGCGCGATCGACTCCCTCCGGCGTCCCGAGCACGTCGTAGACTTCCGACGGTTTGACGCCATCGGCAATCAGCGCGAATTCCAGCGTGGTCTTCGGCGACTTGCGCAAGGCGCGCGGCCCTGGGAATTTGGCGGTATCGAACAGGTCGGCCATGGTTGTCGGCCCGCCATTCGGAAACTTGGCGGCGTCATAGGCATAGATGGTGCCGAAGACGATCGTCGCGACCGCGCAATCCATCGCTGCGCCATCGATGAAGGCGTCCTTGCCGCCGAGCTTCGAATAGTCGATGGCTTCGAGCCAGCCTTCGTCACAGCCTTGCAGCGCATGGCTGGGTTCGACATCGACGACATCCCAGGTTACTTGGCCGGTCTCGACCATGCCCTTCAGCTTGGCGGTCGAGCCGTCCCATTCATCCTGAAGGATCTTGGTGCCGGTTTGCTTGGCGAAGGGCTTGAAAAAGGCCTCCTCCTGGCTCTTCGTATAGGCGCCGCCCCAGGATGTGACGGTCAGCGTATCTTCGGCAAACGCCGCTCCCGCGATTGCCAGAGTCATGACGGAACTGAGAAGCATGCAGTTGAAACGCATCATGGTGGTTCCCCTTTTTGTTGCTGCGTTTACGAAAGAATCAATACTCGGTCAGGAGAGCGCGAGCGCGCGGCAATCCTCCGGCGCCCAGCCGATGAGGGCATGCGAGCCTAATCCCTGAACCGGAATGTCCTGGGCGGCGGCAACTTTGACAAAGATGTCATCGCAGCCGCAGGCTGAGACGCGCAACCTCACATGATCGCCGTGATAGATGATTTCCCTGAGCGTGGCTGTGAACCGGTTCGCAACGTCGGCTGCGGGCGACAGCTGAATCCGCTCGGGCCTCAGAACCAGAGTTGCCCGTGCGCCTTCCTTCAATCCTTCTCCGGCATGGCCGGTGATGATCGAACCGTCAGGCGCGCGAATTCGGCAGACCGCATTGTCGATTGCGACGATCTCGCCCGATATCGCATTGTTCTCACCGATAAAGGTTGCGACGAAAGGGTTTGCCGGCGTTTCGTAAAGCGCATGCGGCGGCGCGATCTGCTGCAGGATGCCGTCATTGAACACGCCGACCCGATCCGACATGGTCAGCGCCTCGCTCTGGTCGTGGGTAACGTAGACGACATTGATGCCGAGGCGGGCATGCAGATGCTTGATCTCGAGCTGCATATGTTCGCGAAGCTGCTTATCGAGCGCACCGAGTGGCTCGTCCATCAGCACCAGCTGCGGCTCGAATACCAGGGCGCGGGCAAGCGCGATGCGTTGCTGCTGTCCACCCGAAAGCTGGTTGGGCCGCCGCGTTTCGAAACTCGCCATGCGCACCATGTCGAGCGCGCGGCGAACCCGTTCGGTAATTTCCGCTTTGCCGAGCCGGCGCATTTTCAGTGGAAAGGCGACGTTCTCGCCGACCGTCATATGCGGGAAGAGCGCGTAATTCTGGAATACGACGCCGATGTTGCGGCGATGTGGCGGAACGCTGTCGATCCTGGTGTCGGCAAGGGTAATGGTCCCGCTGCTCGGAGCCTCGAAGCCCGCCAGCATCATCAAGGTCGTGGTCTTGCCGGAACCGGACGGACCGAGAAGGGTCAGAAACTCGCCCTTGGCGACATCGAGGTCCAGGCCGCGCACGACATAGCTGACGCCGTCATAGGATTTACGCACGCCTTCGAAGGCAATGAAGCGCTCGCTCATGAATTCCTCCTGTTTGCATCGGCCGGGTCCCTGCCTCTTTGTCTCGATGCTAGTCTATATTGTCTCGGTCTATTTCCGCTTGTCAAGCCACACAAATAATTTTGTACGGTGGCGGCTACGGATCTCGAAAATACTGAAAAAGCGTGCTATGTGGCACAAAACGATGTTGAATCGCAGCACGGGTAGCCAATGCGGTGCACGATGCACATGGAATTTGTATCCCTGTTACAGGAATTGTATGTCTGAAAGATCGGAAGTAACCCGGACAAATCAGCAGCGGGAGGCGCGAATACCGGCCTATCTGGAGCTTGCAAGCGAGCTCGAGGCGAGGATCCGTTCGGGCGCCTTGCCTCCGGGCAGCCAGCTGCCGCCACAGCGTGACCTCGCACGGGAGCGGTCGCTCAATGTCTCCACGGTCACGCGCGCCTACCGCGAATTGCAGAACCTTAATCTTGTGATGGGCAGCACCCGACGCGGCACGATCGTCATTGGCGACGGCGCCATGCCGCGGGTCGACCGGGCGGCGAGCCCGGCCGGCGTCATCGACTTGACGGTCAACCGGCCGGCCGTCGACGATTTTCAGCAGCGCCTCGCCCAGTCCCTGCCGGATCTGTCCTCGGACAAACGCTTCCGCCAGATGCAGGAGTACCAGCCACCGGAAGGGCCGGCCTGGGCGCGTCACGCGGCGAAGAAATGGATAAGGCTCAACGGCTTCGACCCGTCCGAGGACGATATCGTGGTCACCAGTGGCGCGCAGCACGCTCTTCTGGCTGTCATCAGCAGCCTGATAGAGCCCGGCGACACCATCGTCTGCGACCGGCTGACCTATTACGGCCTGATCGCGCTCGCCCAGATGTTCCGTTTCCGCATTATCGGCATTGGAAGCGACGATGAGGGCATGTCGGCGGCGGAACTGGACGACATCTGCAGCCGCGAGCCGGTGCGCGCCGTCTTCACGGTTCCCTCGATGCACAACCCGACCGTCGTCACCATGAGCGAGGCCCGCCGGCGGGAACTGGTCGAGGTCGCGGAAAAGCATGATCTCGTCATCATCGAGGACGATGTCTATGGGCCGATGCTCGGGGCTCGCGCTAGCGCCCTGATCACGCTTGCTCCGGCGAGGACCTATCATATTTCCGCGCTCTCCAAGGCCTTGGCGCCGGGTCTGCGCGTCGGCTATCTGACCTGCCCGCCCGGCCGCGCGCTGCTCTCTGCCGAGGCGGTCCGCACGACTGCCTGGATGCCCTCTCCGCTGCCGCTACTGCTGGCGACTCGCTGGCTGGAGGACGGGACGGCCGAAGCGATCCTCAAGGCTCAGCTTGCAGAGCTGCGGGCGCGCCACGCGATCGTCACGACGATCCTCGCCGGCCATTCCTTCTCCGCCGATCCGCGCTGCATGTTTCTGTGGCTCAGACTGCCGGCGCCGTGGCGATGCGAGGATTTCGCCGCCAATCTGCGCGCTCACGGCGTTGCCGTCATGGCTGCAACCGCCTTTGCCTGCGACCGCCAGCCGGTCGAGCATGCCGTTCGCGTCAATGTCGGCTGCGCATCGTCGCGGGACGAACTGGCAACGGCCCTGCGCATCATCGCCGCCACGCTGAACGATCGTCCCCGCGCTCTGGCCGGCCTGGTTTAGGCGATGCACACGCCGCTCCCCGAGCTTTCACCCTTGCCCGACGCCGAGCGGCGGCATGTGGCAGTCGTCGGCGCGGGACTGGTCGGCCTCTGCTCGGCTCTCTGGCTGCAGAGAATGGGGCACCGGGTCACGATCATCGATCCGGCGCCACCATTGGGCGACGCATCCTACAGGCAGGCCTGTTCCTACGGGAATGCCTGTACCTTTGCGCCGCACGGCGTCGTCCCCGTCGCGACACCGGGCGTCATCTGGCGCGTGCCGGGCATGCTGCTCAATCCGCTCGGTCCGCTGGCAATCGTCTGGAAATACCTGCCGCAACTGGTCCCGTGGCTGCGCGCCTTCCTGGCATCGAGCACGAAGGCCGAGGTCGAGCGGATCGCCGCGACATTGGCGGTGCTGCTGTCTCACGCCGATGCCGCCTGGCAACCGCTTGTGATGCAGGCGGGCGCCGAGCGGTTGAAGCGGCATGACGGCTGCCTCTATCTCTACAAGACCGAAGCGCAATTCCGAGCGGCCAATGCCGAGAACGATCTGCGTGAACGCCATGGCGTCGCCATGGATCGGTTGGGCCAAGCCGATATCCGCAGCATCGAGCCCAATCTCGCGCCGCTCTACCACAGGGGCGTGCTGTTCCGCGACGCGTATGTGTTTTCCAGCCCCAAACAACTCGCCTTCGCGCTCGCCCAGGCTTTTGTAGACGGCGGAGGAGACATCGTCTGTGGCGAGGTCTCGGCAATCGAGCCGCACACGGACGGCATCGGTCTCAGGATCGCGGGCAAGGGAATGCTTGCGGACCACGCCGTCGTCGCCGCCGGCGCCCATTCGCGCAAGCTCACCGCATCGATCGGCGATCGCGTGCTGCTCGACACCGAGCGCGGCTATCACGTCCTGTTCCCGCAGGCGGGTCATCTTTTGTCGCGCCCGGTCTGCTATCCCGAGCACGGCTTCTACATGGTGCCGATGGCGGACGGGCTGCGTGCGGCCGGGACGGTGGAACTCGGCGGGCTTGCCGCTCCCTTGAATCCCAGGCGGACCGCAATGATCCGGGCGGGCGTGAAAAAGCTCCTGCCGGCGGCCGGAGAAGGCAGCGACGAGTGGCTGGGTTTTCGCCCATCCATGCCGGATTCGCTTCCCGTCATCGGCAACTCCCGCAGCTTGCCCCGCGTCACCTATGCCTTCGGTCATGGCCATCTCGGCCTGACATTGTCCGCCTTGACCGGCTATCTCGTTTCTGAGCTTGTCGCCGGACGGACTCCGGCCATCGATCTGGCGCCGCTGCGTCCCGACCGGTTCTGAGCCACGGATGCGCTCGGATGAGCGAAGGCGGGTGTGATGAATATTGACAATATATGCTACGCTACCCATGATAAATAAGAACGAAAGGGTATGGCGATGGCATCGGGTAGCATTCATGTGAAGGTCAGCGGGCAGTTGCAGGATCATATCCAGCAGCAGGTCGGCGACGACGGCCTCTATGAAAACGCCAGCGAATATATTCGTGCTCTCATTCGACGCGACCTGCAGACCCGTGATGAGGCCTGGGATATGCTGCAAAAGGAGCTTGCGCCCGCGATGCGGGCCGAAGACAGCGAATTTGTCGCCGTTTCGGCCGAAGACGTCATCCGCCGTAACAAGCGCCGATAAGCATGGTGATGGCCTATCGATTTTATCCGCGCGCCGACGTCGCGCAGGACAAGATTTGGCGTGACACGGTCGAGGCGTGGGGAGAGAAGCAGGCGGACGCCTATATTCTCGGGCTGCACGCCTTTTTGCGGCGTTTATGCGAGGATCGGTCGATCTGGCGACAGCTTCCGCAACGTCTGGCGGTTCCGGCAGACATCCAGCGTTCGGCCTATTTCGGTCGCTATGAACATCACTATGTGTTCTTTCGGGAGCTTCAGAACGGTGATCTTGGTGTCATGAGCATTCTTCACGAACGGATGAATCTGCCGATCCGGCTCAAAGAGGACCTGGCGGCTCTCTTGAACAAACAAGCGTGACACGGATTTTCGTCGGCTTGCCGTGATGGCTTCGGTCCGGCCTCAGAACCGATGTTCGGCTCCCTCGACCGGGTCTGCCCAGACCGTCATGTCAGGCGCAAACGGCGTCTCGCCTTCAGCGCGCACGACCATCTCGCCGAGTTCCGGGACATCGAGATAGAGGATCGCATCGGCACCGAGCCGTTCGACATGCCGGATCTTGCCTTGCCATTGTCCGGCATCTTCCGAAAGCCTGATATGTTCCGGACGGATGCCGTAGGTTGTGCAGTTCAATCGCCGTGCGGTTTCGCCGCCATAGAGGTTCATCTTCGGGCTGCCGATGAAGCCGGCGACGAAGGGTGTCGCGGGATTGCGGTAGAGTTCCATCGGGCTGCCGATCTGCTCGACTGCTCCGCCGTTGAGCACGACGATCTTGTCCGCCATCGTCATCGCCTCGACCTGGTCGTGGGTGACATAGATCATCGTCGACTTCAGGCGGGCGTGAAGATCGGCGATCTCAAGACGCATCTGAGCTCTAAGCGACGCGTCCAGATTGGAGAGCGGTTCGTCGAACAGGAAGACCTGGGGATCGCGAACGATCGCGCGGCCGATGGCGACGCGCTGCCTCTGGCCGCCGGAGAGCGCTTTCGGTTTTCTCTGCAAGAGATGGGTGAGCTGCAGCGTTTCGGCCGTGGCAGCAACCTTTTCGGCGATCTCCGCCTTCGGGCGGCGGGCAAGCGAAAGTCCGAAGCCGATATTCTCGGCAACGGTCATATGCGGGTAGAGCGCATAGCTCTGGAACACCATGGCAATGCCGCGCTCGGAGGGTTCGGCATAGGTCACGTCCTTGCCGCCGATGGTCAGCGCGCCCGACGTCGTCTCCTCCAGGCCGGCGATGATGCGCAGCAGCGTCGATTTCCCGCATCCAGACGGGCCGACGAAAACGACGAACTCGCCGGAGGCAACCTCCAGATCGACCCCCTTGATGACTTCGAGGCCGCCGAAGCTCTTGCGAACCTGTTTGAGAGTGAGCTCAGCCATTCCACTACCCTTTGACTGCGCCTGATGTCATGCCCGCGACGATCTGGCGGTTGAAGAAGATGAAGACGATCAGCGGCGGGATCGTAACGAGGAGGATGTTCATGAAGAGAAGATTGTACTGGCTCGTATACATGCTCTGGAAATTATAGAGCGTCAGCTGCACCGTCACGTTCTCCTTGCCGGGCAGGTAGTAGAGCGGGTTGGTGAAATCGTTGAAGATCGCAATCGACTGCACGACGATGTTGGTGACGGTCACCGGCTTCAGCAGCGGCAGGATCACCCGGAAGAAGATCTGCCGGGGCTTTGCGCCGTCAATCAGCGCCGCCTCGTCGAGGTCGCGCGGTATGGTCGAAATGAACGACCGGTAGAGCAAGGTCGAGAACGAGAGATTATAGGCGACCTGGATCAGGATCATCCCGGTCATGGTCTTGAAGAGGCCGATATCCTGCAGCAGGCCGATCGTCGGAACGACGGCGGGCGGCATCATCAGCCCCATGAAAAGGGCAATGGATGCCACCCTGTTCCAGGCGGTCTTGCGGCGCTGCATGACATATCCGACCATCGCCGACAGCAGGATGAGGATGGTGACGGAGACGACGGTGATCAGGGTCGAATTGAAATAGGCAAGCACCAGCTGATAATCGCGCGCCTTGAAGACGGCGACAAGATTGTCCCAGAACAGCCACTGCGCAGGCAGTTCGAAATCGAGGCGGGACGCTTCGGACTTCGACTTGACCGCCTGGAGAGCGACGAAAACGAAGGGCATGACGAAGATGACGGCAGCGACGGCAAGGGCTATCGCGCCGGTCACATAAGGGCGGATGCTTCTCATTCTTCGACCCCGCGCCGGTTGAGCCATAGGGTGAGTGGCAGGATGATTGCGGCAATCAGCGCAAACAGGATGACGTTTCCGGCGGTCGACAGACCGTAGAAGCCTGCCTGGTACTGCTTGTAGATGACCGAGGCGATCACATCGGAGGAAAAACCCGGCCCGCCGCGGGTCATTGCCCATATCAGATCGAATGAGCGAAGCCCGCCGATCAGCGATAATGTCACGACGGTGACGGTGGCGGGACGCACAAGCGGCAGGGTAACCCGGAAAAATTGCTGAAGACGCGTGGCTCCGTCAATTCTCGCCGCCTCATAATAGTCGGGGCTGATCGCAGCAAGGCCGGCGATGAAGATCAGGGTGGCGAGGCCGACACCCTTCCAGAGGTCGACCAGGGCCACCGAAAAAAGCGCGAGCGCCGGATTGGTGAGCCATCCCGGCCCTGGGATGCCGAGCGTTTCGAGCGTGACATTGATGATGCCTTTGGTCGGATGCATCATCACGGTGAAGGTGATGCCGATGCCGATCGTCGAGACCAGGACGGGAAAGAAGACCAGCGTGCGCAGGAAGCCGCGGGCGAAGATATTGCTGGTCAAGAGCACCGCCAGCAGCAGCCCGCAGACCGTCTTCAGGCCGGATGTCGTCACGGCATAGATCAGCGTGTTGACCAGCCCCCTGACCAGGAACGGTTCGGAAAAGAACTGCTGAAAGTTTTCGAGCCCGATGAATTCGGCCGTCGAAAGATCCCAGCGCGTCAGGCTGAACCAGAGAGACGATACCGTCGGAACCAGAAACAGCACGCCGTAGATGATGGCGGCGGGAATGAAAAACCACAGCGGGTAGGGCGATTTGCGCGAGCGGGGGCGTGTCTCGATCATATCTATCTCTTCGATCGGGTGGAACCTCGCCCCTCGGGAGCGAGGTTGTCTCGAAAGACCGCTACCAGTTCGGCAGGCCGAGCTGCTTGGCCTGTTTGCGCACATCGTCGTCATAGAGTTTCGCCGCTTCGGCCGGCTGGCGAATGCCGGAGCCGACTTCGACGGTGATCTGCTCGAGGGCCGGCCCCTTGACCGGCGAAACGAATTCCAGCGCCGGGGTCGTCTTGTCCTTGGCGTCGAAATAGGGGAGCATGTCCTTTACCGCAGGCGGTACGTCAGCAGGCAGATCGCAGCCGTCGATCAAGGGAGGCCCCTGCACGGTGTTGGTTTCAACCATGATCTTGCAGCCTTCGACGCTTCCGGCGAAATCCACGAATTTCTTTGCTTCCTCGGCGTGCTGGCTGGTCAGCGGAATATAAAGGGCCGGCGGCATCCAGACCGTCAGGCCGTTCGTCGCCGCATCGTCGCTCGGCTGCGCAAAGAACCCGACATCTGCGAGGTTCTCGGGATAATTCTGCTTGAGCGCGCCGACTGCGAAGCTCAGCATCGGATAATGCGCGGCCTCGCCGGTCGCCACCATTCTCAGGCCGTCGTCATAGCTTGCCGCGCCGAAGTCCTCGTTCATCAGGCCGGCGTCGTGAATGTCCTTCAGCCGTTCGAAGCCTTTCATGGCCGCCGGCGTTTCCGCGTATTTCGCCTTGTTGGCGGTATAGTCGGCGGCGAAGTTCGGCACCGCCGCGTGCAGGTTGTAATAGTCGGCCAGAACGAATAGCTGCGAGGTCCAGGTATCGCGATAGGTCTGCGCCACGGCGACCTTGCCTGAGGCTTTGACCTTGGCGTTGTTGGCCATGAAATCAGCCCATGTCTTCGGAACGGTGAGGCCGAGGTCCTGGTAGATTTTCCTGTTGTAGAGGATGCCGCCGGCCATCGCCGTACCGAAGGGAACGCCGTAGAGCTTGCCGTCGGCGCTGACCACCGACTTGAAGCCGTCGTCCACCTTCGCCTGCGACGCGAGCCCGCTCAGATCGACGAGCGTCTGCGCCGGCTTCAGCGCCTGCAGCAGCGAACCGGAATTATAGAGGAACACATCGGACATCTCGCCCGTTGCCAGGCGCGTCTTGATGATGTTGTCACCCTCGCCACCGCCCGCCCGCGGCTCGATTTCGATCGTCACGTCAGGCGCCTTGGCCTGGTAGGCGGCAACCAGCGCTTCGGCCGCTGCGACCGTGTCGGGGTTGTTGTCGATCAGGAACGACAGCGTCGTTTCCGCATGCGACGGGCCGGCCGCGACCAACGCCAAAAGCGCGGATGCGCCGGCGAGAATAAGCTTTATCCGATGTGTCATGACGTTCCTCCTCTGAACGATGTGACGTGTATGCTCCTCAAGAATCCGGTATCCAAAAAACCAACTGGTGCGTGCCCGGGGGAAGGACGGCTTCCTCGACGACAGGCTCGCCGTTGAGCGACGGGTTCCGGTGCCGCCGCCCGGGCCGGAAGCGGCCGATGCATCCTTCCGGAAGGGTCAGCACATAGGTGACCTTGTTGCCGGTGCAATGCCAGCCGGCCTCGATGCGGCCCTGGTCGATGTCATGATGGGCCGCAACCGGCGAGAGATCGGCAATCGGCGCGGGATCGACGATCACCTCGGCAAATCCGGGTGCATCAGGGCTCGGCGAAATTCCGGCAACGGATTCGAACAGCCATTGGCAGACGGCGCCATAGGCGTAGTGGTTGTAGCTGTTCATGTCGGGTTCGTAGATCGTGCCGTCCGGCGCCATCGAATCCCAGCGCTCCCAGATCGTCGTCGCCCCCTTCGAGACCTGGTAGAGCCAGCCTGGCACGTCTTCCTGCAGGAAGACCTTTGCCGCCAGGTCGTCCATCCCGAGCTTCGTCAGGGCCGGCAGCAGGGCAGGTGTGCCGATGAAGCCGGTGCCGATCCTGTAGTCGGCATCGATGATCACCTGACGGAAATGCTGCTCGGCGGCTGGCCGATGTTCTGCCGGTATCAGATCGTGCAGGAAGGCCAGCGCATAGGACGTCTGGTCGTTATGCGCCAGCCGTCCCGCCGGCGTGATGAACTCGTTGGCGAAGGCCCGCCGGATCTCGCCGGCCCGCCGCTTCATCTCATCTTCAAGCTTATGCTCGCCGAGAACGGCTGCGATCTTCGCCAGAAGGTCGGTCGAGATGAAGTGATAGAGTGTCGCCGCGCAGTCGTCGGCGATCGTCGGACGGGGTTTTCTGTTGTCGCCGACCGGCTGCAGCCAGTCTCCGAAGGTAAAGCCGCGATCGCCCCAGCGGGACGGCGGGCGCACCAGCGGACCATCCGAGATCGACCAGACGAAATCGACCCAGCGGACCATGGAATCCAGGCACTCGGACAGCACGGCCCGATCGCCGTAATGGGTGTAGAGAACCCAGGGGATGACGACAATCGCGTCGCCCCAGCCGGTCGAGCCGGCATAGCCCGGGAAATCGGCGGGATGCAGACGTGTCGGATCCGGCGAAAAATGCGAGACGGCGCCGTCCTCGCGCTGGTCGGCCATCACATCGCGCAGATACTTTTTCAGGAAAGACTGGCTGTCGCTCAGCCAGCAGGCGGTTGCGGCAAATACCTGGGCGTCGCCCGTCCAGCCCAGGCGTTCGTCGCGCTGCGGGCAATCTGTGGGCACTTCGACGAAATTGGCGCGCTGCGACCAGATGGTGTTCTCGACGAGGCGATTGACGAGGGGATTGCCGCAGGTGAAGCCGCCGGCAGGCTCGGGCACCGACGTGATCGGGATGGATGCGATTGCAAGAATCTCAGCATCGCCTGTGATGGTCACCCTGGCATAGCGGAAACCTTGAAAGGTGAAATGCGGCGCGTAGGTCTCGTCGCCGTCTCCGCGCAGTGTATAGACGGTCTGCGCCACGGCCGCGCGATAATTGCGATTGTCGAAGTGACGGTCGGGGCCGAGCACTTCCGAATGCTCCACCTGCACTTCGGCACCGGTAGCTCCCCGAACCGTATATCTGATATAACCGCCGGCATTCTGACCGAAATCGTAAACCGTCCTGCCGTCTTCGTCGGTCCAGCTTTCGATCGGGGCAAGCGGCGGCAATTCCCGCACCGCCGCGGTTTCATGGGCGACGAGCAGCGCTCTGTCGAACGGCAATCTTTCGGTGCCATGGGTCCCTACAAGATTTTCTGCGCGCGCATCGTAGATCTCGCCGAAATAGATGCCCGACTTCAGGATCGGCAACAGACCGCTCCGCCATGTGGTGTCGGTGGAAAGAAGGGTGCCGTCCGGTCCGATGAGATCCGCGATGGCGCCGATTCTGTCGCCCCAGCAGTTCGCGATCGCCTTGGCGCCCCACATCAAGGGCGAGCGGTACCATCCGTCGGCAAGCCAGATCTCGATCCGGTTCTGGCCTGGCTTGAGCAGGTTCGACACGTCATATCGCTGATAGGCAAGGCGATCGTCGTAATTCGTCCAGCCGGGTGTCAGCAGGTCGTCGCCGACCCGGGCGCCGTTGATGAAGCAGCGATAGAGGCCGAGGGCCGAGATGAACAGCTCGACCGGAAGCTTGGAGCCGTCATGTTCGAAGGTTTGGGCGACGAAGCTTGCGGCCGTTCCCTGGCCGCCATCCGACAGCGGCGCGATCATCTCTCCCGACCAGGTGCGCGAAACGCGGTTGCCGCTGATGGCTGCCGGCTGAAAGTTCATCAAAACCTCCCAATGATTTGTAGAACGGTCTCCGTATAACGTTCTACATTTTTTTCGAAAGCGCAATAGAAATTTCGTTGCCGGTCTGCCATGGTGGTTTTGCGGGCGATTGACGACCCGTAGCCGCAAGCCCGGGATTTCATGTCAGTCGAAGACAAACACAAGCCGCAACGAAACGATCGCGCGACGATCCGAACGGTGGCCGCGCATGCAGGCGTATCGGTCGCGGCGGTTTCCAAGGTGATGCGGAACGCCTACGGCGTCAGCGAAGCGCTGCGCGCAAAGGTTACCGAGGCCATCGGGGAGCTCGGATATCGCCCCTCGCGGGCGGCGCGCGGATTGCGCGGCCAGAGTTTCACCATCGGCGTGCTGCTGATCGACATCCGCAACCCCTTCCTGCCCGACGTGATCGCCGGCGTGAACGGGGTGCTGGCGCCGTCGCACTATCAGGCGATGATCGGCGTCAGCGATGCGCGCGTGCAACTGGAGACCTCGTTGATCGAGTCGATGATCGACTACAAGATGGACGGCCTTATCCTGGTTGCGCCGCGGCTGCCCTCGGAGATCCTCGCAAAATTTGCGGTTCAGGTACCGATCGTCACGGTCGGTTACCACGATGCCAGCGCCACGGCCTTCGATACCATCAATGCCGACGACCAGCGGGGGGCGGAGATCGCCGTCGAAGCGCTGTTTGCCTGCGGCTACCGCGATATCGGCATGCTGAGCCTCGGCGAGCGCGAGGGGCACGCGGTTTCCGTCGTCCGCCAGCGTGAGATCGGGTTCCGCCGGGCGATGCAGCGCGGCGGGCTCGGCTCGCCGGGGCCGATCGTCAAAATTCCCATGGCCTCGCCAAAGCGGGAAGAGGCGATGCGAAAATTCCTGTCGCGGCAAGACAGGCCGCGCGCCGTGTTCTGCTGGAGCGATCTCGACGCCATCACCCTTCTCAGCCTGGCGATGGAGATGGGCGTGCGCGTGCCCGAGGACCTCGCCGTCATCGGATACGACAATTCATCGACCGCAGCCCTCGGCCTTGTCAATCTCGCCAGCATCGATCAGTCGGGCAGGGAACTCGGCCAGGTTGCCACCCAGGCCCTCATTTCCAGAATTGAAGGTCGCACCGCATCCGAGCATATTCTCCAGACACCGTCGCTGGTCAGCCGCAACAGCCTGGCCCGGTCCGATACGAAATAGCGCTGATGGGTAAGACCGGCAGCGGCTGTCCACACTCGCCGGCCCCGTCAGCACGCACAGCAAGAGCAGGAAAACGAAATGTCGTGGCAGCACCCCGTACCCCGCATAACCGATGAGGAGCGGCAGCGCCGCCTCAGCAGGCTTCGGCAAGTGATCGAAGTCCACGGATTGGCTGGCATGCTTCTCGGACCGACCGAAAGCCTGCGTTATTTCACCGGGCTCGTCGGGCATCCGAGCGAAAGGTTTCTCGGCGCCCTCGTTACGCCGACGGCGGTTTCCTACATCGTTCCGGGTTTCGAGCGCAGCCGCGTCGAAACCCTGCCGCATCTGCCGGGGGAAATCCTGGTCTGCGAAGAGGAGGAGAGCAGCGCTGCGCTCATCGCGCGCCTTGTCGGCCAAGGCGGCAGGCTCGCCCTCGATGATGGGTTGCCGCTTTTCTTCTATCACGCCCTGGCCGCGGCGATGGGCGCCGGAAGGCTTGTCGATGGCGGACGGCTGGTCCGCGATCTGCGTCGGATCAAATCGGCTGCCGAGATCGCGCTCATTCAATATGCGATGAACCTGACGCTCGACGTCCACAGGCAGGTGCATGCGCTGTTGAAACCCGGCATCAAATCATCCGAAGTGGTCGATTTCATCGATCACCGGCATCGCCAGGCCGGCGCCGATTCCGGCTCGACATTCTGCATCGTCTCGTTTGGCGCCGCGACCGCGCTTCCGCATGGCGCCGACGGCGATCAGGTGCTTGGCCGTGACGACGTCATCCTCGTCGACACCGGCTGCCGGATCGACGGTTATCATTCCGATATTACCCGGACTTACATGCTGGAGGGCGGCAACAGCGCCTTTGAACGCGCCTGGTGGATCGAACGCGAGGCACAGCAGGCCGTCTTCGACGCCGCCCGGATCGGCGCCGCCTGCTCGAGCCTCGACAATGCCGCCCGCAAGGTACTTGCCAAACATTCCCTCGGCCCCGACTACCGCCTGCCGGGATTGCCGCACCGCGCCGGTCATGGGCTCGGATTGGAGATCCACGAGGAGCCCTACATCGTTCGCGGCAACGACACGCCACTTGCCGCCGGCATGTGTTTTTCCAACGAGCCGATGATCGTCTTTCCCGAAAAATTCGGGATTCGGCTGGAGGACCATATCTACATGACCGCCGAGGGACCGCGCTGGTTTACCAATCCCGCGACGGGGCCGACCGAGCCGTTCTCCTGAGCAGACGCCATGCCTCGCCCGCCCAAGCCGTTGCATCTTAATCCTGAATGGCGGGCGCGCTTCCGGCCTTAAGCTTGACTTCGATGACCGGGACGACGACCCCGGGTCGGCGCACCGGCAGGACGAATGTCAGTTCGTCGTCGGCGACGGCGAACTGGGTGTTCGTCCATAAGGTATTGGCGGAGGGGCGCAGCCAGGTCACTTCGCTGGCATCATGCAAGAATTGCGCATATTCGACTTTCCCGGCCAAAGCATCGAAATGCAAATGCTTATAGGGCCAGTTGAAGAGGTGGATATAGAGGCGATCGCCGTTCTGGGTCAGGCGGCAATCGGGCGGGGCGGTGAAGTCGGATTGGGTGCAGCCGACGATGCTGCGCTCGTGCAGCGCCATCCACTCCTCATAGGCGGCAAGGGCTGATATTGCGCGGTGGTCGAGCGTGCCGCGCGCCGTCGGCCCGACATTCATCAGCAGATTGCCGCCTATGGCAACGGTGCCGACCAGCATCTGCACCAGTTGCTCCGTGCTTTTCCAGGTGTCCTCGTCGCGGTGATAACCCCAGGAGCCGCTGAGCGTCTGGCAGGCTTCCCAGACGACGCGCCTGCCGTCGCGTTTCGGCCAGGCGCGCGGCATATATTGTTCCGGCGTGACGATGTCGGGCTGCAGACCGGCGAGATCGAGCCGGTTGTTGATGATGATGTCGGGGGCAAGCTCGCGCACCATGCGCACGAGCTTCTCGCTTTCCCAGTCTCGATGGCCCTTTCCGACCAAATCTCCGAGCTTCCACTGCGGATAGCTGAAATCGAACCACATGATGTCGATCTGCCCGAACTCGGTCAGCAACTCGCGCACCTGTTCGCGCATGAAGGCGGCATAACGGAGCATATCCCGGCCTTCGTTGATCTCTAACGCATCGGGATGATTGCGCTGCGGATGGCGCGGATCGACCGTGAAGTCGGGATGATGCCAGTCGATCAGCGAATAGTAGAAGCCGATCCTCAGGCCCTCGGCGCGGAAGGCGTCGACGAAGGGGCGCAGCAGATCCTTGCCATAAGGCGTGTTGGTCACCTTGAAGTCGGTCGCCTTGGTATCCCAGAGGCAGAAGCCTTCATGATGCTTGGTCGTCAGCACCACGTATTTCATGCCCGCAGCCTTGGCGCGTCTCGCCCATTCACGCGGGTCATAGAGATCGGGATCGAAATGATCGAAATATTTCTGGTAGTCGGCGTCGTTCAGTTCTTCGCGGCTCTTAACCCATTCATGGCGCGCCGGCAGGGCATAAAGCCCCCAATGCACGAACATGCCGAACCGCTCGTGGACGAACCAGGCCTTCTTCTCCTCGGGCAAGGCCAGTGAATGCAGATTGTCGCCATCCATGGGATATATTCCTCCTGTTGATAGTCGAATCAGGTCGTTTCGCGGACGATGAGCTCGGGCACGATGACGATGCCGTGCTGACGGTTCTTGGTGGCGATGCGGCTGAGCAGCAGGCGCACGGCTTCCTCTCCCATTTCCCGTTTCTGCACCCGCAGCGTGGTGAGCGCCGGAGACAGCAGTTCGGCCGTCGGGATGTCGTCGAAGCCGATGAGGGCGATCTGCTCGGGGATCAAGATGTGGGCTGCCCGGCAGGCCTTCATGGCGCCGATCGCATTGAGGTCGTTGTAGCAGATAAGGGCATCGATGCCCGGCGTTTCCGCCAGCAACTGCGCGGCCGCCGTCTGCCCGCCGGCCGCGGTCGGATCGCAATAGACGATGCCATGCGCCTTCAGCCCATGGGCCGCCAGCGTCTTGCGGAAACCGACGAGACGGCTCTTGCCGCCGAACGAGCTGCGCGGCCCGGCGACGATCGCGATTTTGCGGCGGCCGCGCTCGACCAGATGATCGACGGCACGCGATGCCCCGGTCTCGTAGTCGGTGACGATCGTCCCGGCGATCTCGTTGGGCGCCTCGCGGTTGATGAGGACCACGGCGCGGTGGGGCGCCAGCGCCTTATGAAGCGCCGCATCGGGCAGTCGGGCGCTGCAGACGATGATCCCGTCGACTCGATGCCGCAGCAGCGTTTCGATGAGTTCTTCCTCACGTTTGCTGTTCTCGACGACATTGGCCAGAAGCAGATTGTAGCCGGCGGCGCTCGCGGCATCCTCGGCCCCCCGGATGACCTCGGGAAAAAACGGATTGGTGATGTCTGGAACCAGAAGGCCGATGGTTTTCGACCGGTCGGACCGCAATCCGCGCGCAAAGGGATTGGGCCGGTAATTGAGTTCGCTTGCTGCTGAAATGATGCGTTGACTGGTTTCCGCGCTGGCGCCGCCCTGGCCGTTGAGTACGCGCGATACCGTCATCGGCGACACGTCTGCGGCGCGGGCGACATCGGCGATGGTTATTTTGGAGTCTGGTTCTTTGGGGCGGCTCAACGGCTGTCTCTGAGAAGGGCGGGGAATTTACGATAACGATAACTAACAGGATTTTCGAGAAAGCCAAGCCTTGTGGGTCGAGTATCGGGCGGAACGAATCTTTTTGACAAGAGATTACGATAACGATAACGTTCGCAAAAGAGGAAATACGTTAACGATAACCTATGCAGAATGTTGGGAGGACAGAATGCAGCACGTCAGAATTCTAAGACGGCAGGTTGTTTCGACCGTTGCCGCGGCGATCCTCATGGGTGTCGGTTGGGCCGGCGCCGCTTTCGGCTTTCAGGAGTCGCCGGAATTGAAGGCGCTGGTCGACGCCGGCAAGCTGCCGCCGGTTGAAAAGCGGCTGCCCAAGGAGCCACTGGTGCTGACGCCGCTTGAATCGGTCGGTACCTATGGCGGCACCTGGCGCACGGCCACCTTTGGCGGCGGCGACAGCGAGATCGAACGTTCGATCGGCTATACGAGATTGGTCCGCTGGAATCCGGAATGGACCGAGGTGATCCCCGACATCGCCAAGAGCGTCGAGGTCAACGAGAATGCCACCGAATACACGTTCACCCTGCGGGAAGGCACGCGTTGGTCGGACGGCGAGCCCTTCACCGCCGACGATCTGGTGTGGTGGAACGAGAACGTGCTGCGCAACACCAAGATCACGCCTGCAGCGCCGGATTGGCTGACCGCGGGTGGTCAGACCGTCAAGGTCGAAAAGCTCGCCGACGACAAGGTGGTCTTCAAGTTCGCTGCCCCGAACGGCCTGTTCCTGATGAACATGGCGACCGTGCGCGGTTCCGATATCCTCGCTGCCGCACCGGCCCATTACCTCAAGCAGTTCCACAAGGATTTCAATCCCGACGGCGTCGACGCCCTGGTAAAGGCGGCCGGCGCGACCGACTGGGTCCAGCTCTTCAACAACAAGATCGGCTTCCCCGGCCGCTGGCGTGATCTCGGCCGCCCGACGCTCGACGCCTGGGTGCTGACCGCGCCCTATAACGGCACCACCCAGGTCGTCGCCGAACGCAATCCCTATTATGCCAAGGTGGATACTTCAGGAAATCAGCTGCCTTACTTCGATCGCATCACCATCGACGTGATGCAGGATACCCAGGCGATCATCCTGAAGGCGATCAGCGGCGAAATCGACATGCAGAACCGCTTCATCGAGACGACGGACGCCCGCACTGTCATCGTGCAGAACCAGCAGAAGGCCGGTTACGGCCTGTTCATCGCCCGGCCGGCATGGTCGAACGCCCTTTTGATCACCCTGAACGAGACCCACAAGAATCCGGCCTTGCGCGCCGTCTTCTCCAACAAGGATTTTCGCATCGGCCTCAGCTATGCCATCAACCGCGAGGAGCTCAACCAGCTGATCTATGCCGGACAAGCCAAGCCCTATCAGGCGGCACCCCGCGAAGGCACCGCGCTCTACGACGAGAAAATGGCGACGCAATATCTGGAATATAACGTCGACCTCGCCAACCAGTATCTCGACAAGGCCGGCCTGAGCAAAAAAGACGGCGACGGCTATCGCCTCGGTCAGGACGGCAAGCGGATCACCTTTGCGATCGATGCGCTGACCGGAAGCCCGATCCAGGTCGACGCGCTCGAAATGATCCAGCGCTACTGGCGGGCGGTCGGCATCGACATGCAGCCCCGGCCGGCCGAGCGTTCGCTGATCTTCTCCCGCCTGCAGAACAACGAGAATGACGGTCTCGCCTGGGTCGGCGGCGGGGGCTACGATATCCTCGGCCTGCTCGATCCCAAATGGTATTTCCCGCATGAGTATGAATCAAGCTTCGCGACAGCCTGGGGCCTCTACTACCAGAACCCCAAGGATCCGAACGCTGAGGAGCCGAGCCCAGCCGCCAAGAAGCAGATGGATCTCTATCGGCAGGTGCAGGAAGCCCCGACGCTCGAAAAGCAGCTTGAAGCGATGAAAGAACTGCTGGCGATCACGCGTGACGAATTCTACGTCATCGGCACCAACCTGGAGCCGGACCGCGTCGGCATCGTCAAGACCGCTATGCGCAACGTCCCCAAGGTCATCCCCAGCACGTCGTTCTACATGACGCCGGGACCGGCGAAGCCCGAGACCTTCTACTACCAGCAATAAGACACATGATCGGCCGGAATGGCGTCCGCAGGCGCCATTCCACCAAGACCAGCCCCACCCAATCCCCCAGTCCGATCGGCCACTGCCGATTGAAGGAGCTTGAACATGGCCGGCTTCATCATCAGACGTCTGCTGTACATGATCCCGATGATGTTCGCGATCTCGGTCGTGACCTTCATCATCATCCAGTTGCCGCCCGGCGACTTCCTGACCGCGATGACCGCGCGTCTGGCCTCCCAGAACGAAACCATCGATCCCGGCGTCATCGCGGGCCTGCGCGAACGTTATGGCCTCGATCAGCCCTGGGCGGTCCAATACTGGAAATGGATCAGCGGCATCCTGCTACGCGGCGATTTCGGCCAGTCCCTCGATTGGAACAAGCCGGTCAGCGAGCTGATCTGGGCCCGCATGGGCATGACGATGGTGGTCTCGGTCACGACGCTGCTCTTCGTCTGGGCGGTGGCCTTTCCGATCGGCATCTATTCCGCCGTACGGCAATATTCGGTGGGGGACTACTTCGCCACTTTCTTCGGCTTTCTCGGCCTTGCCATTCCGAACTTCCTGCTGGCGCTGGTGCTGATGTATGTCTCGTCGCAGTATTTCGGCCAGAGCGTCGGCGGGCTGTTTTCACCCACTTATATCAACGCGGCCTGGAGCTGGGCCAAGCTCGGCGACCTGATTTCGCATATGTGGATCCCGGTCGTCGTGCTCGGAACCGGCGCCACGGCGGCGCTGATCCGCATCATGCGTGCCAACCTGCTCGACGAGCTCAACAAGCCCTATGTCGACATGGCCCGGGCCCGGGGCCTGGGCGAAATCCGGCTGCTATTGAAATATCCGGTGCGGGTGGCGCTCAACCCCTTCGTCTCCACAGTCGGCTGGGTGCTGCCGCACCTCGTCTCGGGTTCGGTGGTGGTCTCCATCGTTCTCAGCCTGCCGATCACCGGGCCGCTCCTGCTCAATGCCCTGTTTGCCCAGGACATGTATCTGGCCGGCACCTTCATCCTGCTGATGAGCATGCTGACCCTGATCGGCACGCTGATCTCAGACCTGCTGCTCGCCTGGCTCGATCCCCGCATCCGTAACGGCTGAAGGACGATAGATATGACCGATCAAGCCATCGCGCTATCGCCTGAACCCGTCCGCAATTCCGACGCCGTTGCCGGCCAGTGGAAACTCATCTGGCGGCGCTTCCGTCGCCACCGGCTGGCGCTGGCCGCCGGCCTCGTCATTCTGTTGATCTACCTTGTCGCCCTGTTTGCCGAGATTCTCGCCCCGGTTTCATCGCAGACCTACGATTCCCGCTACACCTATGCGCCGCCCCAGCAGTTGAGGTTCGCCGGCTACGACGCGGCGGGCGGATTCCACCCGCTTTATGTCAACGGCTATTCGATGACGATCGACCCGATCGCGCTCAGCCGCAATTACGTGCCTGATCCGGCTGTCGTCATTCCCGTCGGTTTCTTCGTCAAAGGCGAACCCTATCGGCTCTGGGGATTGTTCGATCTCAACCGGCACCTGATCGGCCCGATCGAGGCCGGCAAGCCATTCTACCTGTTCGGCGCCGACCGTCTGGGTCGCGACGTCTTCAGCCGGACGGTGCACGGCACCCGCGTGTCTATGTCCGTCGGGCTGATCGGGGTCACGATCAGCCTCATACTCGGCATTATCCTCGGCGGCATCTCCGGGCTCTATGGCGGCTGGGTGGACGATGTCATCCAGCGCTGCATCGAACTCATCAACTCGATCCCGACCATCCCGCTGTGGATGGGGCTTGCGGCTGCCGTTCCGATCAGCGCCGATCCGATCCTGGTCTATCTCTGGATCACGGTCATCCTGTCGCTGATCGGCTGGACCGACCTCGCGCGGGTTGTGCGCGGACGGTTCCTGTCGTTGAAGACTGAGGATTTTGTCATCGCCGCCCATCTCGATGGCTGTTCGCGAATGCGCATCATCTGGCGGCACATGGTTCCTTCCTTCATGAGCCATATCATCGCCTCGGTGACGCTCGCCATCCCGACGATGATCCTTGCCGAAACCGCGCTCTCCTTCCTCGGCATCGGCCTGCGTCCGCCGGTGGTGAGCTGGGGCGTGCTGCTTCAGGAGGCGCAGAACATTCTCGCGGTCTCGAGCGCGCCATGGCTGTTTCTTCCTGGTCTTGCGGTGATCGTCACCGTGCTCGCCCTCAATTTTCTTGGTGATGGATTACGCGATGCTGCAGATCCCTATGAATACTAATTCCAATTTCGCCGCGGCCGGCGGTGGGCATGCCGATCGCGACGCCCTGATTGAGGTCGATGACCTCAGGACCCACTTCTTCGGCGGTGCGGGCACGGTGCGGGCGGTCGACGGTGTTTCCTTTTCCATCCCCCGCGGCAAGACGGTCTGTGTCGTCGGCGAATCCGGTTCGGGAAAGAGCATCACCGGCCGCTCGATCCTCAACCAGGTTCCGCGGGGCGGGCGGATCGTCTCAGGTGCGATCCGCTATCGGCCCGATCCGGCCGCACCCGCCATTGATCTCGCCTCGCTCGATCCGCGCGGCCGCGACATGCGGGCAATCCGCGGCGCCCAGATCGGCTTGATCAGCCAGGAGCCGATGGCCGCACTTTCACCCGTTCATACGATCGGCAACCAGATGATGGAAGTGATCCGCCTGCATCTCAAGATGGGAAAGAAGGAGGCGCGCGAACATGCGATCGAGACGCTGGCGCTGGTCGGCATTCCCAGGCCGGCCGAGCGCATGGAAAATTATGCCTTCCAGTTCTCCGGCGGCATGCGCCAGCGCGTCTGCATTGCGCTGGCGCTCGCCTGCCGTCCCAAGCTCTTGATCGCCGACGAACCGACCACCGCGCTCGATGTAACCACCCAGGCCAATATCCTCGACCTGTTGGCCTCGCTGCAGGCCGAATTCGGGCTCTCGGTGCTGTTCGTCACCCATGATCTCGGCGTCGTGGCCGAAATCGCCGACGAAGTCGTCGTCATGTATGTCGGCCGGGTGGTGGAGGCGGGCGATGTCGACACGATCTTCCATGCACCCGCCCACCCCTACACCGAGGCCCTGCTGCAATCGGTGCCGCGCATGCATGGCCAGCCGACCGAACGGCTCGCGATCATCGAGGGCATGGTGCCCTCGCGTTTCGACCGGCCCGAGGGCTGCAGCTTTCATCCGCGATGCAGAGAGGCGAGGGCGGGCCTGTGCGATCGAAGCAATCCGCAACCCGTCGCCATCGGCGACGGGCATGTCGCCAGCTGCCTGCTTTACGAGGCAAGACAATGATGGCCGATCCCAAGATGCAACGAAGCCCGCTGCTCGAATTGAACGATCTCAGGATGCATTTCCCGATCCGCAAGGGTGCATTCCGGCAGGTGGTCGGGCATGTCAAGGCGGTCGACGGCGTTTCGCTTCGCGTCGAAGATGGCGAGACACTCGGCATTGTCGGGGAATCCGGCTGCGGCAAGTCCACGCTGGCCCGCACCGTCCTGCGCATCTATCGGCCGACCAGCGGAGAAATCCGCTATCGCGACCGCAGCGGCGGCACGGTGGATCTCGCGGCACTCTCAGGCCCCGCCCTCAAGGAAATCCATCGGGACCTGCGCATCGTGTTTCAGGATCCGCAATCCTCGCTCAATCCGCGCCTTCCCGTGATCGACATCATCGGCGAAGTACTGAGTGTCAACGGCATCGCCAAGGGACGGGAACTCGAGCACCGGGTCGCCGAGCTGATGCAGAGCGTCGGTCTGCGGCCTGAATATATGCGCCGCTATCCGCATGCCTTCTCCGGCGGCGAACGCCAGCGCATCGGCATTGCCCGGGCGCTGGCGTCCAATCCGCGGCTGGTGATCGCCGATGAGGCCGTCTCGGCGCTCGATGTCAGCGTGCAGGCGCAAACCATCAACCTGCTGCAGGATCTTCAGGAACAGTTCGGCCTGACCTATCTCTTCGTCGCCCACGACCTCTCGGTCGTCCGGCACATCTCCGACAATATCGCCGTCATGTATGTGGGCCGAGTCGTCGAAAAGGCGCCGACGGAGCAGATCTTTTCGCGTCCGCTCCATCCCTATACCGAAGCGCTGCTCTCGGCGGTGCCAATCGCCGATCCGAGGATGCGCCGCCACGGCCGGCGCATCCGGCTGGCGGGCGAGGTTGCCGACCCCGCGCATGCGCCTCCCGGCTGTGCTTTTCATCCGCGCTGCCGCTACGCCACCGAGCTTTGCAGGCAGGAGCTGCCGGCGTTGCGTACCGTCACCGTCGATGGACACGAAGTGGCCTGTCACCACGCCGAATCCCTGACCCTCAATCCTTTCACCGATCGTACCGTTCCGGAGTTCAATTGATGCCCGAATTCATTCCACGCTCCGAGCAGCGTCCCATTGTGGATACCTCCTCCAGGACGCTCGATCTCATCTACTTCGACCTCCTCGCGCTTCCGGCCGATGGTCGGGACACGCGGCGGCTGCCCTTGCACGAAAGCCTCTACGTCGTGCTGTCGGGGCAGGTGGATATCGAGGTGGATGAGATCACGTTCGAAGCTGTGGGCCGGCGAGCCGATATCTGGGGAGGCGATGCGGACTCGGTTTACGCGCCCGTCGACGTCAATGTCCGGATATCGGCCCGTGGCGGCCCGGCGGAAATTGCGATCGCCGGCGGCCTCTGCGAGACGCGCTACGCCCCGTTCCGGGTCACGCCCGAGGAGGTCGACGCGGTCAATGTCGGCTCGCCCGACACGCATAGCCAGCGGCGGATCGTCCACCTGCTTGGGCAACGGCAGAACGGCCGCTGCGGCAACCTCCTGGTGAGCGAGCTCTATGCCGGCGAGGGCTGCTGGTCAGGCTATCCTCCCCACAAGCACGATACGGAAGACGGCGATGCCGAGACCCTGCACGAGGAGCTCTATCACTACCGCTTCCAGCCCGAAACCGGCTTCGGCAGCCAGATTACTTATGACGACGACGGTCCGGTCAAGATCCTCATGACCCGCAACGGCGATACTGTCCTGGTCGATCGTGGCTACCACCCGACCGTCACGTCGCCCGGCCATCGCGGCTATATCTTCACCATTCTTGTCGGCAAGCATCGCCGCGGGCTGATCCAGCGCTTCGATCCCGCCCATCAGCATCTGACCAAAACCATCCCCGGCATCGATGCGATGCGTGAAAAGTTCAAATAATCAGGCTCTTGACCTCCCGTGCCGGCTTTGCGGGGCACGGACAGATTTCCGCCCAAGGAGAGACGATCCATGCGTGAACGGACGCGAATAAACGTTGATGCCAGCCAAACGGTGCGCCCCTTCGAGCGGTTCTGGCGCGGCACCGGCTTTTCGCCTGCCGAGCTGCTGCTCGAACCCGAGATGCGCCAGATGCTCGCCTATATCGGCGGCCTGCCGAACGAAGGCATCAGGTTCCTGCGCGTCCACTACCTCTACAACCTGCTGCGCTCGACCAGCGACGCAGGCGGCTACGACTGGTCGCTGCTTGACCGCGCTCTCGACGTGATGATCGAACATCGGCTGAAGCCGTTTTTCGAGCTGATGGGCAACCCGTCGGGCCTGTTCACCGACTACGAGGACATGGACCAGGTCAAGCGCTGGCGCGATCTCGTGACGGTGACGGTGGAGCGCTATGGCGCCCGCTACGGCATGGACGAATTGCGCACATGGTATTTCGAAACGACGAATGAGGCCGATTCCGGCTGGTGGACCTATGGCATCAAGGGCTACACCAATTATTACGACGCCTGCGTCGCTGGGCTCGACGCCATCGATCCCGGGCTGCCGATGGGCGGACCCGGCACCGCCCGTACGCTCTCGCCGATCTTTCGCGCTCTCATGGCCCATTGCGACAGCGGTACGAGTTGCCTGAGCGGGGACGGCCCGCCGCGCATCGATTACATCTCGATCCACGAAAAGGGCGTCAACGGCAGCAAGGATGACCTGACCCCGAAAACCAACGCCATCGTCGATCGCACGCTTCTCGTCGTCGATTATCTCAAGGAGCATCATCCGCGGCTTGCGGGCCTGCCGATCGTCAACGACGAATGCGATCCGCAGCTCGGCTGGAGCGATCATCATAGCTGGCACGGCAAAGCCTATTACGCCGGTATCATCGCCCGCATCATCGAACAGCACGACCGGCGCATCATCGCCCCGAAAGCGGCGAATTTCACCTTCCTCAGCAATGATCATGCCTTTATCGGCGGCTGGAGCCAGCGCACGATCTTTGCCTATTTCGGTTCGCGCAATTTCACCAAGGCGCAGTGGGAGCACAAGACCGATCTCGCCATGCTGGTCACGGATGTCGATCGTGCGCCGCCCTTCGACATCATCAAAAAGCCCGGCCTGACAGCCATGGAACTGCTGGCAACGCTCGGCGATACCGTCTGCAGGGTGACGGCCGAACCGGTGCTGACGCCCGACCAGGATGGCCTGGCGATCCTGCCGACACGGCTGCCGGGCGGCGGCGTTTCCATCAGCCTCATCCACAGCGTCGACTCCATCAACCGTTCGGGCCGGACTGCCGTCCGCCTCGAGGTCAACGGGCTGGTTCCCGGCCGCCACGCGCTTTGCCTGCTGCGGATCGACGAGGAGTTCACCAATCCGATGGAGGTCTGGGAGGCCCAGCGCGACGAAAACAATCCGCGCGGCCCCTTCGAGCCGGTCGGCGCTCCGCCCGAACCTGATGAGGCGCAATTTGCCGACCTGCGCCGCGCCCAGGAGCCGGCCTTACTGCATCCGATCAGCGTCATCGCCTGCGACGAAGGCCGGGTCAGCGTCGATCTGGACTTGCCGTTGCCGTCGCTGACGCAGGTGCTTGTCGTGCCCGACACAGGTGCGCCCCCGGCCGCGCCAACCGGTCTCGTCGTCGAACGTTACCTCGGCCTCGGCGGCCGGGAGGAGCGCATGCTGTTCTGGGCTGCCGGCGATATCAGCCCGGCCATCTTCTACGATGTCCTCACCAGCACCGACGGCAAGGCTTTTGAAAAGGTCAGTCCCGTGCCGCTGATCTCGACGGCATTCCTGCATATGTCGCCGCCAGAGGGCGCGCGTTATGCGGTGTACGCCCGCGATGCGTTTGGCCGCCGCAGCGAGCTTTGTATCTCTCGCGCTTGAACAGCGCGCCTTCCTGCCTGGGATCTGAACGATGGATATCGCCTATTTCACCAAAACCCTGGAAGGCCTGCCGCTGGAGCAGGCGGCGGAGATCACGGCGGGCCTGGGGTTCGACTGTGCCGACCTTCTCGTTCGCGATGGCCAGGCCGTTTCCCCCGGCCGGCCGGAGGAAATTGTCAGGGCCGTAAAGCTCTTTGCGGCGGCCGGACTGCGCAGCCCGATGGCGACCATCGACTCGACGCAGCCCGACGATGCGGCATCCCGGCTTCTCGGCTATTGCGGCGAAGCCGGCATCGGCCAGGTCCGGCTCGGCTTCTGGCGCTATGATCCGTCGCGGCGCTGGAAGGTTCAGGTCGATGAGGCGCGGCGCGACCTGGATGGTTTCGAGCGTCTCGCCGAACGGTTCGCCGTTAAGCTGACCATCCAGCTGCACGGCGGGACCCTGCACAGTTCCGGCGCGCTGGCGATGCAATTGCTCGTCGGGCGCGATCCCATCAGGATCGGCGCCTATCCCGATCCGGCCAATCAGATCATTCGCGAGGGGAGCGAGGACTGGCGTCTGAGCCTTGAGCTTCTCGATCCGTGGTTCTGTTGCATGGGCGTCAAGAACTGCGGCTGGTTTCCAGGCGCTTACGGAGCCGACGGCCAACGTGCCTGGCACTCGGATTGGTATGGGCTCGATGACGGTATGGTGCCCTGGAACGAAATCATTGCGCATCTGGTGACCACCGGATTTGCCGGCGTGCTCTCGATGCATTCCCAATACCGAGTTCCACGGGAACAGGCGCTCGCTAAAGTCCGCGCCGATCTTGCCCATCTCAGGCGCCTGGTCGCCGCAGCGAAAGAGTAGAGCCATGAGCAAACAAGCTCCCATCATTGCCGTGCTTTTGACCGAAAAGACCCGCCGCATGATGCTGGACGATGCGGCGACCGCTGAGTTGAACGCCCTCGGCGAGGTGCGCTGGCCGGCCGGCGCCACGATCGACGCCGTCGATGCCGACCGGCTGCTGCAGGGCGCTACGGCCTGCCTTACCGGATGGGGCACGCCGCCCTTCGATCTCGCCGCGCGCCAGCGCCATCCGCAACTCGCCCTTGTCGCGCATTCGGCCGGCAGCATCCGTACGCTAGTCCCGGCCCGTCTGTTCGACGACGGCCTTCGCGTCACCCATGCCGCCTCGAAAATTGCCGCCTCGGTTGCCGAGTTCGTCGTCGCCGAAGCGTTGCTCGCCATGCGCGGCATCCACCGGCTGCATCATGCATTGCGCGGCGGCGGTGAATGGCTCGACGTTCGCGCCGCCGTGCCGCAAAGATTGCTGGGCGCCAGAACGGTCGGCATCGTCGGCGCCGGATATGTCGGACGGGCGGTGATGCGCTTGCTCGTGCCATTCGGCTGCCGGGTGCTGGTCGTCGATCCCTATCTCAGTGGCAGCGAGGCAGCCGCGCTCGGCGTCGTCAGGACAGGACTGGACGATGCGCTCACTGAGAGCGATGTGATTTCCCTGCATGCGCCCGTCCTGCCCGAGACGCGCCGGATGATCGGCGCCCGCGAACTGGCGCTGTTGCGCCCCGGCGCCTTGTTCATCAATACGGCGCGCGCAGAGCTGGTCGATGAGGTGGCGCTGCTTTCCGAGATCCGCGCCGGCCGCATCGAGGCGGCTCTGGATGTCTTCGACAATGAACCGCTGCCGCCGGAAAGCCCGTTCCGCGACCCCGGTCTCGCCAATGTCACCATTTCGCCCCATGCCGCCGGCCACACCGAAGAGGCGCATCTCGCCCAAGGCCAGGCTATGGTGGACGAGATCGGCCGGCTGCTGCGCCGGGAGCCGCTCCAACACGAAGTGTCGCGCGCCATGCTCGACCGGATGGCATGAGCATGGACAGAAACACGCAAGGTTCGGTGACGGCGCCGCGCATCAGGATCGTCGAGATCGACGCTTTCGAGCGCGAGATCAACCTGCGTCTGCCGTTCCGCTTCGGCGCGGCGACGCTGGAAAAGGCGCCGCAAGCCTTCCTCAGAGTCCGCGTCGAGAATGAAGAGGGCAAAACCGCCATCGGCGCCGCCGCCGAAATGATGGTGCCGAAATGGTTCGACAAAAACCCGGCGCTGACACCGGCGCAGAATGTCGATCAATTGCGCGGCTCGATCCGCACCGCTGCCGCTGCGTCGCTCGAAGCTTCAGCGCCGACGACATTGTTTGCCGCCGCCCGCCTGAACGAGATGGAAACCGTGCGGCGCCTGCCCGGAAATCCGCTGGTCGCCGGTTTCGGACCTTCGCTTATCGCCCGCGCAGCACTCGATGCCTATTGCCGTCTTGCCGGCATTTCCTTCTTCGATGCGGTGCGCCAAAACCTCGTCGGCATTGGCGGCCCGATGCTGCCTGGCGATATCGACGCGGATGGCGCCTCTGCGGTGCTTGCCGGCCTTCGCCCGGCCGGGTCGATCTCGGCCCGGCATACGATCGGACTTCTCGACCCGATCACCGAGGGCGAAATCATCGATCCCGTCGATGACGGCCTGCCGCAGAGCCTTGAGGCGGTGATCGCGCGCTATGGCAATCGCTGGTTCAAGATCAAGCTTTCGGGCACGGTCGATGCCGATATCGACCGCCTGGCGCGGATTGCCGCCGTGCTGGACCGCCTGCCCGACTACCAGGTGACGGTCGACGGCAACGAACAGTTCGACGCTGCCGAACAGCTCGGCGCCTTGCTGGCGCAAATCGAGGCCATGCCCCGGCTGGCGAGGCTGCGTGCGGCCATTACCTTTGTCGAGCAGCCGTTCGCGCGCGCGATCACCATGGAAACGCCGCTCGGGGATCTGGCGGCGCAGTTGCCGTTCCTGATCGACGAGAGCGACGATAGCGACGGCGCTTTTGCCCACGCCCGGCGGCTCGGCTACACCGGGGTCTCCTCAAAAACCTGCAAGGGCATTTACCGCTCGCTGCTGAAGGCGATCCGCATCAAAACAGGAACGGTGCCGGGTTTGTTCCTCTCGGGCGAGGATCTGACCTGCCAGGCCGGGCTTAGCGTGCAGCAGGATCTGGCGCTGGTTTCCCTGCTCGGCCTCTCCCATGCCGAGCGCAACGGCCATCACTATGTTGCCGGCATGCAAGCTGCACCGCAGGCGGAGAGGGCGCGCTTTGCCGCAGCCCATGCCGATCTCTACGAACAGGGCGCCGACGGACCGTTCCTGTCGATCCGCGACGGCCGGATTACCATCGGTTCGCTCGGGGCGATCGGCTATGCGAGCGGCGCCTTGCCCGATTTCGAAGCGATGGAGCCGCTGTCAGTCGGATAGCAGGACGCGCAAGCGGCTTGTGGCCGCCTGCGGGGGAACACGTCCCGCGGCCTTGTTCCGGGGGAGAGGAACGCGGCCGAAGAGCTTGCCGTCACCGGCCGTCGTCTGGCGCTGGACAATCTGGCCGATCAGATGAGGAGCGGAGATCATCTCTGACCTTGCCCTCGCCTTGACTGCTCGGGCTGGAAGGCGACCGCCGCGTGATCGTTGGACGCATGCGGTTCATCTCCGGCGATCTCCTCAGCCAGGCCGATCCGGCGCAGCAACCGTTTGAGGACCTGTTCGAGATCATCGACGAAGGTGAAGATGACGGGGATGACGATGAGGCTGAGCAGCGTCGACATCACCACGCCGCCGATCACCACGATCGCCATCGGCTGGCGGAAGCTCGAATCCCCGCCCATCAGGCTGAGCGCGGCCGGCAGCATGCCGCATGCCATGGCGATGGTGGTCATGACGATCGGCCGTGCGCGCTTGTGGCAGGCATCCACCAAGGCGTCGAACCTGGCCATGCCACGCTGACGCGACATGATCGCATATTCGATGAGCAGGATGGAGTTCTTCGTCACCACGCCCATCAGCATGAGCAGGCCGATGACTACGGGCATGGAGAAGCTCGTTCCGGTCAGCACGAGCGGCACCAACGCGCCGCCGAGCGAGAGCGGCAGAGCCATCAGAAGGGTGAGCGGCTGCAGGAAATCGTGGAAGAGCAGAACGAGGACCGCGTAGATGCAGAAGACGCCGATTGCCATCGCCAGCGCAAAACTCTGAAACAGTTCCGAACTGCGCTGAAGTTCGCCCTGTTCGACAAGAGTGACGCCCGACGGAAGATGCCGGAGCGCCGGCAGCGCCTGCGCCTCGCGATTGACGTCGCCGAGGATGCGGCCATTGAGTTCGACGGAAAGGGTGACATTGCGCATCCGATCGATACGATCGATTTGGGAGGGGCTGCCGCCAATCCTCACGTCGGCAATCGATCCGAGATCGACGTTGCCGTTGGTTCCCGCCACCCGCATGTTCTTGATATCGTCCAGATTGGTGCGCGTCTCGGGCGAGAAGCGGACGACGATGGGAATCTGCCGCTGAGGCAGGTTGAGCTTCGGCAGGTCGGAGGAATATTCCCCGCTCGTCGCCACGCGCACGGCCTCGGCGATGGCGCTCGAGGTTACCCCGAGTGCTGCGCTGCGCGCAAAGTCGGGTGTGATCTGGATCTCGGGCGCCTGTCTGGCGGCTGTCGATGTCACCGCTCCGATGCCCTGCAGTGTGCGGAGCTGTTCCTCGAGCGCCGTGCTGGCGCTGTCGAGCACGTTTGCGTCGTCGCTCGCCAGCGTGATCTCGAGTTTCGTGCCATTGCCGCCGCCGCCGACCTCCACACGCACGCCGGGGAGGACGGAGAGCGCCTGTCGGATGTCGTTTTCGATTTCAGACTGCTTGCGATAGCGCTCGTCGATGGGCGGCAGCACGGCGACGATTGTGGCCGATCCGACATCGCTCGTGGTGCTGGCGTCGGGACCGCCGCCCGAGGACGTCGAACCGACGGCTGAGAAGACATGCGTCACGTCGGGAAGCTTGCCGATAATATCCGCGGCTTTCCTGGCCGTGGCATCCGTCTGTTCGATGGTGGCGCCCGGTTGCATGGTCAGCGTAATCTGGGTCCGCGCATCGTCGGACGCGGGCAGGAAGCCCGATTTCAGCAAGGGGATGGTCGAAAGCGAGAGCGCCACGACGATGGCAGTGACGGCCACAGTCGTCTTCCTGCGGTTCATGGCGGCCTTCACGATGGCGATATAGGCACGCATGATCCGGCCATCCTTCTCCTCGGTCGGATGGGCCTTCATGAAATAGCCGGCCATCATCGGCGTCAGCAGGCGCGCGACCACGAGCGAGGCGAGCACGGCGACGGCGGCGGTGATGCCGAACTGGCGGAATATAAGGCCCGGTATGCCGCTCATGAACGCCGTCGGCAGGAAGACCGAGACCAGCGTGAAGGTGGTTGCTATGACGGCAAGTCCGATCTCGTCGGCCGCTTCGAGGGCGGCATCGATCGGCCGCTTGCCCATCTGCAGGTGGCGGGCGATGTTCTCGATCTCGACGATGGCATCGTCGACGAGGATGCCGACTACCAGCGACAGCGCGAGCAGCGTGACGATATTCAGGCTGAAGCCGGTGAGGTACATGACAAGGAAGGTCGGTATGACCGACAAGGGCAGCGCCACGGCCGACAGGATCGTCGCCCGCCAGTCACGGAGGAAAAGCCAGACAACGATGATCGCCAGGATCGCGCCTTCGTACAGCATGTGCATCGAACCATCGTAGTTGCCGATGATCGGGCCGATCGTGCTGTAAGCCTCGTCGATCTGCACGTCGGAATGCTTGGCGGCGAACTGTTTGATCGCCTTGTCGACATCGGCGGCAACACCGCTGTCGGAAAATCCGTTCGAGCGCTTGATCTCGACCGCGATCACCGGCTTGCCGTCGAGATAGGCCATCGAGGAGCGCTCGGCGAAACTGTCGGTGATGGATGCGACGTCATCGAGGCGAACCTGCTGGCCGTTCGCCAGTGGGATTTTGAGCCCCTTCAGCGCCTCGACCGATGGCAGGGCGCCGAGCGTGCGCAAGGTCTGGCGGGTGCCGCCGATTTCGCCAAGGCCGCCCGATGTATCCGTCTGCACGGCCTTCAGCTGCGACGACACGGTGGCCGCGGTGACGCCCAGCGACGCCATCGTCGCGGGATCGAGATCCACATGAACCTCACGGTCGATCCCGCCGATGCGGTTGACTTGCCCGACACCCGACACCGAAAGCAGCGCCTTGGTCAGATCATTGTCGACAAACCAGGAAAGTTCGGTCTCGTTGAGAGCGGTCGAGCGAACGGCAAAGGTGACCAGCGCGGAACTCTGTACGGTGACCTTGCTGACGCTAGGCGTCTCCATCTGCGCCGGCAGGTCGCCCTTGACGCTGTCGACGGCATTGCGGACTTCGTTCAGGGCCGTTTCGCTGTTTTTTTCCAGCTTGAAGGACACCTTGATCGAAACGGTGCCGTCCGTGATGGTCGTGGTGATGTGGTCGAGATAGCTGAGCGCGGCAAGACTATCCTCGATCTTACGAGCCACCTCGGTTTCGAGCTGCGTCGGCGCCGCGCCGTCGAGGGTAGCGGTGACGTTGATTGTGGGAAGGTCCATGTCGGGGAAATTCTGGATTGGCAGCTGTTTGAAGGCCAAGAGCCCACCGGCTGTCAGCATCACAAACAGCAATATCGCCGGTACAGGATTGCGGATCGACCAGGCTGAGAAGTTCATCAGTTTGTCTCCGCAATCTTCACGAGGTCGTTGTCCGACAGGAACGCGCCGCCTGAGCTCACCACCTTCGACGAGCGATCTATTCCGGAGACGATTTCCACCTCACCATTGTTGCGGCGGCCGGTTTCCACCCTGACCTTTTGCACCCGCTGATCCTCACCTGAAGTGAAGAGGTAACTGATGCCGTCCCGGAACACGATCGCCGTCTCGGGAACGGTCAGCGCCGGAGAGGTCTGCAATTCGATGTTGCCGGTGACATAGAGGCCGGTGCGCGGACGGACGTCGGTGGGAAGCGCCACATAGATGATTGCCCGACTGGTATCGGTGCTGACCGAAGGCCCGACAAGTCTCACCTTGCCGTCAATGGCATGGCCGTCCGGCCCGTTGATCTTGACGCTCAAGTCTTCCGAAATGCGTGGGAGGTAACGCGCTGAAATTTCGGCCTGCCATTCGACACGCTGCTGGCGAACCATGCGGAACAGCTCGGTGCCGGCGGAGACGACAGCGCCGAGATTGGCGGAACGGGACGTTATGAGACCGTCGTCGACGGCGGTGATGGTGGTCTGCGCAAGCTTGATCTTTTCGCTGTCGAGTGCCGCCTCTTCAGATGCGAGACTTGCCGTCGCCGTCTGCTCGTCGGCCAGATATTCGACAATCTTCTCGTCGGAAAGCGCGCCCGAGGGACGGAGCTGCCGCGCCCGGTCGGCGTTGGCCTTGGCCTTCGAAAGACTTGCCTTGGCGGTCTCGACGGCGGCCTCCTGCTTGCGAAGATCGGCGAGCACGCTTTCCTGGGAAAGCAGGACGAGCGGCTGTCCCTTCGTGACCACGGAGCCGACATCGACCAGGACATCGGTTATGCGCAGGCCGCCGGTTTCGGAGGCAATGACCGCTTCCTGCCAGGGTTTCAGCCATCCGCTCGCCGGAACGGTTTCAGGCCAGTCCCGCTGCACCGGCGCCGTCAGAGAGACGGTGAGAGCGGGAGCTGCCACCTGCTCGGCTGCGGCATTGCGGAGGGGGAAGAAAAGCGCGACCGCAACGAACGCGGCGGCGAGTGGTTTGGATGGTTTTCTCAACGATGCACTCCTTGTGGTCAAAGGCATCGCTGCCTTTCCCGATCCGCGATCAGCTCGATGAAGGATTGCGGCTGATGCACGGCAATCCGATCGCAGCTCGCGTCGATGTCATGGCAGGATAGGTAACGGGGCGAATGTTAAGTGCGGTCAAGTTGGCGTTAAGTTAGGTAAAACTTGGCCGCGCGAGCGTGTTCGTGCTGTATGGCTTGCCCGGATTCGAGCATGATGCCGAAAAGTGTGAGCGGTTTTCGGACGACATCATGCTCTCACTCTTTAATGTAGAACAGGATTCAGATTTTAGGCCGACCCGGTCTAAAATCATCCTGTTCTAATGACGGATAATGCGAATGAACAAGGTTCTCCTCATCGACGACGATGCCGAGCTGACGACGCTTCTGCAGGAATATCTGGTCGAGGAAGGATATGACGTCGTAACGGATACGGATGGCCGCGCCGCCATTGCCGCGGCAGCCGGCAATACGGTCGATATCATCGTGCTCGACATCATGATGCCCCGGATGAACGGGATCGAAGTCCTGCAGAGGATCCGGAAGCTGAGCCAGGTCCCCGTTGTGATGCTGACCGCAAGAGGCGACGACGTCGACAGGATATCGGGCCTCAATCTCGGCGCCGACGACTATGTGCCGAAACCATGTTCGCCGGGCGAATTGGCCGCGAGGTTGCGGGCCATCCTGCGCCGCGCCGGTCAGCCGGCGGCCGGTGTATCGACCGACACGATCAAAGCAGGACAGCTCGTGCTCCATTCCGGCAGCAGAAGCGCCGAATGGCGCGGCCAGACCTTGGAGTTGACCGGCACCGAATTCAGCCTGCTCGAGGTTCTCGCCCGCAGCGCCGGCCAGCTTGTATCGAAGCAGGAGATTTCGAAGCGGGCCTTCGGCAAGCCGCTCACGCCGTTCGACCGCCGTATCGATGTCCATATCAGCAGTGTTCGCCAGAAGCTCGGGCTGAGGGAGGACGGGCAATCCTGGATCCAGTCCGTCCGCGGCCAGGGCTATCAACTTCTCGTGGACTGATCATGCCCCGGCTTTTCTGGAAATTCTTCAGGATCATCTGGCTGACGCTGGCGGCAAGCCTCGCTGTCATTATCCTTATCGTCAAACTTGTTCAGGCGGTTCCCTTCGCAGGCGAGCTGGACCAGGAGCGGCGGACGCTCGTGCTGAACCTGACTGCAAACATTCTGGTTGAGGACGGCGAAGCCGCAGCCGCGCGTTTCGTGACCACAAGCGAGAAGACGCAGCCGCTCGGCCTGAGCCTTTCGAAGCCTGGGGAAGCTGCCGCCTGCGCCGAGAAGAACACGGTCATTACGCGATCCGTGCTGAAGGATGGCGACTGCTATCGGCTTTCCGTGTCGGCGCCGGCCAGTTCCACCTTCGACAACCTTGGCCCGTTCATGCCGTGGCTCACCATCCTGATCGCGAGCACGATCGCGGCGGGCGCACTGGCACGATACCTCATTCGTCCCGTCGTCCATCTGCGCGACGGTTTGAGCGCGCTTGCCCATGGCCGCTTCGACTTCCGCATCGGCGATAAAATGGCCGGCCGAAAGGATGAGGTGACGGCACTGGCCTATGATTTCGATTCCAGCGCCGCCCGGCTTCAGGAGCTCCAGGATGCGCAGCAGAGGCTGTTCCATGACGTCTCCCACGAACTGCGTTCGCCTTTGTCCCGCCTGCAGGCCGCCGTCGGCGTGCTCCGGCAGAGCCCGGCCAAACTTACCGCCATGCTGGACCGTATGGACCGGGAGGTCGAACGGCTCGACATGCTGGTGGGCGAGGTGCTGACGCTTGCCAGGCTGACGGCGGGTTCCAGCCGGCCGCTGAAAACGCAGACCTTGGATGTCATTGAGCTGCTCAACGAAATCCTCGGCGATGCGGCATTCGAAGCCCAGGCGCGCGAGGTCTCGATCACGCAGAGTATCGACGGCATCTTCCGCGCCGAGGTCGAAGGCGAACTGATCTACCGGGCGCTCGAAAACGTCGTCCGCAACGCCGTAAAATACACAGCCGATCGTTCGCGCATCACCGTCTCCTGCGAGGCGACGGCCGACCGCCTCAAGATCTGCGTGACGGATCAGGGGCCAGGTGTCGGACGGGACGAACTCGAACGGATCTTCCAGCCGTTCTCACGCGGGAAAGACGCCGTGCCGAGAGGCGGATACGGTCTGGGTCTCGCCATCAGCAGGCAGGCGATCGAACGCCATGGCGGGCGCGTGCGTGCATCATTGCCGGAGGCCGGCGGCCTGGCGATCACCCTGGAGCTTCCGAGGGTGCCGGCGCCCTATGGCGCGGCCAATGATGAAACCTGATCCGCATCGCCTGACGAGGCGGTGCCGGATTTTACCTAACTTTACAGTTTCTTAACCGCCATTAACGCTGGCATCGCTAAGCCTGAACCCACGATCCCGGTTCAGAAGGCTCGCCCGTGAGTACGTCGTTTCCCACAAGACCATCATCCCTCCGCTACGCTGCATCCGCACTGACAATTCTGCTGACGGGCTGCGTCAGCGGCCCGGATCACGTTCCCCCGCAAATGCCGCTTCCCGCGAAATTCGCAGAGGGAGGTAACAAGAGCAACGGCAATGTCGTGGTGGCTGAGTGGTGGACGGCCTTTCGCGACAAGCGGCTCGACGGCCTGGTGGCCCATGGCCTCAGCGAAAATCTCGATGTGCTTCAGGCGCTCGAAAGCATCAACTCGGCCGCCGCCAATGTCACGGTCGCCGGCGCCGGCGGCTTGCCGAGCCTGACTGTCGATGCATCGCACACATTATCCGGCGAGAAGGGCCGGCTCCGCACGACAATCGGCACTACGAACACGACGAGCGGCGACGCCAGCCTCTCCTGGCTGCTCGACGTCTTCGGCCAGTACCGTCGCTCGAAAGAGAGCGCAATCGCCTCGCTGGGGGCCGCCTATGCGACGGCCGACAATGCGAAGCTCACCTTCCTCAAGGACCTTGTCGAGAGCTATATCGACGCCCGTTACTACCAGGAGCGCATCGCGCTTTCCCAAGCGAGTTTGAAATCCCGCCAGCAGACCTATGAACTGACGCAGCTGCAGCTGAAAGCCGGTGCAGCCTCCCGCCTCGATGTCGTTCAGGCCGAGGGCCTGGTGCAGTCGACAAAGGCCGACGTACCCGGCCTCGAAAAGAGCTTCACGGAATCGGCCCATCACATCGCCACGCTGCTCGGGATGCCAGCGGCTTCGCTGACGGACGAGCTGAAGAAGAGTGCCGGCCAACCGGTCTTCCGCGGCGACATTCGCGCTGGCATTCCCGCCGATCTCATCCGCAATCGTCCGGATATTCGCAAGGCCGAGCGCGAGCTGGCGGCGGCCGTCGCCGATATCGGCGCAGCCGAAGCCCAGCTCTACCCGTCGATCACCTTGTCCGGTTCGATCTCGCCGAGCTGGGTCAAATCATCAGGCAGCGGCGCAAGCCTGACGAGCTGGTCTTTCGGGCCATCGCTCAACCTGCCGATCTTCGATGGCGGCACATTGCGCGCGAATGTCGATATCGAAAAATCCGATGCGAAGACCCAATATCTCGCGTGGAAAGCGGCGGTGCTGAACGGGGTCGAAGAGGTCGAAAACGCGCTGTCGGCGGTTCGCCGCGACACGCAGACGCTGGAGCCGTTGCGCCGGCAGGTGCAGACGGCGCTGGAATCGCTGGCACTTTCGACCACGAGCTACAAGGATGGCGCCTCGTCGCTGCTCGATATTCTGGACGCGCAGCGTTCGGTCTCCGATGCGGAGGCAAGCCTTGCCGCGAGCGTTCAGCAGGTCGCCAAGGACTATGTGGATCTGTATGTCGCCATCGGTGCCGGTTACCTCGAGCCGGAGCACGCCGCCTCCAAGCAGATTGCGAAGTCGGGTTAGAGCAATTCCCGCAAAAGTGCGCAGCGGTTTTGCGCCCGGAATTGCGTGAAAACAACGAGATAGAACAATTCGGTGGTTCGAAGAAAAATGGAAATTCTCTAGTTGGCAGGAGTGATTTGCCCTGCCATTGCCAGAATGCGCAGCGCGAGCTTCAGATGCGGTATATCCAGCATGCGCCCGTCCAGTTGGATGACGCCTGCGTCGGGATTGGCGGCAAAGGCGGCGGCGACTTTCTCGGCCCAGGAGATCTCGGATGCATCCGGCATAAAGGCGTGATTGATCGTTTCGATCTGGCTCGGATGGATGGCCATCATGCCGGAAAAGCCGTCTCGCCGGGCGCGGCCGAGATAGGCGCTCAGACCTTTGAGATCGTGGAAATCGGGATAGACGGTTTCGATTGCGGGAACGGCGGCGGCATGGGCTGCGAATAGCGTGAGCGAGCGGGCAAGCTCGTAAGGTGGCGTATAACGGCCATCCGTCCTCCGCGCGGTCGTGGCCCCCATCGCGGCGGGCAGATCCTCAGCACCCCAGGTCAGGCCGCAGAGGCTGGTCGAGACCTCCCGGTAACTGCCGATCTCGAAGATCGCCGACGGCGTTTCGGTCGCGATCGGCAAAACGGGAACGGCCGACGTCAGCGAGGCCGCGAGTTTGCGCACGGAAGCCGCGCCCTCGGCCTTCGGCAGCATGATCGCGAAAGGGCGAAGGCCGCTCAGAGCGGCAAGGTCGTCCTCGAATGCCGGGGAGGTGAGGGGATTGATACGGATAAGAAGGGCGGTCTCGCCGGTCTGGCGCAGGGTGAACTCGTGTACGTTTTCGCGCGCTTTCGGCTTGCTCGCTGGCGCAACCGAATCTTCCAGATCGAGAATGACGGCATCGGCGCCCGAGGCGAGCGCTTTTTCGAAACGTTCCGGCCGGTCGCCGGGCACGAAGAGCAGCGAGCGCAGCCTCATGACGGTTTCACCTTCAGCATCGCCGTGCGCAGGCACTGACAGACGATCTCATCGCGCTGGTTCAGAGTGATGTGCCGGAAGGTGACGATGCCGGCGTCTGGGCGGGAGTTCGAGCGGCGCAGCTCCATCACCTCGGTTTCCACCCGCAGCGTATCGCCGATGAAGACCGGTTTCGGCATCGTCACCTTGTCGTAGCCGAGATTGGCGACGAGCGTGCCGAGCGTCGTGTCGCCGACAGAAAGGCCAACGGTCAGCGCAAAAGTGAAGGTGCCGTTGACGACGATCCGGCCGAATTCGGTGCTGGCCGCATACTCGGCATCGAGGTGTAGCGGCTGCGGATTGTGGGAGAGCGTCGAAAACAGCAGGTTGTCGGTCTCGGTGACCGTTCGGCGGATCTCATGAGCGATGCGGTCGCCGACCGTCCATTCGTCGAAGTAGCGACCGGCCATCAATCCTCTCCCTTCATGACGCTGGCGACCAGCTGGTTTTCCGAGACCCTGATACCGGGGGAAACCTGCAGCTTTCCGACGATGCCGTCGAAGGGCGCCCGCAGCGAATGTTCCATTTTCATGGCTTCGACCGTCAGCAGACGATCGCCCTTGGCGACCGGGTCGCCTTCGGCGACATCCACGGAAATGACCAGGCCGGGCATGGGCGACAGGATGGCGCCATCACCCACGCCGTGGCTTGCCTCGACCTCGCTTGCGACGGGCAGGCCGATCGGCCAGGCGTTGCCGGCGTCGAAAAGCACCGTCGTCTCGTCCGTCTCGATGGTCTTTGCTTCGAGGTCGGGGCGCAGACGCCCCCAATAGAGGTGGCCGCCGACGCGCACCCGGACGCGTCTGTCGCTCGGCCCAGCGACGCGAAAACCGGTGAGGGCGGACCAAGGCTCATCAGATGCGCTCTTTGCAAGCGCGGTGGCGGCGCTGTCGATCACGGTTTCATCAGGCTCGGTCGCCACAAGGCTTTCACCGTGACGGTCGAGGAAGCCGGTATCGATCCGGGCGGCGTGAAAATCCGGGTCGGCGGCGATGCGGGCGAGAAGACCGGCATTCGATCTGACCGGCCAGACCTCGACGTCGGCGCAGGCGGCCGCGAGTTTCGACAGTGCCGCCTCGCGGTTCGGCCCATGCGCAATGATCTTGGCGATCATCGGATCGTAGAAGGCGGTGATCTCATCGCCCTCATCGACGCCGCTGTCGACGCGGACCGTTTTCGGCAGCTTGAGATGGTCTAGCCGGCCGGTCGAGGGCAGATAGCCGGCGGCGGGATTTTCGGCGTAAAGCCGGGCCTCAAAGGCCCAGCCGTTGACAACAATCTCGTCCTGGCTTTTCGGCAAGGGCTCGCCGCTGGCGACTTTCAGCTGCCAGAGCACCAGATCCTCGCCAGTTATCGCTTCGGTGACCGGGTGTTCCACCTGCAGCCGCGTGTTCATCTCCATGAACCAGATGCGGTCGGGATTGAGGCCACCGGAGGCATCGGCGATGAATTCGATAGTGCCGGCGCCGACATAGTTTACCGCTCTTGCAGCCTTCACCGCCGCATCGCAGATTACCGCCCGGGTGGCGGTATCGAGGCCTGGGGCGGGGGCCTCCTCGATGACTTTCTGGTGACGGCGCTGGAGCGAACAATCGCGTTCGAAGAGGTGAACGCAATTCCCGAGCTTGTCGGCAAAGACCTGCACCTCGATATGACGCGGATTGGCAATGTAGCGTTCGATCAGAACGCGATCGTCGCCGAAGGAGGCGGCGGCCTCACGGCGGCATGAGGCGAGAAGCTCTGCGAAATCCTGCGGGCGGTCGACGCGGCGCATGCCTTTGCCGCCGCCGCCGGCAACCGCCTTGATCAGCACGGGATAACCGATGGCATCGGCTTCTGCCGACAGCCGCTCTTCTCTCTGGTCCGGGCCGAGATAGCCGGGGGTGACGGGGACGCCTGCCGCCTGCATCAATTCTTTCGCGGCGTCCTTGAGCCCCATGGCGCGGATGGCGGCCGGGGGCGCGCCGACCCAGAGGATGCCGGCGCTTTCCACCGCTTCGGCAAATTCGGCATTTTCCGACAGGAAACCGTAACCGGGATGGATGGCGGCGGTGCCGGTTTTCCGGGCGGCCTCCAGGATGCGTTGCTGCGAGAGGTAGCTTTCGCGGGCCGCCGGCGGGCCGATGGCGATCGCCTCGTCCGCTTCGCTCACGAAGGGTAGGCCGGCATCGGCCTCGGAATAGACGGCGATCGTGCGGATGCCGAGCAGCTTGGCGGTGCGGATGATGCGGCGGGCGATCTCGCCCCTGTTGGCAATGAGAAGGCTTTCCATCATGGCCGCCTCACATCCGGAACAGGCCGAAGCGCGGCCCTTTCGGGATCGGCGCATTCAGGCAGGCGGAAAAGGCAAGGCCGAGGACATCGCGGGTCTGGCGCGGGTCGATGATGCCGTCGTCCCAGAGGCGGGCCGTCGCATAATAGGGATTGCCCTCGGCCTCGTAGGCGGCCCGGATCGGCGCCTTGAAGGCGGCCTCTTCTTCGTCCGGCCAGTCCTCTCCGCGCGCCTCCATCGCATCGCGGCGGATGGTGGCGAGCACCGAGGCTGCCTGTTCGCCGCCCATGACGCTGATGCGGCTGTTCGGCCAGGTGAAAAGGAAGCGCGGTCGATAGGCGCGGCCGCACATGCCGTAATTGCCGGCGCCGAAGCTGCCGCCGATGATGACGGTCACTTTCGGTACGGTCGCGGTTGCCACCGCCGTCACCAGCTTTGCCCCGTCCTTGGCGATGCCGCCGGCCTCGTATCGGCCGCCGACCATGAAGCCGGAGATATTTTGCAGGAAGAGCAACGGCACGCGGCGCTGGCAGGCGAGCTCGATGAAATGCGCGCCCTTCAGAGCGCTTTCGGAAAACAGCACGCCGTTATTGGCGATGATGGCGACCGGCATGCCCCAGATGCGGGCGAAGCCGCAGACCAGCGTGGTGCCGTAAAGCGGTTTGAACTCGTGCAGTTCCGAGCCGTCGACGATCCGGCCGATTACCTCGCGCACGTCATAGGGCGAGCGGACGTCGTCCGGAATGAGGCCGCAGAGATCTTCCGGACCGAGTTTCGGCCGCCGCGGCGGCGTGATGTCGATATCGATTGATTTCACACTGTTGAGGCTTGCTGTAATATCGCGCATCAGCAGCAGCGCATGTTCGTCGTTTTCGGCGACATGATCGACGACGCCGGAGCGGCGGCCGTGGGTCTCGGCGCCGCCGAGCTCTTCGGCCGAGATGATCTCGCCGGTGGCAGCTTTGACCAGCGGCGGGCCGGCGAGGAAGATCGTGCCTTGATTGCGAACGATGACCGTTTCGTCGGATATGGCCGGCACATAGGCGCCGCCGGCGGTGCAGCTTCCCATCACGCAGGCAATCTGCGGAATGCCTTCGGCCGACATCTGTGCCTGGTTGTAGAAGATCGCGCCGAAATGGTCGCGGTCGGGAAAGACCTCGGCCTGATGCGGAAGATTGGCGCCGCCGCTGTCGACCAGATAGAGGCAGGGCAATCGGTTCTGCATGGCGATCTCCTGCGCCCGCAGATGTTTCTTCACCGTCAGGGGGTAATAGGCGCCACCCTTCACCGTCGCGTCATTGGCGACAATCATCACCTCGCGGCCGGAAACGCGGCCGATGCCTGATATGATGCCGGCGCCCGGCGCTTCGTCGCCATACATGCCGTTGGCGGCCAGCGTGCCGATCTCCAGGAAAGGACTGCCGGCATCGATCAGCAGCTGGATGCGGTCGCGCGGCAGGAGCTTGCCCTTGCCGGTATGGCGCTCGCGCGCCGTTGGCGATCCGCCCTGGCGCGCTTTGACCGAACGCTCGTGGAGCTCGTCGATCAGGGCCTTGTTCTTGACGGTATTGGCCTTGAAGCTGTCGCTGTCGCGGTCGATCGCAGTCGAAATCACCGTCATGACGCAATGAGCTCCCGGCCGATCAGGTAGCGGCGAATCTCGTTGGTGCCGGCGCCGATGTCGTAGAGCTTGGCATCGCGCAAGAAGCGTTCGACCGGCCATTCCTTGGTATAGCCGGCGCCGCCGAGCGCCTGGATCGCCTCCAGCGAGACCTTGACGGCATTCTCACTGGCGAAAAGGATCGCGGCGGCAGCATCCGTGCGCGTCGCGCGGCCGGCATCGCAGGCGCGGGCGACGGCATAGACATAGGCGCGCGCCGAATTCAGCGCGACATACATATCGGCGATCTTTGCCTGCATCAGCTGGAAATCGCCGATCGGTTTGCCGAACTGCTTGCGATCGCGCACATAGGGCAGCACGACATCAAGGCAGGCCTGCATGATGCCGAGCGGGCCGCCGGCAAGCACGGCGCGTTCGTAATCGAGGCCGGACATCAGGATCTTCACGCCTTCCCCCTCCCGCCCCATCAGCGCCTCGGCCGGCACCTCGCAATCCTGAAAGACCAGCTCGGCCGTGTCGCTGCCGCGCATGCCGAGCTTGGAGAGCTTTTTCGAGACGCTGAAGCCAGGCAGGCCTTTTTCGATGATGAAGGCGGAAATGCCTTTCGGGCCGGCGGCCGGATCGGTCTTGGCATAGACGACAAGCACGTCGGCATGCGGCGCATTGGTGATCCAGAACTTGGTGCCGCTCAGGATGTAGCGGTCGCCCTTTTGGTCGGCCCGCAGCCGCATGGAGACGACATCGGAACCGGCGCCGGCCTCGGACATGGCAAGCGCGCCGACATGTTCGCCGGAGATCAGCTTCGGCAGATGGCGGCGTTTCTGCTCCGTCGAGGCCCAGCGGCGGATCTGATTGACGCAGAGATTGGAATGGGCGCCGTAACTCAAGCCGATGGAAGCGGAGGCGCGGGAAACCTCCTCCATGGCGACGACATGCTCGAGGTAACCGAGACCGGCCCCGCCGAATTCTTCCTCGACGGTGATCCCATGCAGGCCGAGCGCCCCCATCCGAGGCCAGAGCTGGCGCGGAAACGTATTGTTTTCGTCGATCTCCGCGGCCATCGGAGCAATATGATCGGCGGCAAACCGCGCCGTCGTTTCACGGATCGCGTCCGCGGTGTCGCCGAGCGAAAAATCAAACATGGCAGTCCTCCCGCTGAAATATGTAGCGCGGGTTGCGGAAGGTTCAAAGTGTCTCTGATTTGGATGCGGGTGACGGCCTCCGTATCGAAGTTGTGCCGTTTTCTTGAAAATATGGGAAATATGGAATATATGGAAACAAAGCCGGAGATTATCATGCGACAGTTCACGACAGGGGATCTCAACAAGCAGGTCGGCGACGTCACCGATGCTGCAAGCCGGGAGCCGATCGTTCTCACTCGACATAACAAGCCGCGTTTCGTGCTGATGAGCTATGAACATTACGAGCGCATGCGCAGCGGCAAGGACCCACGTCGTGCTCATCACCTCTCGGAGATGCCGGACGAACATGCCGAGTTATTCGGCGAGGCGATCGAGCGGCTGGCGAAGGGTGACGGTTACGACGATGAGCCATGAGTTTCGCCCCGGGGAAGTGATATACTATCCCTATCTCTGGGCATGGCAGCAGCAGCGGGGCGAGACCGAAGGGCGTAAACAACGACCAGTTTGTGTCGTTGTCGCAATCCGCAGCGCAGGCGATGGAAATACGCATCTTGTGCTTCTGGCAATCACAACGCAGCCGCCGCAGGCGGAGCGGATCGCCCTGGAAATTCCCGATATCGAATGCCGGCGTGCCGGTATTGGTGATCTCAAACAGAGTTGGATCGTCGTAGACGAATATAACTATGATATCGTCGAACACTCCTGGTACATCGAGCCGCATCAAGAGATTCTTGGTCGCTTCAGCAAATCCTTCGTGATGAAGATTGGCGCGACGTTCGCGAAAGCGCGAACCCAGTCGGATCGCGTCAAGCGGTTCGACTGACTTAGCTTCGATTTTCCGCTTCTTCCCGCCGGAAAGCCTCGGGGCTCTTGCCCATCCATTTCCGGAAAGCCCGGAAGAAGGCGCTGGGTTCGGAATAACCAAGCTGCACGGCAATCTCACCGATGGTGTTCGATGTGCTCAGCAGAAGGTCGACGGCGAGGTCGCGGCGGATGTCGTCCTTGATGGCGGCATAGCTTTGCCCCTCATCGTGCAGGCGGTGGCGAAGCGTGGAGGGCGGCATGCGCATATCGGCGGCAAGCTTGGCGAAGCTCGACCAGGCATTGGGCGTTGCCAGGTTCAAGCGCCGGCGGACGGCGGCGGCGATGCCGGCATCGTAACGATAACGCACCAGAATATTGGCGGGCGCGCCGCGCAGGAACTGTTTCAGCGCCTGCTCGCTGCGTGAAATCGGCAGGTCGAGCAGGGCGCTGTCGAAGCCGAGCCGGCTGATGGCTTGAGAAAACCGCACCGGTGCTCCGAAGAAGAGCTGGTAGTCGGCGCCTTGGCGGGGCTCGGCGCAGCGGAAATCGACAAGGCGGATCGGGACGCGCCGGCCGACCAGCCAGCAAATGATGCCGTGCAGGATGATCCAGTAGGTGCGGTAGGCGAAGGCCGAACGCGGCGCGCCGGCATCGCTGAGCTCGACCTCAGCCATGCCGTCGCGGACGACGAGCCGTCCCCGGGGATCGTCGAGCACGACATCGAGGAAGCGCAGCGCCCGGCGGAGCGCGTGACCGAGTGTCGGCGCATGCAGCACGCAATGGCAAAGCAGGGTGAAGCTGCCGCTGCGCATCGGGCGAGCGCCCATGCCGAAGAATTCGTCGTCGAGCTCGGCGGCGATCGCCAGCCAGAGCGCGCCATAGGTCTCCGCCGAAACCGGCTGGTCGATGCCAGGCGGCAGGCTGACGCGGGCAAGGATCGGCGCCGTCGGCTTGCCCAACCGCCGCAGGCTGTCGAGCGCTTCCTCCACGAAACCCGGCGCGATCATGCGTCGCTCGATCTCGGCCATATCAATCCCCACTATGGCAAAACTGGCCGAGATAATGGAGCAGTTCTGTCATCGCTTGCAATAGGTGGAGCGAATAGAATCGCGGCTGCCGGTTGTGCCTGGAGGACGGCGCGGCGGCGGGAGGAATAGGTTCATGCTAATCGCAGGTGCAGGTTTCATCGTGACCGGCGGCGGCTCGGGGCTCGGCGCGGCAACGGTGCGCGCGCTGGTCGAGGCGGGCGGGCGCGTGACGATTGCCGATCTCAATCCGCAGGCGGGCGAGGAAATTACCCGCGAGTTCGGGCGCGATGTCCGCTTCGTCGAGGCGGATGTGACCGATGGCGAGGCGGGAAAAGCAGTGGTTGCCGCGGCGGTCGAGGCCTTCGGCGGCCTGCGCGGCCTGGTGAATTGCGCCGGCGTGGCACCGGCCGAAAAGGTGATCGGCCGCGACGGGCCCCACCGGCTGGAGAGTTTTGCCCGCACCATCGGCATCAATCTCATCGGCACCTTCAACATGATCCGGCTTGCCGCTGCTGCGATCCAGAATGCGGAGCCGGATGCGGAAAGCGAACGCGGCGTCATCGTCAATACGGCCTCGGTTGCCGCCTTTGACGGGCAGATCGGCCAGGCGGCCTATGCCGCCTCCAAGGGCGGCGTGGCGGCGATGACCTTGCCGGTCGCCCGCGAGCTTGCCCGTTACGGCATTCGCGTCGTTTCGATCGCGCCCGGGATTTTCGAGACGCCGATGATGGCTGATATGCCGGCCGAGGTTCAGGCCGCACTCGGCAAGAGCGTGCCCTTTCCGCCGCGGCTCGGCCGGCCGGCGGAATTTGCCGGGCTGGTGCGCCATGTCTTTGAAAACAACATGCTGAACGGCGAGGTCATCCGCCTCGACGGCGCATTGCGAATGGGTGCGCGGTGAGCGGCGCCCGAGGAGGAAAGATGGCATTGCAGGACCCCATCGTCATCGTCGGGGCGGCGCGCACCCCGATCGGCAGTTTTCAGGGAGAGCTGAAGGAGGCGACAGCACCCGAACTCGGAGCAGTGGCGATCCTCGCAGCGCTTGAGCGCAGCCGCGTCGAGGCCGAGGCGATCGAGGAGGTCATCTTCGGCTGCGTGCTGTCGGCCGGGCAGGGGCAGGCGCCCGCCCGCCAGGCGGCCGTCCATGCCGGCCTGCCGTTTGCGACAGCGGCCAGCACCGTCAACAAGATGTGCGGTTCGGGCATGAAGGCGGTGATGATGGCGCATGACCTGATCGCCGCCGGCAGTGCTTCGGTGGCGGTCGCAGGCGGCATGGAAAGCATGACGAATGCGCCCTATCTCCTTGACAGGGCCCGTGCCGGCTACAGGCTTGGCCATGGGCGTGTCGTGGATCACATGTTCCTCGACGGGCTGGAGGATGCTTATGACAAGGGGCGCTTGATGGGCAGCTTTGCGGAGGATTGCGCCGAGGCCTATCAGTTTACGCGCGAGGCGCAGGACAACTACGCCATCGCCTCTCTGACGCGGGCGCAGAAGGCGATTGCCGAGCGCTGTTTCGAAAGCGAGATCGTGGCGGTCACGGTGAAATCGGGCAAAGCCGAGCAGGTGGCGAGCCGCGACGAACAGCCCGGCAAGGCCAGGCTCGACAAGATCCCGACGCTGAAGCCCGCCTTTCGCGAAGGTGGCACGGTGACCGCCGCCAATTCCAGCTCGATCTCCGATGGCGCCGCGGCCCTCGTGTTGATGCGCCGCTCCGAGGCGGAGCATCGCGGCCTCCAACCGCTCGCCACCATTCTCGGCCATGCCACGCATTCGCAGGCGCCCAATCTATTCGCCACTGCGCCGATCGGCGCGCTGCAGAAACTGTCCGACCGCACCGGCGTGGCGCTCTCGGACGTCGATCTCTTCGAAATCAACGAGGCTTTCGCCGTCGTCGCGATGGCGGCGATGCGCGATCTCGACCTGCCGCATGAAAAAGTGAATGTGCATGGAGGCGCCTGCGCCCTCGGTCATCCGATCGGCGCGTCGGGAGCCCGGATTCTGGTGACGCTGCTTTCGGCATTGGAGCGCTACGACCTGAAGTGCGGCATGGCCGCGCTCTGCATCGGCGGCGGCGAGGCGACGGCCGTCGCCATCGAGCGGCACGAGGCGAGAGGTTGAACAGATGATTCTTTCCGATCTTCAGCAGCAGATCTCAGATCTCGCCCGCGATTTTGCCCGCGACCGGCTGGCGCCGGGGGCGGCCAAGCGTGACCGGGAGCATCTCTTCCCGCGCGAGGAACTGAAGGAGATGGGTGAACTCGGGCTGCTCGGCATGCTGGTTCCGGAGGCCTATGGCGGCTCGGATACCGGTGTGGTCGCCTATGCCGCCGCCCTTGAGGAGATTGCCGCCGGCGACGGGCCGTGTTCGACGATCATGAGCGTGCACAGCTCCGTCGGTTGCGTGCCGATCCTGAAGTTCGGCACCGAGGAGCAGCGGCAGCGCTTCCTGCCGAAACTGGCAAGCGGCGAATGGATCGGCGGCTTTGCGCTCACCGAGCCGCAGGCGGGGTCCGATGCCTCAAACCTGAAGACCCGGGCGCGGCGTGACGGCGACGACTACGTGCTCGATGGCGCCAAGCAATTCATCACCTCGGGAAAGAACGGCAATGTCATCATCGTCTTTGCCGTCACCGATCCTGATGCCGGCAAGAAAGGCATCACCGCCTTCATCGTGCCGACGGATACGCCAGGCTACGAGGTGATCCGCGTCGAGGATAAGCTTGGCCTGCATTCCACCGATACCTGCCAGATCGCTTTCAACGGCATGCGCATTCCTGTCGAGTTGAGGCTCGGCGCAGAAGGCGAAGGCTACCGCATCGCGCTCGCCAATCTTGAAGGCGGGCGGATCGGCATTGCGGCGCAGGCGGTCGGCATGGCGCGGGCGGCGTTCGAGGCGGCGCGCGACTACGCCGGAGAGCGCACCGCCTTCGGCAAGCCGATCGTCGAGCACCAGGCGGTTGCCTTCCGCCTGGCCGATATGGCGGTGCGGATCGAGGCCGGCCGGCAGCTCACCTTTCACGCCGCCTGCCTGAGGGAAGCCGGGCTGCCCTGCCTGTCGGAAGCCTCGATGGCGAAGCTTTTTGCCTCCGAGATGGCCGAGCGCGTCTGCTCCGACGCGATCCAGATCCATGGAGGTTATGGCTACATGGCCGATTACCCGGTCGAGCGCATCTATCGCGATGTGCGCATCTGCCAGATCTATGAAGGAACGAGCGACGTGCAGCGCATGGTGATCGCCCGCAATCTGTAACAATATATCCGGCCCTGCTTCCGGGGAGGGATGCATGGCCGGCAAAGGGAGGAATAAAAAAACATGGTGGATTCCGCTCGTTTGAGCCTGCACGTCCCCGAACCCGCCGTCCGCCCGGGCGGCCAGCCCGATTTTTCCAACGTCAAGATCGCCAAGGCTGGTGCCGTGCCGCGGCCGGAGGTGGACGTCGCTTCGGAAGACATCCGCGAGCTCGCCTATTCGATCATCCGCGTGCTGAACCGCGACGGCGAGGCGGTTGGCCCCTGGGCAGGCTCGCTCTCCGACGAGGAACTGCTGACCGGGCTTCGCAACATGATGAAGCTGCGTGCCTTCGACACTCGCATGCTGATGGCGCAGCGCCAGGGCAAGACCTCCTTCTACATGCAGCATCTCGGCGAAGAAGCCGTCAGCTGCGCCTTCCGCAAGGCGCTCATCAAGGGAGACATGAATTTCCCGACCTATCGCCAGGCGGGCCTGCTGATTTCAGACGACTATCCGATGGTCGAGATGATGAACCAGATCTACTCGAACGAGAGCGATCCGCTTCGCGGCCGGCAGCTGCCGATCATGTACTCCTCCAAGGAACACGGCTTCTTCACCATCTCCGGCAATCTCGCCACCCAATATGTGCAGGCCGTGGGATGGGCGATGGCCTCGGCGATCAAGAATGACAGCCGCATTGCCGCGGCATGGATCGGCGACGGCTCGACGGCGGAATCGGACTTTCATTCGGCGCTCGTCTTCGCCTCGACCTACAAGGCGCCCGTCATTCTCAACATCGTCAACAATCAATGGGCGATCTCCACCTTTCAAGGCATCGCCCGTGGCGGTTCCGGCACTTTCGCCGCCCGCGGCCTCGGCTTCGGCATTCCGGCGCTGCGCGTCGACGGAAACGACTATCTCGCCGTCCATGCCGTCGCCCGCTGGGCGGCCGAACGCGCCCGGCGCAATCTCGGCCCGACGCTGATCGAATATGTCACCTACCGCGTCGGCGCGCATTCGACCTCCGACGATCCGAGCGCCTATCGGCCGAAGACGGAATCGGAGGCCTGGCCGCTCGGCGATCCCGTGCTGCGGCTGAAGAAACATCTGATCGTCAAGGGCGCGTGGTCGGAGGAGCGGCATGTGCAGGCGGAGGCTGAAATTGCCGACGAGGTGATCGAGGCACAGCGTCAGGCGGAAGCGCATGGCACGCTGCATGCCGGCGGCAGGCCTTCGGTGCGCGACATTTTCGAGGGCGTCTATGCCGAGATGCCGCCGCATATCCGCCGCCAGCGGCAGAAGGCGGGGTACTGACATGGCCAGGATGACGATGATCGAGGCGGTGCGCAGCGCCATGGACGTCTCGATGGCGCGCGACGACGATGTCGTGGTGTTCGGCGAGGATGTCGGCTATTTCGGCGGGGTCTTCCGCAGCACGCAAGGTCTGCAGGCAAAATACGGCAGGACGCGCTGCTTCGATACGCCGATCAGCGAATCCGGCATTGTCGGCACGGCGATCGGCATGGCCGCCTACGGGCTGAAGCCCTGTGTCGAAATCCAGTTCGCCGATTACATGTATCCGGCCTATGACCAGCTGACGCAGGAGGCGGCGCGCATCCGCTACCGTTCCAACGGCGATTTCACCTGCCCGATCGTCGTGCGTATGCCGACCGGCGGCGGCATCTTCGGCGGCCAGACACACAGCCAGAGCCCGGAAGCGCTATTTACCCATGTCTGCGGGCTGAAAGTGATCGTTCCCTCCAATCCCTATGACGCCAAGGGCCTGCTGATCGCGGCGATCGAGGATCCCGACCCCGTCATGTTCCTGGAGCCGAAGCGGCTCTATAACGGCCCCTTCGACGGCCATCACGAGCGGCCGGTGACGCCGTGGTCGAAACATGCGCTGGGAGAGGTGCCCGACGGCCATTACACCATCCCGATCGGCAAGGCCGAAGTGCGGCGCGCCGGGTCTGCGGTGACCGTGGTTGCCTATGGCACGATGGTGCATGTGGCGCTTGCCGCGGCAGACGATGCCGGCATCGATGCCGAGGTGATCGATCTCAGGAGCCTGCTGCCGCTCGATCTCGATACGATCGTCAAATCGGTCACCAAGACGGGCCGTTGCGTCGTCGTGCATGAGGCAACGCTGACCTCCGGCTTTGGCGCCGAGGTTGCGGCACTGGTACAGGAACATTGCTTCTATCATCTCGAAGCGCCGGTGGTGCGCGTCGCCGGCTGGGACACGCCCTATCCGCATGCGCAGGAATGGGACTATTTCCCCGGTCCCGCCCGGGTCGGGCGGGCACTTGCCGAAGTCATGGAGGCCTGAGCCATGGGCGAATTCATCATCAAGATGCCCGATGTCGGGGAAGGGGTGGCCGAGGCCGAGCTGGTGGAATGGCATGTGAAGGCGGGAGATCCGGTCCGCGAGGATATGGTGATCGCCGCCGTCATGACCGACAAGGCCACCGTGGAAATTCCTTCTCCCGTCAACGGCACCGTCATCTGGCTTGCCGGCGAGGTCGGAGACCGGATCGCGGTCAAGGCGCCGCTGGTGCGGATCGAGACGGCGGGCGATGTCGGCGACGGCGACGCCCAGCCCGTGCGGATCTCGCAGACGCCACCTGCCGAAACGGCCAAGGTCGAGATTGCAAAGCCCACTCCGGCAGCGCCGGCCTCTGCGCCAGCGCCGGTTGAAAAGCCGCTTGCCGCGCCCTCCGTGCGGCTGTTTGCCAGGGAAAAGGGGGTGGATCTCAGACAGGTGCAGGGAAGCGGACCGGCCGGCCGCATCCTGCGCGAGGATATCGAGCAATTCCTGACCCTGGGCGCCGCTCCGGCAACGGCAAGGAACGGTTCTGCCAGGAAGACGGCGACCGAGCAGATCAAGCTGACCGGCCTGCGCCGCCGCATCGCCGAAAAAATGGTGCTGTCCACCTCGCGCATCCCCCACATCACCTATGTGGAGGAAGTGGATATGACCGCGCTCGAGGAGTTGCGCGCCACCATGAACGGCGACCGCAGGCCGGATCATCCGAAGCTGACGGTTCTGCCCTTCCTGATGCGGGCGCTGGTCAAGGCCATTTCCGGGCAGCCCGACGTCAACGCCACCTTCGACGACGATGCCGGCATCATCACGCGTCATAGCGCCGTGCATATCGGCATCGCCACGCAGACGCCGGCCGGTCTGACCGTGCCGGTGGTGCGGCATGCGGAAGCGCGCGGCATCTGGGATTGCGCGGCGGAAATGAACCGGCTGGCGGAAGCGGCGCGATCGGGGACGGCGACCCGCGATGAGCTTTTGGGCTCGACCATCACCATCAGCTCGCTGGGCGCTCTCGGCGGCATCGTCTCGACGCCGGTGATCAATCATCCCGAAGTGGCGATCATCGGCGTCAACAAGATCGCCACACGGCCGGTATGGGACGGCGCGCAGTTCGTACCGCGCAAGATGATGAACCTCTCCTCCAGCTTCGATCATCGCATCATCGACGGCTGGGATGCGGCAACCTTCGTGCAGCGCATCCGTACGCTGCTCGAATCGCCCGCGCTCATTTTCATCGAAGGCTGAGCCATGAAAGAAATCGTCTGCAAGCTCCTCGTCATCGGCGCCGGCCCTGGCGGTTATGTCTGCGCCATCCGCGCCGGCCAGCTCGGCGTCGATACGGTCATCGTCGAGGCCGGCAAGCCGGGCGGCACCTGCCTGACGGTCGGCTGCATTCCCTCCAAGGCGTTAATTCATGCGGCCGAGGAATTCGACGCGACGCAAAAGATGCTTGTCGGCAAGAACCCGATGGGCATCCGCGTCGAAGGCGCCTCGATCGATCTTTTGAGGACGATCGCCTGGAAGGACGGCATCGTCGGCCGGCTTACAGGCGGCGTCTCGGGGCTATTACAGAAGGCGCGGGTCAAGATCGTCCATGGCCGGGCCCACTTCCGCGACGGCAAGACGGTGGAGGTGGAGACGGAGACCGGCCAGCAGATCATCCGCGCCGAGACCGTGGTGATTGCCACCGGTTCCGATCCGGTGGAGCTTGCCAACCTGCCGTTCGACGGCCGCGTGATCTCCTCGACGGAGGCGCTGTCGCTGACGGAGCTGCCGAAAAAACTTGTCGTCGTCGGCGGCGGTTATATCGGGCTGGAGCTTGGCACGGCCTTTTCCAAGATGGGATCGGAGGTGACGGTGGTCGAGGCAACGCCACAGGTGCTGCCATTATATGATGCCGAGCTGGTGCGGCCCGTCATGCGCAAGCTGACCGAAAGCGGCGTCCGGGTGTTGACAGGTGCGAAGGCGATCGGCCTTGCCGATAATGGCGAGACATTGATCGTCGAAACATCCGATGGCCGGCGAGAGAGCCTGCCGGCGGACCGCATCCTCGTTACCGTCGGCCGCCGCCCGAGGACGGCAGGCTCCGGTCTCGAAGAGCTCGATCTCGATCGCGCCGGCCCTTATCTCAGGATCGACGATCGCTGCCGCACCTCCATGCGCGGCATCTATGCGATCGGCGACGTCACCGGCGAGCCGATGCTGGCCCATCGGGCGATGGCGCAAGGCGAGATGGTAGCCGAGATCATCGCCGGCAAGAAGCGGGCCTGGGACAAGCGCTGCATTCCCGCCATCTGCTTTACCGATCCGGAGATTGTCAGCGCCGGCCTCTCGCCGGCGGAGGCGCAGGCGCAGGGCTATCAAATCCGCACCGGCCAGTTTCCGTTCAGCGCCAACGGACGGGCGATGACCATGCTGTCGGAGGAGGGCTTCGTGCGCGTCGTCGCCCGCGCCGACACCAATCTCGTTCTCGGCCTGCAGGCTGTGGGAGCAGGGGTCTCCGAACTCTCGGCGGCCTTTGCGCTGGCGATCGAAATGGGTGCGCGCCTGGAAGATATTGCCGGCACCATCCACGCCCATCCGACCCGCAGTGAAGCAGTCATGGAGGCGGCGCTGAAAGCTTTGGGAAGCGCTTTGCACATCTGAGCCGAGCTGACCAAGACCACGGGGTGGCGGTGTTCCGCCGGACCTACCAGCTTCTCATCATCGATGAGTTGGGCTTCGTGCCGCTCTCCAAGACCGGTGCGCTACTCGATCGTATCACCCACCACGTCAACATCCTCGAGATGAATGGCGACAGCTATCGTCTCGCGCAAAGTCGCGCCCGACGGAGCACCGCCAGAGCCGTTCGATCACTTCGGCTTAATGGCCATCAGATTGCCGAACTCCATCGGGAAGGGGAATAAAATCGTCGAAGTCTTCTCGCTGGCGATGACGTTCAAAGTGCTCAAGTAACGAAGTTGCATCGCCTCCGGCTGCCTGGCCAAAATTTCGGCCGCTTCTAGTAGCTTCGCTGCAGCTTGCTGTTCGCCCTCGGCATTAATGATCTTTGCGCGGCGTTCGCGTTCGGCTTCCGCTTGGCGAGCAATTGCACGAACCATCGACTCGTTGATATCCACATGTTTGATCTCGACAGTGGCTACTTTAATTCCCCAAGCATCCGTCTGAGTGTCAAGGATTTCCTGAATATCCGAGTTGAGCCTGTCACGTTCTGCCAGCATCTCATCGAGGTCGTGCTTGCCGAGCACGGAGCGCAACGTCGTCTGGGCAAGCTGGCTTGTTGCCATCATGAAATCCTCGACCTGGATGGTCGACTTCTCGGGGTCAATAACCCTGAAATAGATCACCGCGCTGACACGAACCGAGACATTGTCATGTGAGATGACGTCCTGGCTAGGGACATCGAGTACGCGCGTGCGCAAGTCGACCCGCATCATCTGCTGGACATAGGGGATGAGCAGAATCAAGCCGGGTCCCTTGACTCCGGTAAAGCGGCCAAGTGTGAACACGACGCCGCGTTCGTATTCCCTCAGGATTTTAACCGCGGATGCGAGGATGGCGACCAAAATGACGATGGCCACCAAATAGAAGGCAAGATCTGCAAACATATCCATGACTTCTCCTCCTGCTTGCTGAGTGCCGTTAAGTGTCCTTAGGACGGCTGGCGACCTCGAGAGCCAGCCCATTGCGGCCGGTCACGCTGACAGGGTCACCGGCAACAAGTGGTTCGGCGGAAACCGCCTTCCAGCGTTCGCCATGTGCGATGACATACCCCGTGAGCCCCATCCAGCTCTCAACTTTACCGGAAATGCCAATCATCTGCTCTGCACCGGTGGCAACCCGGCGCAAGCGCGAGGTGAACGCCAGGCGAGCAACGACAAGGCTAAAAGCAAGAGCAGCAAATGCAATTGCGCCCAGTAGGGCGCGCGACACTTCCAGGCCGGGTATATCGGTATCAAACAAAATGGTTGCTCCCAGGATCACGGCCAACCCGCCGCCAATGCCGAAAGCGCCGAAGCTTGGCGAATGCGCCTCAGCCACAGTCAATCCCACGCCGAGGAAAATAAGCCCAAGGCCGGCAAAACTCACCGGCAGCAATGCCAGGGCATAGAGACCAAGGAGGAGGCAGATGCCGCCGATCGTGCCAGGAAGCATTGTCCCAGGTGCGAGAAATTCGAAGATCAGGCCATAGATCCCGACCATCATCAGGATGATTGCGATGTTCGGATCGGTAATGACGGAAAGCAGGCGCGTGCGCCAGTCGGGCTCGAATTCCTGCACGACTAAACCGGAGGTATCGAGCCGGGCGTCCGTTTGACCGACCCGCACCACCTGCCCTTGTGCCTTTGCAAGGAGATCGTTGACATCAACTGCCGTGAAATCGATGGCATGTTCGCGCACTGCCGCAGTGGATGAAAGGCTCGCAGCTTCGCGCACGGCACGCTCTGCCCAGTCGGCGTTGCGATTGCGCAATTCCGCAAGCCCGCGAATGTAAGCGACTGCGTCGTTAACGGCTTTTGCTTCGCTGGCATTGCCCGGAGCTTCTGCCTGCTTGTCACTAGGTTCGCCCGGCTTCTTTTCGGGTTCCGCATCACCGCCGAAAGGCTTTACGCTGAGCGCGATTGGTGTCGCCGCACCTAGATTGGTCCCAGGCGCCATTGCCGCAATGTGGCTTGCGTAGAGAATATAGGTGCCGGCGCTGGCAGCCCGTGCCCCGCTCGGTGCGACGAAGCCCGCGACAGGCACTGGTGAGGCAAGGATCGCGCGAATGATTTCCCGCATGGAGGTGTCAAGACCACCTGGTGTGTCCATTTGCAGAATGACCAAGACCGCTCCACGTTCGCCAGCACGCTGAATGCCTCGTATCACGTAGTCAGCTATCGCAGGCCCAATGGCGCCGTTCACCTTGAGGACGACAGCAACGCGGCTGGACGCCGACGGTGCGACGAAGCCCAAGGCTGAGAACAGCAAAAACAACAAAGTGAAGATTGGCGGTTGCCATCGCCAACACCTTAATCCGCGCGTGACAATCTGCGGAACGTACATAATATTTAATATATGTCGGAAATTACAAAGAAAAAGAAGAGGTGTCTCAGGATTTCCGAACAAGCGAAGAACGCCAACCTCAAGGCTTCGCTTGCACGGTTAGTTTAACTGAATGGTACGTACAAAAGGCATTCACACAACGCTGCTACCCGCTATTCCGCGCAAGGATCGCCAGATACTCGGAGCACACCGTGTCGACCAGTCCAAGCAATATCCGACCCGCAGCGAAGCGGTCATGGAGGCGGCGCTGAAAGCGTTCGGGAACGCCCTGTATGTTTGACTAGGAGCAGGCGATGATGAGTGGTTGCCAAGCGCACGCCAGTTGGTGCGGATCGCGCAAAGCCGCCTTTCTGTCAATGGTCAGACCAGGACGGTGAAGTTGTCAAATGCGAGTTGCGGAAAGCCGGTAGGCTCTACGTCAGGCTGAATATCGAAGCGGACGAAGTCGACTGCTCCGAGGGCCTCCAATGAGATATGCTGGCCGTCGGCAATCGTGTCTCCATAGACCGTAACAGCCATCTCGCTCACCTTGTTGCCGCCGATATAACCCTCAAAGGTCACGAGGGCATCGACCCCTTCGTAACCAGGGTCGAAATTGGTTGCTACGTCGACGCCCTCTATCGTGAAGAGCTTGCCGTCAGCGTGATTGAAAAAGGGATTGTAGGGATTGCTGACGACGTACTCGTTGCCGTTGGCTTCGGCGACCTCCCAGAGATTGCCGTCAAGTTTGTCGCCAAATTTGAAGCCTGCATAGCCCGAGGCGATATCAGGCTGCCCGGGATATTCCCTAGGGGCGTTTTCGAAATCGATAGCGTACATCCCTTGCGGCGGGGCGTTGACGGCGATGTGGAGATTGCTGACGTCAGTACCGCCATTTCCATCGGAGGTCTTGAATGAAAAATTCTCCGAAAATACGCCACCAGGCTCGACGCTTGCCGGGTCGTTGACGTTGTAAGCATAGCTGCCGTTGCTCCAAATCGTCAGCGTTCCGTGCTCGCCCGCTACCGTAAGATATCCGGGCTCACCGGCTTTGCTGGGGATTCTCATGCCGTTGACGAACTGAACTTGAAGCAGATCGCCATCTGCGTCCGAAGCGCTTTCGAGCAGGTTGCCTTCGACGGCTTCCGTTGGGGAGTAGTCGTGGATCGACACGCTGGGCACGGTTGGTTTGTGATTTGCCATGGCTCGCCTCCCTGAAGATGAGCGTGGAAAGGATGTCGGGCAGCGACCCGAACGCCCCAAATAAACTTTCTACTCCACTTTGAGTCAAGCAACAAACTACACGCTGCAAGGGAATTGGTGCGCGGCCCGTCGCTGCGACTGCAAACTTGCAGCGATTAAGAAGGGACGCGCAACCGGAGGGAGGGAACCTTTGTCAAAGCCGATTAGCGGCGCGACACCCCAATTGACCAGCCCACCTTCCTACAAAGAAAGTGGCGTAAGGGTTATTATGGAACAAAAATATGCCGTTTGATTACAATCACATACCGTCGTCACCCATCTCAGCGTCCCACTCTTTTGAAGTTGCCGTTGTGCATGCCGATCGCTCTCAGCTCCGCAACGAACAGCGATTGGTGACTTCTATCTCCTAGTCACCTGTGAGTGATGGCAGCCTTCCGAACATGATTTCTCATCATCGACCGCAATTCGGCGAATGTCTGCAATCCACAGTGCTGCGCCAGGCGCAACACCGTTGTTTGAGATACCTCGCAAATGCGCGCGATTTCTGCAGCGCTTTCGAAAGCAACCATCTCCGGTCGTCCAATGACTTGTCTGGCAACCTGCTCCAGTCGATCGGGAAAGACAATCTGACGCCTCGCGATCAGAGATTTCAGCTCCTCCAATGTCTGAGGAGGACCAACGTTAGCCTGCTTCATTGGCTTCTGCCTCCTGAAGGTCGCTATCTAGGATCTGCCGGTCATGCGTAGCATCCGACGATCTGCAAAGGTTAGCCGGTGCGTCGGGTGCGAACCGATAACGCGTGAAGCACTATTGGTTCGCACCCGTTCCCTTCCATCAATCGACCGTCACCGGTTTGCCGGTCTGCCAGCTTTTGGTTGCGGCTTCCGCGAGTTTCTGAGCTTGCAATCCGTCAAACCCGCTCGGCCGCGGCGACCGATGGCCATTGTCGATTGCGTCGATGAAGGCATTGATCTCGTTGGCGTAGGCCTGCGCGTAGCGCTCAAGGAAGAAATATTGGACGGGATCGCCGCTGACACCGCTTGCGTTGGAAAGCTCCACACTGGTTGCCTGGATATTCCGCGCCGCAAGCATGCCGGCAGCGCCATGGACTTCGATGCGTTGATCGTAGCCATAGGTTGCCCGGCGCGAATTGGTGATGACAGCGATACGACCCGACGCCGTCTGCATCTGCACGGCGGCAGTATCCACATCACCTTCGGCCCCGATCGCCTTGTCGACGAGAGACGATCCAAGCGCGTTTACCACGACGAATTCCTCGCCCATGAGGAAGCGGGCCATATCGAAGTCGTGGATCATCATGTCGCGGAACAAGCCGCCGGAGGATTTGACGTATTCGGCTGGCGGCGGGGCGGGATCACGGCTGGTGATGGTGACGATTTCGATGTCGCCGACATCGCCGCGACGCAGCCGCGCCTCCACACTGGCAAAATTGGGATCGAAGCGGCGATTGAAGCCGATCATCAGCGTGGAATTGTTCTTCTCGACAACGTCGAGGCAGGCATTGATGCGTTCGACCGACAAGGATACCGGCTTTTCGCAGAGGATCGCCTTGCCGGCCTTCGAGGCCGCCTCGATGAGATCGGCATGACTGGGCGTCGGCGTTGCTATGAGGATCGCATCCACCGCTGGAGACTTGATGATATCCTCCGCTTCAGCGACCTCGGCGCCCGTCTGGGCAGCAAGCGCCTCTGCCGTGGCCCTGAAAGCATCGGCCACATAAACGAGCTTTGCCTTCGGGTTCGCCGCGATGGTGGCGGCATGTACCTTGCCTATCCGGCCGGCGCCGATCACTCCAAACCTGATCATCGATATTTCTCCGTTATCTGTAAGCGTTAACTGTCGGATCGTTCAAACCGTGAAGGCATCGCGGAAGCGGTCGAGCGCCGCCTCATCGTCGCCGGACGCCCAGGCCTCCATGCCGATGGCGCCGCGATAGCCCATGTCCTTGAGCGTGCGTGCGATCATCTTATAATTGACCTCGCCAGTCCCTGGCTCGCAGCGGCCGGGCACATCGGCCACCTGGATTTCGCCGATCCAAGGCAGGCATTTGCGGCAAAGCTCGATCAGGTTTCCCTCGCCAATCTGGGCATGGTAGAGATCGAGATTAAGGCGGAGCCGCGGATGATTGACGCTCGAGACAAGCGCCAGCGTGTCTTCGGCGCGCCCGAATGGCACGCCCGGATGATCGACCGGCAGGTTGAGGTTCTCGAGCGTGAAGGTGACGCCTTCTTCTTCGGCCATGTCGACGACACGGCAGAGGGTGTCGCGCGCCTTCAACCACATGGCGCCGGTCACGACTTCGACCGGCTGGACCGGCAGGCCTCCATCTCCCAGACCTGTGCCGTGCAGATTGAGCCTTTGCACGCCGAGCCGCTTACCGATCTGCGCCGTTTCGCGTGCCGTCTTGAGAAGTTCGGCGGCACCTTCGTCGTCGGTCAGACGGCCGGAGAGATAGCCGTTCATAATTGTGAAAGTCGCGCCGGTTGCTTCCAACTTGCTCAGATCGTGATCCGGCCAATTCCATAGACCAACGCCAAAGCCCATTTCCTTAAGGCGGGAGGCCCGCCACTCGATCGCCTTGTCGCGCCAGAGCATTTCCGCGCAGGCGGCGAGTGTAAACGTTGGCAGGTCATCTCGTGATCGATCGTTCATGATCGTGTTCCATCGTTATTGCGTGAATGAGAGGCGATTGCTTTTTTGCAACGGTCGAACCGCTTGTGGTGTGACCGCGGTCTAGATCGTACCGCCGAGTTCCTCGGACAACTGCTGCAGCTCCTTGCCACCGGCCATCAGGTTCTGGAGTTCGTCCATGGCGATGTCCGCCTTTGCGTATGTGCCAAGCGTTTGACCGCGGTTGAGGATGGTGAAACGGTCGGCCACCGCATAGGCGTGGCGGACATTGTGGGTAATGAAGATAACGCCCAATCCTTTCTGCCGGACCTGATGGATGTATTTCAACACCATTGAGGTCTGAGCCACACCGAGCGCCGAGGTCGGTTCGTCCAGGATGAGGATCTTGGCGCCGAAATAGACGGCTCGTGCGATGGCCACGCACTGGCGTTCACCGCCGGAAAGCGTGCCGACGGCCTGGTTGGGATCGCGGATATCGATGCCGATCTTGCGCATTTCCTCGCGCGTGACATCATTGCAGTGATCGAAGTCGATGTGGCGGAATGGGAAGACGCCTCTACGAGGTTCCCGCCCCATGAAGAAATTGCGGGTGATCGACATCAGGGGGATCATCGCAAGATCCTGGTAGACGGTCGCGATCCCGGCATCGAGTGCATCCCTGGGGCTTCTGAAATCGACCGGCTTTCCCTCCACCCGGAACTCGCCGCCACTCGGGCGGACAACGCCGGATAGCGTCTTGATCAGCGTGGATTTGCCCGCGCCATTGTCTCCCAGAAGACAAAGCACCTCCCCGGCTGAGACCTGCATTGACACGCCGTTCAATGCGATCACCGAACCGTAGTGCTTGACGATATCGGCCACTTCGATGACCGGAGTTCGGATGTTGACGTCAACCATGATCAGCGCTCCCCAGTAACCTTGCGGCGAATGAAATTGTTGAAGAGCACGGCCAGCAACAGCATTGAGCCCAGGAACACCTGAAACCAGTCGGAGTCGAACTTGGTATAGGTCAGACCGATCGAAACCGAGCCGAAGATAATCGCACCGAAGAAGGCGCCGATCGCCGAGCCGTAGCCGCCGGTGAGCAAACACCCGCCGATAACGGCTGCGATGATGGCTTCGAATTCCTTCTGAAATCCGCGCCTGGCGTCGGTGGAACCAGCATCGAGTACGGTGATGATCGCAACGAGTGCCGCCGCACATGCCGTCAGCGCAAAGAGGCCGGTTTTAACCCTGTGGACCGGGACACCCGAGTTCCTCGCCGCATTGGGATCGCCGCCGGCCGCAAAGACCCAGTTGCCGGTGCGCGTACGCAATAAGACCCAGGTCGCCAGCAGGGCAAGGGCTGCGAACCACAAGACGGAAACCGGAACGCCCGTGACCTTCGGCACGCCATTGGGGAACTTGTCGATCAGATCATGATCCGCGAGCCATAGGAAGGCGCCCTTCAGGGCTTCGCCGGAGAAAATTCCAAGCAGCGGGCTGTCTTTGACATGGTCGCTGATGCCGCGGAGCTGTGTCGAGCCACCGGTTGCCCATTTCAGGCCGACGAGCGTCAGACCGCGGAGAATAAAGAGGAACGCCAGCGTCACGATAAAGGATGGCAGACGCGTATGGATCACGATCTGTCCGTTGATCGCGCCCATGAAGGCGGCGAAAAGCATCGTCATCACGATGGCGACCGACAATGGCTGACCGAAGTTGGTCAGGATGACACCAAAGACCAGTCCAGCGAACGCGACCATAGAACCGATCGAGAGATCGAACTCGCCGCCGATCATTAGAAGTGCGGCCGCGATGGCGAGGATCCCCAATTGGGAAGCCGGCGCCATGATCGTCATTACGCCCGAAAGCGAAAACATTGTGGGGTCTGCGGTGAGAAAGAAAAATACGATGACGAGCACCAGGCCGGCCACGGCTCCAAGCTCGGGCCGACGCATCAGTTGCGTCAGAAAGCCCACCTGCTTGATACGCTCATCGGCTTTCGGCGCGACCGCCGCTTTCTGCTCAAGCGAAGCCATGATTCCTCCCTGTGAATGTAATTTAGCGCTTCATCTGCGCTGCCTCGCAGCGCGTTCCATCAAACCAAAGCCCCTCCCCGATAACGGGGAGGAACTTCGGGGAGGATGCCTTTCGGCAATCTCGGTCAGCGGATCCCCTTAGCGGAAAGATCGACTACCTGAGCGGCCTTTTCTTTGGTGATCAGGTTCGGACCGGAGGGGACGTTGCCACCTGGGATGAGCCCGTATTTGGCGTAATTGGCCAGAAACACGACAGGCATATAACCCTGAAGGAATTGCTGCTGATCGATCGCGAAAGCGGCCTTGCCGTCTGCCACCGCCTTCAGAAAATCAGCCGAAAGGTCGAAGGTTGCCACCTTGATCTTGCCGGTCATGCCGACATCTTCGACGGCTGCCAAGGCCGGCTCACCAGCTGTGCTGGCGCCGAGCGCCATAACGGTATCGACGGTCGAGTTGGAACTCAGCGCTGCCTTGACCTTCGCCCGAACATCGGCCGGATCGTTGCTGACAGGAAGCACCGTGACTTTGCCGCCGAAACCATCGGCAAAGCCCTTGCAACGCAGATCGAGCGAAACATTGCCGACTTCCTGGTTCACGCACAGGCCTTCCTTGCCGCCGAGATCGTGGAGCTTTGCGCCGGCGGCTTTGCCGGCGGTATATTCGTCCTGACCGACATGCAGAAGCGCTCCCAACTCTTTCGAAACATCGGAGCCGGAATTGATTGAGATGACCGGGATCCCGGCAGCGACGGCTTTCTTAATGGAAGGACCGAGCGCCGAGGCGTCTGGAATGGAGACGATCAGCCCATCGGGTTTCTGATTGACGGCAGCATCGATAAGCTGCGCCATCGACACCATGTCGAAAGTTTCCGGAGCACGATATTCGACACTGGCACCCATGTCCTTGGCCGCCGCGCTCACGCCGTTCTTGACGACGGACCAGAATGGGTCGTTGGCCTGACCGTGAGTGACGGCAACGATGCGAATGTCGGCGGCAGTGGCAAGTGCCGAAGACCCGATGATCGCGGCCGCAAAGGCGGCGCCTGCGAAAAGTGATTTCAGACCAAATTTCATTTTACCCTCCCAAAACGATCCACCGGGTGGATCTTCCCAATGCTACCGGTTGCAACTCCATTTGCACCCGGTAGCAAGCGGAGCAAAATTACTTTATCCTCGACAAAAATCAAGCATCCATTCCATTTTTATTTTTTTGTGGAATATTCATTCCAATCAAGGAGGCGGCAAATGCGCAAGCGGGCGACAGCAAAAGAGGTGGCGGAAGCCGCTGGCGTATCGAAATGGACGGTCATCCGCGCCTTCACTTCCGGTGCGTCGATTACAGATGCCAGCCGACAGAAAGTGCTTCGGGCGGCAGAGGCTCTGAATTACTCACCCAACCTGCTTGCCCGCAGCCTTGCGACGAACATCACGCATCAGGTCGCCGTCTTCGTCGACGACTTCGCCAACCCACATAAGCTCCCCGTTCTGGAGATGCTGACCGAGCGTTTGCAGGCGGAGGGTCTGCTGACCGTCCTGATCAATATCAATCGCCATTTCGATCACATTCATGCGTTGATCAACGCCGATCAGCGCCAGTTCGACGCCGTCATTCTGTTCGGAACCGCCTTTCGTGAGGAAACGCTGGGTAGTCAACGGCTTGGCCCCGGTTTTCCGCCGATGTTCGTCCTTGCGCGCGATAGCCAAATCCCCGGCGTTCCCGCCGTCGCCTGCAATGCCGAACTCGCTCTCGGCGAAATTGTGAATTACCTGTTCGAGAGGGGGTATCGCCGTCCGGGCTTCATGACGGGAGGACAGACCCTGTCGACCGCGCTCGGCCGACGACATCACTATTTGAAATTCTGGCAGCGGAAGGGCGTCGAAGGCGTCGTCGAGCTGACTGCAGAGCGCTACAGCGCCGAGGCCGGGGCTAAGGTGGCGCGCGCCTATCTGAACGCCACCTCCCCCTCCTCGCGCATCGATGTGCTGATGTGCGAGAACGACATTCTGGCGCTCGGAGCAATGGATGTGGTCCGCAGCGAATTCGCGCTTCGCGTTCCACATGACCTGGCGATCGTCGGCTTCGACAATATCGAGCTCAGCGCCGCTCCCGCTTATCAACTGACGTCTTACGAGCAGCCTGCCGATGAGATGATTGACACCATGGTCGCAATGATCACGGGCAAGCGCGAAGCCGAAACGATTATTCTGCCTGGGCGTCTTGTGCCGAGATCATCGGCGTGAATTGCCCGCTAGCCCGCGAGCCTTTTTAACGGCAGTCGGCGATGGCGCGATCGCGAATGAACATGCTCAGGCCGATGCCGAATATCTTTCGCGGTTGCGCCTCAGGAGATCGAGCAGAGCATCACTCTCCGGATCACCGGCTGCCTTCATCCATGCCACCGCCAGCGGCAGTTTCGGCGTCGGTCGCCCGGCTTCCTCTTGCACCGGCAAAAAGCGAACCCCGGCAGAGGCAAGAGAGGATGTCCATCGTGGGACGACGGCGAGACCGAGGCCGCCCGCAACCATGCTGACGATGGTTTGCTTTTCATCGGCGACCTGGGTGATATCACGGTGCAGGCCGGCTGCCGCAAACAGGAGCGCGCAGGCCTCAGCGGATAAGACCTGCGGAAGATGTTACGGGAGAAAATCGATGCGTGAATACTCAATCGCAGCCATCCCCGCCGACGGGATCGGACCTGAGGTCATTGCTGCCGGGTGCACGGTGCTTGCAAGTCTGGAAAAACGTCTCGGCGACGTGAGGTTCGCCATCGAAAATTTCGACTGGGGTTCCGACTACTACAAGAAGCACGGCGTGATGATGCCGTCCGACGGACTTGAGCGGCTGAAGAAATTCGACGCGATCTATTTCGGTGCCGTCGGCGCGTTGGATGTTCCCGACCACATCACCCTCTGGGGGCTCAGACTGCCGATCTGCCAGGGCTTCGACCAATATGCCAATGTCCGGCCGACCAAGATCCTTCCGGGCATTACCCCTCCGCTGCGCAACTGCGGTGTGGGCGATCTTGACTGGGTGATTGTCCGCGAGAATTCCGAAGGCGAATACTCCGGCCATGGCGGCCGCGCCCATCGCGGCCTGCCCGAGGAAGTCGGGACCGAGGTCGCCATCTTCACGCGCGTCGGCGTCACCCGCATCATGCGCTACGCCTTCAAACTGGCGCAGGCGCGGCCGCGCAAGTTGCTGACGGTCGTGACCAAATCGAATGCCCAGCGCCACGGCATGGTCATGTGGGACGAGATCGCCGCCGAGGTGGCTGCAGAGTTCCCTGACGTCACCTGGGACAAGATGCTGGTCGACGCCATGACGGTGCGGATGACGCTGAAGCCGCAGAGCCTCGACACGATCGTCGCGACCAACCTGCATGCCGACATCCTCTCCGACCTCGCCGGTGCGCTGGCCGGCAGTATCGGTGTCGCCCCCACCGCGAATATCGATCCGCAGCGGCGTTTTCCCTCGATGTTCGAACCGATCCATGGCTCGGCCTTCGACATCACCGGCAAGGGCATCGCCAACCCTATCGCGAGCTTCTGGACCGCCGCGCAGATGCTCGACCATCTCGGCGAGCAGGAGGCCGCGGCTCGTCTCATGCGCGCCGTCGAAGCGGTCACCGGCGCGGGCATCCTCACCCCCGACCTCGGCGGCACCGCCACGACCAAAGAGGTCACGGAGGCCGTCTGCGACGCGATCCATTCCTCCAATATCTAGAACACGGCCGCGGGGTGTCACACATCGTTGCGTCTCCGGTCAGGGGCAGCATAAAATGCTGTCTTAGGCCAAGCCGCATCCCGTTCGTCCCTCCCCGAGCCCCCGAAACGCGATCGACTCGAACCTCCAATGTGTTAGTGTTGGGAAAGTGGCGGCACAATATGCTGCGGCGTTAGCAGGTTCGACAGGCGGAGTGGAGCGATGAAACTCGACCGGATCGATATAAAAATTCTGCATGAATTGCAGAAGAATGGCCGCGTCACCAATGTCGAGCTCGCCGAGCTCGTCAACCTGTCGCCGAGCCCCTGCCTGATGCGGGTGAAGAAGCTGCAGTCGGAAGGATATATCGAGGGCTACTCCGCACAGATCAATGTCGCCAAGCTCGGACAGACGTTGACCGTTTTCACCGAGATCACCCTGAAGAACCACCGGCAGATCGATTTCGCCCGGTTTTTGACGACGGTCGAGAAGATCGACCAGGTGATCGAATGTCATCTGGTCTCCGGCGGCTACGATTATCTGTTGAAATTCGTGACGGCCGGGATCGGCGAGTACCAGACGATCATGGAGCGGCTCTCCGACATGGAGATCGGCATCGACAAGTATTTCAGCTTCGTCGTTCTGAAATCGCCGATCGTCAAGGCGCACATGCCATTGACGAGCCTATTTCCGCTCTAGAGCCTTTCCTGGTCAGCTTGAAGCATTCTGCCGGAGCAGGTTTTCGACAGGGCAGAGGCGATTGGCGACGGGCATACCCTTTGGTACGTCCGAGCCGATCGCCTCTGATCCTGGCGGAAAGATGCCCGGCCCTTCGGGTTGGCTGAAACGGGCCGCCTGCTCGACCGGCCGGCTTGGCCGTAGAGCTGAGCTACGACGCGCGCCGGCCGGTCGAGCATCCGACTCCGTTTGAGCCAACAGAATGATTCAATCTGACCAGGAAAGGCTCTAGTTTGGTGGTCGACCCCGTCAAGGGTGCGCGGCCGCGGGGGTGACAAGGGCCGGATGCTCACATGGCATCGGCCTTTGCCATATGTTTCGTTTTATCGCAGGGATCACGGAAACGGCTGCCTGCCCGCTCAGCCCTTCAGGGCCGCGCGTACATCGGGGTCAGCCAGGGTGTCGTCCAAGGTTTTGCGCGTGCGCTCGATGATCGCGTCGATGTCGGCGTCGGTGCAACAGAGCGGCGGCGCATAACCGAGGACGCCGTTGCCAAAGGCACGGATGACCAGGCCGTTTTCCCAGGCGCGGTCGAAGATCCGGCGCGCCGGATCGGCGGCTGCCGGCAACGGCGTCTTCTTCTCCTTGTCGATCACCAGTTCGATGGCGGCGAGCATGCCGCGGCCGCGCACATCGCCGACGAGCGGATGGTCCTTGAGGCCTTCAAGCCCCTGCATCAGCCTTGCGCCGGCCTTCCGGCCGTTCGCCAGGAGACCGGTTTCATAAAGGTTCAGCACTTCGAGGCCGACGGCGGCGCTGACGGGGTGGGCCGAATAGGTATAGCCGTGACCGACGGCCGCGCCACCAGCGCCATCCGCAATGGTTTGGTAGACGTGGTCGGCCATGAAGACCGCCCCCATCGGCACATAGCCGGAGGTCAGACCCTTTGCCGTGGTGATGAAGTCCGGAACGATCTCGTCCTCCTCGCATGCAAAGAGTGGGCCGGTGCGGCCGAAAGCGGTGATCACTTCGTCGGCGACAAAGAGGATGCCGAGCTCGCTGCAAAGCGCGCGCATCGCCTTCATCCAGCCCTTCGGCGGCACCAGCACGCCGCCCGAACCCTGGATGGGTTCGGCATAAAAGGCGGCGACGCGTTCGGGACCGATCTCTTCGACCTTGCGACGCAGGGCTGCGAGGGAGGAGTTGATGATCGCCTGCGGGTCCTGGCCGACGGGGTTGCGATAGGCGTAGTGGGAGGGAATTTTATGCTGCCAGTCGAAGGGAATGCCGAAGCCGGCGTGGAACAGTGGAAGTGCCGTCAGCCCTGCCCCGACAGTCGAAGAACCGTGATAACCTTGCTCAAGGGAGATGAACTGGTCGCGCTGCGGCTGCCCGCGGGCGATCCAGTAATAGCGGATGAAACGGATCGTGCTGTCGACGGCATCGGATCCGCCCAGGGTGAAGTAGACATGGTTGAGGTCGCCTGGAGCCCGTTCGGCCAATGCCGCGGCAAGCCGGATCGCCGGTTCCGAGCCGAGACCGAAATAGGTTGTCGCATAGGGCAGGTCGCGCATCTGCCGCGTTGCTGCCTCGACGATCGATTCATGGCCGTAACCGGCATTGACGCACCACAGGCCGGCAAAGCCGTCGACCAGCTGCTTGCCGGAAGCATCGGTCACCGTCGCGCCTTTGGCGGAAGCGAGCACACGCACGCCGAGCTTTTCATGATTGCGGTAGGAGGCGACCGGATGCACGAGATGGGCGCGGTCGAGTTCGACAAGGGAATTGCTGTACATCATACTCTCCGGATCAGCCGAGCGCCTGGTTGGCGAGGGCGAAGATGGTGGCGACGGAATCGGCGTCTGGAATCGATGGCTTCATCATGGCGATGCCGCCACCGACATGGGCGAAGCCCTGTTCGACCAGCCAGTCGGACAGGCCGGCGGCGGCGGTGGTATCGACCCTGAGAAACACGCCGGGCCGCCGGGCGATGAAATGAGCGACGAGCGCTTTGGCGTCCTCCAGGTTCCGGGCAACGACGGGGCCGATGACCTCGCCCCGGCCGAAGGTGCGGATGACCGCAAAACCGGTGACGCCTCCGCTACGGCGGACGACGGCAAATTCCCCGACCTTGGCGAGATATGCGATCAGATCGGCGCGATCGGCGCCGAAGGCCTGTCGATCGAGTTCGGTGATCGCGGGAGAATCGGCAATGGCGGCGGCTGACGTCGCCATCGGCGCGGCGAGTTCTGCTGCGATGCCTTGGTGCTGCAGAATGCGGCCGGTCTGGCGGAAGCCGAGCTTCTCATAGAGCGGAAGGCCGTCGGCGGTCGCAACAAGCCGGAGCGGGCGTTTGCCGGCAAGCTCTATTGCGGCATCCATCAGCCTGCGGCCAAGCCCGCGGCCGCGCATGGCTTCATCGACGATGACCATGTTGATCGTGGCGCACTCTTGCTTGTAGGGGGTCATGAGCACGGTGCCGACCACCCGGTCGTTCTCGATCGCCACAACGCCTTCGCTCAAGGCAAGCGCCATCTGCCAATCCTCAGGGCGATGGGGCCAGCCTGCCTGCCGCGACAGGTTGAGAGCGGCACCCAGGTGTTCGGTGCCGAAAGCGGCGAAATCGATCTGGCTTGTCTGCATGACACTTCCTTCATTTCCTGGGTGGAAGTGTGAAGGAGTGCGGGTTGGCTAATCGTCTGAAGGCTACGCTCTGAGCGGTATCTTATCGTTTTCCCTTTGTCGCCCGCCGCATCTTATGCTGGCATGTAGGCTCCACGGGGCGGATCTCGCGCAAAATTCGCTGCACTCGCCGCAACGAGCCGGTCAAAACAGTGGGATATAGCATGGGTGACGTAGTCAATCGTCCGCCGCCCTTCCGCGCCCGCCAGCCGGCGGGGGTCCGCAACCATCTGCCAAAGCCACCTTTCGATACGAAATAATCTGCTTCGTTAGCCGCCACATTCAGGCGAGCCGAGGGGCGGGCCGCGTCTATCATGGGTTCAAATGCCCCGGTCCACTCTCCAAAGGATATGCCCATGACCCTGTCGCGTCCGAAATACATCACCTTCGACTGCTACGGTACGCTGACCAACTTCCAGATGGCGGAAGCGGCACACGACCTTTACCGCGACCAGCTCGATGAACCCCGCATGGCCGAGTTCATCCGGAATTTCGCCGCCTATCGCCTCGACGAGGTCCTGGGCGACTGGAAACCCTATGCCGAGGTCGTTCACAATTCGATCGAGCGCAGTTGCAAGCGCAACGGCGTCAAGTTCAACGACGAAGATGCCCGCACGGTCTATGAGCGGGTGCCGACTTGGGGGCCGCATGCGGATGTGCCGGCGGGTCTTGCGAAGGTTGCCAAGGAGATCCCGCTGGTGATCCTGTCGAACGCGATGAATTCGCAGATCATGTCGAACGTCGAAAAGCTCGGTGCGCCCTTCCATGCGGTCTACACGGCCGAACAGGCGCAGGCCTACAAGCCGCGCCTGCAGGCCTTTGAATACCTGTTCGACATGCTCTGCTGCGCCCCCGAAGATGTCGTCCATTGCTCCTCCTCGTTCCGTTACGATCATATGTCGGCTAACGATATCGGCATCAAGAACAAGGTGTGGGTGAACCGCGGCCACGAGCCCGCCAACCCGTTCTATGGTTACGTCGAGATCGCCGACATCTCCGGCCTCCCCGGTGTTTTCGGTCTCTAAAGCCAACGAAGGAAAGCGCGGGCGGCTTTTCCGCCCGCGCTTTCTTTAAGTGCGGCCGTGCTCGCCGGCCCGCAAGGCAATTCGCTGCCGTATCGTCATGAAGTCGTGGTACCGGTGCTGGCAAGGTCGAGTATTGATCGCCGCCGGCGGCGCCTAATCCGCATCGGCAGTTTCGCCTTCGCATCGCGGTCGTTGATGGCACCCAGCGGCAGTGCCGCAACGAACACCCGCAAAATGGTTCCCCTCTCCTTGCCACTAAGCCTGCGTCACTATCTCGAGCGAGGGTCTCCCTCCCCGACCAGGCGAACTCCCAGAGATGCTGCTGCCGGATCGATCGCAACGGAAGGACTGCCAATACGCGTGTGCCGGTTGGCTCTGAAGCAAAAAATGTGGCGCCCGCGCGTGCGCCACATTGCTGGTTCTCATCTCATAATCGCTTCAGGTTCAGCTCAGCCCACCAATGTGGAAGCTCTTCATTTCGAGATATTCCTCGATGCCAACCTGGGCTCCCTCCCGGCCGAGGCCAGACTGCTTGACGCCGCCGAAAGGGGCGACTTCGGTCGAGATCGCGCCGGTGTTGAGCCCGATCATGCCGAATTCGAGCGCTTCGCCGACGCGCCAGGAGCGCTTCAGGTTTTCGGTGTAGAGGTAGGCGGCAAGGCCGAAGGGTGTGCCGTTGGCGATTGTGATCGCTTCGTCTTCCGTCTCGAAGCGGAAGAGCGGTGCAACCGGGCCGAAGGTCTCTTCGCTGGCAAGCAGCATGTCGGTTGTCGCCTCCGTCAGCACCATCGGCGCGGCGTATTGCCTGCCTTCCGCCACCGTGCTGCCCCGTGCGGCGATCTTGGCGCCTTTGGCCAGAGCGTCGTCGACATGGCGGTTGATCTTCTCGATCGCCGCAGCGTTGATCATCGGGCCGATGACATTGCCCGGCTCCGTACCGGGGCCGACCTTCATGGCGTTGACGCTGGCGCCGAGTTTCTCGGCAAAGGCATCATACACGCCGGCCTGTACCAAGATGCGGTTGGCGCAGACGCAGGTCTGGCCGCCGTTGCGGAACTTGGACAGGATTGCGCCTTCGACCGCGAGATCGAGATCGGCATCATCGAAGACGATGAACGGCGCATTGCCGCCGAGTTCGAGGGAGAGCCGCTTGACGCTGTCGGCGGCGCCGCGCATCAGAAGCGAGCCGATCCGAGTCGAGCCGGTGAAGGAGATTTTCCGCACCGTCGCGTTTGCCATGAACTCGTTGCCGATCTCAGTCGGCATGCCGGTGACGATATTGATCACCCCTGCCGGAATGCCGGCGCGCTCGGCAAGGATACCCATGGCGAGCGCCGAATAGGGGGTGAATTCCGAAGGCTTGATGACAACCGTGCAGCCGGCCGCCAAGGCGGGCGCCACCTTTCGGGTGATCATCGCGATCGGAAAATTCCACGGGGTGACGATCGCGCAGACGCCGACCGCTTCCTTGAGGACGATGATGCGGCGATCCGGTGTTGGCGAGGGAATGGTGTGGCCGCCGATGCGGCGGGCTTCTTCGGCAAACCATTTGACGAAGGAGGCACCGTAACGGACCTCGGCGCGAGATTCATCGACAGGCTTGCCCTGCTCGAGCGTGATGAGCAGCGCAAGATCCTGGAGATTTTCGATCATCAGCGCATACCAACGCTCGAGCAGAACCGCACGCTCGGCATGCGTCCTCTTCTTCCATAGGGTGAAAGCGGCCTGGGCCGCGCCGATCGCCGCGCGGGTCTCGGCGGTTCCCATATCCGGGACAGTGCCAAGGCGTGCCTGGGTGGCCGGATTGACGACGCTCACCGTCTTGCCCGACGCTGCCCTCGACCAGATCCCGTCGATCAGGCCGGCCTGCTGAAAAAGGTCTTTGTCTTTCAACTCAAGCATATCGTTTCCTCTCGGACCATTGGTCGTCGGCTGCAAGAGCCACCGTGATGAATGAATTTCGTCCCGTGCCGCCATCGCAGCCCTCGACGTGTTCCCGGGCTGAGCTTAGCGAAACAGGGCAAGCAGCATGCATCGACTGCGGGTGCCAGAGCGGTGGAAAATAACGTTTTGCGCGAGGCGACAGTCAGATTCGGTTGTTGCCTTGACGCTTCGGCTGATGGCCTTCAAAGGTCGGGAGGACGTGCAGAAGGAGCCATCGGCCAGCGTTGACGGATGCCCTAGAAGTATCCGAGGATGGATTTGACTTCGAGGTATTCGAGCATGCCCTCAATGCCGAATTCGCGTCCATTTCCAGATTGTTTGAAGCCGCCAAAAGGCGCGTGTGGATCCCAGGCCGGATAGTTGAGATGCACTTGTCCGCAGCGGATCTGTGAGGCGACGTCCTTGACGATGTCTATATTCTTGCCCTGCACATGCGCAGCCAGGCCGTAGACGGTATGGTTGGCGATGGCGATGGCTTCGTCCACCGTGTCGTAGGGAATAAGGCAGAGGACCGGGCCGAAGATTTCCTCCTGGGCGATGCGCATGTCTGTGCGCACGTCCGAGAAAACCGTCGGTTTAACGTAGAACCCGGCATTCAGACCGGCTGGGCGACCCTCTCCGCCGGCAACGAGCGTCGCGCCTTCCGCAATCCCGACGCCGATCATGGTCTGGATCCGATCGAACTGGGCGCGGTTGGCGATCGCACCGTGCGTGGTGGCGTTTGAACGGGGATCACCGACGACGATCTCATCTGCGGCCCCCTTGGCAAGCGACTCGATCTCGGAGAGCTGCGTGCACGGCACAATCATCCGCGTCGGCGCGCTGCATGATTGGCCGAGATTGCGGAAAGCAGCCGCTATGCCTAAGGAAACGGCTCGATCGAGATCGGCGTCCGGCAGGACCACGTTCGGTGACTTGCCGCCAAGCTCCTGCGCGACGCGCTTGACAGTCGGCGCGGCTGCCTGAGCCACTGCGATACCGGCACGGGTTGAGCCGGTAATGGAAATCATGTCGACATCGGGATGCGACGCGAGGACCGAACCGACGGACGGGCCGTCACCATTGACGAGGTTGAAGACGCCGGAGGGGAAGCCGGCGTCCTCGATCGCCTCAGCAAACAGCAGCGCGTTGAGGGGAGAAAGCTCGCTGGGCTTCAGCACGACAGTACAGCCTGCGGCGAGTGCCGGCGAAACTTTGGCAGTGATCTGGTAGAGCGGCCAGTTCCATGGCGTGATCAGTGCGCAGACACCGATCGGTTCGTGGGTGATGGCGGTGTGGCCGCGCTGCTTGACGAAGGGGAAGGCTTCCAGGACCTCGCGAGCGACCTTGACATGGGCGACCGCCAGCGGCACCTGCGCGGTGCGCGAATATCCGATCGCCGCGCCCATTTCGAGGCTCAGGCACTGCGCAAACAGTTCGCTACGGGCTTCGAGCAGCGCCTGCAGGCGCTCAAGCAGGCCCGCGCGGTATTCCGGTTTGGTGCGGCTCCAGGTGGCGAAGGCCCGTCGGGCGGCGGAAACAGCCGCATCGACATCCTCGGCGTTTCCGAGCGCAAAGTGGGTCACCACCTCTTCCGTGGCAGGGTTGACCACGACGCCCTTGGCGGTGCCCTTGGGTTCGAGCCATCGACCGTCGATGAAGAACTTGTCCAGACGACCGTTGCGGGACAGGTGTTCGAGAGGCGTGATCATCTTACAAGGTCCTTCATGCGGCAATTGCGCGGAGGATCGGCAGGGACCAGGGGTGGCCGTCCATGACGTCGTCGGCCGTCCCCAGGTGAGGCCGTCTAGCCGCGACCGGGGCGGCGCCAGGATCGGTCAGGGCAGCAGGTCCTTCATGCGGTAATAGGTGCCGACGATCGGCAGGAACCACGGATTCCCGGTATGCATCGGAACGGCGGGCCAGGCGAAGCCGTCGAGTGGATTGGCGTCTTTGCGCCCCATCGCCATATTCGCCAGGGCGTTACCCATGAAGGTCGACAACTGGGCTCCGTGGCCGGAATAGCCCATGCTGTAAATCACACCCTCGGCGCTGCCCGCGCGGGGATAACGGTCTTGCGTGCAACCGACGAGGCCGCCCCAGCAATAGTCGATCTCGACGTCGGCAAGCTGCGGAAACATGCCGAGCATCTGCTGGCGCAGAAGCTGGCCAGAGCTGACGTCGGTTTTCTGGTTCGACACAGTCGAAAATCTTGCCCTCCCCCCGAACAGCATGCGGTTGTCGGGCGTCAGGCGGAAATAGTTGGCGATGTTGAGCGAGTTGGTGAAGTTGCGGTTGCCCGGAACCGTCGCGGCGACCTCCTGCGGCGTGAGCGGGCGCGTCGCAATGATGAAGGAAGCGATCGGCATGAGCCTCCGGCGGAAATAGTTAAAGACGCTTGGCGTATAGGCATCGGTCGCCAGGATGACCTGGCGCGCAGTAAGCGAGCCGGTCGGTGTGGTTAGCCGCCATCCATTCGGCACGCGTTCGCGGCCGGTGACCGGGTTTCGCTCCCAGATCGCAGCACCATGGCGACGGGCCGCCTGCGCCACGCCGTTGGCGTAGCGTCCCATGTGCATCATGGCGGATTTCGGATAGAGAATCCCACCATGGAAGGCATCCGATAGCACCTCCTTGCGGAGGTCCTCACGCGTGAGCCATTCGGCTGACGGGTCGACCTCGCGACGGATTTCGTCTGACATCGCCTGCAGCTTGCCGACATGAGAGGGCTTCGAGGCAAGCTTGAGCTTGCCGCCCCTGCGGAAATCGCAGGCGATCTTTTCTTCCTCGATGATCCGTTCGATCATGTCGATCGAGTCATCATAGGCTCGCCACAAGCGCCGCGCCCGGTCTTCTCCGAGATGCTGCCTGGCGGCACTGAAGCTTGCGAAATGACCGCTGTTAAGGTGCCCTCCATTGCGGCCGGAGGCACCATACCCGACGTGCTCGGCTTCCAACAGAGCGACCTTCACACCGGATTGCGCCAGTGTGCGCGCGGCGTTGAGCCCCGTGAAGCCGGCGCCGATCACTGCAACCTCGAAATCTCCCGAGACGGGGTCGACGATGCCTCCTGCGAATGGGATTGAGGTGTCATGCCAGTAGGAAGCAAATTTCATTGGCGCATGCCCTTATGCTCGTCTGATCCGAATGCCTGAAGTATATGCCTGCTTGCGCTGGAGAGGTGCGGCGCAGGCGGCCTTGTTTCGCAACAATTGCCTGTGTTGGGGGCAGCAAACCACAGGATATTCTGTTTATGCGCCAACTCCGCAGCCCACCCCTTGAAGCCACAGATTAGGATCTACGCAGAATTCGGTCCCGAGGTGCTTCCAGGAGTAGACCATGTCCGATGATGCTCTGCTGTTGCCGAAGTGCTGCTGCATCGGGCCGACTCCAAAGGACTGGGAACGAGCCTGGCCTGGCCTGATAAATCGGCTTGCGGCCCGTCGGCACCAGCACCAGACCTATGAATGTCGCACCAAATTGGGAGTCAGACGATGACCGGTAAGACCATCCTCCTCTTCGAGGCGAAAAGCGGATCTGCTCCGGAAGGCCAGCGACGCACCTTAGGGCCAGACGACATATTCGGAGCCGGCCGCAATATCGTCTGGAGCGCTTCGGGCGGGGTTTCCGCCGGATCCGTGCATTTGAACGGAAAGACCTCGATCGCCAGCTTTCCCCATACGGAATCCCTGGTTGTCGTGGCAGGGCGACTTGTCCTGCATTCGGGCGGCTCAACATTTGATCTCACATCCGGCGACAGCGTGGTCATCGGCCGGGGCAGCGACATCACGGCGGAAGCGGAAAAAGGCACCCGCTGGATCTTCTGTGCGACGACCGCGGCAACATTGAGCACGCAAGGCGTCGTTGCGATCGATAGGCAGGTTGCACTTGCCCCCTCCCCGCCGCCTCCGGCGCAGTTCGTGGAGGGGGACACACCTCAGTGCAGTCACTTCAGGGCATTTTCCGACGAGGCGGTCGGCTTTCGAACAGGTGTCTGGGCGACGACGCCACACGTCCGGCTGTCGCGCCCTCATCCCGTCCATGAATTGATGTACATCCTGGAGGGGCAGGCTGATGTGACCGATGGAGACGGTACGAAAACGTCAGTCGAGGCGGGAGACGCGATCTTCGTCGGTCGCGGGACGATCAACCGCCTATCGATCCACGGCAACCTCAAGAAGATCTTCGCCATCGTCGAAGGCCTGGAGATTTAACCGGATCAGCGGCCTCGTCTGCGGATAGGACGCCGAATGTTGAGGCTTACCCTTCTGCCGGCCTTCGGTGCTTCTATGCGGCAGGCGCGCCCTTCTTTCGGGCGAGCGCCGTTGGCAGTCGCTCAGTCGTAAACGCAGACGTAGATCTTGCGCATGGTCTCGATGGTACGCCAGACGCCGACAAAACCGGGCTTCATCACGAAGCTATCGCCGGCACGGTAAGTCTTCGTCTCGCCGTCTTTTTCGTCGATTTCAACGACACCGGAAATGATGTGACAGAACTCGTAGACCGTGCCCTTGATGGAATGGTGCTCGCCGGGCGTCGCTTCCCAAATGCCGGTCAGCACCTTCTCGCCTTTTGAGGCATCTTGCGCCCAGGTCTTGTAGGCGGGATTGCCTGAAATCAGCCGTTCTGCGTCCGGCAAGGCCTGTTTGGGGGTGAAATTTGGATCGATATCGATAGTCAGAAGAAGCGACATGTCATTTTCCTCGTTTAATAACCGCGTGTCCGATCGACCAGGCCGATCAGCTTTTCGCCGGCGCGGTGGCGCCGAATATTTTCAGTGACCGATTGCGCTGCCGTTTCCGGTTGCGTGACGGAGGCGATGTGCGGCGTAATCGCTACTTTCGGATGTTGCCAGAGTGGATGTTCTGCCGGCAGCGGCTCGGGATCGGTGACATCGAGAATCGCCGCGGCAAGACGGCCGCTATCGAGAGCCTCGATCAAAGCCGCGTGGTCAAGGTGCGGCCCGCGGCCCACATGCAACAGCCGTGCGCCGCCCGGCAGCTGTGCGAAGAGCTCGGCATTGAGGATGCCGCGCGTCTCGTCGGTCAGCGGCAGCAGACAGACCAGGACGTCGGTCTTCGCCAAAAAGTCGGCCAGTCCATCCGTGCCATGATGGCAGGTGACGCCGTCGATTTGCTTCTTGCTTCGGCTCCATGCTGCGAGTGGAAATCGGAAGGGCTTCAAGCGTTCGATCGCCGCCTGCGCCAGGATGCCGAGGCCCAGGAAACCTATTCGGCGCTGTGCGGCCTGCGGCGCGGCGAGCGTCTGCCAGACAGACTGTCGCTGCAGCTCCCGGTAAGCGAGCATCTCCCGGTGGAGCGTCAGGACGCCGAGAGTGACGTATTCCTGCATCATCCGGATAATGCCGTCCTCGACCATGCGGACGACCGCTACGTGGTCCGGTAGGCTGTCTTGTTTGAGCTGATCGACGCCGGCGCCGATGCAAAACAAAACTTCCAAATTGCGGTAACGCGAGATATCGCTGGGGATCGTCCATGTCAGAAGATACCGCACCCTTTGCGGATCCACCGGCTGGCCCTGCCCGACGAACTCCAGATCCGGCAGTTCGCGCGCAAAAATCTCATGGAAGATCGCACCGCGTGTGGCATCGGAGTTGAAGAGAAACGCCATGAAAATCGCCTTCTTTCAGCCTTCGGCAAGATGGGCGCCGAGTTCTTCGATCATCGTCTGGCATGCTGCGAGTTCGCCAAGCTCGATGTATTCGTCAGGGCGGTGTGCGCGACCAATATCCCCAGGACCGCAGATGATGGAATCGATGCCAGCCTGCTGGTAGAGCCCGGCCTCCGTGCCATAGCTTACGGCGGCAAGCGGCTCCTGCCCCGTCAATTTCATCAGCAGCGCTGCGAGGTCGCTGCCTGCGGGGAGCGCCAGTCCGGGGTAAGCGCTCAGCTCGTGCCAGCCCACCTCGAAACCCTGGACTTTGAGAGCAGCGAGCCTCGCCCTTACCGGCTCCAGCAGAGATGACGGGGAGATACCGGGCACAGCGCGGGCCTCGATATCGGCGGTGCAGCGATCCGGGATGATATTGACCGCCTGGCCGCCGGTAATGACACCAACCTGCAATGACGAGTAGGGAGGCGCGAAATCATCGTGGAACGGACCGTTCGTCAGGGACTTGCCGTATTCCGCAACCTCGGTGATCAGATTGGCCATGGCATGAATGGCGTTTAGTCCGAGATCCGGACGGGAAGAATGCCCCGAGCGCCCGATCACCTCGAGGCGGACAGCTGCTTTGCCTTTGTGCGCCCGGACGGCCTGCATCCGGCTCGGCTCACCGATGATTGCGCCCAGCGGGGCATTGCACAGGTTTGGCAGCTCAGCGATGAGATGCGGTACGCCGCGGCTGCCTGCCTCCTCGTCATAGGAGAAGGCAAGGTGAATTGGCCGCCGCAGGTTCATGGCGGCAAGCTTCGGCAATGCGGCCAAGGCGCAGGCGAGAAAGCCTTTCATGTCGCTGGTGCCACGTCCGAAAAGTCTGTCCCCCTCAGCGCGCAGAACGAAAGGATCCGAACTCCATTCCCGTTCGCCGGCCGGCACGACATCCATGTGCCCGGACAGAATGTAACCCTGGCCTTCGCGCGGTCCGGCGGTCGCGAAAAGGTTGTACCGGTCACCTTCCGGGCCGAGATGGACTGTCACATCGGCTCCCGCCTTCCGGCAATAGTCACGTATCCAGTCGGTAATCGCGCCATTCGGCGTGCCGACAACGGAGGGGAATGCGATCAACCTTGCGAGAATTTCTTTGACGTCCATGGGAGTGACCAAGTTGCCTTCAGAGTGGTCTAGATGTTACCTAGCCTAAGCGCAGGGATGCGTTTTACCTGCTGAGTAGGGCTTCGGTTCAGCTGAAGATTTCGAATTGTTGCGATGAACAAGCCAATCCTGCCGGCCTTGGTGTGCAATATTGTGACTTGGTTGCAATCGGCGCATGATCAAAGACACTGTCTACCTCCAGTGGAGCTTGGTGATCCGGCGAACGGAGCGGATATCCGAAAATGCAAAAATCAGTGCGCCTGAAATCATTCGAATTGATCGCGCAGGATATAAACAGTGTCGATGTCAGCCTGCTTCACGCGCTGTCGATCGGCGTCGGCTGGCCGCACCGGCCCAAAGACTGGGATCTCCTGCGGCGCGCTGGGCTTGGCATCGTTGCGGTCGATGGCATAGGACGCGTCTTCGGAAGTGCGATGTGGTTTCCGCATGGCGATGATTTCGCCACGATCGGGCTGGTGATCACCTCGCCTCGCACGCAGGCGCAAGGGACCGGGCGATGGCTCATGGACCAAGTGTTCGAGCAGTGCGGCGACCGCAATCTGAGCTTGAATTCGACCCATGCAGCTTACAGACTTTATGTTTCGCTCGATTTCACCAAGGAAGCGATTGTCTATCAGTACCAGGGAGATGTCGGACCGAAGCTTCCTCCCCTGCCGGAGCTGAATGGGCAGTTGAGCGAACCGTCCAGCGATAAAATCGAGGAGATCAACGCTCTCGATACGCGAGCCTTCGGCACCGATCGCGGCAAGTTGATCGCTTTGCTCGCTGAGGGGGCGTCCATTTGCACACTCCGGCGAGGCGACGAAATCGTCGGCTATTCCATGTGTCGCGAGTTCGGGCGTGGCCATGTGATTGGTCCGATCGTGGCAAGCAATGATCAGGACGCGATCAATCTTGCCGCCGTGCATCTCAAGGATTTGGCAGGCGGGTTCGCACGTGTTGATACCCGAGAGAAAGGCCTGTTCGCCGAGTTCCTTCAACAGAGCCGGCTCGCCGTCTCCGATACCGTTACGACCATGTCAAAGGGGCGTAATTTCTTAAATAGGCAGAGCGGCGAACCGGCGGTTTATGGTTTGGCCGGCCATGCGCTAAGCTAGTGTAATGGACTGGCGAAATCTAATTTTACGCTGATGGATTACCTTCTCCCCCGTACTGACGGGCAGAAGGGACGTGCCCTACAAGACCCTGGTGACGGAGAGGCTGCGGCATTCGCCCCGTTTACGGGGGTCCGAAGGACGGGTCGAGACCCGTGGCTCGACCCCGGTCGGTGGCGGCAGCCGGATGGGCAGTTGTCCGCGATCGCGTGCCTGAGGTGTCGAGCGCATTCCCGCAAAATTGTGTGGTGGATTGCACAAACACGAAAAGAGATAGAGCATCCCCGCGACTCGAAGAAACAGAAATGGTCTATCTGAGGAGACAGTCATGGAATTGAAGGACGCAACTTTGTTTCGGCAGGCCGCATTGGTCGGCGGCGATTGGATCGAGGCCGGGGACAATGCGATCGCCGTGGATAATCCCGCGACCGGCGAGATCATCGGCCGCGTTCCCAATCTGGGGGCTGCGGAAACCAAGGCGGCGATTGCCGCAGCCGAGATTGCGCAGAAGGAATGGGCAGCCCGCACCGCCAAGGAACGGTCGGTGATCCTGCGGCGCTGGTTCCAGCTGATGATGGACAATCAGGACGATCTCGGCCGCATCCTGACATCAGAACAGGGCAAGCCGCTTGCTGAGGCCAAGGGCGAGATCGCCTATGGCGCGAGTTTCATCGAATGGTTTGCCGAGGAGGCGCGGCGTGTCTACGGCGACATCGTTCCCGGCCATCAGAAGGACAAGCGCATTCTGGTGATGAAGCAGCCGATCGGTGTCGTTGCCGCCATCACCCCGTGGAATTTCCCGAATGCGATGATCACCCGCAAGGCGGGGCCGGCCTTTGCCGCCGGCTGCGCCATGGTGTTGAAGCCGGCCTCGCAGACGCCCTTTTCGGCAATTGCCATTGCCATCCTTGCCGAGCGCGCCGGCTTCCCCAAAGGCCTGTTCAGCGTCTTGACCGGCTCGGCGCGCGCCATCGGTGGCGAGATGACCGCAAGCCCCGTCGTACGCAAGCTGACCTTCACCGGCTCGACCGAAGTCGGCACCGAGCTTTACAGGCAGAGCGCCGCGACCATCAAGAAGCTTGGGCTGGAACTCGGCGGCAACGCCCCCTTCATCGTCTTCGACGATGCCGATCTCGATGCGGCCGTGGAAGGTGCTTTGATCGCCAAGTTCCGCAACAACGGCCAGACCTGCGTCTGCGCCAACCGCCTCTATGTGCAGGAGGGTGTCTATGACGCCTTTGCCGAGAAGTTGTCGAAGGCCGTCGGAGCGCTGAAGACCGGCAACGGCTTCGACGAGGGCATCAATCTCGGCCCGCTGATCGACGAGGCAGCACTTGCCAAGGTCGAAGAGCATGTCGCCGATGCGCTTTCCAAGGGCGGCCGGGTCATTGCCGGCGGGCATCGCCATCGGCTCGGCGGGCGCTTCTATGAGGCGACGGTGCTGGCCGACGTCGCCGCTGGCATGGCTGTGGCGAAGGAAGAGACGTTCGGACCGGTGGCTCCACTCTTCCGCTTCAAGGACGAAGGCGATGTGATCGCCCAGGCCAACGACACCGAGTTCGGTCTCGCCTCCTATTTCTACGCCAAGGATCTCGCCCGGGTCTTCCGGGTCGCCGAAGCGCTGGAATACGGCATGGTCGGCGTCAATACCGGGCTGATCTCGACGGCCGAAGCCCCCTTCGGCGGCGTCAAGCTCTCCGGCCTCGGCCGCGAAGGCTCGAAATACGGCATCGAGGAATTCACCGAAATCAAATATGTCTGCCTCGGCGGCATCGCCTGAGGCCAAAACAAGGCCCAAGACAAGCATAGCCCATCCACGATTTCTGTTCTTTTCGAGAAACGGCCGTCATGGCTATGGGCTTGCCGTCGAGGCGGCGTCATCGACCTGTCGGCTCACCACGGTGCAAGCTGAGCATCGTGGAGGGTCACCGGCCTTTTGCAGAGCAAACTCCGACGGCGTATCCTCGATTCGATGATGACCCTTTCGCAAGTTCATCCAGGCGCTATGGTGCAGGAAAAGCAAGGGCGAGCATGGGACAAGATACAAGCCACCTTCAGGAGCGGATGACGATTGTCGGTGATCTCGAGGCTGCGTCCTTTGTCCCCTGGATCCGGCGCCATGCCGCCAAGCTCGGGCTCTCGCACAGCATATCTCATACAAGTTCGATGCGGATCGAACTCGAGCTTTCAGGACCGGAGGATTTGATCGACATGATGGAGGTGGGGTGCTCGCTGGGGCCAATCGACGTATGGGTCGAGAGCATAGAACGCACGGCGATCATCGGAGAAACGGCCTGACACCAAATGCGGTTTTTTGCGATGTGCATATTATTTAATCAATATTGCCAATGCGAAATAACTATGCAAACGTGAGGCCTTGAGCGCAACTGCCTTGAGGCCAAGGTGGAGCGTGCTCTACAAAACATAGTATGGTTCAGGAAGTCTAGTCATGCCATCCGATACGACCGGCTTTTGGACGCCAGTCGCCCTTTCCCGGGATCTGCCGGCCGCAACCGTCATGCCGGCCCGGACGGCATCTGGATCGATAGCCCTCTGGCGCAGCGCTTTGGGGCGTATATCGGCATCGGCGGATCGCTGTCCGCACCGCGGCATGCGTTTGTCCCATGGCTTCGTGCGCGGCGAGGCACTTTCCTGCATCTATCACGGCTGGAGCTATGGTCAGGCCGGAAACTGTCTGCGCATTCCCGCCCATCCGGGGCTGGCGCCGCCGGAAACCATCCGTGTCGCCACCCATGACGTCGAGGAAGCGGGCAGCGTGATCTGGGTGGCGGTCGGCACGCCCACTTCGAAGCCGCCGAGGCTTGACGGCCTCATGCCCCTGCGCTCGCTGACGGCGTTTGCCGGCACTGCCGCGATCGAGGCGGCAGCCGGCGTGAAGGCGAACCCTGACGGTCTTATCGAGATCGACGCATCCACGGGCAGCTTCTGTCTGCTATTATCCGCTCAGGAAGATGGGCAGACGCTGATCCATGTGCTGCTGAAGGGTGACGTCGGCCCCGCCGTCGCCATCGGCGCTTCGCGGGCCGCCGAAGGCCTGCGCCGCCGGGCTGAAGGTCTTCAGAAAAAGGAGATCGCGCGGTGAGGATGCAGGCGATGATCGACGAATGGTATCCGGTCGGGCTTTTCAGTCAGCTTGAGAGCCCCGGTCGCAGGACGGCGTTGATGGGCGAGCCGATCGAAGTGGCGAGCGACGCCGATGGCAATGCGCGGGTAACGGCCGGCGACGGCCGTGTTCTGCCGGTGCGCGTACGTTACGGCCATGTTTGGTCTTCCCTCGGCGAGCCGAAGAAGGATATTTTCCCGATCCCCGAGGCCGACCAGCCCGGCCGCCGTTTCGTCGACGTCGGCGTGGTGCGGGTACGCTGCTCGCCCCTGCGCGCCGTCGAGAACTTCCTCGACATTGCCCATTTCCCCTTCGTCCACACCGACATTCTCGGTGCAGAGCCGCACACGGAGGTTCAGAACTACAAGGTCGAGATCCGCGAGGAGGAAGACGAAGTCTGGGCAACGCAGGTGAAGTTTTACCAGCCGCAGGCCTCCAAGTCGGCAAGCGGCGGGATCACCACGGAGTATATGTACCGCGTGCCGGCACCGACCTGTTCCGTGCTCTACAAGACCTGCCCGCCGCGCCCGAGCGAATGGGATGTCATCACGCTCTTCGTGCAGCCGCTGGCCGAGGACCTGTGCGACGTCTGGCCGTGGATGGCGCTCTTCGACGACGAAACTGCGATGACCGACCTCATCCACTTCCAGCAGACGATCTTCCTGCAAGACCGTTCGATCCTCGAAAACCAGATCCCGCGGCTCCTGCCGCTTGATCCCGGTATGGAAATCCCGACGCGGGCCGATCTGACATCGATCGCTTACCGGCGTTGGCTCAAGCGTCACAATTATACTTACGGCGCACAGCTGGTGGCGCAATGAGGCTCTACGACTACATTCTTTCCCCCAGCTGCTACAAGGTGCGCCTGATGGCGGCGCTGACCGGCGTGAAGCTGGAACTTCGTCCGGTGGATTTCCATCCCGGCGCCGAGCATCGCGGCCCCGAGCTTCTCACCCTCAATCCGGCAGGCTCCATTCCGATCCTGGAGGATGGTGATCTGATCCTGACCGAGTCGTCGGCGATTCTCGTCTATCTCGCCGCCAAGGCAGCACCCGAATGGCTTGGTAATGGCGCGGCGCGGGAAGCGGCCCAGGTGCAGCAATGGCTGTCGTTCTCCGGCCGGCTGACGGCAAACCTCGGCGGCGCGCGACTTCATGAGATGCTGCTGCGGCCGGGCGATATCGGCGCGCTGCAGGCCCAGGGTATCGCCGCACTTCGCGAGCTCGAGGCCGGGCTCGTCGAGCAGGGTCTTCGCGGCGTGCGCTTTCTTGCCGCCGACCGGCCGACAATTGCCGACATCGCCTGCTTTCCCTATGTGGCGCTGGCGCCCGATGGGGGCGTGACGCTGGATGCTTATCCCGCCATCCGGCTCTGGTCGCGGGCGCTGCGAGCCCTCGACAAGTTTATCGAAATGCCGGGTATTCACCGGCTGCACGAATTGAAGCCCGAACCTCATATCGAAGAACCGGGCGAGGCGTGACATGACCGGCTATCTCCTGAAGAACTGCGCGGCCGTGATCGTCGACGAGGGCAAGGGGCCGGTCGTCCGTCGCCATGTCGATCTCCTGACCGACGGTTCGGCGATTGTGGCGATCGGCGAAAATCTGGCGGCGGACGCGCTTTTCGCCGGCACGACTGTTCAGGATGCTGCCGGCTGGTTCGTCTATCCCGGCCTCGTCAACACCCATCATCATTTTTTCCAATGCTTCGTGCGCAATCGCGCCGATCTCGACTGGACGAAGCTTTCGGTCATCGAGTGGCTGGACTGGATCTACCCGATCTTTTCGCAGCTCAACGAGGAGTGTTTTTACCACTCCTCCGTCACGGCGATGGCCGAGATGATCAAACATGGCTGTACCACGGCTTTTGACCATCAATACAATTTCCCGCGGCACGCCGGGAAGCGGCTGATCGACCGCCAGTTCGAAGCAGCCGAACTGTTCGGCATGCGCTTCCACGCCGGCCGCGGCGGCAATACCCTGCCGAAGTCGGAGGGCTCGACCATTCCCGACGAGATGCTGGAAACGACCGATGAATTCATCGCCGACTGCGCCCGGCTGATCGACACTTACCACGATGCCAACCCCTTCAGCATGCGCCAGGTCGTGGTGGCGCCCTGCCAGCCGGTGAATTGCTATCGCGAGACCTTTGCGGAATCGGTGGCGCTGGCGCGTGATCGCGGCGTCATGATGCACACCCATGTCGGCGAGGGCGAAAGCCCGGTCATTCATGCTCGCCATGGCATGCGCACGGTCGATTATCTGGAAGAAGTCGGCTTTGCCGGGCCGGACACCTTCTATGCCCATTGCTGGGAGTTGAGCCACGACGAACTCAGGAAGATGGCGGCGAGCCGCACCGGCGTGGCGCACTGCCCGGAGCCGGTCTATCTGGTCGGCGCTGAAGTCACCGACATTCCCGCCATGGCCGCCTTCGGCCTGCGCATCGGCCTTGGTTGCGACGGGGCCGCCTCCAACGACAATTCCAACCTGATGCACTGCCTGCACTCCGCCTATATGCTGCAGTGCCTGGTCTCCTCCAGCCGCGCCCATCCCGTGCCGCCGCCCGTCGATTTCCTCGGCTACGGCACGACAGGCGGTGCGAGCCTGCTCGGCAGGCGCGACATCGGCCGGCTGGCGCCCGGCATGGCAGCCGACCTGTTTGCGATTGACACGCGCCGCATGGATTATGTCGGTACGCGGCACGATCCGTTGAGCCTGATTGCCCGCGTCGGCATCGGCATGGCGACCGACATGACGATGATCAATGGCCGCATCGTCTGGCAGAAGGGGGAATTCCCCGGTCTCGACGAGGCCAAGCTTTCTGCCGACGCCGAGGCTGCACTCGCAGCCGTGAAATTCTAAAAACCAAAAAAGGGAACCCGTGAACATGACCAAATTGACCCGCAGAAACCTGATGACGGCCGCTGCCGCCACCGGCCTTGCCGGCGCGCTCGGCCGCCGTCTTGCCTTCGCCGCCGACCAGCCGCTCGGCATCACCCTCGTCGTCCCTTCGCCGATCGGCGACGTAGGCTGGGGGCACGCCCTTGCCGCCGGTCTCGAGCCGATCAAGGCCGCTTACGGCGACAAGGTGAAGGTCACGGTGCTTGAGAATATCGCCGAAGGCCCGGACGCCGACCGCATCATGACCAAGACCGTCGCCGACGGAAATAAGTTCCTGATTGCCGGCTCCTTCGGCTATCAGAACGGCGCCCTGCAGATCGCCCGCCGTGATCCGAGCGTGACGGTCCTGCATGCCTCCGGCTTCCAGGTTGCTCCGAATTTCTCGCCGTTCGCCGCCAAATATTTCCAGGGCACCTATCTGCTCGGCATGGCCGCGGCGGCGCTTTCCAAGACCGGCAAGCTCGGCTCCGTCTCGGCCTTTGCCATTCCCGAGCTCATTACCTCGATCAACGCCTTTACGCTCGGCGCCCAGGCGGTGAAGCCGGATATCGAAGTCTCCGTCGTCTGGGTCAATTCCTGGTTCGACCCGGCCAAGGAGCAGGAGGCAGCCAAGGCGCTGATCGCGCAGAAGTGCGACGTGATCTTCTCCAATGCACAGGACACGCCATCCGTCATCTCTGCCTGTGAGGACGCCGGCGTCTACGCCTTCAACCTCAATTCGTCGATGAAGAAGTATGCGCCGAAAACCTATCTCGGCTGCATCTCGACGGACTGGTCGCCCTTCTTCAAGGCTTCGGTCGATGCCCATCTCGCCGGTACGTTCAAGGGGGCCAATACGTTCCTCGGCGTCGCCGACAAGGTCGTCGAAGTGGTCGACTGGAACCCAGATATTCCGGCCGACGTAATGACCAAGATCAAAGAGGTCGAGGCAAAGATCGCCGACGGCAGCTTCTCGCCCTTCACCGGGCCGATCACCAAGGCCGACGGCAGCGAAGGTGCCGCCTCGGGCGCAACCATGGCCGACCCTGAGATCATAGCCATGAATTGGCACGTCAAGGGCGTCTCGACGCCGCTGCCGAAATAATTCATGACCACCCCGCTCCTGTCGCTGCGTGGCATTTCGAAAAGCTACGGCCAGATCCATGCCAATCAGGCAATCGATCTGGACGTGGCTCCGCAATCGATCCATGCGATCCTCGGAGAAAACGGGGCGGGAAAATCGACGCTGATGAAGCTGATTTACGGTGTCGAGCAGCCGGACGACGGAGATGTCGTCTGGGAAGGAACACCCTTGCGCCTCGCCTCCCCCGGGGAGGCGAGGCGCAAGGGCATCGGCATGGTCTTCCAGCACTTTTCGCTGTTCGAGACATTGACGGTCATCGAGAATATTCAGCTGGTGGTGCCGGGTCGCAAAGCTGATCTCAAGGAACGTATCCGGACGCTTGGACGGGAGTTCGGCCTCGAAGTCGATCCGCTTGCCCATGTGCATGCGCTGTCGGTCGGCGAGCGGCAACGGGTGGAGATCATCCGAAGCCTGATGACCAATCCGAAGCTGCTGATCCTTGACGAGCCCACCTCCGTCCTGCCGCCGCAACTGGTGGAGAAACTCTTCGACACCCTGCGTCGGCTGCGCGACGGCGGCGTTTCCATCCTGCTGATTTCCCACAAGCTCGAAGAAATTCGGGCGATCTGTGACCGCGCGACGATTCTGCGGAGCGGACGCGTGACCGGAGATATCGACCCGCGCGATCACGACGCCCATGACCTTGCCCGGATGATGATCGGCCGCGATATGCCGGCACCCATCTCGGCGCTGCCGCTGTCTGGCGGGGAAAAGCGGCTGGAGATCATCGGTTTGGACCACCAGCCCGACGATCCCTTTGCGGTGCCGCTCTCCGGCCTCAGTCTCGAAGTGCGTTCCGGCGAAATCCTTGGGATCGCCGGTATTTCGGGCAACGGCCAAAGTGAGCTTGCCGCGCTGATTTCGGGCGAGACCATGCTGGGGCGCGAACAACGCGACCGGATCTACATGATGGGAATGGATGTCGGCAGGCTCGATGCCGCCGCGCGGCGGCAGCTCGGATTTGCCTTCGTTCCGGAAGACCGGCTCGGACGCGGCGCCGTGCCGGAAATGTCGCTCGTCCTCAACAGCTTGCTGACGGCCCATCCACTCAAGCTTTTACGGCGTGGTCTCATCGAAAGGGCACGAGCGATGACATTCACCAAGGATTGTATCCGTCAGTATGATGTCCGCACACCCGGTCCGGATGCGGAAGCCGGCACCCTGTCCGGCGGCAACCTGCAGAAGTTCATCGTTGGCCGCGAAATCATGCTGTCTCCGAAATTGCTTTTCGTGGCGCAGCCGACCTGGGGCGTCGATGTCGGCGCTGCATCCGCCATCCGCAGCCGCCTGGTCGCATTGCGCAATCAGGGCATGGCGATCCTCGTCATTTCCGAGGAACTGGAAGAACTGTTCGAGCTCTGCGATTCCATCCAGGTGCTGCATCACGGCCGGCTCAGCCCGCCGCTCGCAACGCGGGACACGAAGCCCGAGGAGATCGGCCGATACATGATCGGGGCACATACCTCGCCCGAGAAAGTCCAGTGATGAGCGCTTGGTTACCCGCTTCCGTTCCCACCCTGGTCCGCCGGGAGCGTGCATCGCTGGCTGCGGCCCTCTGCGCACCCGTCATCGCGCTCGGGGGGGCGATCGCACTTAATCTTTGCCTTTATGTCTTGATGGGCCGCGACCCCGTCGCGGTCGTCTATGCGATGCTTTTCGAGCCCTTCCTCTCCTGGGCTTCATTTTCGGAAGTGCTCTTAAAGGCTGGGCCCCTCCTCCTCATCGCCCAGGGGCTGGCAATCGGCTTTCGCGCCAAGGTTTTCAATATCGGCGCCGAAGGCCAGTTTATCCTTGGGGCGATCTTCGCCTCCGCCATTCCGGTCTGGTTTCCCCAGGCGACGGGCCAGTGGATCTGGCCGGCGATGCTGCTGCTCGGCGCCATCGGCGGCGCACTCTGGGCTTCTCTTACCGCCTTCTGGCGCGTACGCCTCAACGCCAACGAGATCCTCGTTTCGCTGATGCTGAGCCTCGTTGCCGCGCAACTGTTGAACTATCTGCTGCTCGGCCCCTGGAAGGATCCGAACGGCTTCAATTTCCCGCAGTCGGTGATGTTCCAGTACGATGCGATGGTGCCGACCCTGATTGCCGATACTCGTGTCAACGTCTCCTTCCTCATCACCCTCGTTTTGTCGGTTGCGGCCTGGGTCTTCATGCAGAAGAGCTTCATCGGCTATAAGCTGCAGGTCGGCGGCCTGGCGCCGAGGGCTGCCGGCTACGCCGGCTTCAGGGAAGGTTGGGCGATCTGGCTTTCGCTGCTGATCGGCGGTTTTGCTGCCGGCCTTGCCGGCGCCGCCGAAGTTGCCGGTCCGCTCGGCCAGCTGCAGCGTTCGGTCGCGAGCGGCTATGGTTATGCGGCCATCATCGTCGCCTATCTCGGCGGCCTGCATCCAATCGGCATCGTGGTCTCGGCGCTGGTCATGGCGGTCATCTATATCGGCGGCGACAATGCCATGGTCTCGGCCGGCCTGCCGATCGCCGCCGTCCGTGTCTTCCAGGGCAGTCTGCTGCTCGCCTACCTGATCGCCGTCGCCTTCGTGCGCTACCGTCTTGAATGGCGCCGCACCGCCCAGCGGAGCCTGCCATGAACGCCATCGAGTTCATTCTTGCCGGCATGCTTGCTGCCGCGACACCGTTTCTTCTGGCAGCACTCGGCGAACTGGTGGCCGAGCGCGCCGGTGTCCTCAACCTCGGGGTCGAGGGATTGATGGCGCTTGGCGCCGTGCTCGCCTTCATCGTCGTTTATCATGGCGGCGGACATTTTCTCGGCTTCATCGCCGCAGGGCTCGGCAGCGCTGCCCTTTCCCTGCTTTTTGCCTTCGTCACGCTCGGGTTCCGGGCAAACCAGGTGGCCGCCGGCCTTGCCATCGGCATCCTTGGCCAGGGCCTCTCGGCGCTTTTCGGCAAGACCTATGAAAGCCTGACGGTCAAAGGTCTTTCAAAGCTTGCTCTTCCAGGGCTGTCGGAACTCCCGGTCATCGGCGGTCTTTTCGTCCAGGACATCGTCGTGTGGATTTCGCTCGCCGCGACCCTCGCTCTCTGGGCCATACTTGCCTACACCAAGCTTGGTCTCATCGTCCGGGCCGTTGGCGAGAACCCGAAGGCCGCCCACGCTATCGGCTATTCGGTCATATCGGTCCGTATCCTCGCCATCGCCTTCGGCGGCGCGATGGCCGGCTTCGCCGGCGCCTACGCGGCGGTCGTCTACACACCACTTTGGGCCGACGGAATGATCGCCGGACGCGGCTGGATCGCCGTCGCTCTGGTCGTCTTCGGGACCTGGCTCACCGGTCGCATCTTCCTCGGCGCCTGCCTCTTCGGTGCGGTCTCGCTGATGGGGCTTGCAGCCCAGGCAAGCGGGCTGGACGTTCCCTCGCAATTGCTCTCGAGCCTGCCTTATCTCGTCACGATCATCGTGCTCGGCATCATCTCCGCCGACCGCCGCCTGCTGAAACTGAACGGCGTCGCTTCACTGGGCGAACCATTCGAGCGATAGAGCATCGTGCGGAAAGGTGTCAGCGGTCAGCCGCGATCGCGTTTCTTGCGACTGCGCACTTCAAATTGGACGAGCAGCGACTTGAGTTCGATCTCGCGAACGCGTCGTGCCGCTTCATCCGGGCTGACCCATTCGAGAATACGCTGATCCCGCTCCTTGAAATCGCCGCTGATTTCCGTGACTTCAATCTGAAACATGTCGACGATACAGGGGGCCACATCGCCATTGTCGAATTCTTTGAGATAGGTATAGCGTCCGACCGGCTTCTTCTTCACCAGCCCGCGCACGCCTGCCTCCTCCCATGCTTCGATTGCTGCTGCTTCGAAAGGCTTTTTCCCCTTCATCGGCCACCCTTTCGGGATGACCCAGCGTGCGCTCTCGCGCGATGTGATCACCAGGATTTCGACCTCGGATCCGGCATTGCAATGGCGGAAGCAAATAGCGCCATATTGTTGGCGGAATGCGCCGGCGAACAGCGTTTCAGGAACAGCAGCGAGCTGCCGCAGTAGTGGCTGGGTTTTGTCCAGTCTAGGCTTCCTGCCTTTTTTGCTAGGCGTCATAGCGATGGAGTAGCCGATTTGCTTGTTGCTTCAATTGCCTGAGCGTGTTTATGACACATTTATGACAGTCGGCCGCACGAGGAAGGTTCGCAGGCATGATGAGCATTTTTCGCAAGCTGATGCCACGGGAAGACAGATTCTTTGAAATGTTTTCCAAGCATTCGAAGACCGTCGTTGCCGCGGCGCACGCCCTCGATCAACTCCTGAAGGGCAATGACGTTCAGAAAAACTGTGAACGTATCGTCACATTGGAAAACGAGGCCGACGACGTCACGCGTGAGGTTCTTCTTGCCGTTCGGCGAAGCTTCATCACGCCCTTCGACCGGGGGGACATCAAAGACCTTATTCAGTCGATGGATGATGCGATCGACATGATGCACAAAACTGTCAAGACGATCCGCTTGTTCGAGCAATCCTGCTTCGATCCGCTCATGCAGCAGATGGGCAGTGAAATCGTCAAGGCGGCAAACCTTGTCGCCGAAGCGATACCCCTCCTCGACAAATTGGGAGCCAATGCGCAACGTCTCGCAGCCATCGCGGAGGAGGTCACCCGAGTGGAGGGACGTTCCGATGAGCTCCACGACCAGGGCTTGAAGGAGCTGTTTGTGCGTTATGGCGCCAGCGGCAATGCGATGGCCTACATGATCGGAAGCGAAATCTACGGAGAGCTGGAGAAAGTCGTCGACCGCTTCGAGGATGTCGCCAACGAGATCAGCGGCATTCTCATCGAGAACGTCTGATGGATGCCTCCCTCGCTTTGCCGCTGCTCGTCGGCCTGGTCGTTGTCGCCCTGTTCTTCGACTTTCTCAACGGTCTGCATGATGCGGCCAATTCGATCGCCACGATCGTCTCGACCCGCGTCCTGCGGCCACAATATGCGGTCGCCTGGGCGGCGTTCTTCAATTTCATCGCATTCCTGTTCTTCGGTCTGCATGTGGCCGAAACGCTGGGAACCGGCATCATCGATCCTGCGATCGTTTCGCCTCAAGTGATCTTCGCCGCACTGATGGGCGCTATCATTTGGAATATTCTCACCTGGATTTTCGGGATTCCGTCCAGTTCGTCGCATGCGCTTGTCGGTGGGCTGGTGGGGGCCGGCCTGGCAAAGGTGGGTTTCAGTTCGATCGTCTGGAACGGCCTCCTAAAGACCGTCGGTGCCATTTTCCTTTCGCCAGCCATCGGCTTCCTGCTCGCCCTCGTGCTGGTGCTCGCCGTCTCCTGGTTATTCGTCCGGCAAACGCCGTTTGCGGTGGATCGGACATTTCGCGTCATGCAATTTGTGTCCGCTTCGCTCTACTCGCTTGGCCACGGCGGGAACGATGCGCAGAAGACGATGGGCATCATTGCGGTACTCTTGTTCAGCCAAGGATATCTTGGCCCGACATTCTACGTGCCTTTCTGGGTGGTCATTTCCTGCCAGTCGGCAATGGCTCTCGGTACGCTCTTTGGCGGATGGCGGATCGTTCATACCATGGGGTCGAAGATCACTCGGCTCAACCCCATGCAAGGTTTCTGCGCAGAGACGGGCGGAGCGTTGACACTCTTCGGAGCGACGTGGCTCGGTATTCCCGTTTCGACGACGCATACCATCACTGGAGCAATCGTTGGAGTGGGCGCGGCTCGTCGTGTTTCAGCCGTGCGCTGGGGATTGGCCGGCAACATCGTGATAGCCTGGATCGTAACGATGCCGGCGGCTGCGGCAATATCCGCAGCGTTCTACGGCCTCGTATCTTTGCTGCAATGAAATGAGGTGACGGCGAGGCAATCACCTCGCATTGACCCTCCCCTCTTGAGCTTTGCCAGTGGCAATACCGACGAATAGGGCGGGCAGAATCCATTCCCCCGTCCTCGTCATCGCGACTTCCATATTGCGTGCACTGCACAAATAGAGCGCTCCCATGGCTGCGGCCACAGCAGTAATCGCACAAAACGGAAGCGGAAAATAACAAAGCCCAAAAAATAGGCATTTATCAATTCTTCGCATTTCTCCTTTTGCTTCATGCCGTTACCAACTCTTCTTGAAATTGGCACGCTGCTTGCAAGTCCTGAGACGCACCGGTCAACGGCGACCGGTGCGGATAGGCGCGGCATAAGCGCCTACATCAGACACCGACGTCGCAAGGTCTTTGCTCTCCGGGATGCTCCCATCCCCTGGACGCAATTTCCAGCGGCGTTTTTTTGTGTCCAAATTCAGCCAGCAGAGGGAACCTGCGCATGACAACGAATTTGAAGACTGGGATTTCGACAATAGGCATAACCCGCCGCAGCATGCTCAAGACGACCGCAGCGGCTGCCCTCATCGGCGCCGTCAAAACTGCCTTTCCGTCCGGCGCCTTCGCAGCCGGAGCAGGCCCTGAAGTGAAAGGCGTCAAGCTCGGCTTTATCGCTCTCACGGATTCCGCGCCGCTGATCATCGCTAGAGAGAAGGGCTTTTTCGACAAGCATGGCCTTCCGGAAACGGATGTGGCCAAACAGGCATCCTGGGGCGCGACCCGCGACAATCTCGTGCTGGGCGGCGCAGCAAACGGTATCGACGGTGCCCATATCCTCTCGCCGCTGCCCTATCTCATGCATACCGGCAAGGTGACGCAGAACAATAAGCCGGTGCCGATGGCGATCCTCGCCCGCCTCAACCTCGACAGCCAGGGCATTTCCGTCGCCAAGGAATATGCCGAAACCGGCGTGCAGCTCGATGCCTCGAAGCTGAAGGCCGCGTTCGAGAAAAAGAAGGCAGAAGGCAAGGAGATCAAGGCCGCCATGACCTTCCCGGGCGGCACACACGACCTCTGGATACGCTATTGGCTCGCCGCCGGCGGCATCGATCCAAACAAGGACGTTTCGACCATCGTCGTGCCGCCGCCGCAGATGGTTGCCAATATGAAGGTCGGCAACATGGACGTCTTCTGTGTGGGCGAACCGTGGAACGAGCAGCTCGTCAACCAAGGCATCGGCTTCACCGCGGCTACCACCGGCGAGCTCTGGAAGGGTCATCCCGAAAAGGCGCTGGGGCTCCGCGCCGAATGGATCGAAAAGAATCCCAATGCGGCCAAGGCCTTGCTGATGGCTGTCATGGAGGCCCAGCAGTGGTGCGAGAGCATGGATAACAAGGCGGAGATGGCGGACATTCTCGGCAAGCGCCAATGGTTCAACGTTCCGACGAAGGACGTGCTCGGCCGCCTCAAGGGAGACATCAATTATGGCAACGGCCGCGAGGTCAAGGCCACCGACCTCTACATGAAGTTCTGGAAAGACGGCGCCTCCTATCCGTTCAAGAGCCACGATACCTGGTTCATGACGGAAAACATCCGCTGGGGAAATCTGCCGGCGAGTACCGACATCAAGGCGCTGGTCAACCAGGTGAACCGTGAAGATATCTGGCGCGAGGCCGCCAAGGATCTCGGTGTCGCGGCGGCCGATATTCCCGCCTCGTCTTCCCGTGGCAAGGAGACCTTCTTCGACGGCAAGATCTTCGACCCTGAAAATCCTTCCGCCTATCTCGACAGCCTTTCGATCAAGGTTGTCTCCTAACCCCGCCTCCGGCGCGCCACGGGCGCGCCGGCCTTTCGTTCATGTGAGGAGCGCGTCGATGTCCGCCCTGGCAAATAAAGCAAATCCCTCCACTGCCGTCTCTGCCAAGCCGGCGGCAAAAATTCTGCCATTATCCGGCAAGCAAAGATCACGGATCGATTTTCGTCATGCGGCAACCGCCACGTTTCGCAACGTCGTTCCGCCAGCCGTGGTGCTGGCACTCATCCTGCTCTTCTGGCAGGCGCTCTGTTCATCGCCGGATGCGTCTTTGCCCTCGCCGCATCGGGTCTGGCAGGAGAGCTACGACCTGATCGCCTATCCGTTCTTCAACAACGGCTCCCAGGATATCGGGCTTGGCTGGCGCGTGCTCGTTTCGCTGCAACGCGTGCTCTATGGTTTTGGCTTGGCCTCCGTCACCGGCGTTATCGTCGGAGCGATCATCGGCCAATCGGTCTGGGCAATGCGCGGTCTCGATCCGATCTTCCAGGTGTTGCGAACGGTTCCGCCGCTCGCCTGGTTGCCGCTATCGCTCGCAGCCTTCCAGGATTCCAACCCTTCCGCGATTTTCGTCATCTTCATCACCTCGATCTGGCCGGTGATTATCAACACCGCCGTCGGCGTACGTAATATCCCGCAGGACTACCGCAACGTTGCCGAGGTGCTGCGGCTCAATCAGTTCGAGTTTTTCTGGAAGATCATGCTGCCATCGGCGGCCCCCTACATCTTCACCGGCCTGAGGATCGGAGTCGGCCTCTCCTGGCTCGCCATCGTCGCCGCCGAAATGCTGACCGGCGGCGTCGGCATCGGTTTCTTCATCTGGGACGCATGGAATTCGTCGCGCCTGCCGGACATCATCGTCGCGCTCGCCTATATCGGTATCGTCGGCTTCGCACTCGACAAGCTGGTGGCTGCGCTCGGCAAACTCATCACGCGCGGCGCCACCGCCAACTAAGGAACGTCCCGATGAATGCCTATCTGAAGCTCGATCATATCGACAAACATTTCGATCGCAGCGGCGTGCGCGCCGAGGTTTTGAAAGACATCAACCTGACGATCTCCGCGGGCGAATTCGTCTCGATCATCGGCCATTCGGGCTGTGGAAAATCCACTCTGCTCAACCTCATTGCCGGCCTGACCCCGGTTTCCGCCGGCGCCGTGCTCCTCGAAAATCGTGAGGTCAACGGACCCGGTCCCGAACGCGCCGTCGTTTTCCAGAACCACTCCCTGCTGCCTTGGCTGACGGTTTACGAGAACGTCAATCTGGCCGTCTCCAAGCTCTTCAACCGAACGAAGACCAAGGCCGAGCGGCATGACTGGGTCATGGCCAACCTCGACCTTGTGCAAATGGCGCATGCGAGGGATAAGCGGCCTTCGGAAATTTCCGGTGGCATGAAACAGCGCGTCGGCATTGCCCGCGCGCTTTCGATGGAGCCGAAGATCTTGCTGCTCGACGAGCCTTTCGGTGCGCTGGATGCGCTGACCCGCGCCCATCTTCAGGACGCAGTGATGGAAATCCACGCCCGGCTCGGCAACACGATGGTGATGATCACCCATGACGTCGATGAGGCGGTGCTGCTCTCCGACCGCATCGTGATGATGACCAACGGCCCGGCGGCCCGCATCGGCGAAGTGCTCGATGTGACCATGTCTCGTCCCCGCAATCGCATCGAACTCGCCTCCGACCGGACATATCTCAAATGCCGGGAGGCCGTGCTGAAGTTCCTTTACGAACGCCACCGCTTCATCGAAGTCGCGGAGTAGAGACCGGAAACAACGGCGTGATTGACCGGTCGCAGCCTGCTTACTCCTCGGCCGTTGCAAATACCGCGCTGGCATCGCTGACAATTTCCACGTGGGAATATGCCGCCTGCCCCGCGGCGGCTGCGTCCGCGCGCATGATTGCGGTCACGATCCGGCCGTGCTCTTCATAGGATTTCGCCAGACGTCCGGGCAGACGGAACTGCGCCCGCCGAAAAGCCGCGAGCCGCGCCCGCGTCTGAGTCACCATCTCGAAGACATGATCGTTATGCGCGCCGCGATAAAGCCGGGTGTGAAATTCGGTGTTGTGAGCCGAATATTCCTCTTCCGCGCCGGCATGCACGAGCTTCACCGATCCCCGATGATCCAGTTCCAGCGCCCGCCGCTCATCGACCGTCATACGCTCGGCCGAGAGCCTGGCACAGATCGCTTCGAGTTCCGCCATCGCCTCGAACATCGAATGCAGATAAGCCTCGGTGACATTGGTAACGACGGCACTGCGGTTTGGTTCGCGCGCAACCAATCCCATGGCGCTGAGCTCACGCAAGGCTTCTCTGACCGGTGTGCGCGAAACGTCGAAACGAACCGCGAGCGACACCTCGTCCAGCTTTCCGCCCGGCAGGATTTCGCCTGTGACGATCATGTCGGAGATCGCCCTCACCATCTGTTCGACGGTGGTTCCGGTGCGGATGATTTCTCTGCGTTTGGCCTGCTTCACGATACGAATCTGCTCACGTCAACACTCTGCATACAGATGCCGCTCAGCACGCCATAAGTCAAACTACGTGGCGAAGATATTGTTAGATTTTCACTTTCCGATGCAAGGCACAGTCCGCAACAGCTTGTCGACTCGCTGACTGCGCACCTAGATTGAGCAAAAAACAGTTCATGATTATTTTTTATGCGTTACTGCGGTCAATCTGCATGCACTTTAAACAATACAGGCTGCTACTCCAAAAATAATATATAAAAAACAATAAATTGGGTTCTGGCATGAGCATTGCATGCACTTTACTGTCCTGTTTCGCAAACCGGCCCAGCGCCGCAAGGAGCATTCCAATGACCAAACTCCTTTCCATGAACCGCCGCAATTTCCTGCAGGCTTCCGCTGCCGGAGCGCTGGCCAGCGCCATACCGGGCCTGATCGGCTCCTCCGCAGCGGCCCAAACCGCGCTGACCATCGGCTTCATCTATGTCGGCCCCAAGGACGACTACGGCTACAACCAGGCGCATGCGGAAGGCGCCGCCGTGGTCAAGGCGCTGCCGGGCGTGACGCTGGTCGAAGAAGAGAACGTTCCGGAGACCGTCGATGTTCAGAAGACCATGGAGTCGATGATCAATCTCGACGGTGCGACCCTGCTGTTTCCGACCTCCTTCGGCTATTTCGACCCACACATGCTGGCCATGGCCGCTAAACATCCCGACGTTCAGTTCCGCCATTGCGGCGGCCTCTGGCAGGAAGGCAAGCACCCGGCCAATACGGGCTCCTATTTCGGCTATATCTTCCAGGGCCAGTATCTGAACGGCATCGCCGCCGGCCATGCGACGAAGAGCAAGAAGATCGGCTTTGTCGCCGCCAAGCCGATCCCGCAGGTTCTGCAGAACATCAACGCCTTCCTGCTCGGCGCGCGCGCAGTCGACCCTGCTATCACCTGCCAGGTAATCTTCACCGGCGAGTGGTCGCTCGCCGTCAAGGAGGCCGAAGCCACCAACGCCTTGGTCGACCAAGGCGCCGACGTCATCACCTGCCACGTCGATAGCCCGAAAGTGGTTGTCGAGACGGCCGCGGGCCGCGGCGCCTTCGTCTGCGGCTATCACGCCAACCAGAGCCCGCTCGCTCCCGAAAAGTACCTCACGGGCGCCGAATGGGCCTGGGGCAACGTCTATGGCGACTTCGTCAAGAAGGCGCAGGCCGGCGAAAAGCTCGGCAATTTCGTGCGCGGCGGCCTGAAGGACGGCTTCGTCAAGATGAGCGCGCTCGGCCCCGGCGTGTCCGCAGAGGGCCGCAAGGCCTTCGAAGCCACGCAGGCGGACATGATGAAGGGCGGCTTCTCGGTTTTCAAGGGACCGTTGAAGGACAACAAGGGCGACACCGCCGTGGCTGCAGACAAGAGCTACGCTGAAGACGCGATCGAGCTCGAAAGCATGAATTATCTGGTCGAGGGCGTCGTCGGGTCCACATCGTAAACCGCGAAGGGAGAAGCGCCATGACCATCGAGGCCAATCCTGCAATATCGATCGCGGGAAAACCGGCTTCGCTGCGCCCGGTCCTCGAATGGACCGCGCGGCGAGCCGAGCCGATCGTCATCGGCCTCGCGGCCATCCTGATCGGTCTTGCGCTTTTCTCCCTCTTCATCCTGGCGGTCGGCAAGTCGCCGGCCACCCTCTTCCAACTGATGTACACCGGCGGCTTCGGCAGCTGGTTTTCGGTGCAAAACAGCCTAAGCCGTGCCGCACCCCTTCTCCTGACGGCACTCTGCGTCGCCCTGCCCGCCCGTCTCGGCCTCGTCATCATCGGCGGGGAAGGAGCGGTTGTGTTGGGCGGCGTTGCTGCCGCAGCCATGGCTCTGCCGCTCGCCGGCACCGCGCCGGTCTTCCTCACCCTCGTTCTGATGGCGATGGCGGCCATGGTGGTCGGCGGCATCTGGATCGGCCTCGCCGGGTTCCTGCGCCACTACCGCGGCGTCAACGAAACCATATCGTCGCTGCTGCTCTCCTATATCGCCATTGCCCTGATGAACCAGTTCGTCGAAGGGGTGCTCCGCGATCCGGCAAGCCTCAACAAGCCGTCGACCAGGCCGCTGCCGGCGGAATACATGCTCGGCAATATACCCGGCATGGACGTGCATTGGGGTCTTGTCATCGGCATCCTCGCCTGCATGGTCTCGTGGATCGCGATCGAGGCGACGAGCTACGGTTTTGCCGCCCGCATCGCCGGCGGCAACGTGCGAGCCGCCCAGATCCAGGGGCTGCCGGTCGGCAAGCTGATCGCGGGATTTACCGCACTTGCCGGCAGCTTTGCCGGTCTGGCGGGCATGATCGAAGTGGCGGCGGTGCAGGGAAGTGCCAATGCTTCGCTTGCGGCGGGCTACGGTTATACCGGCATCCTCGTCGCCTTCCTCGCCAGGCACAATCCGCTGGCGATCATTCCAGTGGCGATCCTGCTCGGCGGCATCGAAGCCTCGGGCGGCCTCATCCAGCGGCGCATGGGCCTGCCGGATGCGACCGTTCTGGTGCTGCAGGGAACGCTCTTCATCGTTATTCTTTTCTGCGAGACATTCTACGGCCGCTTTAAGATCTTCAATCCCGATCTCTGGAAAAGGAGCCTCTGATGGAAGAGACAGGCATCGGCATCTGGGGCGTGCCGCTGGCGATCTTTGCAGGCGCCATCCGCGTTTCCACCCCGTTCATCTTCGTTAGCCTCGGCGAGACGATCACCGAACGCTCCGGCCGCATCAATCTCGGCCTGGAAGGCACGCTGGTCTTCGGCGCCATGACGGCTTATGCGGTGGCCGTCATGACTGGCTCACCGACCCTCGGCGTGGTGGCCGCGATGATGGCCGGCGCGATCTTCGGCGTCATCCACGGCTGGATCTGCAAATTCCCCAAGGTCAATGACATCGCCATCGGCATTGCCATGATGCAGTTCGGTCTCGGCATGGCGTTCTTCCTCGGCAAATCCTTCATTCAACCCGTGGCGCCGAAACTGCCCTCGATCGCGCTCGGAGGCTGGTCGAGCATGCCGCAGCTACAGGCGGCGCTCAATATCAACGTGCTGTTCTTCATCGGCGCCGCACTTGCTCTCTTCCTGTTCTGGGCCTTCAAGAACACCCGCATCGGTCTGATCCTGCGCGTCGTCGGCGATAGCACCGACGCGGCCCGGGCCATGGGCATCGACCCTGACCGGGTTCGCCTGCTGGCGACGGCCGCGGGCGGCTCGCTGGCGGCGATCGGCGGCGCCTACCTTTCGCTCTATTATCCGGGCTCGTGGAACGAAGGCATCTCGTCGGGTCAGGGCCTGATGGCCGTGGCCCTAGTGATCTTCGCGCGCTGGAACCCAATCGGCTGCTTCCTCGCCGCCCTGCTTTTCGGCGGTGCCGGCGCGCTCGGCCCGGCGCTGCAATCGGTCGGCGTCACACAAGGCTACTACCTCTTCTACGCTGCCCCTTATGTCCTCACCCTCATCATCCTGATTGCCACCTCCTCGCCCACCCGCTCGCTCGCCGGTGCGCCGGGCGCGCTGTCGCTGACGAAATAACGGAGCCTTGTGATGAACGGACTTGGCGGTCTCAACAAATCTGCCGCGGAATAGGAGAGAGAATGATGGACGCGATGGTCGAAACCAAAGGGCGTTTTATCGACGCCGATCCGTATCCGTGGCCCTATAACGGCGCTCTCAGGCCTGATAACACCGCCCTCATCATCATCGACATGCAGACGGATTTCTGTGGCAAAGGCGGCTATGTCGACCACATGGGCTACGACCTGTCGCTGGTGCAGGCGCCGATCGAACCCATCAAACGCGTGCTTGCCGCCATGCGGGCCAAGGGCTACCACATCATCCATACGCGCGAGGGCCATCGCCCCGACCTCGCCGATCTGCCGGCCAACAAACGCTGGCGCTCGCGGCGGATCGGCGCCGGCATAGGGGATCCCGGCCCCTGCGGCCGCATCCTGACGCGTGGCGAACCCGGCTGGGACATCATCCCCGAACTCTACCCGACCGAAGGCGAGACAATCATCGACAAGCCCGGCAAGGGTTCGTTCTGCGCCACCGATCTTGAGCTCATCCTCAACCAGAAGCGCATCGAGAACATCATCCTCACGGGAATCACCACCGATGTCTGCGTCTCGACGACGATGCGCGAGGCGAACGACCGCGGCTACGAATGCCTGCTGCTGGAGGACTGCTGTGGGGCGACGGACTATGGAAACCACCTCGCCGCCATCAAGATGGTGAAGATGCAGGGCGGCGTCTTCGGCTCGGTCTCCAATTCCGAAACCTTTGTGAGCCAGCTGTCATGAGCACCGTTCGCGACACGCCCCTTCCCAAGGCCGGCAAGGCGATCGGTATCGATACGCTCGGCATGACCATGCGCTTCGGCAGCTTTACCGCGCTCGACAACGTCTCGATCGCCGTTCCGGCCGGCTCTTTTCACGCGCTTCTCGGCGAAAACGGCGCCGGCAAGTCGACGCTTGTCAAATGCATCATGGGCTTCTATCACGCCACGTCAGGCTCGCTGTCGGTCGACGGCCGCGAGGTAGCGATCGGCTCACCCAAGGATGCCGCGACCTACGGGCTCGGTATGGTCTACCAGCATTTCACCTTGGTTCCCTCTCTGACCGGCGCGGAAAACCTGGTCATCAGCCGTGCCGAAGTACCTGCGGTGATCAACTGGGCCGGGGAACGCAAGGATCTGGCGGGTTTCATGGAGCGCATGCCGTTCAAGATCCCGCTCGACAGGCCGGTGAGCCAGCTTGCCGCCGGCGAAAAACAGAAGCTCGAAATCGTCAAGCAGCTCTACCTCGGCCGCTCCTTCCTCGTTCTCGACGAGCCGACCTCGGTGCTGACGCCGGCGGAGGCAGACGAGATGCTTGGCATCGTGCGCGGGATGACCGAGCGCGGCGAACTCACCGTGCTGATGATTTCTCACAAATTCCACGAAGTGACGAAATTCGCCGATGCCGTCTCGATCCTGCGGCGCGGCAAACTGGTCGGTGCCGGCAACGTCGGTGAGCTCTCCACATCAGATATGGCGGCGATGATGATCGGCGACGTCAAGCTCGCCGAACTCGACAGCCGCCTGCCGGTGGCGGAAGCGGCAAGGCCGGTGCTGTCCGTAAGCCGGGTGAAAGCCCCGGATCGTTCCGGCCTGAAAACGATCGAAATCGACGAGCTTACGGTGCGCTCCGGCGAGATCGTCGGCATCGCCGGCATATCGGGCAATGGCCAGAAGGAACTGACGGAAATCCTCGCCGGCCAGCGCCCGACCGATAGCGGCCAGGTCATGGTCAATGGCGAGGCTTACGGCGCAACCCGCGACGAGACCCGCAAGAACAGGGTGCGTTTTATCCCCGAGGAGCCGTTGCAGAATGCCTGCGCGCCGAAGATGACGGTGAGCGAGAACCTTGCGTTCCGCACCTTCGACTTGAAGCCGGACGGCAAGGACGCGATCTGGTTGAACAGGGCCAGCATGAAGAAGCGTGCGTCGGCGCTGATCTCCGACTTCAAGGTCAGGACCGCCTCTTCCTCCTCGCCGATTGCAGCGCTTTCAGGCGGCAACGTGCAGCGGGCGGTGCTCGCCCGCGAGCTGACCGGCGACGTCGATCTGCTCATCGTCTCCAACCCGTGTTTCGGCCTCGATTTCTCGGCCGTTGCCGAAATCCGCGCCCGCATCATGAAGGCGCGCAATTTGGGTGCTGCCGTGCTGCTGCTCTCCGAAGACCTCGACGAACTGCTCGAAATGTCCGATCGCATCATGGTCATTTCGGAAGGCAGGCTGGTTTACGAGACACCGGCGCGTTCGGCCGATATCGGCGTGATCGGCGCCCACATGGCGGGGCATCACTGATGGTGGGGATTAAAGCCGAACCTTTCGCCTTTCCGGTGAGGCACGATGAACTCGCCCTTATCGTCATCGACATGCAGCGCGATTTCGCCGAAGCCGGCGGCTTCGGTGCAAGCCTTGGTAACGATGTCAGCCGCATCACCCGCATCGTGCCTGATGTCAAACGCCTGATCCAGGGCTTCCGCAATGCCGGCCTGCCTGTGATCCATACGATGGAGTGCCACCGGCCGGACCTGTCCGACCTGCCGCCGGCGAAACGCGACCGCGGCAATCCTTCGCTCAGGATCGGCGACGAAGGCCTGATGGGCCGCATCCTGATCTCAGGCGAACCCGGCACGGCGATTCTTCCGGAACTTGCTCCTGTGAAGGGGGAAATCATCATCGAAAAACCCGGCAAGGGCGCCTTCTACGCTACCGAGCTTGGCGCCATGTTGCAGCAGAAGGGCATCAGTCAGCTCGTCTTTGCCGGCGTCACCACCGAAGTCTGCGTGCAGACGACCATGCGCGAAGCAAACGACCGCGGCTATGAATGCCTGCTCGCCGAGGAGGCGACGGAAAGCTATTTCCCCGAATTCAAAGCCGCAGCCATCGCCATGATCCGCGCCCAGGGCGCTATCGTCGGCTGGACCGCCCATGTCGACGACATTCTGGAAAGCATTGCCAATGCCTGAAACGACCCGCGAACTGCTGACATCGGGCGGCTGGAAGGAAGTGGAATTCGGCCCTTTCCGCGAGAATGTCACCATTCACTGGATCCGCCCCTTCGAGGGCGACCAGCCGGGCGTGGCGCTGTTGAAATATGAGCCCGGCGCCTCCGTTCCCCGCCATCTCCACGAGGGGCTCGAGACCATCCTGGTGCTCGATGGTGTTCAATCCGACGAGACGGGCGATTACATCAGCGGCAGTTATATCGTCAATGCACCCGGCAGCGAGCATTCGGTCTGGAGCGATACCGGCTGTGTCGTGCTGATCCAGTGGGACCGGCCGGTGAAGATACTCGAAGAGGAAATCGCATGATTCCGTTCTTCGCCGCTGCATGGCAACGACAGCAGCGTCGAGCTAATTGAAGCGGTCTCACCCACTGGGGCGATTTCCATCAGGCAAGCGGCGTGACGCTGGGTGCGACGCGCTTTTAAGCAACGCCTCTCAAAAACTCCTCGGTCTCCATGAGTTCAAGCTGCACGGAAAACCGATCGTGCAGGAGTTCCAGTGAGGCGTCATGCGTATCGTCGGCGCCACTGCAGACGGCATCCTTCAGCACGATGACTCGATAGGCGAGATCGATGGCGCCGAGTGTCGTGGCAAGCACGCAGACGTCCGTTTCACCGCCGGTGATGACGAGGGTATCGACCCGCTCCGACTGAAGGATCGGATGAAGACGCCCGTCGATCCAAGGGGAATAGGTGCGTTTGTCGAAGTGCCTTGCCGGCGGAACCAGCGACGCCAGCGATGAGGCGAGATCGATGAAGCTGCGGGGAAGATGTTCGCCCGTCATCATCCACCATTTCTGGTAATAATCCCTCCATTTTCCCGTCATGTCGTCGGCATGTGCGGGTGGCACGAAACGGGTAAAGATCGTTCGGGAAGGGTGCCGCCCGGCCAGCTCTTCGATCTGGGGAGAGACCCGTGCCATCCAGGGAACGTGCCACGGCGTGTCCTCGGCAAACATCCGCTGCATGTCGACACAAAGATGCCGCCACTCCCCGACCTCGCCCATCACATCCTCCATTCGGTTTTCAGGCGTCAACCGCCGCGCTGGGCGAAAGTTCCTCTAACCAGCGGAAGAGCAGAAGCCTTTCAGGCAACGGCGCCCGGAGCGATCGTCAGTAATCGAGTGGTGCTTTCAGGTTCCCGGAAACAATCGAGTTCACGAAGAGGAACTGGTTTGGAGAAGAAGTAGCCTTGGAGGTCGGTGCAGCCGAGGGCGGCCAGAAAGTCGCGTTGATATTCGGTTTCAACCCCTTCCGCCGTCGTCGAGATCCCGAGGTTGCGGCTGAGCGCGACGATAGCGCCAATGATAGCTGCCCCGTTGGCTTTTGTGCCGAGCAGCGAGACGAAGGAACGATCGATCTTGATGCGGTCGATATCGAAGCGCATCAGGTGGCTGAGGCATGAAAATCCGGTCCCGAAATCGTCGAGCGAAATCTGAATACCCCGACTGCGCAGCGACTTCAGCACCGAATAGACGTCCGAGTTATCCTCGATGAGCGAGGATTCGGTGAGCTCGAGTTCGAGCCGGGATGGCAGCAGCCCGCTCTCCTGAAGCACGGCGAAGACTTCCTCGGCAAAATTCGGTCTTCTTAACTGGGCGGGAGATACATTGACGGCAACGAACGTATCTTCAGGCCATTTGCAGGCGGCTCGGCAGGCTTCGCGCAATACCCAGAAACCGAGAGCGTCGATGAGACCACCCTCCTCGGCGACAGGGATGAAGCTGGCAGGCGTCAACAGTCCACGCTGACTGTGACGCCAGCGCACCAGAGCTTCCGCGCCCGACGCCGAGTATCCGCCCTCGGCACGATGCACGGTTTGGTAATAGACCTCGAGCGATCCGAAATCCGGCCTGTTTGCAGCCGGATCTGAGCGTGGACCGTCGCCGGATGAGGCCATGCTTTTAGCCAGAACTTCGCGCAATTCGTTTTTGAGAATGTCGCGCGCATTCCTGCCGCCGTCCATGGACGGCGAATAGACGCGCCATTGACCTCTCCCGCCCATCTTGGCCTCGTAAAGCGCGACGTCGGCGTAGCGCATGATGTCGTCGGCATTCCGGCCGGCATCCGGAACAACGGTTACGCCGATCGAGCCGCCGACGCGGGCGACCGCCTCGCCTCGCAAAAGCGGGAAGGGCTTGCCAAGTTCGGCAACGATCGCTTCGCAGATTGCCGGCAAAACTTGATCATGGTCTTTGATGTCCCGGAGAAGCAGGGCAAATTCGTCCCCTCCGAGCCGGGCAAGCGTGTCGCCTGGACGCAGTATGGAGCGGATCCGCTCCGCAGCCATCCTGATGAGTTCATCGCCGGCCGCATGGCCGAACGTGTCGTTCACGGCTTTGAAGCGGTCGAGGTCGAGAAGCGCAACTGCCGAGCGCTCGGCCGAATTTTTTGTCTCGGCCAGGCACTCGTCGAACCGGATGGCGAACAAGGCGCGATTGGGAAGGTCGGTCAGCACATCATGCAGGGCAAGCTGCCGTGCATGCAGCTCGCTTTTCTTCAATTCGCCGAGACTGCTTCGCAGGCGCACCAGCAGGACCGAGAACAGGATGGCGATCACCAGGGCGGCAATCGAAAGCGCCGGCATCAAGCGGCCGATCACTCTTGAACCCGGAAGATCGGGCCGCCAGACGATGAAGCCGATCGGTTCGCCGTTTGCCGTGGCGTCGATCTGAAACGCAACCTCGTTTTCGTCCGCATCGGCGGTGCGCGCGAAGCGCGCGCCGTTGAGACCTTGTTGCCGGCTCAATTCGTCCAGCGCCGCACCATCGATAAACCGAACGACGATCAGGAATTGCCGCGTCGGCTGCTGCTGTCCCTGGTCGGCCTCGTTGATGGCGACGACGCCGACGATCGTCGGCCGGCCTTCCAGCCGCATCAGATTGGCCAAGGCACGGTTGGAGCGGGTTGCGTTCGCAAGGCGGCTTTCCATCGAGGACGGCGTTCGTTCGGAAACCGTCCCTTGTCTCACCCCAAGGCGGGCATCCTGAAGGAGAGGCAAAAAGAGAGGCTTCATCCAGCGATAACGCTTTTCCGTCTGGGCGTCCGCCAGCATGAGCAGTTGAGCCTTCTCGTCGACGACGAAAGCCTGGTCGTAGCCGAAGGCGGACATTGCGGTCTGGCTGATCGCACTTCCGGCCGCCGCCGTCAGTACTGCCTCGAGGCTTGAGGAGCCTCCGGTTGATCGGGCGGCAGGATAAACACGTGTGAGGTAGCCATTGCCGAACTGACCGATAACATGCGCGACCTGATCGACCTGTTCGCGCAGGCGCGCATTTACAAGCTGGCGTTGGCGATCAAGGGCGGCAGCGTCACTCTCGGTTCCTGCCCACAGCGCCGAAAGCACGACAAGTCCAATCGCTCCAAGGCCGCTGACGGCGATCAGAAAGAGAATTCTTCCCGAGGCGATCCAGGATTGCTGAAACGTATTGGAGCTGGAAGGAACAACGATTTGCAAGCCTAGACCCCTGGACACCACGACACGGGCGTATTCGCCGACGCTAACAAAGAAGCGTTCACGTAGAATTAAAAGCTACGGCGCATTATGGGCGAGATCGAATACGCCCCAAGGAGCTCCCGATGCTGCGCATATCCCTTCAGACTATGTTGCGCGGAGCACTGATTGCGGGGGGCTTGGGTATGTTATTGATCGCGGCCGCGCCAATCCAGGCGACCGCGCAAGATCGTACGCCGATGAGGATTGCCGTCGAAGGGGCATTTCCGCCCTTTAATTACGTCGATGCAAACAACAAGCTTCAAGGCTTCGACATCGATGTTGCCAACGCCCTTTGCGAGGTCGGCAAGTTCGAATGCCAGTTCATCATCGAGAAGTGGGACGACATAATTCCCGATCTCGTTGCCGATAAATACGACGCGATCATCTCATCCATGTCGATGAGCCTCGAGCGGCGTCAAAAGGTTGCTTTCACTGAAAAATACTACAACAGCCCGTCCGTGTTCATCGCTCGGAAAGATTCGCCGATCAGCGATGTCAGCCCCGCCGCCCTCAGCGGCAAGATTCTCGGGGTGACGTCGTCGACAGCGCAGGAATCCTACGCCAACCATCTCTATCCGGAGATGAAAAAGAAGGTCTTTCGGTCTTCGCCTGAATTGTACAAGGGGCTGTCGGACGGCAGTGTCGATATCATTCTGGAAGACAAACTCGCCATCTACGACTGGATCGCCAATACGAAGGCTGGAACCTGCTGCGAGTTCAAAGGACCGGATCTGGTCGACGTCACATACTTCGGTGAAGGTGCCGGCATCGCGTTGCGCCTGGATGACAAGGAACGTCTTACGCGCTTGAACGAAGCGTTGAAGAGCATCAAGGCGGACGGGACCTATGACATGATCAACGCAAAATATTTCCCGTTCAGCATCCAGTAGTTTCGCAGTAAATGCTTGATAAATGAAGGATGGCCGGTTTGCGGCCGACCATCCCATCAGGGCTATCTTCGATCGTGCCGCTATGCGGCTTTCGCGACGTCTCCATGCGGATCGAGGACATATTTCATCGCGGCTCCATGGTCGAAGCTCTCATATCCAGCGGCGGCATCGTCGAGCGGGATGACCTTGGCATTGACGATATCGGCAATGGGCAGCCGGTCGTGGAGGATCGCCTGCATGAGCTGACGATTGTATTTGAGCACCGGCGTCTGGCCGGTGTGGAAAGATTGCGCCTTGGCCCAGCCGAGACCGAAGCGGAGCGCAAGATTGCCGTGTTTGGCGGCATTGTCGACGGCGCCCGGATCCTCGGTGACGTAGAGGCCGGGAATACCGATCGAGCCTGCGGCTCGGGTAATCTCCATCATCTGGTTGAGCACGATCGCAGGCTGTTCGCCGCCCGAATGGCCGCGTGCCTCGAAGCCGACCGCATCGATGGCGCTATCCACCTCGTTGCTGCCGACGACCTGGGCGATCATGTCGCCAAGACGGTCGCTCTTGGAGAGATCGATCGGTTCGAAACCGACCCTCGCCGCATGCGCCAGACGATCCTTGTTGAAGTCACCGATCATGACGACCGCGGCGCCGAGGATGCGTGCCGAAGCCGCAGCCGCAAGGCCGACAGGGCCGGCGCCAGCGACGTAGACGGTCGAGCCGACCCCGACACCGGCGCGCACTGCGCCATGGAAACCGGTGGGCAGAATATCGGAGAGCATGGTGAGATCGCGGATCTTCGCCATCGCCTTGTCCCGATCGGGGATTTTCAGCAGGTTGAAATCCGCATAGGGGATGGTGACGTAGCGCGCCTGTCCGCCGATCCAGCCGCCCATGTCGACATAACCATAAGCGCCACCGGCGCGGGACGGGTTTACGGTGAGGCAGACACCGGTATCCTGGGACTTGCAGCAGCGGCAACGGCCGCAGGCGACATTGAAGGGTACCGAGACGATATCGCCGATGTCGAGCATCTCGACGTCGATGCCTTTCTCGATGATCTCGCCGGTGATCTCGTGGCCGAGGACCAGACCCGGCATTGCCGTGGTACGGCCACGGACCATGTGCTGGTCGGAGCCGCAAATGTTGGTCGATATTACCTTCAGAATGACGCCGTGTTCGATGCGGCGGCCATCGGGCGCTTCCAGTTTCGGATCGTCGAGATCGCGAACCTCGACCTTGCCCGGCCGCAAATAAACGACGCCTCTATTCTTGCTCATGGATTCCTCCCACTTGTTGATGCCTCGAGCTGCAACCGATGCAGTCGATGGCAACCTTTCCTTCGGCCTGCCTCCTCTGCAGCCCGGTATTCACAACGCGCCGGATATCGCCGCATCGGGCGATATTCGAATTTCACGAATGGACAGATTGGATGGAGGGAGAGAGTAAACACGATAGGTCTTGCCTGTCGTTCCGCTCGTCATCGCCGATCTGCTGCGTAAGCGCCAGTTTCGGGCTCCAGAACCTCCTTCGATCCATCTCGATATCCTTCCGGAACTCTCTCCGGCGATCTCCTTGCGGATTCAGTTCTTATAACAGCTGCCGAGCGGCCGGACCGGCCTTTCAATGGTTCATGTCGCCAGCTTGCAAGGCGGCGCCTTGAATACCACAAGAAAACCACGCCCGGCGGAAAACAGCGCCCAAAAAAACGACATGGGTGCAATTCAAAGACGACGTCGGCGAAGCCGCGGCGGCATGCCGCTCCAGCGGATAAGTTGGCCCCTCGAATAGGGCGGTTTTCCGGATCGCTTCAGAAATTTGATCGTAGGCCTCTGATCAAATAGTTTGAGCATGATGTCGCCCACTGTCGAGCCTCAGTTTGTGCTCTGGAGCCTGATTTGGCTAATTGGCTGTCGCGCTGTGATCACATCTCCTCGGCCCGCGCAGATGACGTTTTCAATCGTGATTGGACATCGGCTTCGACCTGAGCCACGCTATTGTTGGGAGCGGACCATCTATTTTTGCGAAGATAGGAGGCCGGAATGGAACAGTATGCACTGGAGCAACTGAAAGCAGTTGCAAAGGTCAGCACGACCTGTAAGCGCCTTGAACTAACGCGGCGCGAACGCATTGAACGCTGGGCTGAATGTCTCGAACGCAGCCCCAGACCGTATCTTAGAACGCTTCACGAAACCGAATATCAGCCGATCGCAGATCGGTTTGCCTTGCGGGATGACGACACCCCGATCTCTGTTGCATTCGCTGATCCCATCCTGCGGGCGGCAGGAATGGAAAATGACAGCTATGGAGAGGCCAGACGGTTCTTCGAACTCAGCGACGAGCAGTTGCACGATGTTGTCTGCTTCTGCCATTTTGGTGAACGCGTCAGCGCGGCGACAGTCGCTCGTCGCGTGCGAAAGATGGCAGATCGCAGTCCAGGCGGTTTTTTCGCTCAGCTCCGTGCGTTCTTTGGCTAGCGGCCAGTAGCGCTACGCGCTGTCTGCTGGTTGTGAATGGTCAACCTATCGTTTTGGCACGCCTCGTTGCGTGGCGTCTCGTGTTGCGGCCACCTGACATCTAGTCACGTGACCACCGGCCCAGGTTGAAGTCGATCGCCGTGTGCCAGAACACGGCGCCGAGGATGATCGCCCCGCCGAAATAGGTGGCGACTGGCGGCTGCTCCGAAAACAGCAGCCAGACCCAGAAGGGCGTCAGCACGATTTCCATCGTGCCGATCAGCGCTGCCTCGGCCGGCGGCATCCGCTTCGCGCCGGCAAGGAATAGCACCAGCGCGAGGGAGAAGTTAGTCGCGCCGAAGGCGGCAAGGACGATCCAGTTGTGCAGGTCGAGTGAGCCGACCGAACCGAACGGCGCGAAGATGACGAGGGTCAGAAAAGCGCTGACGACAGTCGGCGGCAGGCTCGGCACGCCGGGATTGATACGCGGAATGATGATAACAAGCGCAAACGACGCGGTCATGCCGAGCGCCAGCAGGTCGCCCCAGCCGGTGCCCCCGCCGATCGACGAGGCGACGATGACCGCAACGCCGAAGAGCGAGACGCCGCCGGCAATCAGCGTCCGCCTGGCGACCCTCTCCTTGAGGATGAGCCAGCCGAACAAGGCTGCGATGAACGGCGTCGTAGCATAGATCATCGTCACATTGGCGACGGTGGTCATATAGAGCGCCCCGATGAAGCAGCCCTGACTGAAGGTCTGGCACGCGATCATCGCAAGTCCCGAGGGATGGAAAACGGAACGCCATTGCCGCCGCGAGATGCCCCCTTCGAGGAAAAGGCAGGGGATCAGCAGAAACAGGCCGCCGAACAACGACCGCCAGGCGATCGCCGTCCATACGTCGGTGGTCAGGAGCCGCGCGTAAACGCCGCTCGCACTCCAGGCGAGCGTCGCGGCAACGATGAGAAGCACACCCTTCTCGTGCTCGCTGCCTGCGAGGCGTGTGGTCGGATTTTCAATGGTCACGCAGATGGTCTCAAAGAAGGAAGTCGAACGCGATCCTGTTCTGCGCCGAGAATTGACATTCGACAAACGAATAGTAGAGATGGCAATCATCGATTTTTTCTATGGCTAGCAATGCACCAGCCGATCGAAAGCGACCTGTTGAGAACCTTCCTGGTCGTCGCCGAGACGTCGAACTTCTCCGTTGCTGCCCAGCGCATCGGGCGGACGCAATCGGCCGTCAGCACCCAGGTCAAGAGGCTCGAGGAGGCGATCGGCGAAAGTCTTTTCGAACGCGGCGCCCGCGGCGTGCTGCTCACTCGCCAGGGCATGCAACTGGTGCCTTATGCCCGCAGGGTGATCGATCTCCTGAACGAGGCCGCCGCGACGATCCGCAGCAAGCCTCTCGACGGGCCGGTGCGCATCGGAATTCCCGAGGAATACAGCCAGACGGTGCTGCCGGCCGCCCTTGCGGCTTTTGCCGTGCGCCATCCTGCGGTCGAGGTCACGGTGTCCTGCGACTACACGGTCCGCAACCTTGCCGCCCTGGAACGGGACGAACTCGATCTCGCCGTCGTTTTCGACTGGAGCGACCAGAACAAAGGCGAAGTCCTCTGCGTCGATCCGACAGTCTGGGTCACATCGATGGTTCACCGGCTGCACGACATCGATCCGCTGCCCGTTGCGACCTATCGCAACTCCACGTGGTCACGCGATTTTGCGCTCCGGTCGCTGGAGCAGATCGGCCGCAACTACCGGATCGCCTTCATCGCCGATACCGGCTCGGGGCTGAAGAATGCCGTGACCGCGGGCCTTGCCGTCACGACGCTTTCCCGCAGCAGCATCCCGCTCGGCTGCCGGGAGCTGACCGCCGAAGACGGTTTTCCGCCGGTCGATTCCTCGAAGGTCGTGCTTCGCCGGAGCACTTTCCGTTCCAGCGAAGCCGTACGGGAGCTTGCCGAAATGGTGCGCGAAGCCTTCCAGCCTATGGCGGCGCCGGCGATGGTGTGATGCGGCGGCGCAGTCGGCGCCTCGTCTCGGAGGGGCTCTCGGAGAAACTCGCCCGGTAGCTTCTCGCAAAGGCCGAAGCCGAATTGAAGCCGGTCGCTGCGGCGATGTCGGCGAAGGAGGCTGTCGTCTCGATCACCTTGCGGCGCGCTGCGTTCAGGCGTAGCGCCAAATAATGCACATGCGGCGGTGCGCCGATGCTCTGCTGGAAAAGATCCTGCAGATGCCGGGCGCTGATGCCCACCCTGCGGGCAAGCCGCGCGAGCACCAATGGTTGCTCGATATGCTCCTCCATCAGCCGCACCGCCTGCGTCACGCGGGAATCCTGCATGCGCAGTCCCGCCGAGGCCGCGGCAAGCGGCTCGTCCGCATGGAAAGACGGATGCTCGTAGCGGAACAGCCGGCTGACTTCGAGCGCCAGCGAATAGCCTTGCCGTTGCCTGATCACCTCCAGCATCAGATCGACGGTCGGAAGCGATCCCGATGTCGTCAGCCGCTTGCCGTCGATGACGAAACGATCCTTGACGGCCCGCACCTCAGGATAGGCCAGCGCAAAATCCTCATAGTCTTCCCAGTGAACGGTTGCCGACAGGCCGTCGAGCAGGCTTGCCTCGGCCAGCAGCCAGGTACCGGACTCGATGCCGGCGATTGTCGTACGGTAGCGGGCGGCCTGCGACAGCTGCATCTTCAGCGCCGGCGTCGCGCTGCGGCGCCAATTATAACTCGCAAGCACGAACAGCGGCGCCTCGTCCCGCGTCGCCTGGAATATCCCCTGGGCCGGGATGGCGATATCGCTGGTGGTCGGGACCGGCGCTCCATCCGGCGTCAGCAGCCGCCAGCGATAGAGTTCACTGCCGGCGATGCGGTTGGCGCCGCGCAGCGGCTCGATGACAGACGCGATCAGGATCAGGTTCGCATCCGGCAGGACGAGAAGGTCGATATCAAGCCGTTCAGTCGATCGCTGCAGCAAGGCCACCTCCCTGTTGTTCCGATAATGTATCGTTGAGTTCCGAGAATGCAAAGCATCTCCGCCGATCCTGTCGCGTAATGGTTGGTAAGACGGGGAGAAAAAAACATGCCTCTTGCGATGAACCGCGATGTTTTCATCACCTGCGCCGTCACCGGCGCCGGCGATACGATTTCCAGATCCAGCCATGTTCCCATTACTCCCAAGCAGATCGCCGCCTCCGCGATCGACGCCGCCAAGGCTGGGGCGGCTGTTGTTCACTGCCATGTCCGCGATCCTGAAACGGGGGCCGCCAGCCGCCGCAACGATCTCTATAGGGAAGTCACCGACCGCATCCGCTCGGCGGATATCGACGTCGTCCTCAATCTCACCGCCGGCATGGGCGGGGATATGATTTTCGGGGATGTCGAAAGCCCCCTTCCCCTCAATCCGAAGGGCACGGATATGGCAGGGGCCACCGAGCGCGTCAGCCATGTCGCCGAATGCCTGCCGGAGATCTGCACGCTCGACTGCGGCACCATGAATTTCAACCTTGGCGACTATGTCATGACCAACACGCCTGCCATGCTGCGGGCGATGGCGAAGAAGATGACGGATCTCGGCGTGCGGCCGGAGATCGAAGCTTTCGACACCGGCCATCTCTGGTTCGCCAAACAGCTTGCCGAGGAAGGCCTCATCGAAGACCCGGTGCTGATCCAGCTCTGCATGGGCATTCCGTGGGGCGCGCCCGACGATCTCAATACCTTCATGGCGATGGTCAACAACGTGCCCGATAGCTGGACCTTCTCGGCCTTCTCGATTGGCCGCAACGCCATGGCCTACCCGGCGGCAGCGGTTCTTGCCGGCGGCAATGTGCGCGTCGGCCTGGAAGACAACCTCTTCGTCGGCAAGGGCCAGCTCGCCACCAATGCGCAGCTCGTCGAAAAGGCCGTGCAGGTGGTCGAAGGCATGGGGGCGCGGATCATCGGCCCGGAAGACGTGCGCAAGAAACTCAAACTGACGAAGCGCTGAGGACGGCATGACAAGGATCAGCAAGGCGGCTTGTATCGGCGGCGGCGTCATCGGCGGCGGGTGGATCGCCCGTTTCCTGCTGGCCGGCATCGACGTTGATGTGTTCGACCCGCATCCGGAAGCGGGCCGCATCGTCGGCGAGGTGATCGCCAATGCCGAAAGAGCCTATGCCATGCTAACCGGCGCACCGCTGCCGCCGCGCGGCAGGCTTAGCTTCACCAAGACGCTAGAGGAAGCCGTCACAGATGCGGACTGGATCCAGGAAAGTGTGCCGGAAAGGCTCGATCTCAAGCGCCGCGTGCTGACCGAGATCGATGCCGTAGCGCGTCCGGATGCGCTGATCGGCTCTTCCACGTCAGGGCTGCTGCCAACCGATCTGCAGCGCGACATGAAGCATCCCGAACGCCTGTTCGTCGCTCACCCTTATAATCCCGTCTATCTGCTGCCGCTCGTCGAAATCGTCGGCGGAGAGAAGACCTCGGCGGCGACCATCCATGCGGCGATGGAAAAACTGGTCCCGATCGGCATGAAGGGCGTTCATATCGCCAAGGAGATCGAGGCCTTCGTCGGCGACCGGCTGCTCGAAGCACTCTGGCGCGAGGCCTTGTGGCTCATCCACGACGATATCTGCACCGTCGAGACGCTCGACGACGTCATCCGCTATTCCTTCGGCCTACGCTGGGCGCAGATGGGTCTGTTCCAGACCTACCGCATCGCCGGCGGCGAGGCCGGGATGCGCCACTTCCTCGCCCAGTTCGGTCCCTGCCTTGCCTGGCCCTGGACCAAGCTCACCGATGTCGTCGATCTCGACGATGCACTGATCGAAAAGATCGGCCGGCAATCCGACGAACAGGCGGCCGGTCTCTCGATCCGCGAACTCGAACGCATCCGCGACGAAAACCTCGTCGGCATCCTGCAGGCGCTGAAAGGCGGCGATGGCGGCAAGGGCTGGGGCGCCGGCAAGCTGCTGAAGGATTTCGAGCAATCGCTCTGGGCAGAAGGCGGCGGTGCGACCGCGTCTTTCGACCCATCGAAACCGCTGCGGCTCATCGAGGCAAAAGTCAGCCCCGCCTGGGTCGACTATAACGGCCATATGACCGAGCACCGCTACCTCCAGGTTTTCGGCGACACCTCCGACGCATTGCTGCGCCTCATCGGCGTCGATCTCGCTTATGTCGAGGCGGGGCAGAGCTATTACACGGTGGAAACCCACATCCGTCATCTCGGCGAGGCGAAGCTCGGCCAGGCAATCCATGCGACCTGCCGGATTCTGTCCGTCGACGAAAAGCGGCTGCATCTCTTCCATACTCTCTACGACACGGCGACGGACGAAGCTCTGGCAACCGCCGAGCACATGCTGCTGCACGTCGACAGCAAGGCCGGCAAGGCTGTGCCAGCGCCGGCCGCCCTGCTCGACAAGGCGAAGGCGATCGCGAACGCCCATGCGGCGTTGGCGCTGCCTGAAGGCGTCGGCCGCCACATCGGCCAGAAGCGCTAGAGGATCAACATGGATTTCGGTCTCAGCCAAGAACAGGAAATGATCGTCGAGACGGTCCGCACCTTCGTTGAAACCGAAATCTATCCGCATGAGAACGAGGTCGAGCGGACCGGCATCGTCCCGCCGGAACTCGGCCGCGATATCCAGCGCAAATGCGTCGATCTCGGCTTCTACGCCTGCAATTTCCCCGAGGAGGTCGGCGGCGCCGGCATCGACCATGTCACCTTCACGCTGGTCGAGCGCGAGCTCGGGCGCGGCTCGCTCGGGCTGACGGTTTTTTTCGGTCGGCCCTCGGGCATTCTGATGGCCTGCGAGGGCGAGCAGCGCGAGCGTTACCTGCTGCCCGCGGTGCGTGGCGAGAAGATCGACGCGCTTGCCATCACCGAGCCGGACGCCGGCTCTGATATGCGCGGCATGAAGTGTGCTGCCCGCCGCGACGGCGGCGATTTCGTCTTGAACGGCACGAAACATTTCATCTCCCATGCCGACGTCGCCGATTTCGTGATCGTCTTTGCCGCGACGGGCGAAGAGGAAACGCCGAAGGGCATCAAGAAGAAGATCACCGCTTTCCTGGTGGACCGCGGCACGCCGGGGTTTGAAATCCTGAAGGGCTACGATTCCGTTTCGCATCGCGGCTACCACAACTCGACGCTCAACTTCGCAGATTGCCGCATCCCCGAAGCCCAAGTGTTGGGCGAGGTGCATCGCGGCTTCGATATTGCCAATCAATGGCTTTACGGCACGCGGCTGACGGTTGCCGCCACCTGCGTCGGCCGGGCGCGGCGTGTCTTCGAGATGGCCCTGCCCTATGCCGCCGAGCGCAAACAGTTCGGCAGGCCGATCGGCGCCAATCAGGGCGTGTCGTTCAAGCTCGCCGATATGATCACCGAGATCGACGCGGCCGAATGGCTGACGCTTTCAGCCGCCTGGCGGCTCGATGCCGGCCTGTCGGCCGACCGGCAGATCGCTTCGGCCAAGCTCTACGCCTCCGAAATGCTGGCGAGGGTGACGGATGAGGCGATCCAGATCTTCGGCGGCATGGGGCTGATGGACGATCTGCCGCTTGCCCGCTTCTGGCGCGATGCCCGCGTCGAGCGCATCTGGGACGGCACATCGGAAATCCAGCGGCATATCATCAGCCGCGACCTGCTTCGGCCTCTGGGAGCATGAGCCGATGACAGCGAGCCCTCTCGACCGCCTGCTTAGACCGCAAACGATCGCCGTCTTCGGCGGCCGTGAGGCGCGCAGGGTGATCGAGCAGTGCGACCGCATGGGCTTTTCAGGCAAGATCTGGCCCGTCCATCCCAAACTCGACGAGGTGCTTGGACGGGCCTGCTATCGCTCGGTCTCCGATCTGCCGTCGGCGCCGGACGCCGCCTTCGTCGGCGTCAACAGGACGCTGACCGTCGAGATCGTGCGCAGCCTTTCTGCGGCCGGTGCCGGCGGCGCGGTCTGTTATGCCTCCGGCTTCAGCGAGGCGACCGGCGAACTCGGCGACGGCGCCGAGCTGCAGCAAGCCCTGCTGGAAGCGGCTGGCGATATGCCGATCGATGCCGGCGAACAGGCCGAACGGCTCGGTTTTCCCGTCGTCCTGAAGGCTCTCGGCATCGCTCACAAGACCGAGGCCGGGGCTGTCGCGCTCAACCTTAAGGATGTTGAAACGGTTTCGAACGCGGCGGCGGCCATGCCGCTAAATGCCGGTTATCTCGTCGAGAAGATGATCGATCCGCCGGTCGCCGAGCTCATTGTCGGCGCCGTCCGCGACCCTGTCTTCGGATTGTCGCTCACGCTCGGAGCGGGAGGAATCCTCGTTGAATTGCTTGAGGATTCGGTCATTCTTCCGCTTCCCGCGACGAAAACCGAGATTTACGCGGCGATTTCTCGTCTCAAACTTGCAAAATTGATCTATGGCTATCGCGGGCGGCCAAAAGGCGATCTCGACGCCGCGGTCGTCGCTATCGCAGCAGCGGCAGATTATGTCGTAACGAACGCGGCATGGCTGGAGGAACTGGACATTAATCCATTGATGGTTCTTCCCGAAGGGCAAGGCGTTGCAGCAGTCGATGCGCTGATACGGCGGAGGAGGTAGCATAGGTTGAGCGACCAAATTCGCGTACGACATGACGGCGGCATCCTCGAAGTCGTCATCGACCGGCCGAAGGCGAACGCCATCGACCTGGCGACCAGCCGTGCTCTGGGATTGATCTTCCGGGATTTCCGCGACGATTCTGAATTGCGTGTCGCCATCGTCTCGGGCGCGGGCGAGAAGTTCTTTTGCGCCGGCTGGGACCTCAAGGCGGGTGCATCAGGCGATGCGGTCGACGGCGATTATGGCGTCGGCGGCTTCGGCGGGCTGCAGGAGCTGCGCGATCTCAACAAGCCCGTCATCTGTGCGGTCAACGGCATCTGTTGCGGCGGCGGACTGGAGATCGCGCTCTCAGCCGACCTGATCATCGCCGCCGAACATGCGACCTTCGCGCTGCCGGAAATCCGCTCCGGTACGGTTGCCGATGCGGCCTCGATCAAGCTGCCGAAACGCATTCCCTACCATATCGCCATGGACATGCTTTTGACCGGACGCTGGCTCGACGTTCACGAGGCGCATCGCTGGGGTTTCGTCAACGAGGTCTTGCCGGCCGAGCGGCTGATGGAGAGAGCCTGGGAGCTTGCCCGCCTGCTCGCGAGCGGGCCGCCGCTCGTCTATGCGGCCATCAAGGAAATCGTGCGCGATGCGGAGGGTTCGACGTTCCAGACTGCCATGAACAAGGTCACCAAGCGGCAGTTTGCAACGGTCGACAGGCTCTATTCGAGCCAAGACCAATTGGAAGGCGCGCGGGCCTTCGCCGAGAAGCGAAACCCTATCTGGAAAGGACAATAACGAGGCGGCGGCAACCGCAATGTTTTCCCGCATGATGCGGGCACCGAAGGCGGAGAGGAAACCGCCTGCGGATCTGCCCGGAAGTTCTGTCAACGCACAATAAAGAAGGAACTGGGGAATGAACGACTATACCAAAGTTCTCGCAAGCCGCGTCACCGCAGGCGGGCTCAGCCGCCGCGAATTCATGGGACGCGCCATGGCGGCAGGCATCACACTTGCCGTCGCCGACAAGCTCTTCACCGAGAGTGCCGAAGCCGCCGAACCGAAACGCGGCGGCCACCTGAAGCTCGGCCTCGAAGGGGGGGCGGCCACCGATTCCAAGGATCCGGCGAAATTCCTGTCGCAGTTCATGTTCTGCGTCGGCCGCTGCTGGGGTGACATGCTGGTCGAATCCGACCCGCTGACCGGTGCCGCCGTACCGGCGCTCGCCGAATCCTGGGAGCCGTCGAAGGACGCGGTGACCTGGACCTTCAAGATCCGCAAGGGTGTCAAGTTCCACGATGGCAAGGAACTCACGATCGACGACGTCGTTGCGACGCTGAAGCGCCACACCGATAAAAAGTCGGAATCCGGCGCGCTCGGTGTTCTCGGGTCGATCAAGGAGGTCAAGGCTGACGGCGGCAATCTCGTGCTGACGCTGAGCGAAGGCAATGCCGACATGCCGTTGCTGCTGTCCGATTACCATCTGGTCATCCAGCCGAACGGCGGCGTCGACGATCCGCTCGCCTCGATCGGCACCGGTCCCTATAAGCTGACGAGCTTCGAGGCCGGCGTTCGCGCCACCTTCGAAAAGAACAAGGACGACTGGCGCAGCGACCGGGGTTATGTCGATTCGATCGAAGTGATCGGCATGAATGACGCGACCGCCCGCATCGCGGCCCTGTCGTCCGGCCAGGTGCACTATATCAACCGCGTCGACCCGAAGACGGTCAACCTCTTGAAACGCGCCCCCAACGTCGAGATCCTCTCGACCGCCGGCCGCGGCCATTACGTCTTCATCATGCACTGCGACAAGGCGCCGTTCGACAATAACGACCTGCGCTTGGCCCTCAAATACGCCATGGACCGCGAAACCATGGTGCAGAAGATCCTCGGCGGTTACGGCAAGGTCGGCAACGACTTTCCGATCAACAGCACCTATGCGCTATTCCCCGAGGGCATCGAGCAGCGCGTTTACGATCCCGACAAGGCCGCCTTCCACTACAAGAAATCGGGCCATAGCGGCTCGGTCCTCTTGCGCACCTCGGAAGTCGCTTTCCCCGGCGGCGTCGATGCGGCCGTCCTCTATCAGGAAAGTTGCAAGAAGGCCGGGATCGAGATCGAGGTGAAGCGCGAACCGGGCGACGGCTACTGGACCAACGTCTGGAACGTCCAGCCCTTCTCGACCTCCTACTGGGGTGGCCGGCCGACGCAGGACCAGATGTATTCCACCGCCTATCTCTCGACGGCGGATTGGAACGACACCAAGTTCAAGCGTCCCGACTTCGACAAACTGCTGCTACAGGCCCGCTCCGAACTGGATGAAGCCAAGCGCAAGGACATGTACCGCGCCATGGCGATGATGGTGCGCGACGAAGGCGGGGTGATTCTGCCGATGTTCAACGACTTCGTGAACGCCTCCACCAAGCAGGTGAAGGGTTATGTCCACGACATCGGCAACGACATGTCGAACGGTTATGTCGCAACCCGCGTCTGGCTGGACGCCTGAGGGGCGCAACGCCCTTTGATCTCCGACGAAGCCGGGACCGCGGGATGAAACCTGCGGTCCCTCCTGACGTTTTACGAGAGGCCTTCGCCATGACCAATCCAGTCCCGAGCAATATCTTGCCGGGCTTGAGGTTCCGGCAGCGTTTTCCGCTGCTCGCCCTCATCCTCGAGCGCTTCGTGCTCAGCATCGTGCTGCTTTTCGCCGTTTCCATCCTGATTTTCGGCGGGCTCGAAGCCCTGCCCGGCGATTTTGCCACCACCTATCTCGGCCAGTCGGCCACACCGCAGGCTGTCGCCAATATTCGTCAGGATCTCGGGCTGAACCGTCCGGTCACGACGCGCTACGTCGAATGGCTCGGCAACGCCGTTCAAGGGAACTTCGGCACATCCTGGGCCAGCAAAAATTCGGTGAGCGAGCAGATCGGCAAGCGCCTTGGCAATTCGCTCTTCCTGGCGGGTTTCGCCGCGGTGATATCAGTGCCGCTCGCCGTCGGCCTCGGCATGTTCTCGGTGCATTTCCGCAACCGGCTGCCGGACAAGATCATCAATGTGATCTCGCTTGCGGCGATCTCGCTGCCGGAATTCTTCATCGGCTATCTGCTCATCCTCTTCTTCGCGGTGAACCTCGGCATCGCCACCTTTCCGGCGACGGTCTATGACAGCATGGGCTTCGTCGAGCGGTTGAAGGCGATCGCCTTACCGACGGCCACCCTGGTGCTCGTCGTGCTCGCCCACATGATGCGGATGACGCGGGCCGCCATCCTCTCGGTGATGTCTTCCGCCTATATGGAGACCGCCGAGCTGAAAGGCCTCAGCGCCTTCCGCTCGATCGTCAAGCACGCGGCGCCCAATGCGCTGGCGCCGATCATCAACGTCGTCGCGCTGAACCTCGCCTATCTCGTCGTCGGCGTCGTCGTTGTCGAAGTGGTCTTCGTCTATCCCGGCATGGGGCAATATATGGTCGATGCGGTCACCGTGCGCGACATGCCGGTCGTGCAAGCCTGCGGCCTGATCTTCGCGGCGGTCTACATCTTCCTCAATATGACGGCCGATATCCTCGCGATCGTCGCCAATCCCCGGCTGAGGCATCCGCGATGAGATTGAGAGACATCCCCATCACCGCCTGGATCGGCATCACCGGCATCGCCATCGCCTTCATCTTTGCGCTCTTTGCACCTTGGCTCGCCCCCTATGGCGAGACGCAGGTCGTCGGCGACGTCTGGCAACTGCCGGATGATCACTATATCTTCGGCCTCGACAACCTCGGCCGCGACATCTTCTCGCGGCTGATCTACGGCGCGCGCACGACACTGCTGGTCTCATCCGCGGCCACCATCATCTCCTTCTCGCTCGGTATCATCCTGAGCTTCACCGCCGCGGTTTCGCGCGGCATCATCGACACGGTGTTCTCGCGCTTCAACGATCTGATGATGTCGATCCCGACGCTGATCTTTGCGCTGGTGGTTCTTGCGGTCCTGCCGCAGAACATCATCGTCCTGATCCTGGTGATGGCGATCCTCGATTCCACCCGCGTTTATCGCCTCGGCCGCGCCGTGGCGCTCGATGTCGCGGTGATGGAATTCGTCGAGGCGGCCAAGCTACGCGGCGAAGGCAGGCTCTGGATCATCTTCCGCGAAATCCTGCCGAACACGCTGTCGCCTCTGCTTGCCGAGTTCGGGCTGCGCTTCGCCTTCTCGATCCTGTTCCTCTCGACGCTTTCCTTCCTCGGCCTCGGCATTCAGCCGCCGGCGGCCGATTGGGGCGGCATGGTCAAGGACAACAAGGACGGCATCATCTTCGGCATCTCCGCCGCGCTGGTGCCGGGCACGGCGATCGCCGTGCTTGCCGTCTGCGTCAACCTCGTGGTCGACTGGCTCCTGAAACGTACATCCAGCCTCAAGGGAGGGCGCGGCGATGCCTGAGCTTCTTTCCGTTCGCAATCTGAAGATCGAAGCAACCAGCTATCCCCCCGGCGAACCGCCCAAGCGGGTGACGATCGTCGACGGCGTTTCCTTCGACCTGCAGAAGGGCAAGGTTCTGGGCCTGATCGGTGAATCGGGCGCCGGCAAGTCGACGATCGGCCTTGCGGCGCTGGCCTATGGCCGGGGTGGCGCCGAAATCACCGGCGGCGAGGTACGGCTCGACGGCGCCGATATCCTGCCACTCGGCAAGAACGGCATCCGAAAAATTCGTGGCGCCCGGGTCTGCTACGTCGCGCAATCGGCCGCCGCCGCCTTCAATCCGGCGCACCGGCTTGGCGATCAGGTGATCGAAGCGTCGCTCAAACATGGGTTGATGATCAGGGAGGAGGCGCGCAAACGGGCGCTTTATCTGTTCCGGGTCTTGGGCCTTCCCAATCCTGAAACCTTCGGTGAGCGCTTCGCCCATCAGGTCTCCGGCGGCCAATTGCAGCGGGCGATGACGGCGATGGCGCTCTGTTCCAACCCCGAACTCATCGTTTTCGACGAGCCGACCACAGCCCTTGACGTCACCACGCAGATCGACGTGCTGGCGGCAATCAAACATGCCATCGAGGAAACGCACACGGCCGCCCTCTACATCACCCACGACCTTGCCGTCGTTGCCCAGATATCCGACGACATCATGGTGCTGCGCCACGGCAGGCAGGTGGAATATGGCAGCGTCCAGCAGATCATCGAGGCGCCGCGGGAAGAGTATACGCGCGCGCTCGTCAATGTCAGGCAGGCCTATCGCGAGGAGGCCGCCGACCAGTCTGCCGCACTTCTCAAGGTGGAAAATGTCAGCGCCGAATATTCCAACGGCTTCAAGGTGCTGCATGATGTCTCGCTGCACGTGCCGAAGGGGCAGACGCTCGCCATCGTCGGCGAATCCGGTTCGGGCAAATCATCCTTGGCGCGCGTCATTACCGGCCTGTTGCCGCCAAGCGGCGGCCGCATCGTCTTTGGCGGCAAACCGCTGATGCCCCACCTCAAGAGCCGGCCGAACGACGACCTCAGGCGCATTCAGCTGATCTACCAGATGGCTGATACGGCGATGAACCCGCGGCAGACGGTCCGTGACATCATCGGCCGCCCGCTGACCTTCTATTATGGTCTGAGAGGTGCTGAGAAAACCGCCCGGGTGAAGGAATTGCTCGACCAGATCGAGATGAGCAACGGCTTCATCGATCGCTATCCGGCCGAACTGTCCGGTGGACAGAAGCAGCGCGTGGCGATCGCCAGAGCCCTTGCCGCCAAGCCCGAACTCATCCTCTGCGATGAGCCGACTTCGGCGCTCGACCCGCTGGTGGCGGAGGGTATCCTCAAGCTGCTGCTCCGCCTACAGGAAGAAGAGCAGCTGTCCTATGTCTTCATCACCCACGACATCGCGATCGTCCGGGCAATCGCCGACAGCGTGGCGGTGATGCATCGCGGCAGGCTGGTGCGCTTCGGCCCGAAATCGACAGCGCTTTCACCGCCCTTCGACGACTACACCGATCTGCTTTTGAAATCCGTGCCGGAAATGGAAATCGGCTGGCTGGAACGTGTGCTTGCGACGCGACGCATGGAGAGCGCCGGCCATTGAATGGGCCGATCACTGAAAGGAATGAACATGGGCTCGCGCGGCTTTGCCACGATCGAAAATGAATGGATCACGCTGAAGGATGGAACACGGCTTGCCGCGCGCATCTGGATGCCCGACGGCGCGGAGCAGGATCCCGTTCCCGCCGTCTTCGAATTCCTGCCCTATCGCAAACGCGATGGAACCTGCCTCAGGGACGAGTCGACCTATCCAGTGTTTGCGGCCGCAGGCATTGCCGGCGTGCGCGTCGATATCCGGGGATCGGGAGAATCCGATGGCGTCATCGATGGCGAATATACCGAGCGTGAGCTCGCCGATGCCTGCGAGCTGATCGCGTGGATTGCCGCCCAGCCATGGTCGAACGGCTCGGTCGGCATGATGGGCATCTCCTGGGGCGGGTTCAACAGCCTGCAGGTCGCAGCTCTGCGCCCGCCGGCGCTGAAAGCCGTCATCTCGCTCGCCTCGACCGTCGACCGCTACAATGACGATATCCACTACAAGAACGGCTGCCATCTCTCCGCCCAGCTCTCCTGGGCGGCGACGATGCTCGGCTACCAGTCGCGCCCGCCCGATCCGGCGCTGGTCGGCGAGCGCTGGAAGGAAATGTGGTTGGAGCGCCTGGCAGGCGAACCCTTCTTCATGGAGGAGTGGCTGGCCCACCAACGGCGCGACGATTTCTGGCGTCACGGCTCGATCGCAGAGGATTTTTCAAGCGTCGAGATCCCGACGCTGGTGATCGCCGGCTGGGCGGATGGCTACCGCAATACGCCGCTGATGGCGGTCGAGGGCTTGGGCGATAAAGCCAAGGCGTTGATCGGCCCTTGGGTGCATAAATACCCGCACTTCGCCTGGCCGAAACCCCGCACGGATTTCCATGGCGAAGCGATCGCCTGGTGGAACAAGTGGCTGCGTGGCGAGGACAATGGCATCGACCGCTTGCCGCAGGCCCGCGCCTATATTCTCGATGCCATCCGCCCTGCGCCCCGCCGCGATAGTGATCGGGGTTTCTGGATCGCCAAGGATGTCTGGACGCCGCCGCACATGCAATGCTTCTATGTCGAGCAATTCGGCAGGTTGACGGAGGGCATGCCGATCCCGCATGCGCCCGAGCATCCCGTCTATGTGAGCTCTCGGCTCGACATCGGGACGGCATCGGGTGAATATTTCACGCTGAAGCCGGATGCCGAAATGGCGATCGATCAGCGCTCGGACGATGCCGGCTCATTGGTTTTCGATACGATGCCGCTTGCCGGCGATTGCGACTATCTCGGCCGGCCGGTGCTGACGCTTGCGCTACGTCCCGGCGCGGCGGGTGGGAATCTCTGCGCCCGGCTCGTCGACGTCCATCCGGATGGCACGGCAACGCGTGTCGCCTTCGGCGTTGTCAATCTTACCCACCGTGACGGCAATGCCGATCCCAAGCCGCTGATTCCAGGCGAGACAGTGTCGATCCGGCTCGCGCTCGACGCCTGCGGTTATCGCTTCCGCAAGGGGCATCGCATCCGTCTTTCGCTTTCGACGGCCTATTGGCCGATGATCCTTCCGCCGCCTGAGGATGAAGGGGTAGAGATCGATATGGCATCGCTCGGCCTGGGGCTGCCGGTGCTCGGCGACCATCGCAGGATTGAAATCGAGGAACCGGCCAATCCCGATCCTCTGCCAAAATATATTGAACATGCGGCGGCTGCGACGAAACGGCAGGTCGTCCGCGACCTGTCTGCCAACCGGACGGATTATCGCATCCACGAGGATACCGGGCTCCACGAACATCCGCAGACGGGCCTGTCAACCCGGCAATTGCGCGAGGAAGTCTGGTCGATTTCACCGGATGATCCGCTGTCGATGACAGGAACATCGACCTGGACCTGCGACATGCGCCGCCCCGGCTGGTTCGTCCGCACAGTCTCAACGGCGCGGATTGCCTGCACTGCGACCGATTGGATCATCAGCGCCGTCGTCACCGCTTTCGAGGACGACGTGCAGATCTTCGAAAAGGTCTTTGCGGAAAAGCGGATCCGACGCGACCTGATGTGATCGTCAGGGCGCCGCGAAATGCCGGACGGCCTCGCAGACGGCATGGAAACCATCGCGTGCGCCATCGCTGATGTGGCGGGCGCGCAGCCAAGCATGCACCATTTGCGGCTCCTCCCGAAACCAGACTTCGACGCCCTCCGCGGTAAGCCGGGCGGCATAGTGCCGGCCGTCGTCGCGGAGAGGATCGAAATGCGCGACCGTGATGAAGGCCGGCGGCAGCCCGGCCAGCGAGGCTGCCTGCAGCGGCTCAGCGATCTCACTGCCTGCCGTCGCCTGCAGGATGTCGCGATAATAGGCGACATCCGCCGTCGTCAGCCCTGGGGCCTCGGCCATCTCGACGTAAGAGCCTGCCGTAAGGTCCCCGCCGAGCGCGGGGTAGATCAGGACCTGGCCAATGAGGCCGGACAGGCCCTCGTCGCGTGCACGCAATGCAAGGCCCGCCGCAAGATTGCCGCCGGCGCTGTCGCCGATCAGCACGACCTTGCTGTTGGCGGAAAGCAGATGCTTCAACACGGTAAAGCCGTCATCCGTCTGTGCCGGCCAGCGATATTCCGGGGCCAGCCGGTAATCGACGGAAACGAGTTCCGCGCCGGCAAAATCGGCAATCTCGGCGCAGATGGCATGGTGGCTCTCGAGCGACCCGACAACGAAGCCGCCGCCATGCAGATAGAGCAGGATGGTCCGCGTGACGATCTTCCGTGGGCGGTAGCGCCGAATCGGTATGCGCTGAAGCATGCCGTCCGCAAAGATCATCTCCGGGGGCAACGGTCGGTCGAAGCGGGCGCAAAGAGCGTCGTACCAATGCCGCTGCTGCTCGGCCGACGCGTCAACGGCGTCCGCGGGATAGAAGCTATCGCAGATCTCAAGAAACTGCAGGATGCCCTTTTCGGTGGGCGCAGGCGATGGAGCGGACATTGAAGGTCCTTTCGATTTGGGACATGCAGACCCATGTCCCTGGCCGACTCTGCGCTCATCATGCGTCAAGGTGACGGAGGCAATCTGTCTGGTCGCGACCCATAAATGTCGCGACACTCGATTATTTTGAACCCGCATTTCCAGATTTCGGCTTTTTTTCAAAAATCCGATATTTTTTCGTCATCGACCCAAGGAAAGCCTTCGGAGAAACGTCTCAATTCCGAAATAGCATCTTGCTGGATAGCTTGGGGGTAGGTGCGCATTGGATGCGGAGCTCATAGAACGAGCACAGGGCGGCGACCGGGAGGCCTTCGGGCAACTGGTTTCGCGCCACTATGATTTCGTCCATGCGGCGGCATGGCGGTGGTCGGGCAGTTCCACCGACGCGGACGATATTGCCCAGGAGGTTTGCGTCAAACTCGGCGCAGCCATTCGCGGCTTTCGTGGCGCCAGCCGCTTCAGGACATGGCTCTATACGCTGACGCTCAACGCGGCCCGCGACCATAGACGGAAGCTTGCGCGAGAAGAGCAGACATTTCGCGCATTCGCCGCCGAACCGCGGCAGGATGCGCCGGCCGCAAACGACGACGAGTTATCGAGTGAATTATGGGCAGCCGTGCGCGCCTTGCCGGAAAGGCAATGCGACGCCGTGCTGCTCGTCTATGGCGAAGGCCTTAGCCATTCCGCTGCCGCCGATATCATGGGCTGTTCGGAAACGACCGTGTCCTGGCAGGTGCATGAGGCGCGCAAAAGGTTGAAGGCCATGCTCGGCAAGGAAGAGGTATGACCGTGGACAAGGAACTTGAAAAGCTCTCCCGCCTCACCCCGCCGGCAGCCGATCCGGAGGCGCGCGTACGCGCCCTTGCCGCGGCGATGCAGGCCTTCGACGGCGCAGAAAATAATGTGGCGGCAGCCCAAGGAAATGCGAGAGGCTGGCGTCAAAGCTCCGTCATCAACTGGATATGGAGCCCAGCCATGAACAAGAAATTCCTTGCCGGTTCAGCGCTTGCGACGCTGCTTGTCATTCCCGCCGCCGGTTATCTCGTAGTCGAGCTGACCCGAAACGGATTGCCGATCATCGACCAGACTGAGATCGCCGGCAATCTTTCGCAGAATGGGACGTCGAAACCGGCCGAACCGGCAGGCAAGCCGGCAGACCCAGTTGCGGCTGCGCCTCAACTTCCCGAGGCAGCGGCCGAAGAGAACAAACTGGCTCGATCGTCAGCGGCCGGCAACGCCGAAGCGTTGCAGGACAAGGAGCAGCAAGCTGCCGCGAAAGCCAAGGCGCCGCAGACCTCTGAGTTCGATGCCGATGAAATGTCGACTCTTCTGAATAAGTCGGAGGGTTCCGCCACAACGCTCGGCGAAGCCAAACGCTCCATTGCACCCGGCATCGCCCCCCAACAGCAGCCAGCCGAACCGATGGCTGCTGTCGCCCCTTCCCCTGCTCCGCCGGCGGACGGACGTGTCCAGCTTCAGCTCGATCCCAGCCACGAGCGCTTTGCCAATGCCGCGGCTAATCCGATCAAGAGTGTCGCGACCGATCCGGTCTCGACTTTCTCAGCCGATGTCGACAGCGCATCCTATTCCTTCGTCCGCCGGTCGTTAACGGGCGGGGCGATGCCCGATCCGCAATCGGTCCGCGTCGAGGAGATGATCAATTATTTCCCCTATGACTGGCCGGGTCCCGATAAGGCCGAGCAGCCCTTCAAGGCGACTGTGACGGTGATGCCGACGCCGTGGAACCACGACACGGAATTGATGCATGTGGCGATCAAGGGCTATGACATCGCGCCGGCGACTGCGCCGCACGCCAATCTGGTCTTCCTGATCGACGTCTCGGGCTCGATGGACGAGCCGGATAAGCTGCCGCTGCTGAAAAGCGCCTTCCGCCTTCTGGTCAACCGGCTGAAGGCTGACGATACAGTCTCGATCGTCACCTATGCCGGCAATGCCGGGACCGTGCTTCAGCCGACGCGCGTGATGGAGAAGTCAAAGATCCTGTCGGCAATCGACAGGCTGGAAGCTGGAGGTTCGACCGGCGGCGCCGAGGGCATCGAGGCAGCTTACGACCTTGCCAAACAGGCATTCGTCAAGGACGGCGTCAATCGGGTGATGCTGGCGACGGACGGCGACTTCAATGTCGGCCCATCAAGCGACGAGGATTTGAAGCGCATCATCGAAGAGAGGCGCAAGGACGGCATCTTCCTCACTGTTCTTGGCTTCGGACGCGGCAATCTCAACGACTCGCTGATGCAGACGCTGGCGCAGAACGGCAATGGCAGCGCCGCCTATATCGACACCTTGGCGGAGGCGCAGAAGACGCTCGTTGAAGAGGCCGGGTCGACGCTGTTTCCGATCGCCAAGGACGTCAAGTTCCAGGTCGAGTTCAATCCGGAACGGATCGCCGAATACCGGCTGATCGGCTACGAGACACGCGCCCTCAACCGCGAGGATTTCAACAATGACCGTGTCGATGCCGGCGATATCGGCTCCGGCCACAGCGTCACGGCGATCTACGAGATTACCCCCAAAGGAAGCCCTGCGGTCATGAATGACGACCTGCGTTATGGCGCAGCCGACAAGGCGCCGGCACAGGCCTCCGATAGCGCTCATGGCGGCGAGCTTGCCTTCGTCAAGATGCGCTACAAGCGGCCGGGCGAGGATAAGAGCGCCCTCATCACCACACCTGTCGACAACGGCAACGTGGTCGCCACTGTCGACGCCGCGCCTCAGGATGTCCGTTTCTCGGTGGCCGTCGCCGCCTTCGGCCAGAAACTGAGCCGCAGCGCCGCCCTCGATGCCTATTCCTATCAGGCGATTGTCGATCTCGCGGCGGCGTCGCGGGGCACGGATCCGTTCGGCTATCGATCGGATTTCCTCGGGCTGGTCCGGCTGGCGGATGGCCTCAGCCAACGATAAGTGGAGAAGCGCAAAGGAGAGGCCGCCCGGAAAGGCGGCCTCTCCTGCTTGGTGTTTAGCCGGGTCTTGATCCATTGGCCGTAAGGTAGACAGCATAAAGGGACGTTGTTGCCGTGATGAACAGGCGATTCAATTTCTCGCCGCCGAAGGCGACATTGGAGACGATCTCGGGAATATGGATTTTGCCGATCAGCGTGCCATCCGGATCGTAAGCGTGCACACCGTCGCCGGCGCTCGTCCAGATCCTTCCCTTCCGGTCGACACGAAAACCGTCGAAAAAGCCCGAGGTGCATTCGGCGAAAATACCGAGATCGGTCAGCTTTCCATCGTCGGATACAGCAAGCTTTCGTATATGGCGCGGACCGCCTGATAGATGCGTACCTCCGGTGTCGGCGACATAGAGCAGCTTTTCGTCGGGGGAAAAAGCCAGCCCGTTCGGCTTGACGAAATCGGACGTCATCTGGTCTGTCGTGCCCGTTGCCGGGTCATGCCGGTAGACGTGGCATCCGCCGATTTCCTCTTCGCCGTAGTCGCCTTCATAGTCGTGAAGGATGCCGTAGCTCGGGTCGGTGAACCAGATAGTTCCATCGGATTTGACGGTGACGTCGTTTGGAGAGTTGAGCCGGTTGCCGGCAATTCGGTCGGCCAGAATGCTGATCTGGCCGTTGAAGTCGGTTCGCGTGACGCGACGCGTCAGATGCTCGCAGGTGATGAGCCGGCCCTGAGTGTCGACGGTATTGCCGTTCGAATTGTCGCTGGGGGCGCGGAAGACCGACGTATGGCCGCTGGTATGGTCGTAGCGCATCATTCGGTTATTGGGGATGTCCGAGAAAACCAGATAACGCCCGGCGGCAAACCAGGCTGGCCCCTCCAGCCAGCGGCCGCCGGTCCAAAGCCGTTCGACACGTGCGTGACCGACGAAGCAGCTTTCAAAGCGCGGGTCGAGAACCTCAAAACCTGTACCGTCAATTTCCCCGAACATCTGTTCCTCCGTTACTCTTGAGTGTTATCGATATCATAATGTCGTGTTTTGTAGGCTTCGTACAGCCATCCGACCTGACGTCGTTCCTGTGCATTGCACCAGAAACGCAGGTTTTTGCCGGAGGAAGTGGCGCATTCTTGTGAAAATATCGATTGTGCGATGATAGCGATAACTTTATCGTGTCTGGATTGTCGAGCGCAGGAAGCGTGTTTGAAAGCGGAGACCAGTGAAAAACGAGGATGAGCCGAAAGACAAGCGTCTGAAGCCGGGAGACGCTCAAAAGCTGACGATGGCGGAGGTTGCCAAATATGTCGGCGTATCCGCCATGACCGTTTCGCGGGCCTTCCGCCAGGATGCAAGCGTTTCCGAGGAGACGCGAAAGCGCATCATGGAAGCTGTCGACGCGCTCGGCTACGTGCTCGACCTGTCGGCCGGCAGTCTTTCGTCAAGGCGCAGCGGCTTCATCGCCGCGCTGGTGCCCTCCATCAACAATTCGAATTTTTCCGACACCGCGCGCGGCATCACCGATGCGCTGGAGAATACCGGCCTTCAGCTTCTTCTCGGCTATACCGACTACGCGGCGGAGAAAGAAGAAGAGCTGATCGAGGCGATGCTGCGCCGTCGTCCTGAGGGCATTATCCTGACCGGTGGTTCGCACACGGCGCGCGCCCGGCGGATGCTTGCAAAAGCCGGCATTCCTGTTGTCGAGACCTGGGAGCTTCCAGAAGACCCGATCAATCATGTCGTCGGCTTTTCCAACAGCGAGGCGATGGCCCTTCTGGTGCGGGCGCTCGCCGGCCAGGGATACCGGAAGTTTGGCTATATCGGCGGAACGACGGCACGCGATACGCGCGGCAGTCAGCGGCGAAGCGGTTTCCAGAAGGCTGTCGAAGAACTCGGCCTGGGACCGGGGCGGATGATTTCCTTCGGCGTACCGCCGATCACCATGGAACAGGGCGGCCAGGCGATCGTCAGCCTCTTGGAGCGCTGGCCGGACACGGAAGTCGTTCTCTGCGTCTCCGACCTTTCCGCTTTCGGTGCGATCATGGAATGCAAGCGCAGGGGAATGAAAGTGCCGGGTGATATCGCCATCGCCGGTTTCGGCGACTACGAGATTTCGTCGATCTGTCATCCCAGCATCACGACCATCAATGTCGACTGTTACGGCATCGGCCGCCAGGCCGCCGCCCGCCTGCTGGACGCGCTGCAGGGCAGCGGCGAGGCGACCGGCGACGAGATCATATTGACCGGCTATAGGGTCGTCCTGCGCGAAAGCACGGGCCGCAGCGCCGCCCAATAGTCGGATGCCGATATCAGAAGGCGATCTGCACTTTCATCGATTTGCTGCGGTCACCTGCCAGCTCAAAGGCGGCAACGGCCTCATCGATGGCAAAAACGCCCGTCAGCAACGGTTTCAGATCGACGCGGCGCGCGTTAATCAGCTCGACGGCGAGCGCGAATTCCTCGTGAAAACGGAACGTCCCGCGCATCTCGATTTCTTTGGCAACGATCATGTTCTGTGGGATGGAGACATCACCGCCAAGGCCCAGTTGCACCAGAACGGCGCGAGGCTTCAGCGTTTCCAGGCCGGCGCGCACGGCTCGCTCATTACCTGACGCCTCGAACATCACATCGAAGTATCCCTTTTCGGCACTGTAGGCCGCAAGGTCGGAAGCATGGGTGGCAACATTGATCGTTCGATCCGCGCCGCTGGTGCGGGCGATGGCCAGAACGCTATCCGTCACGTCAGTCGCGACGATTTCGCGGGCGCCGAGAACGCGCGCCGCAATGATTGCCAACATCCCGATCGGGCCGCAGCCGGTGACGAGCACCCGTTTGCCCAGCAGCGATCCGGCGCGGTTTGCCGCATGTAAAGTTACAGCAAAGGGTTCTGCGAAGGCGGCCTCATGAATGGAAATGCCCTCAGTGACCTTGTGGCATTGCCAGCGCTCCGCCACCAGCCGCTGGCGAAAACCGCCCTGAATATGCGGCATCGGCATGGCGCTGCCATAAAACCGCATGTTGAGGCAGTGGTTCTGCTGTCCCTTCAGGCAATATTGGCAATGATTGCACGGCCGGCTTGGGGAAACCGCAACACGGTCTCCCATGGCAAGATCGGCAACGCCGGCGCCCAGTGCCTTGACCGTCCCGGCAATCTCATGGCCGAGAATCATCGGTTCGCGCAGACGAACGGTGCCGAAGCCGCCGTGATTGTAATAGTGCAGGTCGGAACCGCAGATGCCGCCGGCTTCGATGGCAATCTCAACCTGCCCCGCGCCTACAACCTCCGGCTCTCGCTCTTCGATCCTCAGATCCTTGGCGGCATGAATGACGATGGCCTTCATATCGAAATCCTTACACGACGGGAGTTGGAAGCGGGCGACCGGCAAAATGCGCAGCGAGATTGTCTCTGACCAGTTGGCCCATTGCCTTGCGTGTCTCGACGGTACCGGAGCCATGATGGGGCTGCAACACAACGTTTTTGAGCGTCAGGAAACGCGCATCGATCTTGGGTTCGTTCAGGAAGACATCGAGGCCTGCAGCCTGAATGCTACGGTCTTGCAGTGCGGCGATCAGCGCCTCTTCGTCGACGGTCGTCCCGCGCGAAACATTGATCAAAATGCCGTTGGGGCCGAGGGCTTTAAGCACATCGGCGTCGATGATCTTCACAGTCGCCTCCCCTCCCGGAACGATGACGATCAGAAAATCGGCCCAATCGGCAAGCGCCACCAGGTCCGGCTGGTAGGCATAGGCGACATCCGTGTGCTCGTGGCGAGTGAAATAGGCGATGTCGCAGCCGAAACCGGCAGCCCTTCTGGCGATTGCCTGGCCGATCCGGCCCATGCCGATGATCCCGACCTTCTTGCCGGAGACGCGCGTCACCAGCGGCATGGCGACACTGCCCCATTGGCCGGAGCGGACGAAAACGTCGGCCTGCGGAACCTGTCTCGCCGTGGCAAGCAGCAGCCCGATGGCGATGTCGGCGACATCTTCGGTGAGCACATCGGGGGTATTGGTCACGCGAATGCCATTGGCGCGGGAAAAGGACAGGTCGATCGCGTCGGTGCCGACGCCGTAACAGGAGACGATCTCCAGCTTCGGCAGTTGCTTCATCAGCTCGGCGGAGGCGCCGAGTTCACCACGCGTCGCGATCGCGCGAATATCCCTGCCGACCCTTACGATCAGTTCTTGCCGGTCTGCCGCTTCCCACAGGCGATGGACGCGATACTTCGCCTCCAGATCCACCATGTCCCACTCCGGATAGGCTCCGGTCATCAAGATTTCTACCTCAGGCATTCCGTCTCCATCCGGCATTTTGACAGTTGATTATGTTATCGATAACATATAATTCGAAGGCGGGATGTCAAGTGAGTTTCACCGCGAGTGGCGGTATAAGCGGTCATTCGCAGCGACACTGGAGGAGTTATTTGCATGAAGAACCTGTTTGATCTGACCGGACGGCTTGCCCTGATCACCGGCTCGAGCCAGGGGATCGGCTATGCCCTGGCGGAAGGCCTGGCCCAACACGGCGCCGAGGTCATCATCAACGGCCGCACGCCCGAAAGCGTCAAGCGCGCAGTCGAGAGCCTCAAGGCTCAGGGCCTGTCTGCCCATGCGGCGATCTTCGACGTGACCAGCAAGGATGCGGCCAAACAGGGCATTGACGCGGTCGAAGCCGATATCGGGTCGCTCGACATCCTGATCAACAATGCCGGCATGCAGTTTCGAAGCCCGCTGGAAGATTTTCCGGCGGACAAATGGGAACTGCTGTTGACCACCAATATTTCGAGCGTGTTTTACGTCGGCCAGGCAGCCGCCAAAGCCATGATCGCCCGCGGCAAGGGCAAGATTATCAACATCGCCTCGGTTCAAAGCGAACTCGCCCGCCCCGGCATTGCTCCTTATACGGCAACCAAGGGCGCGGTGCGCAATCTGACGCGCGGCATGTGCGCCGACTGGGCCAAGTACGGCCTGCAGATCAACGCGATTGCGCCAGGTTATTTCAAGACGCCGCTCAACCAGGCGCTCGTCGACAACCCCGAATTCTCGTCTTGGCTCGAGAAGCGGACGCCGGCCGGACGGTGGGGCAATGTCGAGGAACTGGTCGGCGCTGCCGTTTTCCTGTCGGGCGGCGGTTCGTCCTTCATCAACGGCCACACGCTTTATGTCGACGGCGGCATCACGACCTGCCTCTGACAGAGACGAGACAATGGACTTCGAAAGAAAGGCACCGCCTCTTGCCGTCGTTGTCATGGGCGTAAGCGGCTGCGGCAAATCCTCGGTTGGAGAGCGCATCGCCGCTGAATACGGCATGCGATTTGTCGAGGGCGATCAACTCCACCCCGTCGGAAATGTCGCGAAAATGGCTGAGGGCACCCCGCTCACCGACGCCGACCGGCTGCCCTGGCTCGACCGGATTGGTGAGGAAATAACCACTGCGCAAGGCGCGTCGCAGGGATTGGTGATCTCGTGTTCGGCGCTGAAGAAAGCCTATCGGGACAGGCTGCGGCAGGCGGCAAGCGGGCGTCTGGCCTTCGTTTTCCTGGAAGGGTCTCGCGATCTATTGCTGTCGCGGATGCAGGCCCGCAAGGGTCATTTCATGCCGGCGTCCTTGCTTGACAGCCAACTGCAGGCGCTGGAGCCGCCGGCCGGTGAACCTCACGTGGTGACGGTGCCGATCGATAATGTGTTGGACGATATTGTGGCGCTGGCTTGCAAAGGGCTGAGCGGCGTGGCTGTCAAGGGAGGGTTTCATGCAGTGTGACTATAGAGCAGATGTCGCCGTCATCGGCGCGGGCATCATGGGAACGGCGATCGTCAGCCGACTGATCGAAACCGGCCACAAAGTATCGGTCTTTGACCTGGATGCCGAAAAAGTTGCGGCATTAGCAGCCAAGGGCGCCCACGCGGCGAGTTCCGTGCAAGATGCGGTCGCGGCGTCGGAATTCTGCGTGCTCAGCCTCAATCATGCGAACATCGTGCGTGCCGTCGTCTTCGGCGAGAAGGGCGTTGCAGCGGCGGCGAGCGCCGACAAGCTGCTGATCGACATGTCCTCCATCGATCCCGCCGAGACCGCGGACATGGCGATGCGACTGCGCCGGGAAACGGGCATGGCATGGGTGGATTGCCCGCTTTCCGGCGGCGTGCCCGGTGCGCTGAGCGGGCGCCTGACGATCATGGCCGGCGGCAGCCCTGAGGATTTCGAACGGGCGCGCGTGGTGATGCGGCATCTTGCCGCCAATTACACGCTGATGGGCGGATCCGGCGCCGGGCAGACCACGAAGCTGATCAACCAGCTGTTTTGCGCCGTGCTGTTTCAGGCCGTCGCTGAAGCCGTCAAGCTTGCCGAAGCCGGCGGCGTCGATCCCTCAGCCATCCCGGCAGCTCTTGCCGGCGGTCGGGCGGACAATCGGATCATGCAGGAATTCATGGCAAAATTCGCCGCCCGGGATTTCTCACCGACCGGCAGGATCGACAACATGCTGAAGGACCTGGATTCGCTGCAGGCCTTTGCGCTGAAGACAAAGACGCCCTTGCCGATGACCGGCGCGGTAGTCGAAATCCACCGACTGCTCTGCGCCGCCGGGCTCGGGCCGAAGGACTCCGCCGAAATGATGCGCCTTCTCGACGGGCTTCAGCCCGGCTGACGCCAATCTTTATTCGAAATTCGAGATTGTCATCTTTCTGCTTGACCATCAGCAAATGTTATCGATAACATACAGCCAATGACAACCGCAGCTTTGGGAGGAGCCACAGTGGAAGCCAGGAGACTGCTGGAGTTCCAATCGATCACCAAGAGCTTCGGCGGCACGCAAGCGCTGCGTGATGTCTCGATCGATTTGCGCGAGGGAGAAATTCTCGCGCTGCTCGGAGAAAACGGCGCCGGCAAATCGACGCTCATCAAGACGCTCGCCGGCATCTACAAGCCAGATAGCGGCGACATCCTTTTCCGCGGCGAGAGCTACCACCATCGCCCCCCGAAGCCGAACGAGCGGCAGCCGGTTGCCTTCATCCACCAGGATCTCGGTTTGATCGAGTGGATGACGGTCGGCGAGAATATGGGCCTGTCGCAGGGCTTCTCGATGCGCCGCGGCCTGATCGATTGGAACAGGACGCAAGCGCGCGCCAAGGAAGCCCTGAAACTGGTTGGCTGCGATTTTGACCCCACCACGCGGGTCTCGACGTTGTCGCGCACCGAAAAATCGCTTGTCGCCATCGCTCGCGCACTTGCCGTCGAAGCTGACGTTCTGGTGCTCGACGAGCCGACGGCGAGCCTGCCCGCCGATGAAGTCGACCGGCTGTTCAATGCGATCCGTCCTCTAAAGGATCGCGGCGTCGGCATGATCTATGTCTCCCACAGGCTCGACGAGATTTTCCGTATTGCCGATCGGGTCGCCGTTCTGCGTGACGGATGCATGGTCGGACAGAAGCCGGTCAGCGAAACGGCGCCCGACGAGCTGGTGACGATGATCATCGGTCGCAGCGGCGATAGTCTCTTTTCCAAGGCCGCGATTACGCCCGGCAAGGCGATCGTCAAGGTTCGTGACCTCATCTGTGCCGGCACGAGCCCGATATCCTTCGATATCCGCGAAGGTGAGCTGCTCGGCCTGGCCGGATTGCGTGGCGCCGGCCAGGAACGGATCGGCCGGGCGCTGTTCGGTTGCGAGCCCTTCAACGGCACGGTTCTGCTGCATGACGAGGCCCCGGATCTTTCGAGCCCGCGACGGGCCATGGCGTCGGGGATCGGTTTGATTGCCCGTGACCGGACGGAAGAATCCGTTGCTCTGTCGCTTTCCATCCGGGAAAATACCTATCTCAATCCAGGCGCCGTCGGCCGCGGGCTTTTGTCCTTCCTGTCGCCGCGCGGCGAAGCCGACCTTGCCCATGCGATCGGCCACACCGTCGGCCTGCGGCCGAACGATCCGGATCTGCCGGTCGAGGCCCTGTCGGGCGGCAACCAGCAGAAGGTGGTCGTCGGTCGCTGGCTGGCGACCGGCCGCAAGCTGCTGGTCGCGGAAGATCCGACCGCCGGCGTCGACATCGGCGCGCGTGCCGAGATCTACCGTCTGATCACCCAGGCGCTCGAGGCGGGTCTCGCGGTTGTCGTCGTCTCGACCGATTTCGAGGAAATCGCCCATATATGCCACCGCGCGCTGGTCTTCTCGCGCGGCAAAATCGTCAGCGAACTGACTGGAAGCGCCCTCACGACGGAGGCGGTCATCACCGCCGCCTCCGCGTCGGAAGCGGCTTGAGCCATCGGGAGAACAGCCATGCAATCCATTGAATCCACCGCGCTGGAGCCAACCAAGAGCGAAATGGCCGGCCTGTCCACAGGCCAGAAGATCGGACGCCTGATCCCGGTCTACGGGCTGGTGATCCTGACCGTCGGCCTGATCGTGATCTTCTCGATCCTTCTGCCGGATACGTTCCCCACCGTGCTGAACGTTCGCTCGATTGTCTCAGACAAGGCAATCATCGCGCTTCTGTCGCTCGCCGCGATGATCCCGATGGCATCGGGCCGCATCGATCTGACCGTTGGCTACGGCATCGTGCTCTGGCATATTCTCGCCATCAGCCTGCAGACCGCTTATGGCCTGCCCTGGCCGGTCGCCGTGATCATCGTTCTGGCGCTCGGCGTCCTCACCGGCTTCATCAACGGGCTGTTGGTCGAAGTCGCAAAGATCGACAGCTTCATCGCCACGCTCGGTACGGGAACGGTTCTCTACGCGCTTGCCCTCTGGCACACCGGCGGGCGGCAGGTGGTCGGCGTCTTGCCGGAGGGTTTCTATGCGCTGAATGGCACCATGCTGTTCGGCCTGCCGATCACCGGCTTCTACGTGCTGCTGATCGCCATCTGCATGTGGGTCGTGCTCGAATACCTGCCGATCGGCCGCTATCTCTACGCCATCGGCGCCAATCCCAAGGCGGCAGCCCTCAATGGCATTCCGGTCCGCAAATTCGTGATCGGCGCATTCGTCACCTCAGGCCTGCTGGCAGCGCTGACCGGGGTCCTTCTCGCCTCGAAGCTGCGCATCGGCCAGGCCAGCGTCGGCCTCGAATATCTGCTACCGGCGCTTGTCGGCGCATTTCTCGGATCGACGACGATCAAGCCGGGGCGGGTGAACGTCTGGGGCACTTTGATCGGCGTCATCATTCTGGCGGTCGGCATATCCGGAATTCAGCAATTCGGCGGGTCGTTCTTCGTCGAGCCGCTGTTCAACGGCGTAACCCTGCTGATTGCGATCGGCATAGCAGGGTATGCCCAGCGCAAGCGCGGAGCTGTGAGGAGGATCACACCCGCATCCAAATGAGGATGCCGGCTCATCCCGGCATCTTACAACAAACAAAATGGAGGAGTGGACATGAAGCGCAGAACATTATTGCAGGCAACGGTCGCAACCGTCGCCGTTATGCTCAGCATGCCGGCATTGGCCGATTCAATGGCCGACGCCAAGGCCGTTGTCGGCAAGTATGCTTCCAAGGTGAGCGCCTGGGATGGCCCGACGAGCGGCCCCAAGGGCGCCAGCGGAAAGAACATCGTCATTCTGGCCGGCGACATGAAGAATGGCGGCATTCTCGGCGTGGTCAATGGCGTTCAGGAAGCGGCGGGCGCGCTGGGGTGGACGGTCAAGGCGCTTGACGGCGCCGGTTCGATCGGCGGGCGGACCGCGGCGTTCGGCCAGGCGATGGCCCTGAAGCCGGATGGCATCATCATCAACGGCTTCGACGCGGTCGAGCAGAAGCCGGCGATGGAAGCGGCCAAGGCGGCCGGTATTCCAATGGTTTCCTGGCACGCCGCCTCGGCTGTCGGCCCCGTTCCCGAAGTCGGCGTCTTCGCTAACGTGACGACCGATGCGATGGAAGTATCGAAGTCTGCGGCCGATTGGGCCTTCGTCGACGCAGGCGGCAAGCCTGGCGTCATCATCTTTACCGACTCCACCTATGCGATCGCGATCGCCAAGGCCGACCGCATGAAGAAGGAGATCGAGGATCTCGGCGGCACGGTGCTCGAATATGTCGACACGCCGATTGCCGAAACCTCTCAGCGCATGCCGCAATTGACCACGTCGCTGCTGCAGAAGTATGGCGCCAAGTGGACGCATTCTCTGGCGATCAACGACCTCTATTACGACTTCATGGGGCCTTCGCTCGCTTCAGCCGGCATTGCCGGCGACGGAAAACCGGTGAACGTTGCAGCAGGCGATGGTTCGGAGAGCGCCTATCAACGTATCCGCGCCAAGCAGTTTCAGGCCGTCACGGTCGCCGAGCCGCTCAACCTCCAGGGCTGGCAGCTCGTCGACGAGCTTAACCGCGCCTTTGCGGGCGTTCCGTGGTCGGGTTACGTGTCGCCACTGCATGTGGTGACCAGCGCCAACGTCGAGTTCGACGGCGGACCGAAGAACAGCTTCGATCCCGATAACGGCTATCGCGATCAATACAAGAAAGTCTGGGGCAAATAAGCCTCCGATCAGGGCGTATCGGTCGATACGCCCTCACTTCCTCGCATCCCCATCGATCCAGCTCCGGCGAGTTTTGGAAAAGAGAAGCTATGATTATTCGTTATGCTTTATTTGAAGGTGAAATCCATCCCGGTCGGGAAGAGGAATTCCGCGACTTCGTGAAACAGCGGCTCGTCCCGCTCTGGACGAAATTTCCGGGCGCCGAGGAAGTCCGGGTGCTGGACGGGATGGAGCGCGACGAAGGCGCCCCGGTCTATGCCATGGCCTTGGCCATTCGTTACCCGGATATGGATGCAGTGAACGCAGCGCTTTGCTCCGATGTGCGCTTCGAGAGCCGCGAGGTCACCGGCGAACTCCTCCAGCTCTTCACCGGCAAGGTGCATCATCACGTCTTCCAGGCCAACGAATACTCGCCGCATACCGCCTGAGATCGGCGCATCGATTTTGCAACGCATGTTTTCCGGGTGATGGTCTTGATGACTGCGTCAGGTCGCCGTCGCAACTCATCGATTGCGGCCGGAATTCCTGGCGATATAAAGGTTGGCGTCCGCCATATGCAGCGCCGCCCCCAGGCAGTCGGCCGATGGAACAGGTGACTTCAAGCTTCGGGGTCACCTTGGCCATTCGTGGTCCGCAGCCGCTCGACATCGGCAAAGGTGTCCCCGGCACTCGCCCGGGAAACAACAGCAGGAATTCCTCGCCGCCCATCCGGATCGTCAGACAGCCTTCCTGTCCAGTGTCGCCCAGCAACGCGGCGCAGAAGCTGCAATTCATGCCGATTGCATCGCTGAACATCGACTACGCCTAGGCAGATCAATGCTTGGCTCTTGGCAAGTGGATTCAAACCATCCGTTTGCAACAGGAGATGTGCGTCACTTCAAACCAACAACTTGGTGTAGGTTTTCCGCGCGGACGTCGAGCCGTTTAAGACGAAAAATGCGACAAAATAGTCAAAAAGCGCAGCAATATGACGCCCTGCCGGCTTCGTTTACACTCTCTAAAATATCTCCCCCTATTTTTAAGGGTATCGGAGCGACGTTCTGAGGATCGTCACCTACGCCATGATGGCCGGCCAGGTATACCGAAATCTCGCATGAATCGACGTTGTTACGCTGACGCTCGCCCCGCTTTAGGCGCGACGCGCGCAGTAGTGCACGGCGGACGCATTCGGGCACAGATCCTGGTCATAGACACCTTTGACAAACCTCGCCAACACGATGGAGCCTGGCAATGGATACTATTAAAAGTTTCGGGATCGCGATGCGTCTCGCTCTTGGCTTCAGCTTCCTGATTGTGCTGATGGCCGGCCTGAGCATCTACTCGGCGGTACAGGTCGATGAGATCAACAGCAACCTTGGAACGATCAACGACGTCAACAGCGTCAAGCAGCGGTTTGCCATCAACTATCGCGGCAGCGTGCACGATCGGGCGATTGCCATTCGCGACGTCACTCTGGTGACCTCTGCCGATGAACGCAAAGCGGCCGAGGCATTGATCGAAAAGCTGGCCGCCACCTACGCCGAGAATGAAAAGCGCATGGCGGATATGGTTGCATCTCCGGCAGGTGCGACGGATCAGGAAAAGACCATTCTGGGCGACATCGCCGACATACAGGCGAAAACCAATCCTTTGGTCGCTCAGATCATTGCGCTGCAGGAAAAGGGCGATGGCGACGCGGCCCGCAAGATCCTGCTCGAACAGGCAAGACCGGCCTTCATTTCCTGGCTGGGCGCCATCAACAAATTCATCGATTATCAGGAAGCACTGAACAAATCGATTGGTGGCGAGGTTCGCAGCACGGCAAGCGGCTTCAAGCCGATCGTGCTGACGGCGTTGGGTATCGCGGCTCTTCTTTCGATCATTGCGGCTGCGATTACCGCGCGTACGATCGTCGGCCCGCTGGCAAAATTGCAGCTTTCGTTGAAAGCGATGGCGGAGGGCAATCTCGACGGCGATCGTCGCCTCGAAGCGCGAGGTGATGAGATCGGCAAGCTTGCGCGCGCTGTGGCCGGCTTGCGTGACGCCATTTCGACAAAGGCCGAACGGGAAGCTGACACGGAAGCCAAGCGGGCTGTCGCAGAACGGCATCGGCTCGAACAGGATGCCGATGAACGCCGCACTCTTGCCGAGCAGACCGACCGGGCTGTCGGCCAGCTTGGCGATGCATTGCAGGCGCTGGCCGACGGCGACCTCACACAGCAGATCGACACGCCGTTCATCCCGTCTCTGGAAAAGCTCAGAGCCGACTTCAATACCGCTGTCGAAAAGCTCCGCGCCGCCATGCAGAAGGTTGCTCAGAACGCAAGTGCGATCGCCGCCGGCGCACAGGAGATCCGATCTTCGTCGGATGATCTCGCCAAGCGGACCGAACAGCAGGCCGCATCCGTTGAGGAAACCGCTGCTGCGCTCGAGGAAATCACCACCACTGTCGCCGACTCGAGCAACAAGGCCCAGGAAGCAGGGCAGCTCGTTCGCAAGACGAAGGACAGCGCGGAGCGTTCGGGCAGCGTCGTCCGGGGTGCGGTCGACGCGATGGGCAAGATCGAATCCTCCGCTACTGAAATCGGAAGCATCATCGGTGTCATCGATGAAATCGCCTTCCAGACCAACCTGCTTGCGTTGAATGCCGGTGTCGAAGCCGCCCGCGCCGGTGAAGCAGGCAAGGGTTTTGCCGTCGTTGCCCAGGAGGTGCGCGAATTGGCGCAACGTTCCGCCAAGGCTGCAAAGGAAATCAAAGAGCTGATCAACGCGTCGAACGGCCACGTGAAAAACGGCGTCGCCTTGGTCGGCGAGACCGGAAAAGCCTTGCAAGAGATCGTCGCACAAGTGCAGCAGGTCGACGGCAATGTCGGCGCTATTGTCGGCGCTTCGCAAGAGCAGGCAACGGGTCTGAAGGAGATCAACACCGCTGTCAACAGGATGGATCAGGGCACGCAGCAGAACGCAGCCATGGTGGAAGAAGCGACGGCCGCCGCCCATAACCTCGCCAAGGAAGCCGACGCGCTGTTCCAGCTCCTAGGCCAGTTCAGCATCGGGGGCGCGGTGGTATCGAAGCGCTCAACGCAGCCCGCTGCCGCGGCACAACATGCTCAGCCGGTGTCCTCGCCGGCGCGCCAGATGATTGCCAAGGTAGGCAGGTCGTTTCAGCGAAGCGCGGGCCAGGGAAATGCGGCCCAGGGGAACGCAGCATTGGCCGGCGATTGGGAAGAGTTTTAAATCGGACTGATTTCCGGTCAGCTTCTGCTGGATAGCAAATTGCAAAGGGCGGCGTGTGCCGCCCTTTGCTTTGATTGGTCTCACGCCCGGGCCGGAACCTTGGCCGGAAGCAGGGCATTGAGCACGACTGCGACCGCGATGTTTGCCGCAAGCGCCAGCAGTCCCGTGTAGACGGTGAAGGGCTCGCCGCCGAGGCTGATCATATGCAGCGGTTTCCAACCGGCATCCCAGACCAGGAAGGTGCCGCCGCAGAAGCCGACGAACCAACCGGCCAGCAGAGCGGGTGCTCGAAACCAGTTGGTGTAAAGGCCGAAGACCAGGGCCGGAAGTGTCTGCAGGATCCAGATGCCGCCGAGCAGCTGCAGGTCGAGTGCGAACTGCGTCGGCAGGAAGATGATGACGAGCAGCGCACCGACCTTCACCACCAACGAGGTGATCTTTGCGACCTTCGCCTCTCCCGCATCGCTGACCTTCGGATCGACATAGGCTTTCCAGAAGTTGCGGGTGAAGAGATTGGCGGCACCAATGCTCATCACCGCCGCCGGCACCAGCGCGCCGATGGCGATCGCCGCAAAGGCGAAGCCGGAGAACCAGCCCGAAAACAGCGTCTTGAACAGGGTCGGAACGACATCATTGGCACTGTCGAGCTTCAGATTGGCGGCATGACCCATATAGCCGAGCAGTGCCAGAAGACCGAGCAGCAGCGTATAGGCGGGCAGCATGATCGCGTTCTTGCGGATCGTCTTGCCGCTGTTGGAGGCAAAGATGCCTGTCAGCGTATGCGGATACATGAAGGCGGCAAGCGCCGAACCCAGCGCCAGCGTGGCATAGGCGACATATTGATTGCCGCCGAGCAGCAGGTTGCCGGAGCCCTTGGCCTGGAAGGCCGCATCGGCCGAGGCGAAGACATTGGCGTAGCCGCCGAGCTTCGACGGGATCAGTGCGACGGCTGCGATCACCACGATGTAGATCATGATGTCCTTGACAAAGGCGATCAGGGCCGGCGCGCGCAGGCCCGCCGAATAGGTATAGAGCGCCAGCACGATGAAGGCGATCGCGAGCGGCAATTCGCCATGCAGCCCGAGCGCCTTCAGGACCGCAGTCATACCGACGAGCTGGAGGGCGATGTAGGGCATGGTGGCGATGACGCCCGTTGCCGCGACGGCGAGTTCGAGGCCGCGCGATCCGTATTGGCCGTGGACGACGTCGGCAGCCGTCACATAACCGAACTCTTTGGCGCGTTTCCACAGAACCGGCATGACCATGAAGACGAAGGGGTAGACGACGATGGTGTAGGGCAGCGCGAAGAAGCCGTAGGCGCCGACCGTATAGACCAGCGCCGGGACGGCGATCACCGTATAGGCGGTATAGAAATCGCCGCCGACGAGGAACCAGGTGATCCAGGTGCCGAAGTTGCGGCCGCCGAGGCCCCATTCATCGATATGGGCGAGCGTCTCGGGCTTGCGCCAGCGGCTGGCGACGAAGCCCATGACCGTGACGAGGACGAAGAAGAAGATGAAGACGGCAAGCGCCTGGCCGTTGATATCAGTCGTCATGGCGGGTGCTCCGATAAGCGATCCAGGTTAGCGTCGCGGTGATCGGCACCCAGAGAAGCTGATACCAGTAGAAGAACGGAAAGCCGAAAAGGGACGGCTCGCGGACATTGTAAAATGCCGGCCAGAGCAGGCCTATATACGGAATGATCAGCAGCCAGAGCGCTGCCTTGCTACGTGGTTTTTCCATGTCGGAATACCTTTCAGGCGCCGCGGGCGGCGGTCGCCATGTTCCAGTTGTCGGCGTGGAAGGCAGGTCTGTCAGCCGGCGGCGGCAGCAGGCCCTGTTCGGGTCGCTCGAGCTTTTCCGGACGTTCGGAAGCTGATGTAACGCATGTGAATTCCTCCCAGCGGCTTGCACTTGGCTAGCGGCGAATGGAGTCCTAGGGCGTCGGATTTATCCTCACAAGATGGGCGAGGAGCTGAAGTGCCGGGCTCTACCCAGAAGTGGGTAGGCGCGGATCCACGCCGACTTTCGGGACGATGCCGTGGTCGAGCGCATAGCGGATGAGACCTGCTGTCGTTGCGATGCCGAGCTTTTTCTTGAGGTTCTTGCGATGTGTTTCGGCCGTGGCGGAGCTTATCCCCAGCACCTCTGCGATCTCGCGGTTGCTCCTGCCTGCGACGATCAGCCCGAGAGTGTCGCGCTCACGCGGCGTCAAGGGATCGCTCCCCTCCTCCGCGCGTTCGCCCATCAGCGCATCGAAGACGCCGGAGGAGAAATAGGTGCCGCCGCCGGCGACGGTTTCGATAGCTGCGACGATCTCGTCGGTCGAGACGTCTTTGAGGACGTAGCCGGCGGCGCCATGCATGACCGACGAGGAAATATACTCGCGGCTGTCATGCATGGAGAGCATCACGACGCGAGTTTGCGGAAGTTCGTTCCTGAACAATTCGATCGCATCGATGCCGCTGAGCTTCGGCATGTTGATATCCATCAGCACCACCTGCGGCTGAACCTGCAGGGCGATGTCGAGCCCGGTTTGAGCCAAGCCGGCGGTGCCGGCGACTTCGATATGGTCGAATGTGTCGAGCACGGCTTTCAGCCCGTCCAGCACCAGCGGATGGTTGTCGATCAGCAGCACCTTGATTTTCGGGCGTGCCGTCATGCGGCTTCCGCCTGCTTGCCGGCGGCAAGATTGGCCGATCTCGGCATCATGGCCGTCAGCGTCGTGCCGGCCTCGCTGCTGTTGATCAACAACAGACCGCGGAAATGTGCCATCCGCTCCTGCATGTTGCGCAGGCCGAGTCCCGCTCTGCCTGAGGCGCCGTCCTTGCTGCCGTCGAAGCCGGTGCCGTTGTCGGAGATGGTCATGCGGGCGCGGCCGCCGTCGCTCCAGAGCTTGACCGTAAGCCGGGAGGCGCCCGCATGGCGCTCGACATTGTTGAATGCTTCCTGTGCGACGCGATAAAGTGCGGTGTTGGCTTCGGCTTTCAGCCTGTCGGTGAACGCGGAAGCGTCGATTTCCGTCTCGATTCCTGTCCGCTCGGCGAAATTGTAGCAGAGCGCCTCAAGCGCCGCCTTCAGGCCGAGGTCGTCGAGCACGCGTGGGCGCAGGTCGTGCGAGAGCCGCCTGATCTCCTTGATGGCGCCGTTCAGCGCCTCGACGCCGCGGTGGATGGTCAGCGCCGCATCGTCGACATTGGTCCTGACCTTGCGGCCGGCGAGATCCATCGCATAGCGCACGCCGACGAGATTTTGGGAAATGCCGTCATGTAGTTCGCGGGCAAGCCGCGCGCGCTCTTCTTCCTGGGTGTCGATGACCCGCTGCGTCAGCGCCTTGAGCCGGCTATCGGCCATGCGGCGCTCGTGGAAGGTCAGCAGCATGCAGGTGGTGAACACGACGAGCACCGAAGGCACGGCGATCAGCGCGACGATGACGAAGGTCCGTCTTATGTTGACGCGCATCACCTTGTTGGCGGCGGCACTCTGGGCAAAGACGTCATCGAGATAGACGCCGGTGCCGACGACCCAGCGCCACTTGTCGAGACTGACGACGAAGGAGAGTTTGTCGGCGATCTGTCCGGTCGATGGCTTTTGCCATTTGTACTGATGCAGGCCGCCGCCCGCTCGCGCGGTGGCGATCAGTTCGGCGATGACCTTGTCGCCATCCGGATCGGTGAGATCGAGCCAATTGTGCCCATGCCGGAAGCTCTGGCGCGGGTGGACGATATTGTTGCCGTCATAGTCGTAGACGAAGAAATATCCATCCTTGCCGTAGTCGAGCGAGGTCAGGATCGCGGCCACCTGCTCCTTGGCGGCCTCGTCGTCGGCCCCGGCCTTGTCATAGATCGTCTGGATGGCCGACAGCGCAAGGTTGGTCAGATTGAGGATCTCGGCTTCCTTGGTCTTCAGCCTGTTCTGCTCGAACGTGTCGATGCTGTTCTTGGCGAGATTTGCCGATTGCCAGGTGATAAAGGTGGTGATCGCAAGGATCGAGATGACGAGCGGGACGATCGCCAACGCGATGATCTGGTGTCGTAACGTCAAGGGTCGTTCCTCCCGGGATTTGCGGCCGGAATTATGCCCTTTGGCGAATGTGAGTCCAGCGGCTTGTCGCGCTTGCCGCGCGACCGGATCAATGTCGGTTCTGAATTAAAGAGTTAGAGCATGATGTCGTCCGAAAACCGCTCACACTTTTCGGCATCATGCTCTAGGCGCTATTCTAGGGGCACGAACAGGCCGAGTTTGACGTCGCGCAGCACGACATTGGTGTGCATGCGGCGGATCTGCGCGTTTTCCGCCATGATCAGAGCCGCGATGTCGTCATAGTGCTCGACGTCGCGGGCGGTAATGATGGCGATCAGATCGACCGCGCCGGTAACGTAATAGACCTGTTGGATATGATCCTGCTTCTCCGCCCAAAGGCGGAACTTCGCCAGTGCGTCGTAATTGTCCCGCTCGATCTCCATCCCGACGATGAACACCATCGATGTTCCCGTCGCCTTCCGGTCGACGACGGCGACCTCCGCCTTGATGATCCCTTCCTCGCGCAACCGCTTCAACTGTCGCTGCACGGCCGAGACCGACAACCCGATCCGTTCGGCAATCGTTTCGGCCTTCAGCTGGCAGTCACGCTGAACGATGTCGAGAATGTCACGGTCAAAACGATCCAGCTGTTCCATCATTCAGTCCAATTCCAGTTGCGGCACTTCATACATTCTGCCGCATTCGATGCGCGAGGAAGATTATTTTGCACATAATATGCAAAAGAGGTGATAATTGCGCGAAAAAACCGCGTTATTTTATCATTATCCTTCGCAAATTCAGTTCAGCCGGACCACTGCATGTCGGATCAACCCTTTCCTGCTCTTCGCGTCGAAGATCTCCATAAAAGCTTCGGCTCGCAACAGGTCCTCAAGGGTATCTCGACGGAGGCCCACAAGTCTGATGTGATTTCGATCATCGGCTCGTCCGGCTCCGGCAAGAGCACCTTCCTCCGATGCATCAATTTCCTGGAAACGCCGGATCGCGGCCGCATTGCGGTGAACGGCGAGGAAGTCGCGCTGAAAATCGGTCGCGGCGGCCGGCTGCAGCCGCAGAGCTGGCGGCAGATCGAACGGCTGCGGACAGGGCTCGGCATGGTCTTTCAGAGTTTCAATCTCTGGGCCCATCGCACCGTGCTGGAAAACGTCATCGAGGCGCCAGTGCACGTCATGGGCATTTCAAAGCGCGAGGCGATCGAAAAGGCCGAAGCCCTGCTCCACAAGGTCGGGCTCTTTGACAAGCGCGACGCCTATCCCGCCTTCCTGTCCGGCGGCCAGCAGCAGCGCGCGGCGATTGCGAGGGCGCTCTGCGTCGATCCCGCCGTCATGCTGTTCGACGAGCCGACATCGGCGCTCGATCCGGAGCTGGTCGGCGAGGTTCTCAAAGTCATCCGCGATCTTGCGGAAGAAGGCCGGACCATGCTGATCGTCACGCATGAAATGCGCTTTGCCCGGGATGTTTCGAGCCGAGTTCTCTACCTGCATCAGGGACGGATCGAGGAAGAAGGTCCGCCGGAACAAGTTTTCGGGGCGCCGGTCAGTGCCCGCTGTCGGGAGTTCACCCGTCTCAGCGCCCATTGATCACACCAGCCATCATCGACACCACACGAACCAGGAGAATCCCGCGAATGAAACTGCTCCCCACGCTTTTCGCCGGCGTTGCACTTGCGCTTTCCGCCGTCACGGCACAGGCCGAAGTCCGCTTCGGCGTCATGAACGAATCCTATCCGCCCTTCTTCGCCAAGGATGCCTCTGGTGAGTGGCACGGATGGGAAATCGATCTGATGAACGCCGTCTGCGACGAGATGAAGGAGAAATGCTCAATCGTCGAGATTTCCTGGGATGGTCTCATTCCAGCTCTCCAGAGCAAGAAGTTCGATGTGATCTGGTCGTCGATGTCGAACACCGCCGAACGCTCGAAGGTGATCGATTTCACCGACAAATATTACAATACGCCGAGCACACTGATCGGCCCCAAGGACCAGAAGCCGGGCGCCACTGCCGAGGACGTGAAGGGCAAGACGATTGGCATCCAGGTGTCGACGATCCAGTCGGAATATTACAAGAAGTATTTTGCAGGCGCTGCCGAGGAAAAGACCTACCAGACGCTCGACGAGGCTTTCCAGGATCTCGCCTCCGGCCGCATCGACTACGTCTTCGGTGATTCACTGGCGCTCGACGCTTTCCTGAAAAGCGATGGCGGCAAAGATTGCTGCGCCAAGATGGGTGATGTCGCCGACGACAAGGAGATTCTCGGAGCCGGCGTTTCGGGCGGGTTGCGCAAGGAAGACACGGCGCTGAAAGCCAAGCTGAATGCGGCGATCGCTGCCGTTCGCGCCAACGGTCAGTATGACGCCATCAACAAGAAATACTTCGATTTCGATATCTACGGCGCGAAGTAAGCAGTCTCGTTGATGGCGACCGCGCAACAAGGCATTCTGGACCTGCTGTCTCCCTATCCTCCGGGATGGGGCGGCGTTCTTTTGACAGGTGCAGTCTCCACGGTCGCCATCTCGGCCTGCGCCTTCGCAATCGGCCTGTTGCTCGGCACGGGCGGCGCGCTTGGAAAGCTGTCCAGCAATCGCGCCCTCCGCCTGCTGCTCGATCTCTATACGACGGTGATCCGCGCGGTTCCCGAGCTGATCCTGATCGTTGGGCTCTATTATGCCGGCACCGACGGTCTCAATCGGCTGCTGGCGGCATTGGACCTGCCGCCAATCAACGTGAACGGCTTCGTCGCGGCCGTCGCCGTGCTCGGCTTCGTGCAGGGCGCCTATATGACGGAGGTGCTGCGCGGCGCGATCCTTGCTATTCCCGCCGGCCAGATCGAGGCCGCCAAGGCCTTCGGCATGGGACCGATGCTGCGCTTCCGCCGCGTCCTGCTGCCGGCGCTATTGCCGAACGCGCTGCCGGGGCTTGCCAATCTGTGGATGTCGGTCACCAAGGACAGCGCGCTGGTGGCGGTCGTCGGCTACCAGGAACTGGCGCTTGCCACCCGCCTCGCCGGGGCAAGCACCAAACATTACTTCGTGTTTTTCCTGGCTTCGGCCCTCCTCTACCTCGCCATCACGCTCGTTTCCAACGTCGCCTTCAAACTGATCGAGGCGCGGGTGCGGCGGGGACAGCCGCGCCTTGCCTGAAGAAAGCGTCGCATGAATTTCAGCTGGATCTCTTCCTATTGGCCGCTGCTTCTGACCGGCGCCTGGCAGACCGTTGCGCTGCTGGTGATCTCCGTGGTGTTCGGCTTTGCCATCGCCATCGGTCTCGCTTTCGCGCAGGTCAGCGGCGGCAGGCTGACGCGGCTGCTCGCCCGCGGCTATTGCACCTTCTTCCGCGGCACGCCGCTGCTGATCCAGCTATGGCTTCTCTATTATGGGGTCGGCTCGCTGCTGCCCATGGTTCCCGGCATCCGCCAGAGCCTGTTCTGGCCGATCCTGCGCGAGGGCTTCTTCTTTGCGGCCGTCAGTTTCACGCTGAACTATGCGGCCTATGAGGCGGAGGTGTTGCGCGGTGCGCTGCTCGCCGTTCCCAAAGGCGAGCTGGAAGCCGGCCGGGCCTTCGGCCTGTCGCCATGGAAGCTCGTCCGCCGCATCTGGCTGCCGCGCGCCATCCGCATCGCCTTGCCGACGATTGCCGGAGAGATCGTCATGCAGCTGAAGGCGACGCCGCTTGCCTTCACGGTGACGGTGATGGATCTCTACGCCGTGGCCAACAAGGTTCGCCAGGACACGCTGCTGGTCTATGAGCCGCTGCTTGTCGTCACCGTCTTCTATCTCGCTTTGACCGCAGTAATTGCCCGCGTCTTTCGAGGTCTCGAAGCGCAGGTACCCGTTCGTCGTTAGGCCGACGAAAAAGGAACCGGCCATGAACTCCCTCGCGCACCAATCACTTGCAATCCGCCCACTTTGTTATGAAAAGCCCGCCGTCGGTGACGGCGCGACAGCCTGAATGGAAACCTCTTCATGAGCACGACACGAATTCTCGATGGCGGCATGAGCCGCGAGTTGCTGCGGCTGGGCGCCGAACTGAAACAACCGGAATGGTCGGCACTGGCGCTGATCAACGCGCCGGACATCGTCCGTGAGGTCCACAAGGAATTCATCGCGGCCGGTTCGCAGGTCATCACCACGAACAGCTATGCGCTGGTGCCTTTCCATATCGGTGAGGACCGGTTCCAGAAGGAGGGGGCGGCGCTGACCCGTCTCGCCGGTCGTTTGGCGCGCGAGGCGGCCGATGCCGCCACCGATCGCAAGGTGCTGGTCGCCGGTTCGCTGCCGCCGATCTTCGGCTCCTACGAGCCGCAAAATTTTCAGCCTTCACGGGTGCAAGACTATCTCAAGGTGCTGGTCGAAAACCTCGCTCCCTTCGTCGATGTCTGGCTCGGCGAGACGTTGAGCCTGATCGCCGAGGGAGAGGCCGTGCGCCAGGCGGTGGCGGCATCAGGCAAGCCGTTCTGGATTTCCTTCACCTTGGCGGATGACGAGGCAGACATCGAAAGCGGCGGGCCGAAGCTTCGCTCCGGCGAAAGCGTCGAGGACGCGGCATCCTGGGCAGTTTCATCGGGTGCGAAGGCCTTGCTCTTCAATTGCAGCAAGCCTGAAGTCATGCAGGCGGCGGTAGAGACGGTAGCGCGCGTATTCCGGAAGACGGACGCTCAGATCGAAATCGGCGTTTATGCCAATGCCTTCGAAGGCGAACAAGGCACATCAGCCGCCAATGAAGGGCTGCATGAGACCCGTGACGATCTGAACGACGACGCCTATTCGCGCTTTGCGTGCTCCTGGGCCGAAGCCGGTGCGACGATCATCGGCGGCTGCTGCGGCATCGGCGCCGCCCATATCCATCGCCTCAGCAAGACGCTTTTAAGATAGGCTCGACGCCGGTCGGCTCATCAGGCTTGGGCGGTCTTCTGCAGCTCGAGGAGAAGCTCGATCAGCTTCGGCGCCATCTCCCTTATTTCCGAGAGGTGGGCGGCGCTCAGTCTCACCAGAAGCGCGTCGGCCTTCTCCGTCAGAAGTATCGTCTGACGGCGCCTGTCGGTCGGATCGGCATGGCGTTCGACCAGGCCCGCGTCCGACAGCCGCCCGACAAGCTCGGTCGCCGTATGCGGCGCGATGATCAGCCGCTCGGCCAGCATGCCGATGGTCATGGCATCGCCGCGGTGCCCCTTGATCGCCAGCAGCGCCTGATGCTGCTGTACAGGCAGCCCTTCCAGCTGGGCGGCAGAGGCGCTGAAGTCCATGAATTGCCGAAGTGCGAATCTGAGATCGGCGAGCGCCTCATAATCCTCCTGTCTCAGCGCCGGCACGGTTTTCTTCAAACGCATTCTCCTCTGCCGCAACGGCTGCCAAGGTCGCGAGCCATCCCGCCATCTCGAATAGATGGGCATCCGACAGCCGGTCAAGTGAGGCATCTCTACAGACATTTTCACCTTCATGCCTTCACCCATTGATTTATATCGTATCACGATATATTGACGTCGCTCAAGTGTATCCATTTCCGGCGTAGCAGAGGCTTCCATGGCGCAGCATCAACCAAGCAACCGGCCGCACGATTTCACGGGCGGCCTTTCCCGGCGCGAGGCCGGCGATTTCACCACCGACAGGCGGGTCCTCCTGCTGATCGGAATGTCCATCATCGTCGGCACCGGCGGCGCGTTTGCGGCCTGGTGTCTCGTCAGCCTGATCGCGCTGGTGACGAATGTCATCTGGTTCGGGCAGATCGGCATCCAGCCTGCTTCGCTGGCTGCCGTGCCGCGCTCGCTGTGGGTGGTGCTGGTGCCGCCGCTCGGCGGGCTGGTCATCGGCCTGATGGCCCGCTTCGGATCGGAGAAGATCCGCGGCCACGGCATTCCCGAGGCCATAGAGGCGATCCTGATCGGCGGCAGCCGGATGTCGCCGAAGGTCGCGGTCCTGAAGCCGCTGTCCTCGGCAATCTCGATCGGAACGGGTGGTCCGTTCGGCGCCGAGGGGCCGATCATCATGACCGGCGGGGCGATCGGATCGCTCTTCGCGCAATTCTTTCACATGAGCGCTGCCGAGCGGAAGACGCTGCTCGTCGCCGGTGCAGCCGCAGGCATGACGGCGATCTTCGGCTCACCGATTGCCGCGGTCATGCTGGCGGTCGAACTGCTGTTGTTCGAATGGAAGCCGCGCAGCTTCATTCCTGTCGCCGTTGCCGCCTGCGTGTCGATCTGCTGGCGCCCGCTGCTGTTCGGCACCGGCCCGCTGTTTCCGACCCATTTCCAAGTAGATTTGCCCTGGTGGGGGATCTTCGCCTGTGCGGCGATGGGCATCATATCGGGGCTGCAATCGGGGTTGCTGACGACGCTGCTCTACCGGATCGAGGACCTCTTCGAGGCACTGCCGATCCACTGGATGTGGTGGCCGATGCTTGGCGGTCTTGTCATCGGCCTCGGCGGTCTGATCGAACCGCGTGCCATGGGCGTCGGCTACGACATCATCGATGGCCTGCTCAACAACCGGCTGCTCGCACCGGCGGTGATGTCGATCCTGCTGGTGAAGACGATCATCTGGCTGTTTGCGCTGTCGTCCGGCACCTCGGGCGGCGTGCTTGCTCCGCTTCTCATCTTCGGCGGTGCTCTCGGATGGCTGGTCGGCCTTGTCATGCCGGGCAACGATCCCGGCTTCTGGGCGCTGCTCGGAATGGCGGCGATGATGGGCGGAACCATGCGCGCGCCGCTGACGGGGACCTTTTTTGCGATGGAGATAACCGGCGATGTGAGCACGCTCGTTCCGCTGCTCGCCGCAACGGTGGTGGCCTATGCCGTCACGGTTCTTCTGCTGCGCCGCTCGATCCTTACCGAGAAGATTGCGCGCCGCGGGCAGCACATCACCCGCGAATATGGCGTCGATCCGTTCGAGCTCTCCCGTGCACGGGAGATCATGATCAGCAATGTCGACACGCTTCCCGTCACCATGACGGTGGGGGAGGCCTGCGATTTCTTCGCCTCTCAGGAGAAAACCCATCGGATCTACCCGGTGATCGACGCGGCAGGCAGATTGGCGGGCATCGTCTCGCGGGCCGATGCCCTGCGCTGGCAGGGGACGCCGGACCTGACCCTCCAGACGCTTGCCGAAAACGTCACCGACGATTCCGTTCCCGTCGGGCATCCTGATGATACCGTTGCCTTTATCGCCGACCTCATGCTGTCGACGGGCGATGGGCGTATTCCGATCGTCGATCCCGCTTCCGGCAAGCTGTGCGGCCTGATCGCCCGCAAGGATCTGCTGCGGCTACGCAGTTCCTTGAGGTCGCAGGAACTGGATCGGCGGCCGTATCTGACTGCCGGGGCGAGGAGCAAATCGTGATAGCCGCCTCAGGTTTCTTCGGCCCCGCCAATTGAACCGCTCGATCCCGCCGCTTGCAAACTCACCCCAGTCCAGTTATATAGTCACTATAGTCATTCTGGTCAGGAGCTGAGCAATGCAGCCATCACGGCAAGACAATGAAAGCTGGACCGTTGCCAGTGCAAAGGCGAAGCTTTCCGAAGTCATCGAACGCGCGCAATCCGCGCCACAGACAATCACAAGGAACGGCAAGCCGAGCGTTGTCGTCGTCTCTGCCGAGGAATGGCAGCGCAAGACCGCTCGCCAAGGGACGCTTGCCGAATTTCTGATGGAGTCGCCGCTGCGCGGCGCCAATCTGGACCTTGAGCGTCAACGCGACGAACCGCGTGATCCGGCGCTGTGAGACTTTTGCTGGACACCAACGTCCTGTCCGAGGTGATGAAGCCGAAGCCTGATGCGCACGTCTTGCAATGGTTGGACAGGCTCGACGAGGATCGCTCCTTCATCAGCATCGTCTCGGTCGCAGAGATCCGACGTGGTGTTGCCCTGATGGACGAGGGACGAAAACGCGACGCGCTGGCTGAATGGCTCGCCCGGGACCTGACGCAGCGCTTCGAGCACCGCATCATCCCGGTGGATGAATCGGTTGCCCTGGCCTGGGGGGACCTCATGGGCCATGCAAAGCGGAGCGGCCGTGGCCTGCCGTCGATGGATGGCCTGATCGCTGCCACCGCGGTTGCTCACGATCTCACGCTCGCGACGCGCAACACGAAGGATTTCGACGGCTTGGGGATCGAACTGATCAATCCCTGGATCCTTTAGTCCTGGCGAAGGCTACAGCGCAGCCGTCAATGCAATCCGAACAGGTTCAGCAGCTCCTCGCGGTGGCGAACGAATTCCGGTGCGCTGCGGTCGCGCGGTCGCGGCAGATCGATGTCGATCAGGCGCGGTTCGCCGCCCTTCTCCCGTGGCAGGATGAGGATCCGGTCGGCGAGATAAATCGCCTCCTCGAGATCGTGCGTGACGAGAATGGTCGTCACATCCTCATCGCGCCAGATCCGGGCGAGTTCCTGCTGCATGCCGATCTTGGTCATCGCGTCGAGCGCGCCGAGCGGTTCGTCGAGCAGCAGGATCTCGGGCTGAACAGCCAGCGCCCGGGCGATCCCGACGCGCTGCGCCATGCCTCCGGAGAGCTGCCGGGGATAGGCGGCCTCGAATTGCTGCAGGCCGACAAGCTTGACATAGTGGCGCGCCCGCGCCCTCGCCCGCTGACGGGTGAGACCACTTGTTTCCAGCCCGAAGGCGACATTGTCGAGCACATCAAGCCAGGGCAGAAGGCGCGGTTCTTGGAAGATGACGGCGCGCTCTGCGCCGACGCCCCGCACCACCTTGCCGTCGACGAGGACCTCTCCGGTGTCGGCATCCTCGAGACCTGCAAGAACCCTGAGCAGGGTCGTTTTGCCCGAGCCGCTGGCACCGACGATGGCGAGGCTTTCGCCGGAGCGGATGTGGAGATTGATATCCTTGAGAACCTGCAGCGGCGTGCCGTTCAACTTGTAGGATTTGGAGAGGCGACGGATCGTCACCTCGCCGCGGCGAATGTCCTCAGCAATGCTCATCTCGGTTCCTCAGTTGCTTGCCGGCTTGGCATCGGCCGTGAAGAGGATGTCCTTGGCCGCCAACTGGCCTTGCTTCAGCTTGCCTTCGCGAACCAGGACGTCGATCCAGAACTGGATGTCGCGCTCGACCGGCAGACCGCCGGCGCGCACGCCATAGCCGCGGAAATATTGCGCGATATCAGCGTTCTGGCCACGCTCGCTGAGCGCCTTGGCCAGGATCTTCTTGGTTTCTTCAGGATGTTCGCGGGCATAGTCGAGCGCGCGGGCCGACTGCTCGACGAAAATCTTTGCGGCCTCGGGATGTTGCTGAATGAAATCGCGGCGCAGGACCACAAACCCCCCGGCAATGTCGCCGAGCACGTCGGTATCGTCAAAAACCGCGCGCAGGCCGCCATTTTTGAGCGCCGCACCCTCGAAGGTCGTCTGCCAATAACCGAAGGCGGCAATATCGACCTGCTTGGAGCGCAGCACCTGTTCGAGTTGCGGCCCGGGAACGACGATCTGATTGGCGGAGTCGCTCGGCAGGCCGACGGAATGCAAGGCCTCGCGGATGGTATAATCGAGGTGCGCGCCAAGCGTATTGACTGCTATGCTCTTGCCGGCAATGTCCTTGATACTCTTGATCGGGCTGTCTTCCAGCACATAGAAGGTCGACTGCACCTCGTCATTGATGCCGTTCGACGGATAGGCGGCGACGAAGTCATTGCCGCCGATGATCGAATTCAGCACGGCGGAGGTGGCCGCACTGCCGATCTCGACATCACCGGATGCGAGGGCGATCAGAGAGGCCGGCCCGCCTTGAGCATAACCGACATTTTCGAACGTGATGCCGGTGCCCTTGAAATAGCCGAGCTCGTCGGCGAGCTCATGGGCGGCAAGACCGCCTTGGCTGGCGAGGTAGCGCAGCTTGATCGTGTCGGCAGCTGCGGCCGGCGTAGCAAGGCCGAGCGCGATGACGGCCGGGAGGAGAAGGTTGCGGGGATGGAATGTCATGACGTATCCCTTTCGGAAGAGGAAAATCGGGGGAAGCAGGTTAGCGGCTCGGCTGAGACCAGCGGCAGAGACGGCGCTGCAGGAGAACGAGCAAGGCATTGGCGGCAAGCCCGAGAAAGGCGAGCAGAAGGATCGCCGCAAACATCAGCGGGATCTGGAAATTGTACTGGGCGTTCATCACCTGGAAGCCGATACCCTTGTTGGCGCCGATCATCTCGGCGGCAATCAACAGGAGAAGCGCAGTCGTCGCCGAGAGACGCAGGCCGACGAAGATCGCAGGGACGGACGCCGGCAGAATGACGCGGCGGAAGATGGTCAGCGGTCCGGCGCCATAAGTCCGCGCCATCTCAATAAGCTTCTGGTCCACCTCCTTGACGCCGCCGATCGTGGCGAGCAGCACCGGAAACAGGGTGGCCCAGAAGATCACGAAGATCTTGGAGGTTTCGCCGAGGCCGAGCAGCAGGATGAAGATCGGATAGAGCGCCAGCGCCGAGGTCTGGCGGAAGAGCTGCAGGATCGGATCGAGCGCCTGCTCGACCGCACGAACCTGGCCCATGAACAGGCCGAGCGGAATGCCGATCACGACGGCAAAGGCGAAGGCGGTTCCGGCTCGCTGCAGGCTGATGGCGATGTCGTCCAGCAACGCGCCGTTGGCAAGATTGGTCCAAAGAGCAGACAGGATCACGTTCAGGGGCGGGAAGATGGCCGGATTGATCCAGCCCCTGGTGCTCGACACCTGCCAGAGCGCGAGGAAGGCGAGGAGCAGGCCATAACGCGGCAAAAACGATGCGAGCAACCCGCGCCCATGGGAGCCGAGAGTGGAAATGGTGCTTTCGCTGCTTTTCAGGCGGCCGAAGCTTCTCGGGAGAGTCTGGTTGATTTCATAGGCCATGGTCCGTTCCCTCATTCTGCTGCCTGGAGAGCTGCGTGTCCGGCAGCCCATCGATTGGCGGGGAAAGGCAGGCCGAGGTTTTCCCGGAGCGTCTTGCCCTCATAGGCCGTGCGAAACAGTCCGCGGCGCTGCAACTCCGGGATGACCAGATCGACGAAATCGTCGAGGGCCGTCGGCAGCCAGGGCGGCAGAATGTTGAAGCCGTCGGCCGCTTCGTTCTCGAACCATTGCTGTAGCGTATCGGCGATCTTTTCAGGCGTTCCGACGATGGTGTAGTGACCGCGGGCCGACGCGATCCATTGATAGAGCTGGCGGATGGAAAAATTGTTTTCGTCTGCGATCTGGCGGATGAGGGCCTGGCGGCTCTTCATGCCTTCCGTCGGCGGCGCCGGCGGCAGCGGCCCGTCGAGATCATAACCGTGCAGGTCGAGCGTACCGCCGGTCAGGCCGTTAAGGAGGCCGATTCCATCCTCTTCGACAATCAGCGAGGTCAGACGGTCGTACTTCTCGCGTGCTTCCGCTTCGGTCCTGCCGACGAAAGCGGAGACGCCGGGCATGACGAGGATGTGATCGGGGTTGCGGCCGAGGCCGCGGGCGCGTGCCTTGATATCGCGGTAGAATTCCTGGGCTGTTTCGATGTGCTGATGGGCGGTGAAGATGACTTCGGCCGTTGCCGCGGCAAGCCCGCGCCCGTCGTCGGACTGCCCGGCTTGCACGATGACCGGATGTCCCTGGGGCGAGCGCGAGACGTTGAGCGGGCCACGCACGCTGAAATGCTCGCCGCGGTGGTCGGTGTCGTGCAGCTTCGCCGGATCGAAGAATACGCCCGACTCCTTGTCGCGGATGAACGCGTCGTCCTCGAAGCTTTCCCAGAGTTTGCGGACAACGTCGACATGCTCGGCAGCACGGCGATATCGATCGGCATGTGGAAGCTGCGTATCGCGGTTGAAGTTCTGTGCCGTGAGGTCGCCCGTCGTGGTCACGACATTCCAGCCGGCGCGGCCCTCGGAGATCAGATCCAGCGAGGCGAATTTGCGAGCAGTCGTATAGGGCTCCTCATAGGTGGTGGAAGACGTCGCGATAAAGCCGAGATGGGTGGTGAAAGGCGCAAGCGCGGAAAACAATGTGACGGGTTCGAAGCCGGCGACGCGGGCATTGCCGCCTTCGCGCGCTCCGCCAAAACCGACAGCCAGTCCGTCGGCCAGGAAATACGCATCGAAGAGTCCGCGCTCGGCTGTCAGGGCGAGTTGCTTGTGAAACTCGAAACTGGTGGCACCGTCGGCCGGCTGGTCAGGATGCCGCCAGGATGCAACATGCTGTCCGCCACCGGGAAGAAATGCCCCAAGCCTGATTTTGCGTGTCATTTCGCGTCCTCTCCGTTTGCCGCCCACAGCCCGGTGTTTTCCAGGGCCATGGTATAGGTTGGCTGTCAGGACTCTACACTACGTTCTCCATAAATTTTATAGAGAAACTTCATTTCATAATTTCGGAGGAAGAGTGAATAGTTTTGCGGGATTGGCTTGAATCTGGAAATCGACGATCGAGGCGGCCAACAAGAGATATGTCGTCTTGCGGCCGTCTTTGATGTTTTCCATGTCAGACAGGTCGACGAGCGACGTCCTGTTTCGTGATATGATTATGGGAACATGCAGCCGGGCACGGGTCATGCATGAGCGGTGCGTGCCGCCGGATAGCGGTGCCTGGCTATGCTTGGGCATCAGCCCCGTTTTGGCCGGGAAGGGGCATGCTCCAGGCCGGCGGCGGCCTTCTTCAGGCAGTCGAGGTAGCGGTCCCGGTTCGCGATACCGTCGTCGCGTGGGGTGACGAGGCAGAGCGTTGCAGCTGCATGGCCTTCCTCGCCCCGCACCGGCACGGCAAAACAATGGGTAAAGCTGTCGACGATGCTGTTGAAGGTGAAGAAGCCTTCACGCTCGGCCTGGCGCACCTCGGCGATGAAGGTCTGGGGCTCGAGCCATTCACCGCCCGGCAGACGGAAATCCTGCGACGGAATGAAGTTCAGGATGTCCTGATCCGACAGATGCGCGACGAGCAGGCGCCCCGACGCCGTCCACGGAATCGGCACCGACTGTCCCACATCCGTCGAAATGCGGAACGGCCGCGCCCCCTCGCGCATGCGCACGACCGTATACCTGTTTCCATCCAGCATGCAGAACTGCGCCGTTTCCCGCGTTTCATCGGCAAGCCGTTCCAGCGTCGCCTCGCATTCGCGGGTGAAGTCGAAATGGTTCTCATAGGCGGCGCCGAGGAAATAGAGCTTGCGGCCGAGATAGACGCGCCCCTCGCCGCCGGTGAATTCGAGAATGCCGTTACTGAGCAGCAGGTTGACGAGTTCGTAGACGGACGAACGCGGCGCACCGATCTGCGCGGCGATTTCGTTCGGCTTCAAGGCCTGCCGTTTCTGGCGCAGGAAATCGAGGATTTCGAAGGCGCGGTCGAGCCCTCGGGCGCGTTTGCCGGCTGCTTCGTCCTGAACTGCATCCATTGCTATCGTCCTGTTCTTTTGTCCGGCCAAGCTTTTCAAGCCGCCTGCCGTATCTGTCAATTGATCCCGTCATTCAATCGCGAATGAAATTTCCCCACCCCTCTTGCGGGGTAAAAAAATCGGCATAAGATCGCCTCGTCCGGTATAAAGATCACATGTACGATATATTGGACATAGATGGCAAACCGTCAAGGTTGCCGCACAAAAAAGGGGATCGACATGAAGAATTTTGAAAACAGCATTTCCGCTTCGCTGCGCCGCCGCCTCCTCGCGGGCGCTGCCGCAGCAGCCACCCTCCTGGTCTTTTCCACCGGCACTGCCTCGGCCGCTGCCAATTGCATCAAGGGCGACAGAAAAGCGCCCTATACGATCGGCTGGGCGAACATCTACTCCGTGCCGACCTGGATGAAACAGACCGAAGGCACCATTACCGCTGAAGTGGAGGAGCTGAAGAAGGCCGGCCTCGTCAAGGACCTGATGATCACTGACGCGCAGGGCAACGCCCAGACGCAGATCCAGCATATCCAGTCGATGATCGACGCCAATGTCGACGCCATCGTCGTCATCGCCGGCTCCTCCAACGCGCTCGACCGCGTCATATCGGATGCCTGCGACAAGGGCATCGCCGTGGTCAATTTCGACAGCTTGGTCAACACCGACAAGGTGACGGCGAAGATCAATACCGATTCCAGCGAATGGGGTGCGACCGCTGCCAAGTGGATGGTCAGCCAGCTCGGCGGCAAGGGCAAGATCATCATCATGAACGGCCCGGCCGGCATCTCGGTCAGCGACGACCGCCGCAAGGGCGCCCAGCCGGTCCTCGATGCCAATCCAGGTCTCAAGGTGATCACCGAGACGAACACCGAATATAACGTCGCGCCGGCACAGGAAGCGATGACCAGCCTGCTCTTCGCCAATCCCGAAATCGACGGCGTGCTGTCGCTCGGCGGCGCGCTGTCTGCCGGCTCCGTCCTCGCCTTCGAGCGCCAGGGCCGCGACCAGGTGCCGACCACAGGTGAAAATGCAAGGCAGTTCCTGGAACTCTGGAAGGAGAAGAGCCTGAAAGGCTGGGCGACGATGCAGCCCAACTGGCTCGGCGCCCTTTCCGTCTACACTGCGGTGCAGGCGCTGCAAGGCAAGAACGTGCCGGCCTTCGTCAAGGTGCCGCTGCCTGTCATCGACGACAGCACGATCGGCAGCTACCTCGCACGGGCCGACAAGTTCCCGGCCGACGGCTATATCTACTCGGATTACGACAAGGCGCTGTTCGACAAGCTGCTTGCCAAGTAATCCGCGGTTGGGGGACGCCGTCATGACGGAAGAAGCGCCCCTGCTGGAAGCCCGGCAGGTGTTCAAGGGATTTTTCGGCAATCCCGTTTTGAAGGGCGTCGACATCGCCCTTCTGCCGGGCAGGGTTCACGCCCTGCTCGGTGAAAACGGCGCCGGCAAGTCGACGCTGATCAATCTCCTGTCCGGCTCCCTCCAGCCCGACGGCGGGTCCATCCTCGTCGACGGCAGGCCGGTCGGGCGTTTCAGCCCGGCGGCGGCGCGCGCGGCCGGCATCGCTGTCGTGCAACAGGAGCTGAGCCTCACGGCCAACCTGTCGATTGCCGAAAACATCGGGATCGGCGCGTTTCCGCGCCGGTTCGGTCTCATCGATTACGGAGCGCTTCATCGCGGCGTGCAAGAGGTTTGCGACCTGGTCGGGCTGACAGAACCGCTCGACGTGCCGGTTGCCGATCTCGCGCTCGGCCGCCGTCAGATGGTGGAGATCGCTAAGGCGCTGTTCCGCAGGCCGCGTGTGCTTATTCTGGATGAACCGACCTCGTCGCTCTCCGCGCATGAAGCCGGCATTCTTGCCCAGCTGATCGAGACGCTCAAGGGTCGCGGCACGGCACTTCTCTATATTTCCCACCGCCTCAACGAGGTGCAGGCGCTCTGCTCGCATGTCACCGTGCTGAAGGACGGCGGCGTAACGGCCGACCAGTCGCTGTCCGGCATCGACGGCGAGGGTCTGGTGCGCCTGATGGTTGGTCGCGAAACCGGCGACCTGTTTCCGCCGCGCCCGGCCGCGGTACCCGGTGCGATGCGCATCAGCGTCGAAGGTTTTTCGGCCGGCATCGTGCGTGACATTGGTTTCTCCGCTCGCGTCGGCGAGATCGTCGGCATCGGCGGGCTTGTCGGGCAGGGTCAAGAAGACCTGCTGCTCGGCCTCTATGGCGCGATTCCAGCCTCGGCGACCCGGGCGGAGGTAGCGGGCAATCCCCACCTGCCCGCCCATGTCGGCGCGGCGAATGCGGCTGGTATCGTCTACGTCCCGGCGGACCGCAAGCACGAGGGACTGGTGCTGCCGCATTCGATCGCCTCCAATCTCATCCTGCCCTCGCTCGGGCGGCTTGCCCGCAAGGGGCTGCGCGACGCGAAGGCGGAAAACGGCCTGGTCGCCGATCTCGCGCGCCGGCTGACGATCAAGGGCGATGCGGCTCGGCCGGTGCAGGCGCTTTCCGGCGGCAACCAGCAGAAGGTGGCGCTCGCCAAATGGCTGCCGCTCGATCCGTCTGTGCTGCTCCTCAACGATCCGACGCGCGGCGTCGACATCGAGACCAAACGTGAGATCTACCTGATGCTGCGCGCCTTCGCCGCCGAGGGGCGGCTCGTCATTCTGGCCAGTTCCGATACGCCGGAACTCGTGCATCTCTGCGACCGTGTCGTGGTCCTGCGCGAGGGGCGCGTCGCGGCGACGCTGTCAAAAGATCGGATCAGCGAAGGAGCGATCGTCGGCGCGGCCATGGGCGTGACGACCACGACGCAGGGAGAGGCGGCATGAATACAATTTCGGCATCCCGTCTCTACGGCGCGATCCAACTCCGCCGCAACCGCGGCCTCGCCGGCCTCTATCTGGTCGTCGCTGCCTTTCTCATCCTCTATGCGCTGCTCTTTCCCGGCATCCTTTCCATCGGCGGCTTTTCGAAGTTCACGCAGAACTGGTTTCCGCTCGCGCTGGTCACCATGGCGCAGGCGCTGCTGATGCTGAATGGCGGCATCACGCTGGCGATCGGGCCGCTGGTCAGTCTCGGCGCGGTGATCGCCGCGACGACGATGGAAGGGCCGCTCGGTGTGCCCGGCGGCATTGTCGCGGTCGCCGTCGCCGGCCTATTGATCGGCGCCGTCACCGGCGCCATCGTGACACATCTGAGATTGCCGGCGATCATCGTCACGCTGGCCGGCTCCTTCATCATCGGCGGCGTCGCGCTCATCCTGCTGCCGCGGCCGGGCGGATTCATTCCCGATTGGCTGTCGACGGTGCTTGCCGGCCATACGCCCGTCGCCTTCCTGCTGCTCGTCGTCATCCTCATACTCTGGAAAGCCTTTCTGGCAACGCCGCTCGGCCTCGGCATCTATGCGGCCGGCGACAACCCGGTCGGCGCATTCCGCTCCGGCGTGCCGGTCGAACGGGTGAAGGTCGCAGCCTTCGCGCTCTCCGGCCTTCTTGCTGCTCTCACCGGTCTCTTCGTTGCGGCGCAGACCGGCTCGGGCGATCCCATCATCGGCACGCCCTTCACGCTGAACTCGATCGCCGCCGCCGTGCTCGGCGGCGTGGGTTTCCTCGGCGGCAAGGGCACGATGCGCGGCGCGATCTGCGGCAGCCTGCTGCTCTCGGTGATGATCAACGTGATGTTCTTCCTGGGCTTTCCGCCCGTCGCGCAATATGTCGCGCAAGGCTTGATCATCGTCGGCGCAGTCGCCGTTCCGGAACTTCTTGGAGTATGGAGGGCAAGACGATGAACATCATCCGGTCTGCGTTCCGCAATCCGCCGCTCCTGACCTTTCTTCTGGTCGCGCTCGTCTGGATCGTTGCAAGCTTCACGCTTCGCGGTTTCGGCGCCTACGGCCATCTGCGTTATCTGCTGGAGCTTGCCGCGGTGATCGGCATCGTCGCTGCCGGCCAGACGCTCGTCATCCTGATGGGCGGCATCGATCTTTCCGTCGGTGCTGTCATCACCGTCACGGCGATCCTGCTGCCGCTGATTTCGCCCGCCTGGGATCCAACCGGCCTTGCCGGCATCGCGGCGGCCCTTGCCATCGCCACCGGCATCGGCCTGATGAACGGCGCGGGGGCCGCCTATCTTCGTGTGCCGCCGATCATCATGACGCTCGCGATGGCGACCTTCCTGCAGGGCCTGCTCGTCATCGTCGCCGGCGGCAGCGCCGTCACCGTCAGCAATCCGGCGGTCATTCTGCTCGGGCAGGCGCGGCCGTTCGGCATCCCCTCGGGCATCCTGCTGTGGCTCGTCGTCTCGGTCGTCGTCCTGCTGCTCATTCATCGCATGCCGATCGGCGCACGGTTTCTGGCGCTCGGGGCGAACCCGCTCGCCGCCCGGCTTTCCGGCGTCAGCGTCACCCTCAACACGCTGATCGTCCATACTCTGTCCGGCTTTTTCGCCGGGCTTGCCGGCATTCTCGTGCTGGGCATGAACCGGCAAGGTTATGTCGGCATCGGCGATCCCTATCTGCTGACGTCGATCGCCGCCGTCGTGCTCGGCGGCACCTCCATCCTCGGCGGCCGCGGCACCTATGCCGGCACGATACCGGGGGCGATCCTGCTCGTCACCACGACGGCGCTGATCACCGTCGTCAACGCCTCCCCCGGCTGGCGGTCTATCATGTTCGGCACGCTGATCCTCGCCCTTCTGCTCGTGTCCGGCCGTGAGGCACGCAGATGACGGCGCGCTACGACGGGCCGGTGATCGATCCGCACCACCATCTCTGGGACCTCAGCCTGCAGCGCCACCCCTGGCTTCAGAAGGCGCGGGCTTCCGGCGAAGAGATGGTTTTCGGGAGCCTCGCGCCGATCCTGCGCGACTACGGCATCGATGATTATCGTGCCGATGCCGGGCGTCAGAACGTCATTGCAACCGTGCATGTGGAGGCTGGCTGGTCCGATGCGCATCCGTTGGAAGAGAGCCGCTGGCTGGAGGGTCTCGACCGCAGCTCCGGCGTGGCGAAGCGTTATATCGCACGGGTTCCCCTCGACGGGCCGGACGCCGCGCGCCTGCTCGAAGCGGAAGCGGCGAGCCCTTATGTCGTCGGCATCCGCGATATTCTGAGTTGGCATTCGGAGCCGGCGAAGAGTTTTGCTCTGCGCGCAGATCGCATGGCCGATCCCGCTTGGCGGGCGGGGCTTGCTCACGCTTCACAGTTGGGGCTGGTCTTCGAGCTGATGCTCTACCCCTGGCAGATGGATCAGGCCCTCGAGCTGGTGCGCGATTTTCCGCAAACGCTGTTCGTGCTCAACCACGGCGGCAGCCCCGCCGACCGATCGGAGGACGGCATGGCGCTCTGGCGTCACGGCCTGCGAGCGCTCGGCAAAGAGCCGAACGTGCGGTTAAAGATCTCCGACCTCGTCGCCTACGACAATGACTGGACGCTCGAAAGCCTGCGGCCGGTGATCGAGCACTGCTTCGATTGTTTCGGCCCTGAACGTTCGATGTTCGCCAGCGACTTTCCGGTCGCGGGCCTGCACGCCTCATTCGACGAGGTCTATCAGGTTTTCCGCACGGTCGCCGCGCAACTTTCTCCCGACGAGCAGCGCGATCTGTTCTTTGCCACCGCCAACGACACCTATCGCCTCGGTTTGGGCGATCCGGCCGAGATCGGGCGAGGCCGCCATGTCTGACCTTCATGCCACGACGGAAAACCGGCTGATCGACGACCGGGTTCGCGGCTTTCCGCCGGACAACCCTCCGCTTTCGCCTGCTGCAATCGGAACGCAGGGGTGGAAGCCCTATGACGGCAGGATGGCCCTGCCGCTGATCTCGCTCGACCGCCGGGCCTTCACCGGCAATGTCGAACTGATGATGGCCTATGTGAAAAGCCATGGCGCCGACATCGCGCCGCACGCCAAGACCCCGATGTCGACGGTGCTGGCAGACGCGCTTCTTTCGGCAGGCGCCTGGGGCACGACCGTTGCCGATATCCGCCAGGCAGCCGTCCTGCTCAAGGCGGGACAACGCCGGCTGATCCTCGCCAACGAGATCGGTGGGATCGCCGCTGCTCGCCGGCTTGCTGCCCTGCTCGGCCACTATCCGGATGCGGAATTCCATATCTTCGTGGATTCGACAACGCTCGTCGAGGCGCTTCGCTCCGCATGGCGTGAGCGCGCAGATCTGCCGCCTCTCGGCCTATTGGTTGAGTTCGGCGCCGGCCGCGCCGGTCTTCGAAGCGCCGCCGCTGCCGAGGCAATCCTCGATGCGATCCTGGCCATTGAGACGCCGGCCTTCCGGCTCACCGGCATCGCCGCCTATGAAGGTGCGGCCGCGACCGCCAATGCCGACGAGACGATGCACCGCATCGGCGCGCTGATGGCCCTGACCGCCGAATTCCTGCCGAAGATACGCGCCCGCATCGGCAAGGAGCGGCCGCTTCTCGTCACATCAGGCGGTTCGGTGTTTTTCGACATCGTGGTGGCCCGGCTTTCAGCCGCCGTCGCAGCCGATCCCGCCTGCCGGCTGGTGCTGCGCAGCGGCGCGATCTTCTTCCACGATCACGGCATCTACGAGCGTGGCCTTGCCGGCCTCGACGCGCGCGGCGGTTTGCGTATCGGCGGCGAGACGGTTTCGGCGGCGGCCGGTTTCCGTCCGGCGCTGCGCGTCTGGGCCGAGGTTCTGTCGCGGCCGGAGCCGCAGCTTGCGATCTGCGGCATGGGCATGCGCGACGTGGCAATGGACCAGGGCCTGCCGCGGCCGCTGGCGCTCTATCGCCATGGCGCCCGCCTTACCGATTTGGGAAGTGCCGACGTTATCCGGCTCAACGATCAACATGCCTTCGTCACGCTCGCCGATGGCAGTGATATCGCGGTCGGCGACGTCATCGAGTTCGGCATCTCGCATCCCTGCACCTGCCTTGACCGGCATGCAATCCTGTATGGCCTCGACCCGGATCATTCGGTGACGGCGGCCTATCTGACCAGCTTCGGCTGAATTCTCCCTGCAAAGCCAAGAAAAGGAAAACCCGCATGATCCAGCGTTACCAGAAAGGTTCGCGCATGAGCCAAGCCGTCAGCTATGGCGGTCTCGTCTATATTGCCGGTCAGGTCGCGGAAAATCGCAAGGCTGATATCGAGGAGCAGACCCGCGACGTGCTCGGCAAGATCGACGCCCTTCTGAAGGAAGCCGGTATCGACCGCTCGCGTCTCCTCGCTGTCAATGTCTTCCTGCCGGCGATTACCGATTTCGAGGCGATGAACGGCGTTTATGACAGCTGGATCGACATGGAAAACCCGCCGGCCCGCGCCTGCGTCGAGGCGCGCCTCGCCGATCCGGATCTGCGCGTCGAAATGACCGCGGTCGCGGCGCTATAATTGCACGGCAACCGCCCGCACTGGAGACTTCATGCACAGCGGCCTCGTCAATCCGATCGACTTTTCGCGCGAGGGCCGACAGGCTGGCCATCTCGCCATTCCCTATTCGATCGATCGTTCGCCCTATTATCAGATCCGCATTCCGATCCTCCGTCTCAGAAATGGTGAGGGACCGTCTTTGCTGCTGATGGCCGGTAATCATGGCGACGAATACGAGGGCGAACTCCAGCTCTCCCGGCTGATCCGCCTGCTTGAAGTTACTCAGATCCGCGGTGCCGTCACCATCCTGCCGATGGCGAACCTGCCGGCGGTGATGGCGGCCAAACGCTGCTCGCCCTTCGACGGCGGCAACCTCAACCGGGCCTTTCCCGGCGATCCCTTGGGGTTGCCGACGGCGCGGCTGGCGCATTTCCTCGAACACGAACTCTTTCCGCGCCACGACGTCATGCTCGACCTGCACTCGGGCGGCACGTCGATGGCGCACCTGCCCTGCACGCTGATCGAGCGGCAGGCCGACGCCGCCCGCTTCGAGCGATCCGTCTCGCTGATGCGGGCGATCGGAGCATCGCATGCCTTCATCGCCGACAACGGGCCGGCGGCGCCGACATCGATGGGGGCTGCGGCACGGGTGGGGACTGTCGGTCTTTCCGGCGAGTTCGGCGGTGGCGGGACCGTGACGCCTGCGACGATGGCCTTCACCGCGGCAGCGATCGACCGGTTGCTCCTCACGCTCCGTATCGTCAAACACCCGATCCTGTCGCGAGCGACCCTCGCCGAACCGGGGCCGTTGCAGCTTCTCTCGCTGTCCCGGCACAGCCAGGGCATCTATGCCAACCGCAGAGGCTGGTTCGAACCGGCCGTCACGCTTGAAGCCACCGTTTCTGCCGGCGATCTGGCCGGATGGTATCACGATCTGGAACGGCTGGAGCAGCCGGAGGAAGAGCTCCGCTTTGCCGAGAGCGGCATCGTCATTTCCCAGCGTCTGCATTGCGACAGCCAGGCCGGCGACTGTTTAATCCAGGTCGCCGAACCCATTGCAGCTTAGGTGATGGCGGCGACGGCCGCCTTGACCCAGTCGAGACGCTTTGCGGGGATGAGGCCGTAATTGTAGAAGTTCACGCCGTCGGCACCGGCATCAACGGCCGCCTTGGAGCGGGCCGCCAGCACAGCGGCTTCACCGACCTCGGGATAGAAGACGCGCAGGCCGACCCCGAGGAACTTTTCCGATCCAAGGGCTGCCCGGCCGGTGCGGATGACATCGCCGATCGAATCCGGCTCCATGTCGTAGCAGCAGAGGATCGCCCCGTCGCAGAGCCTGCCGACGGCTGCGAGATCGACGCCGCCGAGCCAGCCATCCTTCAGGTCGATGAGCACGATGCGTGTCGCCGGATCGGCTGCCGCCTTGATCTCGCCGATCAGGCTGGTCACCGGTTCGCTGCGCCAGGCAAGAAAGGCATGCAGATCGGGGTGGTCGCGGAAGGCGTCGTTGCCCGCTGCCGGAAAGTCCGGGAACTGCCGCTCCGGGACAGCCCTTTCGCAGAGTTCGGTGATGAAGCGCTTGACCGATCGGCGCGCGCCTTCGACCGGTACGCCGGCCTTGGTGGCGCGCGCCGTGCAATGGTCGCAGAAGCAGAGCGACAGCAGGAAATCGTCTTCGGCGTTCAGGCCGACACCATCTTTTTCGTGATGGTATTCATGCGCGAAACCCATGAAGTTCGGGCTTTCGAGTTCCACCATGTCCGGCCGGTAGTTCGTCGTGATGTCGCGCACGAGAGTGACGGCATAGGCACGCGCCGCCGGGCTGGAGGGGCAAAGGTTGTAATAGTTGGGATTGCCGAAGGCGTTCTGCGTCGCGTGGTCGGGGTGCAGCATGCCGAGGCGGCTATTATGGAGGCAGACCGTCCAGCAGGAGACCTTGAGACCGGTTGTCTCACGCTCCCTGACGAGCGCTTCCAGCATGTCGCCGCGCTCGGCTACATTCCTGGCCATCAACGGCCGGATCACCTTGTCCTGCCACAGGCTTTCATCCGGCCGGAAATAAACCGTCCCGTCCTCGGGAAAATAGGCCTTCTGTTGCGGGCTGCGCGGCTGGAGAAAGCGGCCGGCATGATAAGAGGTCGCAAGGCTGACCGTATTGAGGCCGGCCCGGTTGCGAAGCTCGGCGGCAATCGTGTCGACCCCCTGATCATGGATATCCCAGGGGTAAGTCCACATGGAAAGATGCATGGCGCGCTCCCAAAACTGTCCACTTTATAGAACACGTGTCCATAATAGTGTCCAGGCTGATCTTTGGGTGCAGGCCTTCGGCGCTCCCGCCGTGCATCAAATATCCACGACAAGGCCCTTGGCTTTCAGCACCGCGTCGAGATTGCTGACCTCGATGACCGACTTGCCCTCTTTGTACGCGGCGATATAGCCGGCTTCGGCGTCTTCGCGGGCCTGCGAGAGCCGGGCGGCTTCCCGCGCTTCCTGCCTGCGCACGACCACCAGTCCGTCGGCATCGCCGACGATGATGTCGCCGGGATTGATGGTTTCGCCGCCGACGATGATTGGGTCGTTCACCGCCGCAATAGTTTCCTTCACCGTGCCCTTGATGCAGACGCTGAGCGAGAAGACCGGGAAACCGAGTTCCCGCAGTTGCAGCGTGTCGCGCACGCCGGTGTCGGTGACGAGACCGCCGATGCCCTTCGCCAGGCAGGCATTGGCGAGCACATCGCCGAAGGATCCGGCCTCCTCGTATTCCCCTGCCGATACGACGATGATATCGCCGGGCTTTGCGTAGTTGATGGCAAGCTGCAGCATGATGTTGTCGCGCGGCGCACATTTCACCGTAAAGGCCGGGCCGCACAGTTTCATGCGGTAGTCGACGGGCTTGAGGCGGGAGGAAAGTGCGCCGCGGCGTCCCTGGGCTTCGTGGATCGTCGCCGGCGAAAACTTGGAAACGGCGTCTATATCGGCTTTATCAGGCCGCTCAGTGATATCTTTTATATGGATCATGGATGCCTCACATCGTTGGTGACGGCGGGCATGCCCCGCCGTCGGATTTCGTTTGGAAATCGTCACTTGAGGACGTTGAGGCCGGGAGGCCTCACGGGATCGGGTCGAACTTCAGCTCGGAGAGCGGCACGACCTTATCGGTGCGGGTCATCTTGTATTCGGTATCCGGGCCGAGCCACTTGTCCCAGATCTTGTTGATCTCGCCCGCTGCGTCGAGCTTGTGAAGGATTTCGTTGACCTTGGCGGTCAGCGCCGGCTGATCCTTGGCCATGCCGATGCCGATCGGCTGGTAAAGCATCGGCTCCTCGATCATCCGCATTTCCTTGCCCTTGCTCTTCGATTCATTGACGAACTTGGTCGTCGTCATGGTGTTGGCCACCATGCCGCGGGCCTTGCCCTGCTGGACGGCGAGATAGGCCGAGGCTGTATCCTGGAATGTCAGCGGGTCGGATTTGTTAAGCTTGATCGACATTTCCGAGGTCGAACCCTTGGTCGAAGCGAGGCGCTGGCCTGCATAATCGGCCTTCTTCTTGCCGGCATCGTCGGCCGGCACGATCAGCATCTCCTTTGCGAGATAATAGGGATCGCTGAACTGGATCTGCTCGGCGCGGCTCACCGTATAGGCGAGGTTTGCAACGGTGATGTCGACGCGGCCGAGCTTGACCTCGGGCACGCGGGCTTCGACCGAAACCGGCTTGATTTCAGCCTTGACGCCCAATTCCTTGGCGATGGCGCCGCAGAGATCGACGTCGAAACCGGCCATTTCGCGGGTCTTCGGATCCGGCGAAGCGAAGGGGGGAACGTCGGCGAAAGTCGCGCAGCGCAGGGTCTTCGCCGACATGATGGTGTCGAGCTGATCGGCTTTCGCGGGCAAGGCGGCCGCCATGCCGGCAAATGCGACGGTGAGGCTCAGGTATTTCCAGTTCATTGCTGTTCTCCTTTGTTTTTGGTCGTTGGTCTCAATGCCTGAGATCAGCGAGGAAACGCTGAGCCCGGGGATGGGTCGGATTGTTGAAGAAGTCCTCGGGAGTCGCCGTTTCGATGATCTGGCCCGCATCGATGAACCAGATCCGATCGGCGACGTCGCGCGCGAAACCCATTTCGTGGGTGACGCAGAGCATGGTCATGCCTTCGGACGCCAGGCTCTTCATGACGGCGAGCACCTCGCCGACCATTTCGGGATCGAGCGCACTCGTCGGCTCGTCGAACAGCATCACCGGCGGTTCCATGGCAAGGGCGCGGGCGATCGCCACCCGCTGCTGCTGGCCGCCCGACAGTTGACCGGGATAGGACCGGGCCTTGTCGGCGAGGCCGACCCGATCGAGCAGCTTAAGGGCCTTTTCGTGCGCGGCAGCGGCTGCCACGCCTTTCACCCGGATCGGCGACATCGATACGTTTTCGGCGACCGAAAGATGCGGAAACAGGTTGAAATTCTGGAATACGAAACCGATCCGGCTGCGCATCGTATTGAGTTCTCTCGCCCGCATCGAGGCGTGAATGTTTTGCCCGTCGAGCGTGATCGATCCGCTATTGATCTCCTCAAGGCGATTGATCGTGCGGATCAGCGTGGATTTTCCCGAACCGGACGGTCCGCAGATGACCACGACCTCGCCGCGCGCAACCTGCGCATCGATGTCCTTCAGGACCGGATAGTCGCCGTAGCTCTTGCAGACCTGCGAAAGCCGGATCGTCTGCGATTCCTGCGTTGAAACGGACATGGTCATAGCTGCTCCGATACGATTTTCGACGGCGTGACCAGGGCGGCGGGGACGTTGAGAAGTCCCGCACGCCGCCGCGTGATGCGCCGCTCGAGGCGATTTGCGAAGTAGGTCAGCGTCCAGCAGATGGCGAAGTAGACGATCGCCAGGATGAGGAAGACCTGGAAAGGCTGCGTCAGCAGCTGATTGTTGACCTGGCTTGCCGCAAAGGTCAGGTCCGGCACGTTGATCACGTAGCCGAGCGTCGTGTCCTTGATCGTCGACACGAAGGTGGAGAGGATGCTCGGGATCATGTTGTAGAGCGCCTGCGGCAGGATGATGTAGCGCATCGCGCCGATATGACCGTGGCCAAGCGCACGCGCCGCATCCATCTGGCCCGGTCCGAGCGCGACGATGCCCGCACGGACGACCTCGCTCAGGAACGCGCTCTGGTAGACCACGAGTGTCGTCAGCATGGTGACGAAGCTTGGCACGTCGGCGCCGGTCAGCAGCGGAACCAGGAAATAGCTCCACAGGATGAGCATCAGCAGCGGCACGCCCCTGGTGAAATAAACAAGGGCAGTGACTGGCCAGCGCAGCAGCGGCGACTGAGAGAGCCGCGCCATTGCAAATACGATGCTGACCGGAAAGGCGAGAGCGATGCTCAGCGCCGACAGGATCAGCGTATTGGCGAGCCCGCCGAGCGGTCCGTTCGGATATTGGCCGATCAAGAGCAGCAGCCAATAGTCTCGGACAATGGCGATCATATCGTGGATCATGCGCGCGCGCTCCTGGCAGGATCCGCGCGCATCGACAGATAGGCGCCGATGCTCATGATCACGAGCGAGAAGAAGAGGTAGAGAACGGTGCCGATCAGGTAGATTTCGAAGGTCCGGAAGCTGAGGTTCTCGATTTCCTTGACCGCATGCGTCAGTTCCGACGCCCCGATGATGACGGCGAGACTGCTGTTCTTGAACAGCGAGACACTATGATTGACGAGCGGCGGCAGCGCGTTGCGCACGCCCTGCGGCATGATGACGAAACGCATCGCCGAGACATAACCGTGGCCCAGCGCCCGAGCCGCCTCCATTTGGCCGGGACCGACCGAGCGCACGCCCGAACGAAGATCTTCGCTGAAATAGGCCGCCTGGCAAAGCCCAAGCCCGATCACCGCGAAGATGGCCTCGGCATTATGGATGGCCAGCCATTCTCCCAGCCCGCTCGGCATCAGGGTGAAGATCCCGAAATACCACAGCATCAGCTGGACCAGGGTGGGGACGTTGCGGTGGTAGGATACGTAAGCGGCAACTATCGGATCGCCGAAGCGAAAGGGCGACAGACGCAAACTGAGCAGCAGAACTGCCAGCGCCATCGCTAGCGACCAGGATCCGGCAAAGATGATGAAGGTCATCTCGATGCCATGCAGCAGCATGGCGACATATTCCGGATTTCCGAGGATTGCCGAAAGGTCGAAACCGCTCACGGAGTTGGCTCCCCGGAGGGATCTGTCTTTAGCTGCGGCCTTGCGGTCTGCAGGCCACCCATGACCTGCAGCGTCGGCGTGATCTCCATATGTCCGATGTTGACGGCGACGGGGGCCGATATGGCGAAGGCGATCGCGTCGGCGATATCGCCCGCCTGCGGCAGTTCGAAACCGTCGATGAACTTTTCCCGAATGCTCGGATCATCGCCGTGGACGTGATTGAAAATATCCGTGGCGACGCGGCCGGGGCAGATTTCCGTGACCCGTACCCGCTTGCCGAAAGCGTCGATGCGCAGCTGGTTGGACAGCATGCTCACCCCTGCCTTGGTGGCGTGATAGGAGGAATTGCCGCCGAAATTATAGGCGCCGGCGATCGACGAGATGTTGATGACGTGGCCGCGGTCCCGCGCCACCATGCCCGGCACGACCAGGCGGCAGATGTGCAGGACGGCTCGCAGATTGACGTCGACGATGAGATCGATATCGCTTTCGTCGGCTTCCAGAAACTTCTTCGGCCGGTCGACGCCGGCATTGTTGACGAGGATGTCGAATTCCACCCGACGCGCGAGCTCGGCGATCGCCTCACGGTCGGTCACATCGATGGTGTGGGCGACGCAGCCTGTGCGTGTCGCCAACTGTTTCAGTGCTTCGGCACTGCGGGCAACGGCATGGACTTCGATGTTCTCTCGGCGAAGCCGCTCAACCACGGCTGCGCCGATACCGGAGGATGCGCCGGTCACCAGTGCGGTCTTGTAGTCGGAGAATGGCATTGTCGTTCCCTTGTTGTTGAAAGAGAGAGTAGCGAAGCTTCAACCCCTTGCCTAAGACCGATTATCTCTGGAGCAATAAGCAACGGTTATGGAGCCGGTGCGGTCTGCCGAAGAAGAGAAAGCGGCGATGCCGGCATTCTCTCGCGGCCTTGCCTCAGGCCGCGTCGCGTTGCAAAAGCGACGCGCGTCTGCAACATGCCATCCGCAGATCAGCACGGTACCCCGATCCCCATGGACATCAGACGCCTCAAATCTTTCATCGTGATCGTCGACAGCGGCAGCATCACGCGAGCGGCGGATCTTTTGCATATCGCCCAGCCGGCTCTCAGTCAGCAGCTTGCGGCGCTGGAAGAGCATTTCGGCCACAAGCTGCTGATCCGCAGCCAGCAGGGCGTCAGCATGACCGATGCGGGACACGCGGTGTATCGCCATGCGCAGATTATCCTTCGGCAGATGGAGCAGGCGCAGGCCGATGCATCGGCGGCCGGAAATTCGCTTGCCGGACGCGTCTCCGTCGGCCTCGTGCCGTTCAGCAGTGCGGCGACGCTCTCGGTCGACCTGCTGGCGGAGACCCGGAAACGGCATCCCGGAATTCTCCTGCATCTGACCGAAAGTGTCGGTCAGACCTATAGCCAGATGATCATGAACGGGCGGCTGGAGATGGCGCTTCTCCACGGAACCGGACCGATCAAGGGCGTGCGGTTCGAACCGATCCTCAGCGAAGAGTTTTTCCTGGTCGCCCATCGCGACTTTGCCATTGAAGCGGATGCGAAACCGGTTCCGGTCAACACTCTCGACGGAATACCGCTGCTCCTGCCCCCGGTCTATAATTTCGTCCGCCGCGCGGTCGATACCGCCTTCACCCGCACGCGCACCAATTTGAAAGTCGTGGCGGAAGTCGAAATCGTCCGCACGCTCGCCCGCGCGGTGGACGGCGGTCTCGGCGCGACGATCATGCCGAAAGCCATCGCCGACCGCATCGTCTCTGAATCGAGCGAGCCGCTGATTTGCCGGCTCGTCTCGCCCCGGATCGAGGAAACCCTTTCGCTTTGCGTTTCCGACCAGAATCCCTTGTCGGAACCGGCCCTTGCCGTCCGAGACATCCTTCTGGAGTTGACGGCGCGGCTGAAAGCCTGAGACGCAATTGCCGGTCAGCGCATGTCCTTGCAGAACTGGGCTATGCGCGCGCAGCCTTCATCCAGTTTCTCCATGCTCGTGGCGTAGGAAATGCGGAAGAAGGGGCTCATTCCGTAAGCGGCGCCTTGCACGGTTGCGACATGATGCTCTTCCACCAGCCCCATAACGAAATCGACGTCAGTCCCGATCTTTCGACCGCCTTTGCTGGTCTTGCCGATCAGCCCTGAAATGTTGGGATAGATGTAGAAGGCGCCTTCGGGCCGATGGCAGCGCAGCCCTTCCACTTCCGACAATTTGGCGAGCACGAAGTCGCGTCTTTCCTTGTAGATCGCCGCACGCTCCTTCAGCAGATCCTGAGGCCCGTCGAGCGCTGCGGTCGCAGCCGCCTGCGTCAATGTCGCGATGCCGCCGCCATTCTGGCCGTTGACGTTGCTGATGGCGGAGATCAGGTCTTTCGGTCCGGCGCAAAAGCCGAGCCGCCAGCCGGTCATCGCGTAAGCCTTGGAGACGCCGTTCATCGTCAGGACGCGATCGTACAGTCCGGGCTCGACCTCCGCGATCGTGCAGAACTGGAAGTCGTCATAGACCAGGTGTTCGTAGATATCATCGGTCATGATCCAGACATCGGGATGGCGCAGCATGACCTCGGCGATGGCCGCCATCTCCGCCCGGGTGCAGGCTGCTCCTGTGGGATTATTCGGGAAATTCAGGAAGAGCCATTTGGTGCGCGGCGTGATTGCCGCTTCCAGATCCTCCGGACGCAGTTTGAAGCCGGTCTGCTCGTAGCAGGGGACCGCGACCGGGACGCCGCCGGCGAATTTGACGATGTCGGCATAGCTGACCCAGGAGGGTGTGGGAATGACCACCTCGTCACCCGGATTGCAGGTTGCCAGCATGGCATTGAAGATCACCTGCTTGCCGCCGGCCGAGACGACGATCTGGCTGGCATCGTAGTCGAGATTGTTGTCGCGCTTGAACTTCCTGATGATGGCTGACTTGAGGGCCGGCGTCCCGTCCATCGGCGGATATTTCGTATCGCCGGCAAGCGCCGCCGCATGGGCTGCCTCGATCGCGTGTGCCGGAGTGGGGAAATCCGGCTCGCCGGATGAGAGGCTGACGACCTTGATCCCCTTGGCGGCCAATTCCCGGGCGCGCTGTGTCATGGCGGCGGATGCGGATATGGAGACGTTTTTCAGGCGATCCGATATGGCGGACATCACGATGGTCCTTCGATGAGACTTTGGAAGAAAGACCGCCGGCAGGCGATCGGGATTGCGTCAGTCGGCGAGTTCGGTGGCCGGAGCGAGCGTCGCGCCCGTGGCCTCGATCTCGCCGCGCACGATGCCGGCAAGCTCAAGCGCGCCCGGCGTGTCGCTGTGGACGAGAATGGAGCGCGCCGGCATGGCGATCACGGCGCCGTCGATCGTCTCGACGCTACCGTCGAGCAGGAATTTTCGGACGCGGGCGCGCACCGCAGCTTCATCCTTGATCACGGCGCCGGGAAGCCCGCGCGCAACCAGCCTGCCGCCGGCGTCATAGGCCCGGTCGGCAAGGAATAGCGCCAATGTCTTCAGGCGCGCGCGTTTCGCCGCCTGCTCAATTCCGCTGCCCGATGTGACGAAGACGACGAGATTGGCGTCGACGGTGGCAATCGAGTCCATCATCAGGTCGGCGAGGACAGGATCGCGGTTGACCATATTGCCCATGGCCGCATGGAAGCTGATATGGGAGACAGCGACCCGCTCGCTTCTGGCGATCGCCATCAGTGCGCCGAGCTGATAGAGCATCTGCTGGCGAAGCTCGTCTGCCTGGAACGGTATTTCGCGTCGGCCGAAGCCCAGCCGATCGGGCAGGCCGGGATGGGCGCCGATGCCGACACCGTTCAGTTTCGCAAGCCGCACCATGCGCCCCATCGTCTCGGGGTCGCCGCCGTGGAAGCCGCAGGCGATGTTGGCCGAGGAGACGATTTTCATCATCGCTTCGTCATCGCACAGCCGGTAAGGACCAAATCCTTCGCCCATGTCGGAATTCAGATCGATCTTCATCAGTTCCTCCTTTCGCCTCCCTTAAGCCATCGCCTTCAGGGCGCGCTTGACCATCCCCGATGTTTGCCTGACATCGTCGACATAGCGGGCGACGGCCTGTTCGACGGCGCGCGCTTCCGCATGCGTTGACCGGACGAACTTCAGGCGGGCGCCGATGCGGGCCTGCCCGAGCCGCCACAGATCGCACTCGATCACGCCGGCAATCTTCGGATATCCGCCGGCGGTGTTGGCATCGCTCATCTGTACGATCGGTTCGCCGCCCGGCGGAACCTGGATCACGCCGGGCACGACGCCATGGGAGCGCATTTCGATGGATGCGGTCGGCGTGATCGGCTCGCCGGACAGGCGGTAGCCCGTCCGGTCGCTGCGGGAGGAAATCCTCCAGGTCTGGCTCCAGAAGGCTTCGCCGTCGCCGGCGAAAAGATCGTGCTCGCCGGCAGGCAGAGCACGGATTGGCAAGGCGCCGTCGATAGGAGCCGGAAAGACTTCACGTAGCGCCACCGCGGGCTCGACGACGGCGAGACCCGAGGCGGGCAGCATGGCGATCTCCGCATCCTCGCCGACCGCGATCCGATCGCCCTTCGTCAGAGGCCGGCCGGCATTGCCGCCGAAACCGCCGCGCAGCGACGTGCTCCGCGACCCCATGACGACTGGGATATCCAGCCCTCCTCCGACCGAAATATAGGAGCGCGCGAGCCTCGGGGGCTGCTTCAATTCAAGGACCTGTCCGGGCTCTGCCGTATAGGCGCACCATGGAAGCAGTTCCGATCCATCGAGATGCGGACCGCCGTCGGCCCCGGTCACGACAAAGACGGTGCGACGCTCGAAACACAGGCTGAACGGGAAGGTCTGCACCTCGATCACGGCCGCATTCTCATCATTGCCGGCAAGAATATTGCCGATCCTGACCGCAAGCGGGTCCATGGCGCCGCTCGCCGATACGCCGATGTCGCGATAGCCGGAACGCCCGAGATCCTGCGCCGTGTTGAACGGGCCGGTTTCCAAGATCTCGATCATAGTTCGATCCTTGCCGGCAGGAACCGCACCGTATCTCCCGGCGCCATCATGGCGGGGGTCGGCGAGGTTGGGTCGAACATCTGCAGTGATGCGAAGCCGATGGAATTCCAGCCATTAGGACCGGTCAGCATGGCGACGCCGGTCTGCATGCCGCCGATGGTCACGCAGCCCTTCGGCATCTTCAGCGACGGCACGGTCTTTCGCGGCATATAGATGCGCGGATCGAGGCCATGCAGATAGCCGAAACCGGGCGCGCTGCCCAGGGCGAAGACACGGTAGGTCGCTTCATGATGGATGCGGACGACTTCGTGGTCGCTCAAGCCGGAGAGATCGCAAAGGGCGGGAAGATCCGTCGCATGTTCGCCGCCGTAAGTGACGGGGATCTCGATAGTGTTGCCATCGAGATCGATGCTCTGCGCATTCTCCCATGCCTCCAGCAGCCGGGTGACCACTGCATCGGGGTCTTCGGGCGTCTCCTTGAAGATCACCAGCAGGTTGGTCATCCCGGGAATGTTTTCGGCAAGATCCGTCCAACCCTTCACCGTCTGGGACAGGGCCCAGATCCGCCGCTGCGCGATGAGGTCGAACTCGCCTGGCGCCTCGAGCAGGAAGGATCTGGCCCCGATCGAGGAAACCCGTGCCCGGCTTTGGGTGGCCGGAACGATTTCGCGCTGCGCTGCATGTCTGGATGCATGTCGGGTTGTCGTGACGATCATGATGGCAGCTCGATTTCGAACAGAGGATCGCCGAAGCCGACCAATGCGCCGGACTCAGCGAGCTCTTTGGACAAAACACCGGAATAGCCGGCGCGAAGGGGAAGCAGCACATGCCCTATCTTGATGAAGCCGAGGATATCCGCATCGGATACGGAGCGCGGCAAAGTTTGGGGCAGGACGGCGGCGGCCGGATGTTCGGCGCAGAAATGTCCTGCGATCGGCGCCTTCACGATGACAGGTGCGTGGCCTGGAGCGCGGGGTGTAGCTTCTTGTACGCCGATCCGGGCGCCGCCCTCCCCTGAAATGACGATGCGAATCTGCCCGTCCGGCCGGGAGATTTCGAGGCCCTCCACGCCGGCGGCCGTCAGCGCGTCGGCGAGGAATGCGATGGTTGCGGGATCGCTGAAATCGATGGTGCTCATGCCGCCGTCCTCCTCAGCTTCAGCCATTGCTCGAGATAGTGGATATCGGTCTCACCGCGCGCGAATGCGTGATCCTCGAACAGGGCGCGCAGGAAGGGGATATTGGTGGCGATGCCCTCGATCTCGATGCCGGCAAGCGCCTCGCACATTCTGGCCATCGCTTTCGCCCGCGTCGGTGCGTGGACGATCAGCTTGGCGATCAGCGAGTCGTAATAGGGCGAGACCCTGTAGCCGGAATGAATATGCGTATCGACGCGGATGCCTGATCCCTGCGGCAAAGCCAGATGCGTGACGACACCTGCCGACGGCAGGAAGGTGTCGGGATCCTCGGCGTTGATGCGGCATTCGAAAGAGTGGCCCTCGCAGGTGACATTGCTCTGGGCGAGATCCAGAACGTCACCCTGGGCCACCTTTATCTGCGCCTGGACGATATCGACCCCGCTGGTCAGCTCGGTGACGGGATGCTCGACCTGAAGCCGCGTGTTCATCTCGATGAAATAGAAGGCGCCATCCTCATAGAGGAATTCGAAGGTGCCGACGCCGCGGTAGCCGATCTGAAGGCAGGCCTGGACACAAGCCCTGCCGACCGGCTGGATGATCTCGGGCGCGATGCCGGGCGCCGGCGCTTCCTCAACCACTTTCTGGTGGCGGCGCTGCATCGAGCAATCCCGGTGACCCAGCCACACCGCATTGCCGTGATCGTCGCAGATGACCTGGATCTCGATGTGGCGCGGATGCTCTAAGAATTTCTCGATGTAGAGCGACGGCGAGCCGAAGGCCTTGCGCGCCTCCTCGCGGGTCAGCGCGATTGCCTCATGCAGCTGGTCGGCCTTCACCACGACGCGCATGCCGCGTCCACCGCCGCCGCCTGACGCCTTGACGATGACGGGATAGCCGATCTCCAGCGCAATGCGCTCGATCGAGGCCGGGTCGTCGGGCAGCGCGGTATCGGGACCCGGAACACAGGGGACGCCGGCGGCCATCATTGCTCGCTTTGCCGCGATCTTGTCGCCCATGGTCGCGATCGATGACGCCGTCGGGCCGATGAAGACCAGCCCGGCCCTTTCGACGGCGTCGGCGAAGGCGGCGTTTTCCGACAGAAAGCCATAACCCGGATGGATGGCGCCAGCGCCGGTCAGACGTGCCGCGAGCAGAATGGCATCCTGATTGAGATAGCTCTTGCCCGCAGTCGACGGGCCGATGCAGAGAAAACTGTCGGCAGTCTTGCCGTAGGGCGCTTGCCTGTCCGCCTCGGAGCAGATGGCGACCGTCTTCAGGCCGAGTTCGCGGCAGGCGCGTTGAATCCGGACAGCGATCTCGCCGCGATTGGCGATGAGGACGGTATCGAAACGGCGGCCTGAAGCGGCGGATTGTTCAGATGTTTCCGGCATCAGGCGATCTCCGCCAGCAGATCGCCGGTCTCAACCTCGCCATTGTCGATATCGGTCAGGTGCGTGATGCGCCCGGACCGCGGCGCGGCGATCGTGTTGAAGACCTTCATCGCTTCGATGATGAAAAGGGTCTGCCCCTCCTCCACCGCGTCGCCGATCGCGACGAACGGCGGCTCGCCGGGCGTCGGCGCCCGGTGCAGAACGCCGAAGACGGGCGCCTTCACCGCATGGGAGGTTTTCTCGACACTCGGAGGCGTATCGGAGACGAGGCTTATCGCCGATTCCGGCTTTTGCGGGGGCTCAGCAGCGTCTGCCTCTCCCGGCGACGTGCGGAAAATCCGAACCGTCACGGCCTTTTCCGTCACGGTCAGCTCGGTAATGTTCGATCGTCCGACAAAGTCGATCAGCGTCTTGATCTTCGAGAGGTCCATGTGCGTGCTCGGAATTTCAAAATTCCACCGCGCATAGCTGAAGTTTCAGATCGCCCGGTGTCGTGATTTTCGTAGCACGACGTATGGGTTGATGGGGTCAGACGAAGTTTTGATGGAGTGCAATCGGCCCGGCGGGGACCTGTCGCCGGCCCCGCCGGAATCCTCCAATGAGAACAGGTCGTTCGGCGATGCCCGCTCTTGATGGGAGATTCGAACCGGCGAGCACTCGTTTCTTGCTCGGTTCAGTCTCATCGGATGGCGCGACTGACAGACAGACTGCGCATTAAGGCGGTGGCTGGCGAAGTCGCAGACCGCCAACCAGCGTCGAGGTGATCGCTCGAAAATCAGACGACTTTGAATCCTTCTTTGGCGTCTTGAAACTTACCGTTCAATTCTACGGCAACCCACAAGACCGTCTCCATCGGAGCGCCAAGCTCGGGCTTGGCAACCACCATCAAAAAGTCATCCGCAATCGTAGCATGGTCATCAATAGATACTTTGATTTTTGAAATTTTATTACCGCCATTTTTGTCGGTTGATATATATACATCGAGCTCTTTTTTGCCGAAGCCATGACCTACGAGTTTAAAACTCTTATTGGCAAATAACGGAGCCTCTACAGGATCCGGGTCTAAATTGTCGATTTTAACCTCTACTTCAGACTTGTCGTCGGACATGTTAGCCTCCCTGGTCTGTCCCCAACTATAGATTAATCGTTGTCGCCCGATCTGCGCGGTATGAATCCGCCTGATCTTGACATCACGCCGCCGGAGCGGGACAGGGCGCCGCCCGATCGGGACATTCCGCCACTCGCCATTCCTCTGGGATCGGCTGAAACCTCGGCCGAGAGCAGGATTTGCTCAAAGGTTCCCGTCTCGGCATCGAGTCTCATCGAGAGATCGGCCTTGTCATAGATCCAGACCCTCATCTCCCTAGCGAGAGCTCCAATTTGGGAACCGAGGCCCGTTCGAGCACTTGAACCAGGGGAGCGAGACAAGCTGTCGTACCTGAGGGAGCTCGGAGGGGGACCGTCGGGATCCGCGCCGGAGCCGTGGACAATGAAGATTGCTGGCCGCCCCAGTTCAACGAAAACTCCCTCGAAAGAGAAGGCATAGATTCGCGCGAGAGTGGCCTCGCCCGAACCAAGCTGGCGCCTCAGAAAATTGTTCTTCCCTGTTTTAGGTATCTTGAGAGACCCGTAAACGCTGCCTCTAACAATCAGATCACTGAGTTCACGCCCAAACAGATATACCGCTGATACTCCGAGTAAGGTTTCTTCGTCAGCCACGTCTGCCTCCATCTACTGATTATTGACCGATGCCTGATCTCGACAGCAAAATTTTCTCGCGATAGCTCATCTTCGGAAGCCCGAGATAGTCTATCGGCAGTAACGTCCGAGCAGAGTGGACATGACTGTCATGCTCGCCGCCTTTGAGGTGCAGGCCCGCGTGCATCTCACCAATCGCCCGCCGTCTGAAGTTTCTGTTGATGATCCGTGCGAACTGACCGCCGCTTTCGTCCTGATCAATTGCAAGCATCGTTCTCGCTACGTCGCCGTAGTCGAGAAAATCGGGAGCGAGAGCCCACAAGGTTTCCGCCAGATACGTCCCGACGATATCGCGTGCGTCGAGCAGTGCCTCGACAAAGCCATCAGCGTTCTGCGCGAAAGCGCGGTCGAAAGTATGCTGCACCGGCGCCTCGGCGGCCGGATCGAACTCCGCAATATCGGCGAGATCTTCAACCGCATGGGAGATCAAGCCGCGCGCCACTAGGCTCTCATGAAAGATGTCGACGAGGATGTCGAATATCGCACCGGTGAGCGGTTGCGAGAGCTCATGCTCGTCTTTCCAACCACGCGCGAACTCGGCCATCGTCCGTTTGTTATTTGCCGACCGTATCTGGCGATGCGGCGAAAATTCCGAAAAGCGTGATAGGCGGTTTGCGCGGTAGAGGTTACCGCGCGTCTCTTCGAGAACATTGTCGATCACGGACGGAAAATGCATGGCCGCGATCAGCGACACGCAGTCGGAGAAGGCCTCCTGGAAGCCAAGATATTCAGGATACTCGGCTCCCGGACGCGGCACGCCCAAAACGCTGAAGATGATCGCGTGCCCCACCTCATGCGCGATGACGTCGAAATCCAGGCTGAAGGGAAGGATGCGCCCGTCGCTCTCGAACTGGCTCCCGACTTCGAGGAAACCATAACCGTACTGGGCGTTGTCCCATTGCGGCAGGATCGAGATTTCCAGGCGGTCATAATGATCACGAAAATGCCAGGTGAGCGGCTGGCCGAGATAGCGCTCCCACACATCCAGCGTGAATCGCACGCATCCAAAAACATGCGCGGCTTCGAAGCCAGCCATCGAAGGTCGGAGATAGTCGAAATTGCCGCACGCGTCGGGGGTGGCGGGCTCGAGGATTTTCCCGGTCCAGGGCGGCAGATAGATGTACGGCGTTCCGAGCGGCCCGCGGTTCACACCGTAAGGACCGGTCTTGCCGACCGGCTCCACAACGAACATGCGATCGTCGGCCGGGCCGGCTGTCGCGCTACCCAACGGAGACGAAACTTCGACGATCTCGGGACGAGACCGAGCATCTTCAAATGGAGGCTGTACAAAAAGCCTGAACCGGGTGCCCATCCGCTCCCCCTCAAAAGACTTTTATGATTGCCAGTTTAAGTTGACGATCGGCGCTTGCAAGAAGTTTAGCAAGTAATAAAATAGAATTAGAACTAACCTGCCAAAATCTACGGGGCGTTATTCTGACAGCTCAACCAAGCTTAAATAGCGTGGGTGACTGCGAATGGGATCGAGGTCGGAATCGTTCTTGAACCATAGCCGCATCTCGATGCCGACCTGAGGCATCCAGACCTCGAGCAAGTCTATCGCTCGCTCAATCTCGCCAAGCAGTGCATAAGTGCAAGCGGCATTGTACTGAATGTTGATATCGTCGGGATCCGTCGCCAAAGAGCGGGCCAACCACTCCAGAGCCTGATCGCGGACACCGAGAAAGGCCAGCGCCGTCGCTCCCAGGCAGGCAACATTGGCATTCTCCGGATGTCGCCGCAGTTCTTCCTCCGCCTTTTTCAACGCGATCCGAGCATAGCTTCTGGCCTTGTCTGTTTGCCCGAGCGAACGAAGGACGTTCACAAGCATGATCGGCGCGCCATAATCGGCAGGCTTGATTTCCATCGCACGCTGAAAGTGCGTAGCCGCGAGTTCGAAATGACCTTCGGTGACGCAAAATTCGGCATAGTACCGATTTGCCTCGTGGCAATTGGCGTCGAGCGACAAAGCCTGTTCGAACGCAGAAACTGCCTCGGTGCGATTGCCGGCCACCGCCAACGCAAATCCCTTGGCCGCATGGGCCTCCGCCAGATTGGGATCGATAACGAGCGCCATCGTCGTATTCGCGAGAATGTCCTCCACCGAAATCTCGGCGCCGAACTGAGATCGCAGACGCGCATCGCAAACCGCGATACCGGCATAGGCGCGCGCATAATTCGGATCCAGTTCGATGGCTCGGGCGAAGCTCTGCCTGGCCATCAGATGGTTCGAGCGCGAGGCAATATGGTAGTATTCGCGCCCCCTGAGGAAGTGCGTATAAGCTTCGACGCTCTCTGTCGGCGCCAGCTCGATTGCCTCCTTTTCCTCAGGGAGCAGCTTGACCTTGAGTTGCTCGACAATTGCCTTCGTGATCTCGTCCTGCACTTCGAAGATATCGGTGAGGTCGCGATCGTAACGCGCGGCCCAGACGTGGCCGTCGCTGGCTGCGTCGATCAATTCGGCATTGATCCTCACGTGGTTGCCGGCCTTGCGGACGCTGCCCTCTACGACATAGGCAACCCCGAGTTCCCTGGCGATGCGCTGCAGGTTCTCGCTCCGGCCTTTCCATGTGAAGACAGTGTAGCGGCTCAGGACAAACAGGCCTGAAACATTCGACAGATCAGTGATGATGTCCTCGGTAATGCCGTCGCTGAAAAACTCCTGGGCGGGATCGTCGCTGATGTTGGCAAATGGCAGGATTGCCACGGATGGTTTGTTGACGGGTGCCTGCGTGTGGCCGTTTGCCGCAAGCGGCACCCCTTCACCGGAGGCGACATTGCCCCAATCGGCAAAATAGACATGCACAGGACGGGAGATGTTCTTGACGGTCTTTTCGCCCTGGTCTGCGAAATCGAGCCCGAGTTTGTTTCCGACTTCGTGGCGCACAGCCGCCGAACAGGCAATACCGCCCGGAGCTGCAAGGGCTTGTAGCCGGACCGCCACATTAATGCCGTCCCCATGAAAGTCATCCGCATCGAAGACGATGTCGCCCAAATTCAAGCCTATTCGAAACGCAAAGTGCCTGTCGGCTGGAATCCCCATGTTGCGCTCCAGCATGCCGCGCTGGATATCGACTGCGCATCGTGCAGCACTGAGCACGCTGCCGAACTCGACCAGGAAACCGTCGCCCATCACCTTGATTATACGCCCGTCGTGGGTCGTGACAGCTGGTTCGAAGAGCTCGCGGCGATGCTGCCGAAGGGCATTGAGCGTCTCCTCTTCGTTTGCCTCCAGGAGACGGCTGTACCCCACCACATCGGCAGCCAGAATAGCCGTCAATCGACGCTCGACAAGCTCTGCACACATGCCCGTCTCCCCAACGTGCTGGTGGCAATACTATTCAATTCGAGAAGCTAGCCAGTAATGTTGCCGGACGATCGTATGACTGACAACTAAAATCGCCGTCTCGCCCGTAAGAACTCCCGGAGAGCCTCGAGGTCGCGGATTACGGCAGCGAGAAGTTGCACACGGCGCTTCAGGGTGGCACCCTCCGAATGAGGGCCTGGCGTTTCTGTACGGGATGCGCGAACCGGTTCCCCATCGTCAACTCTTCGGAGGGGCAATACTTTCCCGCAGGATAAGCCTGCTGCGGATGACGGTGGGCACAGAAGCAGGGTTCTGGCTCTGGCCAAGGGCGTCGAGCAGGAGATCCACTGCGGCGCGGCCCATCTCTTCCACCGGCTGCTCGATCGTCGAGAGCGGTGGCGAGGAGAATTCGCAGACGGGCGAACCGTCGAAGGAGACGACGGACAGATCATCGGGAATGCTCAAGCCTGCTCGCTTGACGCAACTGACAAACGAGATGGCCATGTCATCGCTGGTGGCGATGACTGCCGTTGGTTTCTCGTCCAATCCAGCGAAATCGTCTGCCGCCTGCACGCCGATGTCGAAACCATGCTGATAATCGAGACGACCGCCCGAGCGACGCACGGCCTCCTTCGATAGGCCGGCTGCCGCAAGCGCCTCGAGCACGCCGCCATAGCGCTCGACGTCATGATAATTGCCTTCAGGTCCTGCAAGGTAGAAGAACCGGCGATGGCCAAGCCGGATCAGTTCGGCGGTGACGTCGCGCACAGCCTCGCGGTCGTTCGTCACGACGCTCTGCAGTCCCGCATCGCTCATGTCGAGCAGCATCGAAACGATCGGCAGGCCGGAACTTGCCAGCGAGCGCCCATCGACCTCCGGAAGCTTCGACGACAGGATAATGGCTCCGCGCACGCTGCCGCCGAAGGCGAGGTCGAGAATGTGCCGCTCGGAAATCTCGTCGCGATCGAGGTTGGCGATCATCAGGTTGTAGCCGCCCTGGATCAGCGACTTGTTGATGCTCTGCAGGACCTGCGGAATGATCTGTGAGACGCCATAATAGAGCGATCCGGGCAGGATGATCATGATGATGTTGGATTTGCCGACCCTGAGACCGCGCGCCATCGCATTGGGAGTATAGCCGAGCTGCTTGGCCGCCGCGTTGATCTTGGCGCGCGTCTTCTCGTTGACCCGTCCTGGATTGGCGAGCGCGCGGCTGACCGTTGAGATCGCGACACCGGCGAGCCGCGCGACATCGGCCATCAGCGCGCCCGGCTGCTCCTCTATGGCCACATCCTTGTTTTTATTCACGTTTGTTTCATTCTCCCGGATGCTTCGATTTGCAACTCTAAGGCAGCCGCCGATTTATAGCAAACGTTTGCCAAAAATCGCTTGCTTAAAAAACCAGCTTGATTATCATCTAGGCATGGCAAACGATTGCCATTCCTTAATGCGTTGAAAATTCATGATTTATTGATTGCGGAACTGATCTTCCGCACGCGAGTAGGTCATGCCTTAAGAAATGGATGGATTATGGCTACTGGCGACAGGCTCCGATTCGGCGTCGATCTCGTGACGTTCTTCGATCCCGGCTTCTGGGGCGTCGATAGCCATGACGCGATCATCGACTATGCGCGCACCGAACCGCGCGCCTTCTGGGACAAGATTCTCGACAGCGTCCAGGCCTCCGGCGTCACCGGCGTCGAGCTGACCTTTTCTCCGTTCAACTGGCAGGATGCGATCAAGACCTATGGTTCCGTCGATGCTTTTGCAGCCGAGCTGGCAAGACGCCGCCTGACGCTCTGCAGCGGCTTCTTCGCGGAACTGGAGGCGGCGGGCGACTTCGCCGAGCCCGAAGCCCAGCGCGCGCTGATCGACAAGGCGGAGCGATATGCCGACTTCCTGAAAGCCTGCGGCAGCGACATCATGGTGATCGGCGCCCCGCTTCGCCAGACGCTCGGCGCCCAGCCGGTGCAGTTTTACGATTTCGACCGCGCCAAGGTGATCGCCGATTTCCTGAACCGGCTCGGCGCGACCCTCTATGCCAGGGGCGTGCGGCTGGCGCTGCACACCGAGGCGCATTCGATTTTTGCCGCTGCACGCGACGTCGACCTGATGATGCTGCTGACCGACCCAGCCTATGTGCATATGTGCCCGGACACTGCCCATATCATCGTTGCCGGCTCCGATCCCATCCAGCTCGTTGATCGCCACCACGAGCGCATGATCATTGCCCACTGGAAGGATGCGGTCGGGCCTATGCCCGCCGACACGCCGATCGACAAGCACATACACGATCGCCACCAGCCGTATTTCTGCAGCTTCGGCTTTGGACGGGTCGACTGGCCGGCCTGGATCCGACTGCTGCGCGACCGTGCCTTTGAAGGTTGGGCAATTCTCGAACTCGATGCCGCGCCGGATCCCGTCCGCGACATCGCCAACGGGCTGACGCTCGTCCGGCAGGCGCTCCTGCCGATCTACCGCTGACGATTATTCCCAAGACAACGAACGCCCCGCAAAGAGGGCATTTTCAAGAGGTGGAACAATGAAGACAATGATGAAGCTTTTTCTTGCCGGTGTGGCATTCGCCGGTCTCTTCGCTTCGGCGCATGCCGAGGACAAACCGACGATCGAGATCATGTCGTCCTGGACGTCGGGCGGCGAAGCGGCAGCCCTCAACGTCATCAAGAACGAGTTCGAAAAGCGCGGCGGCGTCTGGAAGGATTCCTCGATCGCCGGCTTCGGCGCCGCCGATGCCGCCTTCCAGAACCGTATCGTCGCCGGTGACGCGCCCGGGGCCAAGCAGGGCGTCATCGGCCTCGCGGCCGCAGATTTCATCAACCAAGGTCTGTTCAATCCGATCGACGACGTAGCCGGTGCCGGCAAATGGGCCGACGTCCTGCCGAAATCGATCCATGATCTCATCTCCTATGACGGCAAGGTCTATCTCGCGCCGACCGGCGCCCATGGCGAAAGCTGGGTCTTTTATTCCAAGGAAGCCTTCGGCAAGGCCGGCATCGCCGAGGAGCCCAAGACCTGGGACGAGTTCTTCGCCGACTTCGACAAGCTGAAGGCTGCCGGCATCGTTCCCGTTGCCTGGGGTGGCCAGCCCTGGCAGCAGACCAAGGTCTTCAATATGATCCTGCTCTCGCAGGTCGGGATCGACGGCTTCCTGAAGATCTATGTCGACAAGGACAAGAGCCAGGCCTCGGTCGACGGCGTGAAGAAGACCCTCGAAATTCTCGCCAAGCTGCGCGGCTATGTCGATGCGGGTGCCGCCGGCCGCAACTGGAACGACGCAACGGCCATGCTGATCACCGCCAAGGCCGGCGTGCAGTTCATGGGCGACTGGGCGAAGGGCGAATTCACCGTTGCCGGCAAGGAGCCGGGTAAAGACTATGGCTGCATGATCGTGCCGGAGTCCAAGGGTATGGTCTATATCGCCGACTCCCTCTGGTTCCCGAAGACCGGCAATGCCGCGACCGACAAGGCGCAGAAACTTCTCGCCGAAGTCGTGATGGATCCGAAGGTGCAGGTCGAATTCGCCTTGAAGAAGGGCTCGGTTCCGATGCGAACCGATGTCGACAAGTCGAAGCTTGATGTCTGCGCTCAGAAGGGTGTCGAGCTGATGGCTGCCGGTGCGATCGTCCCGGATCAGGCGATCGTGCTTACTCCTCAGCAGGTCGGCGCGCTCGACGATTTCGTCGACGAATACTGGAGCGGTGGCTCGAACGATGCAGCTACTGGGGCCGAGAATTTCTTCGCTGTCTTCGAGTAGAATAGTGCCCGCGGCGTCGGCCTGATCCCGACGCCGCGGCCGACGTCGCTGCCTCGCGGTGGCGTGTGCCCCGCTTTTTCAGTCAACGAGCCGGCCGATGCCCATCAAACGCAAATCCAATCTTTCCGCCACCATTGCGCTGCTGCCGACTTGGTTCGTCGCGGTCGTGGTCTTCATCGGCACCATGGCCTGGTCGATCCGCCTGTCCTTCACCAATTCGACGCTCTTTCCATCTTCAACCTATGTCGGCTTTTCGCAGTATTCGAAGCTGTTCTCTTCCGCCAAGTGGCTTGCATCGCTGCAAAACGTGTTGATCTTCGGCGTCCTCTACGTCGCGGGCTGCCTGTTGCTCGGCTTCCTGCTGGCCGCGGCGCTGGACCGCAAGATCCGTTTTGAAAGCGCCTTCAGAACCATATTTCTTTATCCCTATGCCATGTCCTTCGTGGTGACCGGGCTGATCTGGCAATGGATGCTCAATCCGACCCTTGGCATCCAGGCGAGCGTGCGTTCGCTCGGCTGGGAGAGTTTTGTCCTCGACTGGGTGGTCAATCGTGACATGGCGATCTATGCGCTGGTGCTTGCCGGCGTATGGCAGGGTGCGGGGCTGGTGATGGTCATTGCGCTCGCCGGCATGCGCGGCATCGAAGGCGAGCAATGGAAGGCGGCGCGGATAGACGGAATTCCCGTCTGGCGGATCTATGTCTCGATCGTCCTGCCGCAGCTCGGACCGGCGCTGGCCGCGGCCGGCATGCTGCTCGCTATGGGGGTGATCAAGACCTATGACATCGTCGTCGCCATGACGAACGGCGGCCCCGGCAATGCGACGGAGGTGCCGGCGAAATTCATCATGGACAATTTGTTCGGACGTCAGAACCTCGGCCTCGCCACTGCCGGCGCGACGGTGCTTGTCCTCGGTGTGATCATCGCAGTCGCGCCGTTCCGCTACGCGATGCACATGCGCGACAGAGCGAAGGGAGCCGCGTGATGGCCGGTCCTCATCCGAACGGTCCGAAGCCGGCGCAGATCACCGTCGGGCGCATCGGCCTCTATGCCTTCCTGGTCGTTGCCGCACTTTTCTTTCTTCTGCCGCTTTACACGATGGTCGTCACCTCGCTGAAGTCGATGGAGGAAATCCGGCTCGGGCAGATCTTCGCCCTGCCGGCGACGCTCGATTTTTCCGCCTGGACGACCGCCTGGTCGGGCGCCTGCATGGGGACCGTCTGTGTCGGCATTCGCAGCGGCTTCTGGAATTCGGTGGCGATCACCCTTCCCGCGGTTGCGCTCTCGGTCTTTATCGGCGCCGTCAACGGCTATGCGCTGTCGCTCTGGCGGCCGCGAGGGGCAAACCTGCTCTTCGGCCTGCTGATGGCCGGCGGCCTCATCCCCTACCAGATCTTTCTCTATCCGATGGTCCGGGCGATGGCGAATATCGCCCTCTACAATTCGCTCGCCGGCATCATTCTCGTGCATGTCATCTTCGGCCTGCCGCTGGTGACGCTGCTCTTCCGCAATTATTTCATCAGCGTGCCGGAGGAGCTCTGCAAGGCGGCGCGCGTCGACGGCGCCGGCTTCTGGCGTATCTTTTTCGAGATCATGCTGCCGATCGCCGTGCCGATGGTGGTGGTGGTCTCGATGCTGCAGTTCACCGGCATCTGGAACGACTTCCTGCTCGGTCTGGTATTTGCCGGGCGTGACAACCTGCCGATGACCGTGCAGCTCAACAATATCGTCAACACCACGATGGGCGAGCGGACCTACAACGTCAACATGGCGGCGACGATCCTGACCGCCATCGTTCCGCTCGCCATCTATTTCCTGTCCGGCCGCTGGTTCGTGCGCGGCATCGCGGCCGGCGCAGTCAAGGGGTAATGCTTCCATGCAATCTGCCGTCTCCGTCAAGGACCTGAAGATCGCCTATGGCGACCATACGGTGATCGAGAAGCTGTCGATCGATATCGCTCCCCGGGAATTCCTGGTTCTGCTCGGCCCTTCCGGCTGCGGCAAGTCAACGCTTCTGAGCGCCATTGCAGGCCTCCAGGACATTACATCAGGCGAGGTGTGGATCTCAGGCAAGAACGTCAGCTGGGAGGAGCCGAAGGACCGCGGCATCGGCATGGTCTTTCAGTCCTACGCGCTCTATCCACGCATGTCGGTTCGCAAGAACCTGTCCTTCGGCCTTCGCGTCGCCGGTCTGCCGAAAGCCGAGATCGAGGCCCGCGTCGCCCGCACGGCCGCGCTCCTCCATCTCGACACGCTGCTCGACAGGCGCCCTGCCGAGCTGTCGGGCGGCCAGCGCCAGCGCGTCGCCATCGGCCGGGCGCTGGTGCGCGAAGTCGATGTTTTCCTTTTCGACGAACCGCTGTCGAACCTCGATGCCAAGCTGCGCAACGAATTGCGCGTCGAGATCAAGAAGCTGCATCAGCGCCTCGGCAACACTATGATCTACGTGACCCATGATCAGGTAGAGGCGCTGACGCTTGCCGATCGCATCGCCATCATGCGCGACGGCGTGATCCAGCAGCTCGCTTCGCCGGCTGAGATCTATCGCCGCCCGGCCAATCTCTTCGTTGCCGGTTTCATCGGCGCGCCGGCAATGAATTTCATCGAAGGCAGGATCGAGCGCGCCGCCTCCTCACCGGTCTTCCGGAGCAAGGGGCTCGCCGTCGATCTCTCCGGCTATTCCTTTAGCGCAGGCGCGGCGGAAGGACCGGCAACGCTCGGCTTTCGCCCTGAGCATCTTGTGCTCGATAGGGCGGTAAGCAGCCTGCCCATCATTCCCGGCTGTGTTTCCGTCGTCGAGCCGATGGGTTCGGACGCCGTCGTTTGGTTTGACTGGGCGGATCAAAGCCTCTCGCTGAGGCTGATGGGCGACGTCACCCTGCAGCCCGGCGATGCCCTGGCTCCCGGGCTCGATATCGCCAAGGCGTCGCTCTTCGGCGCCGACGGATCGCGGCTGTGATGCCTCGTCCCTTTGTTTTCCCGCAATTGCCGGCGCGTTGCGCGCGGTTTTGAGCAATTGCTCCAGGACAGGATTTGGAAATGTCTGAGATTGTCTACGATGCGCTGGTGATCGGCTCCGGCGCGGCGGGTTCCTTCGCGGTCAAAGAGCTGACAGCGCAGGGCCTTTCGGTGCTGCTTCTCGAGGCCGGCCCCGCTGTTGGGCCGAAGGATTTCGATCCCGCCCGCAAGAAGGCGCCTGCAAGCAGCATCAATATCTGGGAGCGTGCGCGGGCGACACTCAAGGGCCAGCCGATCCAGGCGCGGGCGGCGTTTTTTACCGAGCGCTTCAGCCACTTCTTCGTCAACGACCGCAAGAACCCCTATACCACGCCGAAGGGCGAGCCTTTCCTCTGGATCCGTGGCCGCCAGGGCGGCGGCCGCCTCCACAGTTTTGGCCGCGTGCTGCTGCGCTGGACCGATGATGATTTCAAGATCCGATCACGCGCCGGAAAGGGCGTTGACTGGCCGGTCTCATATTGCGAATTGGCGCCTTTCTACGACGAAGTGGAGACTTATCTCGGGCTCTACGGCAACAAGGACGATGTGCCGACCCTGCCGGACGGCGTCTATGCGAAGCCGGCAAGCCTGACGCCCGCCGAACAGATCTTCAAGCAGGCGGTCGAAAGCCGCTGGCCGGAAAGGCACGTTGTCTCCTGGCGCTACATCGCGCCGGATGCCGAACGCATGCCGCGACCGCTGCGGGAAGCCAAGGCCACCGGCAGGCTGACAGTCCGCTACGATGCCGTCGTTCGCCGCATCACCACGGACGGGAGAACCGGACGTGCCACCGGCGCGGAGTTCACCGATCGCAATACCGGACAAGTATCGACGGCCCGCGCCGCGACGGTGGTTCTCTCCGCCTCGCCGATAGAGAGCGTGCGGCTGCTCTTGAATTCGGCTTCGGCAAAACATCCGGATGGGCTCGGCAACAGCTCAGGCGCTCTTGGCCGCTATTTCATGGACCAGCTTCCGTGCCTCGCCTTCGGTTCCTTTTCGAAGGCGAAGGGCTGGGCGCCCGATGGCTCCGCCCCGACGGATCCGTTCTACAATCCATCAGGCGGGATCTTCATTCCCCGCTTCGGTGAGGGCGACGCTGCCCGCGGCGATTTCGACTACCAGGGAAGCGTCGGCCGAGCGCCGGTCTCCGGCGACGCTGATGCGCGTCTCGCCTTCTTCGGTTTCGGCCGCATGCTGCCCTATGCCGACAATCGCATTACGCTTGATGTCAGGCGCAAGGACGCCTGGAACATTCCCGTTGCGCATATCCGCTGCGTGATGCAAGCGGAGGAGCAGGCGCTGCTTCGCCGGCAGGAAGAGACGCTGATCGCCATGATCAGCGAGGTCGGAGGCGATCTTGAATTCATCGGTTCGCCCACCGGCCTCAAGGAGATGGGCAAGGGCGCCTTTCCCGAGGCCGATGCCTTCAGCCGCTTCATGTTCCGCAGTTGGTTCCGCAAGACCATGTGCATGGGCGCGGCAATCCATGAAACGGGCGGCGCGCGCATGGGTGAAACCCCGGAAGCTTCGGTGCTCAACCCCTACAACCAGGTCTGGGATGTCCCGAACCTGATTGTCACCGACGCCAGCGCCTTCCCCGGCAGCGGCATCGCCGGCACCACACTCACCGTCATGGCTCTGACGATCCGCGCCTGCCGGAATCTTGTCTCGCAATACCGGACAGGACAGCTGTAGCTGCGCCTCAGCGGCTGTACTGCAAGATCGTTCACGCCGCTTTGGCGTCCCGACGCTCGGCAAGGATCTGTTCGAACAGGTCCATGGTGACAACCGGGCCGACGGCTGTGCCTGCCGCGGAGGCATGCGCAAGGTGAGCGACCGCGTCCGCATTGCCAATGGCAAACACACCCGGCCTGCTGGTCCGGCCTTCCCTGCCGGTCTTAGCTTGCCTCAACGTTCTGCGAAGTCGATGAGATCGGTCTCGCCAGCAACAAAGGCTGCGAAATCGGAAGACGATGCGTTTTCGCCTGGCTTATTACACCCGATGTAATTGAGGGCATTCCCCCTCCCGCGATATCAGTGAACGGCCTTCCTGCAGGAGGAACATTCCAGTCCTCAAACAGAAGCGGCCAATCCGGAGGATGTCGACGGCCAAACCGCTGTCAACCGTACGAGGCGGCCGAGGAGAACGACGATGACGACGGTGAACTTTACCAAGCGAGAGCCCCCGGAATGGCTGCTGGCTTTCTGGAAAGAAATCGATGACAAGACCTTCGGCGAAGGCTTCGATTGCCTGGCGCAAAACGCCACCTGCAATCTCGGCGTCGCCGACTGGAAGGGGCGGGAGGCCATTCGCGAGAACCTGCGCGCTTTCATCGATACGGGTTTTTCAGCGCTTCACGATGTGACGGAATATTGGGACGGCGGCTCGCTTAAGATCTTTCGCGGCACTGTCACCATGACACCCGACGAGAAGGCGCAACCGGTCGTCAAGCCTGTCATGACACACTTTTTCTACATGGACGAACGAGAACCTGCCAAAGTTGGTCGCTGGTACGGGTCTGTCGGCCCCGTTGCATTTTAATCCACAAATCGCTGGCGGGAGCGCTATTGCCCGCCAGTTACCAACGGGACGGATAACGGAGACCGCCGGAAGATGAGCTCGACGCACAACCGTTTAAGCAGAGCGCCGACCGAGCTTGGGGCGCAGTTGCGTGCCTGGCGCGGCACGCGAGGCAAGAGCCAGTTGGCACTCTCGCTCGACACCGGCATATCGCAGCGCCAAATCAGCTTCATCGAAAGTGGCCGGAGCACGCCTGGCCGCCACAATCTGCTGCATCTCGCCGACGCCCTGGATGTGCCGTTCCGGGAGCGCAATACGCTGCTGCTCGCCGCCGGCTATGCGCCTATTTATGCAGAAAACGGTATCGACGATCTTGAAATGAAAAGCGTCACGGATGTGCTTAAACGCATGCTTTTTCAGCATGAACCATTTCCGGCCGTGGTGATGGACCGGTATTGGAACGTGGTGATGGCCAACGATGCGACGCAGCGCTTCTTCAATTGCTTCATCGACATGGCAGCACGGGAAAAACCGCGCAATCTGCTGCATCTGATATTCGATCCGGCCGGTTTGCGGCCCTTCATTCCGAACTGGGAGGAAACGGCAAGAAGCCTGATGGCGCGGATATTCAGGGAGTCCGTCGGCCGCGTCATCGACATGCGCACCAAGGCACTGATCGACGCGCTGCTTGCCTATCCGGATGTGGATAGTGCCTGGAAGGTCTCCACGACAGCGGACAGCACACCCGTCATCCCCTTGTCGTTCATGAAGGATGGGCAGCTTCTAAGTTTCTTCTCGCTGGTGACGACGGTCGGCACCGCACAGACAATAACGACCCAGGAACTGAGGATCGAATGCATGTTCCCGTTGGATGATATCACCGAGATAGAATACGCCAAGCTGATGAAACAGGCCGATGCGCGTCAGCGCCGGACCGTGACGTGAGCGACCACGGCCAAGGCAGAGCGCCGATGGTCCACCATCGCTACTTGAACCGTCATACAAACTTCGCAGTGACATGCTCCTGTCAAAAAAAGCAGGAAGGAAAAGCCCATGTCTCAAAACCATCAGGACCAACTCAGCCGGATAAAGGCCGAAATCGCCGACAGCTTCGATGAAGAGCTGGAAATGCAGATGGAGGAAGACCGGCTGGACGATCTGGTCGCCGAAGGAATGTCGGAAGCGGCGGAGCCGACGCTCGAGCGAAAGACCTACTTCCGGGAACTGTTTCGGCTGCAGCACGAGTTGGTGCGGCTGCAGGATTGGGTTCAGCACACGAAGTTGAAAGTGGTGGTGCTTTTCGAAGGCCGCGATTCGGCCGGCAAGGGCGGCGCGATCAAGCGGGTGACCCAGCGGCTCAATCCACGCGTCTGCCGGACGGTTGCGTTGCCCGCCCCGACCGAACGGGAACGCCATCAATGGTATTTCCAGCGCTATGTCCCGCATCTTCCCACAGCCGGCGAAATGGTGCTCTTCGACCGAAGCTGGTACAACCGCGCCGGTGTCGAGCGCGTGATGGGCTTCTGCACCCCTGATGAACTCGAGGAGTTCTTCCGCTCGGTGCCTGAATTCGAGCGGATGCTGGTCCGTTCCGGAATCGTGCTGATCAAATACTGGTTTTCGATCACCGACGAGGAGCAGGAATTCCGCTTCAAGATGCGTATCCACGATCCGCTGAAGCAATGGAAGCTTTCACCGATGGATATGGAAAGTCGCGTCCATTGGGAGGAATATACCAAGGCCAAGGAAGAAATGCTGGCGCGGACGCACACCAAGGATGCACCCTGGTGGGTGGTGCAGGCGGTAGACAAGAAACGGGCGCGTTTGAACTGCATCGCCCATCTTCTCGAACAAATCCCGTACGAGGATGTTCCGAAACCGGAAATCGAGTTGCCGGATCGCATCCGCCATGCCGATTACAACAGGGCGCCGGTTGCGTCTGAAATGCTCGTGCCGGAGCGCTATTGAAGGCATAACCATACCGGCCTTCCCGGCCGGAGATGACGAGCGGATTTCAGCGTCGCTGACGCTTTCGGCTCCGCCACACCACGTGTGAGCGTGGTGTGGCGGTAGCTCGCGGCCTTTGAATGCGATCAGGCGGCGATGTTCCCGATCTGGTTGAGTTCGTCGACAGCCTCATCCGGCAGAACAAGCGCGGCAGCGGCGAGGTTCTCCTTGAGGTGGCCGACGGACGAGGTGCCGGGGATCAGCAGGACGTTCGGGGCGCGGCGCAGCAGCCAGGCAAGTGCGACCTGCATGGGCGTAGCATCAAGGCGTGCGGCGACATTAGACAGGCTGGACGACTGCAGCGGTGTGAAGCCGCCGAGCGGGAAGAAGGGCACATAGGCGGTGCCCTCGCGGGCGAGCTCGTCGATCAGGCGATCGTCGGCCCGATGCGCAAGATTGTACTGGTTCTGCACGCAGACGATCTCGGTGATCCCGCGCCCTTCGGCGATCTGCTTCGCTGTGGCGTTGCTTAAGCCCAGGTGACGGATCAGTCCCTGCCGTTGGAGATCGGCAAGCACCGTCAGGGGTCCTTCGATCGAGCCTTCGGCAGGGCCATGCACGTCGAACATGAGCCTGAGGTTGACGACGTCAAGCACATCCTGACCTAAGTGACGAAGATTGTCGTGGACTGCCGCCGTCAGTTCTTCTGGCGAAAAGGCCGGAATCCATGATCCATCCGCGCCGCGCCGTGCGCCGATCTTGGTGACGATGACGAGGTCGTCACGATAGGGATGGAGCGCTTCACGGATGATCCGGTTGGTGACGTGCGGACCATAGAAATCGCTGGTGTCGATGTGGTTTACGCCGCTTGCGACAGCCTCGCGCAGCACCGCCAAGGCCGCGCCGTGATCCTTGGGCGGGCCAAACACGCCGGGCCCGGCAAGCTGCATGGCGCCGTAGCCGAGCCGTTTGATGCTGCTGTCGCCGAGATTGAAGGTGCCGGCCTGATCGATGGTGGACATGAACTCACTCCTTTCAAGAGTCGACGCCAAGATAGGCGTTGTCGGCGCGCCTGATAATTCGTTACAATCCGCACAGGCTGTGCGGAGTGGCGAACAGTGAAAGTCGATTTGGGTGATCTGAATGCCTTCCTTGCCGTGGCGCGGGCCGGTGGTTTTCGCGAGGGCGCGCGTGCAAACGGCGGCAGTGCTTCCTTCCTCAGCGAGGCGGTGCGTCGGCTGGAGGCCGAGCTCGGTGTGAGGCTGCTCAACCGCACGACACGCAGCGTCGTGCCGACCGAAGCCGGCAAGGGCCTGCTGGAACGGCTCGGCCCTGCCTTGACCGAAGTGGAGTCCGCACTCGATGTGGTCAACGGATATCGCGACAGGCCGGCCGGTGCGTTGCGGCTCAATGTGCCGGTCAGCGCGGCGCGGCTGGTGCTGCCCGCCATCGTTCCGCCATTCCTCGCCGCCTATCCCGACATTCGGCTGGAGGTGATCGCCGACGAGAGCTTCGTCGATGTGCTTGCTGCCGGGTGCGACGCCGGCATCCGCTATGACGAGCGGCTGGAGCAGGATATGATTGCCGTGCCGATCGGCCCGCGTGTTCAGCGCTTTGCCACCGCCGCCTCCCCTGACTATCTCGACCGCCATGGCCGGCCGCAACATCCGAGCGATCTGCTCGGCCATGCCTGTCTGTTGGGCCGCTTTGCCAGTGGTGTGCTGACGACGCCATGGGAGTTCGAACGAGATGGCGAGGTGGTGCGGGTCGAACCTTCAGGACCATTGATCGTCAGGGTCGGCGGCGCGACCGATCTTACCGTCGATGCAGCGATATCGGGCACTGGGATCATCTGCGTTTTCGAGGACTGGCTGCGCCCGTATATTGACAGCGGCGCTCTCGAGCCAATTCTCGAACCCTGGTGGCAGCGGTTTTCCGGGCCATTTCTCTATTATCCTGGACGGCGGCTGGTGCCAGCGCCGCTGCGGGCCTTCATTGATTTCGTCAAGGCCTCGGCCAAGCAGGCTTGAAGAGCGCTGCGATCCGTTAAAGCTTGACCTCGGCGTTGTCGCCCATATCCGGTTTGCTGTTCGAGACCGCTGCAGCTGCCATTTTGATATAGCTGATGATGGTGCCCGGGCTATCCCAATATTCCGCCGAGGACGGGGTAATCTTGAGGATGCGGATGGAGGGATCGTCGGGATTGTCCCACCACGCCTTGGCCGGCGTTGCCCATAATTCCCTGATCTTCTCGCGATCGTTCTGCACCTGGGCCGTCCCAGACACGGAAACATATTTCTGTCCCTTGGTGTCGGCAAAGGCCAGGCACACATTTGGCCAGTGGGCGATCTCGTCGTCCTTGTGGCTGGCCACATCCGTCAGAAAATAGACCGCATTCTCCATCTGGGCGGTATAGGCGGACATCGGGCGGGCGCGCAGATCGTCACTGCTGCGGGTCGTCAGCATGCAAAACCCTATTCTGTCGATCAGCTCCCACACCCGTGTCGCATCATCATGCTCGGCCATCGTCATCTCCATCTGTGCAAAAGACGAAATAACCGTCTGCCGGCGCCGATGTTCCCGTGGTTCATCCCGCCAATTCCCGCAATCGATCGACAGGCGGGATGGAATGTTCCTGCTGCCTGCGTTTATCCTCAATGCACGCTTGGGGTTTCCATGACCATGGCGAAGTCCTCAGCGACCAGTTCACTGACGGCGATCAGGACCTCCTCGCGGGAAAAGCCCGACGTCAATGCGCGTTGGATCAGATCCTGCAGATCCGGCTCCACGACATCGCGGCAATCCTCGAGGCGTTCTTCTGAAACGGTGAGGCTATTGAGTTCGTCCATTGTCTGTCCTTTCCGGGGAATGTTGTCGTCGAAGCCTGGGAAGGCCGGCCGGGATGGCCTGTTAACGGGCGGCCGTCCGCTTCGGCCCGGCGATCAGGCCTTCACGCTGCAGCTTCTTGCGTGCGGCTTTACGGTGCCGACTGATCGCCTGCGCCTTTTCCCTGACGCGTCGTTCGGAGGGCTTCTCATAGGCGCGCCGTTCCTTCATTTCGCGGAACAGCCCTTCGCGCTGCATTTTCTTTTTCAAAACCCTGAGGGCCTGATCGACGTTGTTTTCTCTGACGAGTACCTGCATTTCGAATTCTCCTATGTAAGGGACGCTCAGCCGAGCTGCTCGGCGATGAGCGCCCGCAACTCGCGGCGGGTGAGAAGGCAGGGTGATGGCTTCCAAGTCTTGGCAGCGCGGCGGACGGCCACGTCACCCTCACGCGAGTTCACCACCGCAATCGCAGTGGCTGTATTTGTGTCGTTCAAAAAGAAATCCTTATACCGGCCATTGCCGGCTTCATCGATCGTTGTGGATTTGACCATCGCGCTGCCTCAAGGGCATGCGCCGATTCAGCCGATGTACAAGCGTCTCGTTCCCAAGCCGGCGACGGCTTCGATTTCCGCTTTAGCCCTAAAATAGTTGGCGGAGCGCGCGATTGCAACAGCTGACCCCGATGGCTCGGTTTAACGGCCGGAATCATCCTTAGATATATTCATTGCCGATGTTCAAGTTAGCCGGGTATAGATTCGGTCAAATTTTCTTCAATTTGGTGTGAAAACGAAATTATTCGCCCAGGAATTAAGCAACGCCCATATCGGTTACGAAATTAACCTTTCGTTAAATAACCCATTGACTTGCAGTATTAATAGGTTGTTAAAGGAGCCGCTCGCTGAGGTCGAAACTGACCCGTCTATAACAATTTGAGGAGAGAGCGATGGCTTCGCCGATACACGCAACTGATGATAGTGCAACATTTCTAGAAACTGACGTTATTTCCGGAAATCTCCTTTCCAACGATACATCCGATAATGGCCACCTTTTCCTGCGCGCCTTCGACGGCGAGACCGTTGGCGCCAAAAGCGGCAACAGCCAGATCACCGAAATCCATGGCGACTACGGCACGTTCTTCGTCAAGCCGGACGGCAGCTACACCTATGTCCTGAGCGATGCTGCCAAGATTGGCTTCGCCAACGGCGAATCGTACCAGGAAAAGGTTTCCTACAAGATCTCCGACGGCAGCGGTCATACCGACGTCGGCCTGTTCACCCTGAACATTCAGGGCGTAACCCAGGTCAAGCCGATCGCAGTTGACGATGTCTACAGCTTCACCGAAGGCCATGCCATCGGCGGCAACGTTCTGGACAACGACATTGCCGGCGACAACGGCAAGATGTTCCTCCGTCAGTTCCTGACCACGAAGGTCGACGGCAACCCGAGCGCAACCACCGACGTCGCCGGCACCTATGGTACGTTCCATGTCAAGTCGAACGGCGAATTCACCTACGAGCTGACGCACGATATCGCTGCTGGCGATCATGTCACGGAAGTTCTGCGCTACTACAAGATCTCCGATGGTGACGGCCACACGGACACTGCCAAGGTGACCCTCAACATCACCGGCACGGATGCTCTTCCCCATATCGCTTGATCAATAGATCAGCATGACACAACGCCCGCCGCGCAATCGGCGGGCGTTTTTGCATCTCCGCCTCTCTTGATGCGGGGCCTGGCGGCACCTGACATATTCGGTCGATATAATTCTTTTTAGCTAGTTCTTATAAATGCCGGGGAGGCGTAGTCTCGAAGTTCGGAGGATACGCCCTTGACCGAACACATCGAACCCAAGCAAATTGAGACCGATGAGCTGACGAAAGTCTGGTCCGTTACCGAGTTCTGCGCTCGCCATCGAATAGATACCGAGGAACAAGCGCTGTTGCTCAAACTTTTCGGACCGTTCGCGACAGCCTGCGAACTACTCCACAATGCCAGGCGCGCGCCGAGGTTCAGATAAACCTCCCTTCATTCCTTCGATGATCTTTTCACAAATGCCGGCAAAGTCAGCCGGCAAATGAGACTGCGCCAGGAATGTATTGATTGGGTGAGGCTCGTTCGCTTGGCGGATTGCTTTCCCCGATTGCTGAAATGAGTGCGGCGCCGTCCTCTGCGACCGGGGCCTCCCCGAAAAGCGGAAATGACAAGCCGTTTTCACGCCCGATACGACCTCGCGAGACTTTCCCGGCGTTTCCGCCCCGCGGGCGATTCCTGAATTGCTCCTCACTCTCTGCACAAAATCTGCAATCCGGCGCGGCATCTTCCTGCCATGAACCAGAACGACATGCCGCCCCGCGTTATACCTCCCACTTTGCCGGACCGCCTTCGCAACGACGGTTGGTGGCTGACGGAGACGTGCGGGACACAAGGCCCGCCTTCCCATGCGAGTTCCGCAGTCATGCTCATGACGATCGAAAAGCCGCATCTACGAGAGGAGCAGCAATGGACACAACAGATATCCTGACGGAAGCAATGCCGATGAGGCGGGGCAGTGGCCGGATGACCGGGCTGTTGGCGCTCGTGGCGCTTTCAGATTTTCTGATCTTTGGCCATGAACCCGGGATAAATATCTTCCTTTTTGCGCTCGCCGTCTGCGCCGCCACTTTGCTTTCGGCCAGCAAGAGACCTCGGCTTTCCCAAGCGATCATGTTGCTCGGCTTTTCGGTTCTGGCGTCGGCGCCGCTGCTGGAATCGCCTTCGCTTACGGGCATTGCCTTTTGCCTCGGCGCCCTGATGTCGGTTGCGCTCGTCAGCGCCAGGCTCCTGCCGCGTCGCCTGTCCGCCGCCCTGCCCCTGGTTTTCTTCCGTTTCGCCCTTGTCGTTCCCCTGCGGCTTGCCGAGGATATCAGGAAATATCTTGCGACACCGGGGAAACGTTACTCTTTCGCCGGAACCCGACAGAGCATCGCCCTCTGGATCATGCCGCTCATTCTTGCAGCGGTCTTCGTATCTCTCTTTGCGGCGGCCAACCCACTTATCGAGATCGCTCTGCGCAGCATCGATTTTGCCGTTCTGCTGCAGTTCCTCGATCTCTGGCGGATCGGCTTCTGGATGATCGTCGCTATTGTGGTTTGGGCGATGTTGCGGCCGCGCCTCAAGCGCCGCGGTGCGAGGTCGCAGGCCGCCAGGGCCTTCATGATCGTGCCCACCAGAAATGCGCCGCTCGGTTATGCCTCGTTGTTGCGGGCGCTCGTCCTGTTCAACGCGCTCTTTGCCGTGCAGACGCTCCTCGATCTCGTCTATCTCTGGGGCGGCGCAGATCTGCCCGATCACATGAGCCGTGCCGAATATGCTCATCGCGGCGCCTATCCGCTGATTGCGACAGCGCTTCTTGCCGCCGGTTTCGTGCTGGTCGCTATGCGGCGCGGTGGTCCCGGCGATCACAGCCCGCTGATCCGCGGCCTCGTCCACACCTGGATCGGCCAGAATATTCTGCTTTGCCTGTCGTCGATGCTGCGGCTTGGGCTTTACGTCGAGGTCTATTCGCTGACGGAATTGCGTGTCGCCGCCGGTCTCTGGATGGGCCTCGTCGCCATCGGTCTTTTCTTGATCCTGCTGCGCATTCTGCTCAGCCGATCCAACGAGTGGCTGATCGCGATGAATCTCGCCTCTCTGCTTGTAGTCGTCTACATCAGCGCCTTCATTGATTTCCCTGATATTATCGCCCGCTTCAATGTCGCCCACAGCCAGGAAATCACTGAGGAAGGTCCACCGCTCGATCTCGATTATCTCTCCTCGCTTGGCCCTTCCGCCATTCCGGCGATCGATCTCTATCTCCACATGCTGCCGGATCAGCTGATCGACAAGAGGAATCAGGCACTGGCGATTCGGTACTATCTCGTCAGGGACTTCGCGCGGCGCCCGCACGACTGGCGGAACTGGACCTTCCGGGCAGCGCGGCTGGAGACCTATCTTCTGTCTCCTGCAGCCATTGCAAGATAGAACGAGAACGATAACAACAGGCACGACAAACAACGCAGGACTGGTGGATGGCGCCCCGAATTCTCGTCGTCGATGACGAACCTCACATCCGCGATGTGATCTGCTTCGCCCTCGAGCGTGCCGGCTTGACACCGACGGCGGTCCGCAGCGGAACCGAGGCGATGACGGCATTCCGGCGCGCCAACATCGATCTCATCATTCTCGATATCGGCATGCCCGATATGGATGGTCTGGAAGTGTGCCGCCAGATCCGCAAGACATCGGGATTGCCGATCCTGTTTCTTTCCGCACGCGACGAGGAGATCGACAGGGTGCTGGGGTTGGAAATCGGCGGAGACGATTACGTCACCAAACCGTTCAGCCCGCGCGAACTCGTCGCCAGGGTCAAGGCGATCTTGAAGCGCAGCGGCAATGAACCCGCGCCTGAAAGGCGTCACGCCATCTTTATCGCCGGCGAACTCAGCCTCGATCGCCACGGCAGGACGGTCATGTTCGGCGACAGGGCCATCACGATGACGGCGCTCGAATTCGCCATCCTGGACGCATTGTTGTCACGCCCCGACATGGTCTTCAGCCGCGAACGACTGATGGAGGCGGCCTATGGCGCTGGAACCTATGTCGCCGACCGAACGATCGACAGTCATATCCGCAACATCAGGGCCAAGTTCCTGGCGGCCGGCGGCCAGGGGATCATCGCGACGGTTCACGGCATCGGCTTCAAACTCGGCGGTGAAATCGGGAGGAATGCCTGATGCCGGTACCGAAAGTCAGGATGAAATGGCGCCCGACGCTGGCGCTGATCGTCTATGTCGTGCTTCTCGCCGTCATGGCGCTGCCGATCCTGATCGTCATCTGGTTCCGCGCCGTGGAAGTGAGTTCGAACCGGATGGCGCCGGCGGAAATGGTCGCCCTCGCCGTCGTCTTCATATTGACGCTCGGCGTCGCCTATGTGCTGACGCGCACCATCACCGGCCCGATCGACGCCTTGATCGCCCGCACGGAAGAGATCGCCCGGGGCGGTAAGCGGGCGATCCGGCCGCTGGACAGCTATGGAACGCGCGAGATCGCCGTCCTGTCGCAGAGCTTCCTCGATCTCGCCGGAAGACTGGTCGATCGCACCGAATATGTCCGCTCCTTTGCCGCCCACGTCTCCCACGAACTAAAGTCGCCGCTGACGGCGATCCGCGGTGCGGCGGAGCTTTTGCGCGACGACGATGCCGAAAAGGCGATGACGAAGGCGCAGCGTTTGCACTTTCTCGATAATATCGTCGTCGATGCAGCTCGGCTCGACGCGCTGTTGCTGCGGCTGAGGGAGCTTGCCCAAGCAGAAATCCCTCTAGCCGAGGGCAAAAGCAGCATCAGGGACATCCTGTCCTCGCTGCGCCGGCAATTTCCATCCCTCGATATCTCCGGTAAAGGCGATACGGACATATCGGTTGCTCTTCCCCGAGAAGCAGCCGGCATCGTTTTTGCCAATCTCGCCGAGAATGCCTTTCAGCATGGCGCCACGCTATTGGAACTCAGCGCGTCAGCCGATGTCCGGACAACCGTTGTTCTTGTCCGAGACGACGGCGGCGGTATTTCCGAGGCAAATCGCCAACATGTCTTTCAGCCGTTCTTTTCAACCCGCCGCGAACAGGGCGGCACCGGCATGGGTCTCGGCATCGTTCGCGCCATGCTGAGCTCCCATGGCGGTACGATCCGCCTGCTGCCGACGACCGGCGCAGGTGCCGAGTTCGAAATCACCATGCCCGTGTAGTTCTCGCAGGGTTGGGAACACGTGTGCGCAGTCCTGAACCCAAACGCCATCGCCGCATGCGGATTAGCTTCCAGGCTTTATCGCTGTCAACGCAGCCTGCGCGATGACCTCTGCAATGCGTTCGGAGAGTGCCGGGTCGGAAACGGCGCGCGCGAGGGTAACACCGCCACTCAGCATGGCGAGGAGCAGGATCGCCTGGTCTTCCCGCACAATGTCGGATCGGCCGTCTATCTCCGGCAGGCCGGCGGCGACTTCTTCGACGAGGCGTTTGATCTCTGCCGTATAAGCGCTTCGCGTTTCATCGTCCGCACGCATCACATCGGGCGAAAGGCTCGGCAGAGCACAGCTCTCGCCCAGATCGCAGGTTCTTTTATAACCGAGATAGTAGCCGACGAAGGTCGTCAGCCAGTCTTTCGGTTGATTGGTCTTCAACGCGGCGATTCCTTGCCGCAGTTCTTCGAGGCCTTCCAGCACGGCTGTGCGAAAGGCTTCGGCCTTCGACTTGAAATGTCCGTAGAAGGCGCCGTTTGTCACGCCGGCGGCCTTCGTCAGCGCATCGATACCGGCACCGCCATAGCCGTCCTTGCGGAAGATCTGTCCTGCGGCTGCGAGGACGCGGGCGCGGGTTTCTGATTTGTGTTCGGCGCTATAACGCATGAATGCCTCAATAAGAGTGAACGCTCTTTATTGCTTGCTAAGAGAGCGATCGCTGTGTATCTATAAAGAGTGATCGGTATATCACAAGCGGTCACGATTCAAAGAGGGAGATATCCGATGCCTATCACACTCACCGTTCCGGAAGGCCTGCTCTCGCCGGAGGCCCAGGCGCAAGCCTTTGCCGGCTTGACGGACGCGTTGCTCGATGTAGCCGGTTTGACCGGCAATGCCTTCATGACCGCCAATGTCATCGGCACGATCAACGTGCTGCCGCGCGAGCACGTGCTTGCGGCGGGAAAGCCGATCGCTGCGGCATTCGTCGAACTCAAATTGCCGGAGGTCGCGCTGGTAAGCGCCGAAGCGAAACAGGCCTTCATCGAAAAAGCGGCCGATGTCGTCGAACAGGCCGCCGAAGGCCGGCTCAAGCGCGATCATATTTGGTCGAACATCGTCTACGCGCCCGAAGGGGCGTGGGGAATCGCCGGCCACAGCTACAGCAATGCGGATTTCGTCGGCGCCATCCAGGGCACGGCCGCCGCGTTGTAAGGGTCGCGGTGCATGCGCGGAAATCTCAGACCTGATTCAGCAATGCGTCGCCATCCGGCGGCGCGACGGAGCGAGATCATGCAGCTTGCCAACTATCTATTCTTTTCCACCGGCTGCGAGGAGGCGCTGGCCTTTTATGCCGAATGCGGGCTTGGCCGGGTCACGCAATTGAAGCGCCACGGCGCGGACGGAATGCCCATTGCCAGCGAAGCTATGCGGGGCAAGGTGATGCACGCTCGCTTCGAAGGGCTTGGTGTCTTGTTCTTCGCCTCGGACAATCACGATGCGGAGCCGATGCGAGGCTCCGCCCACATGTTGATCTTGGATGACCGCGACAGGACCGACGGGCTTTTCGCCCGGCTCGCCGAAGGCGGCAAGATAACGACACCGCTCGCGGTCCAGCCATGGGGGAGCTATTACGGCAAACTCACCGATCGTTTTGGTGTCCAGTGGATGCTCGACTGCTTGGCGTGAGCATATGCCGCTCATGGGCGATATGCTTCGCTCTCCTCTCAGTGTCTGGCCATTATCGTGTCGTATAGCCGCCATCGATCACCAGCACTTCGCCGGTGACATAGCTTGCCGCTGCCGAGCAGAGGAACAAGGCGGCCCCCGCCACCTCTTCCGGCTGCCCGACCCGTCCCATCGGGGTCATGCTGCGCCAGGTCGGGAACCAGTCGGGATTGGCGATGCCGCCGCGCGACAGATCGGTCTCGATATAGCCCGGCGCAATGGCGTTGACGCGAATATTCTCGGCGGCAACTTCGCTGGCGAGGCTCTTCGTCATCATATGAACCGCCGCCTTGGAGGTGTTGTAGGCGACCTGGTTCTGGGGAATGTTGGAGACGATGCCCGACATCGAGCCGATATTGAGGATGACACCGCCGCCCTGACGCCGCATGGGGGCGAGTGCGGCGCGGCAGGCGCGGAAGACGGCGTCGACATTGACGGTCATGATCTCGCGCCAAATCGCGTCGGAGAACGCGCCGCTGTCGCCATGAATGGCGATGCCGGCATTGTTGACGAGGATGTCGAGCTGGCCCGCCCGTAGGAGCGTCTCCGTGACGAGCGCGTCGGCGGCATCGTCTTTCATCAGGTCGGCGGCGACGAAATCGCAATCGACACCGGCCTTGGCGAGCCTGTCCTCCGCCGCTGCATTGCGCGTCCTTCCCGTGATGAGGACTTTGGCGCCAGCCTCGCCGAGCGCCTCGGCGATGGCAAGCCCGATGCCGCGCGTGCCGCCGGTCACCAGCGCTACCTTTCCATCTAAGCGAAACCTATCGAAGATCATCTCCGTTTCCTTCCGTGATTTTCAGAGCCGGTACAAACGCGTCAGATATCCGTGCTCTGCGGCAGGATGACGAGATCGCGGATCGTGATGTTGCGCGGACGCGTCAGCATGAAGAGCACCGCTTCGGCCACCTCCTTCGGCTCCATCAGGCCGCCGGCGGCAAGTGCTTCATCCAACTTCTCCTGCGGCCAGTCGCTGAGAAGGGCCGTGACGACTGGGCCTGGAGCGACGGCGCCGACGCGCAAGCCATGTTTGGCCACCTGTCGCCTCAGTGTATGGACGAATGCCTGAACCGCATGTTTCGAGGCCGTGTAGATCGGCTCCCAGACGACGGGGATCAAGCCGGCGACGGAACTGGTGAGGATGATATCTCCGGTCCTGCGTTCGACCATGTGCGGCAGCACGGCATGCACCGAGCGGAAGGCGGCATTGACGTTCAGGTTGAGCATCCGGTCCCACGCGTCGGGGTCGCCGCCCAGTACCTCGCCGCCGATATAGGAGCCGGCATTGGCGTGGAAGATATCCAACTGGCCTGCCTTCTTCAGAATCTGCGGCATCATCCCTTCGACGCTTTTCGGATCGGTTAGATCGATGACCAACGGAATGGCGTTCGCGTCGAGTTTCGAGCAGATTTCCTTCAATGCCTCCTCGTTACGATCGACCAACACCACCTGGGCGCCGGCGGCAAGCAGGGCCTTGGCGCATTCGAGGCCGATACCCGATGCCGCTCCGGTGACGGCCGCGACTTTTCCAGACAGATCCTGTCTCATTTTCTTCCTCTGCTTTCTTGATGGGTTTTAGGCCCGGCCGTGCGAAATCCGCGATCGGCGTGCCAACGAGTCGACGATGACGGCGACGGCGAGAACGGCGCCGGTGATCATGTATCGAAGCGATGACGACAGATCGAGAAGCGTCAGCCCGCTGGCGATCGACTGAATGACGATGATGCCGAGAAGGGCTGAATAGGCGCTGCCGCGCCCGCCGAACAGGCTCGTGCCGCCGATGACCGCCGCAGCGATGGCGTTGAGATTGACGTCGCCGGTGCCGGCCTGCTGACTTGCTGTCGCCAGCCGGGCAGCTGAAAGCACGCCGCCGGTTGCCGCAAGCAAGGCGCATATGACGAAGGCGCTCGTATAGATGCGCGAGACGTTGATGCCAGAGCGGCGGGCGGCCTCCCTGTTGCCGCCGACGGCATGCATGGAGCGTCCCCATTTGGTGCGCATCAGCGCATAGTTCATGACGGCAACGAGTCCGACGAAAAGGCCGAACATCCATGGAACGCCGCGCGACTGGTTGAGATAGAATGCGACAGCTTCCAAGGCGGCGGTGATGATGACGGCGCGAAGGAGCAGCCCCCGGGCCGATTTCGCCGACAGGCCGGCTGCCCGCCGGCGCGCCGCCGTGCGGTAGCTGGAGAAGAAGAATGCAATGCCGGCAAGGGCTACCAGCAGATAGGCGATCGGGTCCGGCATGACCATGATCTGGCCGAAACTCACGAGCCAGGAACCATAGGGCAGATTGATCGAACCGGTCGCTCCGAGGATATAGAGCTGCAGGCCGAGAACCGCGAGCAGCCCGGATAGGGTGGAGACGAAGCTCGGCATGCCGAAGCGGTTGAACAGGAAGGCGTAGAGAGAGCCGATCAGAGCGCCGACGACCATGGCGACGAGGACCGCCAGGACCACCGGCCAGCCCTGGTTGACCCAGAAGACGCCGACCAGCGCCGAGGCGAAGCCGCTGACCGAGCCGACGGAAAGATCGATCTCGCCCACCATCAGGATGCAGACGATACCCAGCGAGATGACGCCGACCGTCGAGCAGTCGAACAGCATGTTGACGAGATTGGCGCTGGAGAGAAACACTGGATTGAGCGCTTGGAACACCGTCCAGATGATTGCCAGGCCAACAATGACCGGCAGCGAGCCGAGGTCGCCGGCGCGGATGCGATCCCAAAAGGCGCGGATTGAGCCGGCAAGACTATCGTCATGGCGCACTCTTTCGTCACGCCGGTCGAGGAGCGCAGGTGCTGCCGGTTCATTCTGGATGGTCTTCATCATGGCCTGCCCTCCTCGTTCTGCTGGCTTTGCGCCTGGCGGCGCGACGCGCGGCGGGAGACGGAATTGTTGGATGCGCCGGTGATCGCGCTGACGAGCTCTTCGTTGGAAGCATCGGGCAGCAGAGTGCCGTTGTTGCGGCCGAGCCGAAGGACGACAATGCGATCGGCAACGGCGCGCACATCCTCCATATTGTGGCTGATCATGATGACGGCGAGTCCGCGTTCCCGTACGCGCTCGATCAGATCCAGCACTTCGGCGGTCTGGGCAACGCCAAGCGCTGCGGTGGGTTCGTCGAGCATGATCAGTTTCGGCTCGAGCAGCAGCGATCGGGCGATCGCCACGGTCTGGCGCTGTCCGCCGGACAATGAGGCGACGGGCTCGCGTACGCTTGGGATTCGGGCCGAAAGCTCGTTCAAAAGCTTCCAGGCACGGATCTCCATGGCGACCTCATCGAGCTGGAAAGGATTGAGCTCCTTGCCGAGAAAGATATTGGCGACGACATCGAGATTCTCGCAAAGCGCCAAATCCTGAAAGACGGTTGCAATGCCGAGCCCGAGGGCAGCACTTGGGCTCGGCAGATTGACTGGCTCACCCTCAAACAGGATCGCGCCTGAGCTTGGTTGGTGTACACCGGCCAGGATCTTGACCAGCGTCGATTTGCCGGCGCCGTTGTCGCCGACGAGTGCCACGACCTCGCCGGCATGGACATCGAGTTCGATATCGGTGAGTGCCGACACCGCCCCGAAGTTCTTCGATATTCCGCGCAGGCTGAGGACGGGCTGGCGGGAAGGGTCAAGAGTATGAGAGGTTTCAGACATCGCCTGGCCTTTTGGAAAAAGCGAAACGGCAAGCGCGACCGGCGGACCGGCCGCGCTTTCCCTTGGTTCGATTACTTGGTGATGCCGAGCTTCTTGCAGCCGTCGGCGTAGCGGCCGGTGCACAGCTCCTCGGCGGTGTTGATCTTCTTGTCGATGATCTCGGCCTTGAGGTTCTCGGCAGTGACGACCGCAGGCACGAAAAGCTGTGCCGGCGTGTCGTAAAGCGTCATTTCGGCCTTCGGCGTTTCTCCAGCCAGGAGCTTGACGGCAACGTCGGCAGCGGCAGCCGCAACGACTTCGCTCGGTTTGGAGATCGTGTTGTACTGATCCCCCGATATGATCAGCTGCAGTGCAGCGATCGTCGCATCATTGCCGGTCACCGGCGGCACGGGATCGACACCCGCTGCCTTGAAGGCTGCAATGGCGCCGCCACCGGTGCCGTCATTGGCGGCGACCACGCCGACGATCTGTTTGCTGAAGCGGGTGATCTGACCGGCTGCCCATTGCTGGGCATTCGCCGGCTGCCAGTTCGGCGTGTCGAATTCGGCAAGCGTCTTGTATCCGCCACTGGCAAGACCATCGTGAATACCGTCTTTGATCAGCCCGGCAGCCGCGTCGGTCGGTGAACCGTTGATCTGCAGGATGCCGCCGCCATCGGTCGGCACTTTCTTAGCCTTCAGATGCTGGACGAGCGATTCCGCGATTGCCTTGCCGATCGCCTTGTTATCGAAGGAGACGTAGAAATCGGCTTTCCCCTTCGGGATAGGACGGTCATAGGCAATGACCTTAACGCCCTGGCTCTGGGCGAGCTGGACGAGAGACGCGGCGGCTGCCGAATCCACCGGATCGAGCACGATAACCTTGGCGCCCTGGGTAATGGCCGAATTGAACTGCTGCTGCTGTTTGGCAATATCGGCATCGGCATTCTGATAGAGAACCTTGCACGAGGCGCAAAGCTTCTTCATTTCCGCGACGAATCCTGGATGGTCGTGCTCTTCGTAACGGGTCGAGCCCTGGTCGGGCATAAGGAATGCGACCGTCGCATCCGAAACGGCGTTTTGCGCGAAGGCGGACGTGCCGCCGAGCAGGGATAGGACAACTGCTGTCGCACCTGCCACCTTGGTTGAGAATTTCATCATTTCCATATCCTCCCGTTGGAAAAAAATTGTGTAGCTTCTTCGTTGCAGTGTTTCGCTGTGGCCGTTCGGCTGAGCGAACCGCCACGCCTGTCCCGGCGGTTTGCCGTTTTCTGAGGACAAGCGTCTCCTCTCGCGAACCGCTCACTGCGCGCTCGCGTTCAATCAATGTCAGTTTTCGTTCCTCCTCCTCGTCCTCCCTATCGCCGTCTTCGGCGAAACGTCGTCCTATTCCCGGGTTCCTGTTCGCTCGGCTGGCTCAGGCCGCTTTCGCTATGTTGATATTGTCGCCCAATAGCCGCCGGAAACGGGAAGGCGTCATGCCTTTTTCCGCGAGAAATTGCCGGTTGAAATTGGACAGATTGTTGAAGCCGACCTCGAAGCAGATGTCGGTGATCGATGCATGGTCGTCGCTCATCAAGATCTGACAGGCGAGGTTGATGCGCAGTCGCTTCACATATTGCACCAGCGACATGCCGGTATGGCGGCGGAAGGCGCGCGAAAAGGCCCCGGCCGATTGCCCGGCAATCCTGGCGAGATCGGCTTCATCGAAGGATTTGGTCAGATTTTCCCTGATGTAGGCGAGTGCCTTGTTGATGCCGGCCGACATGTAGCCCGACGGATCGGGCAGATAGTTCGGGCTGGCAAGAAACTGGGAATCCTGCGCCCGGCTGAGCAGGCCGACGATCATCATGAAGAGCTCGATGCGACGCACACCGTGAGCCTGCTGCACCTCGTTCATCAGGGGAGCAACCTGCCGGCTGGTCTCGGCGCCGAAGAGCACGCCGCGGCGGGAGGCTTCGAGAACCGGATCGAACGGGCCGAGCTCGGCCAGCACCTTCATGGTGTCGCTGATGAAATTCTCGCTGAACTGGATGAGCTGGCATCGAAGCGGAATGCTCGATCCTTTCGGGACATCGCTGATCCAGTTATGAGGAAGATTAGGCCCGGCAAGCACAAGGTTGCCTGGCTCGAACTCGCCGATGAAGTCGCCAACGAAATATCGTCCGGTTGTCGCCACGACGAGATGAAGTTCGTATTCCGGATGAAAATGCCAACGAACCGTATGATAGGGATAGCCATGGGCCTTCGTTGCGAAGGATTCGCCCGGTCTGATCTGAATGACTTCCAAGTCAGGTTCCATTGTTTCCTCCTCCGAGGACGGGTGGTAAGCCCGCGTGCCAAATTCCCTTTTTGGCTTTATTGTTAAGCGGAGTGTAGTGGGCACGTCTCACGCCCGCCACCACGATTTCCAGGCAAAACTGATACTTTTTTGACGATCGACGCTTCGCAGCTGGCGGAAAGACGACAGCAATCGGCATTGCACATCATCCGAGGACATGCTTCAGCCGGCCAAGGCGGCAATGACGTTTCTGACCAGTGCAGAGGAGGACAGCCGGCTCGTGGCACAGCTCGGGGCGCCGATCGCGCCGACCCGCACGGAAACGCCGCCGCGCGCATTGGCGATCGCAAACATCGACTCGTCGGTCAGATCATCGCCGATGGTAATCGGGCAGCGGTTCCTGAAAGGGTCGGACTGGAAAAACCGTTCCAGCGCATCGCCCTTGCTCGATCGTGCGGGACGCAGCTCGAAGACCATCTTGCCGAGCTGCAACGCCCAGTTCGACCCTGCCAGCTCCGCATAGTGGTGCATGCGGTCCTCGAGTACCTTTTCATATTCGGGCGCCAGCCGGTAATGGGCGGCAACGGCGGCGCCCTTGTCCTCGATCAAGACTCCCGGATAGTGCTCGGCTTCCGCAGTCAGCGCGTGCTTCAGCGCCTGAAACTCAGGTGTCGCCTCGACCGTCTGCATTCCCGCGGCGCTCCTGATTTCCGCGCCATGAAGGCCTGCCGTCGGAAATGCAAAGGGTTTGAACAGCGTGTCTGCATAAGCAAGCGACCGTCCGGTGACCAGTGCCAAGGCGCCGCCAAGCTTGTTCGACAGGCGGTGAAGTTGCCCGGGAAGCGCCTCCGGAACTTCGATCGCGTCCGGCGTGGGCGCAAGATTGAGCAGCGTCCCGTCGATATCGAGAAACATCGCCCAATGATCCGGCTCTTCCAAGACCAGTGAAAGCATTTCCTGGGTGGCGCTATCGTCCTGCACGGGATTCTCCAAACGCTGCAGTCATTGAAGCTAGGTCGCCAAGCGATGAGGGCAAGGTGAGCTTTCCGACTCCGGAACATCAAGCGGCTGGTCCGCGTTGTATCTCGCCGCCCGTTCGAGCACTCGCGCCGTAGAAGGTATTTTGATGGCCAAAAGCAGTTCCGAGCCCCGTGATGAGCTCAATGCCCCGCTGGCACATGGCGCGTTAAACCTGCCATTGGTGACGATCGACGACTACAACAACGAGCTGCGTGACAAGAATGGTTTCGTTGGCGACAACGCCAACAAGAAGACTTTTCAAATGAAGCTTGACGATTGGAGAAAACGCATCCGCAAGGTCGGAGACGACCCGATCGGCAAGACCGCGACGGCGAAGCTTTCCAAGAAGAAGATCGATGCCTTCCTCAAGGGCGACGACATGGAGGCAGCGGCATTGATCATGGGGGCGGTGGAAGACTTCGCTCAGGATTTTGCCGACGTGATCGGAAAGTTCCTGAAAGACAAGCGCTGGGGCAAGACGGAACGCATCGTCGTTGGCGGCGGCTTCCGGCAGAGCCGGTTCGGCGAGCTGACCATCGCCAGGACCATGGTTATCCTCAAGGCGGCCGGCATAGACGTCGAGGTCGTGCCGATCGTTCACCATCCTGATGAGGCTGGACTGATCGGCTCGGTCCAGCTGATGCCGCGCTGGATGTTCAAGGGCCACGAGGCGATCCTGGCCGTTGATATCGGCGGCACCAACGTTCGCGCCGGCGTCGTTATATTCGGAAAGGACGACGCGCCGAACTTCGCGGATGCGAGCGTATGGGAATCAGCCATCTGGCGCCATGCGGACGATGAGCCAAGTCGCACCGCAACCATCGAGAAGTTGGCTGCGATGTTGCACGAACTGATCGGCAAGGCGGAGAAGGCCAATCTCAAACCTGCGCCCATCATCGGGATCGCCTGCCCCGGCATTATCAAAGCCGATGGCTCCATCGAACGCGGCGGACAGAACCTGCCGGGCGGAAACTGGGAAAGCGACAGCTTTAACCTGCCCGCCGCGCTGATGAAGGCCATTCCTGAGATCGGCGACGACAGCACATTCGTGATGATGCACAACGACGCCGTCGTGCAGGGATTGTCGCAGATCCCATTTATGACCGACGTGTCGAGGTGGGCGGTACTGACGATCGGTACGGGTCTGGGCAATGCGCATTTCACGAATCGCGAGGCAACGAAGGCGCGATAGGCTCCAACTCCACTGCCCGGGGCGAACCAACCAAAAAAGCCCCGACAGGAAAGAGTGCCCGTTTGCGGAAGATGGAGATGCGATCTGGTCAACCGGGTTAGCGCCAGCTCTGGAGGCCCCTCCCCTTTTTCGCTTGGGAAAAGATGGTGATAACTGCCACGGGTTGTTCTCGGCGGGTTCAAATTGCGCTTATCTCTCCGGCGTCACACAGGCCATGCGCAGACGAAAGATGGATCATGAACTTCAAGGGAATAAGCGCTCCGCTCAATGCTGTCCGTCTCGAACAAATGCTCGGGCTCGTTCCGTCACGCCGCGATCCTGAAACCCGTGATGCAAACGACAAATCTTCCGGCAATGAACCCGCCCGCGGGCTGGAGGCCGAAAACCAGTACCGTTCGCCTGCCTAAATGACAAACGATCTTCCGTAGACGATCTGTGCAAGGTGACGGAAGCCGTTCGCGATGCGTCGGCAATGTCGTTTCGCGCGCAAAATGACCCGATCTGTCAGTATTGCGTGAAGGCAATCGACTATGCTCGGCGGGTTCAGCCAGGCCGCAGCAGCCATGGTCGGGAAACAGCCGCTGCGAGCCGGGGCCTCCTCTCAGGCGGCGGCATCCTCGTGTCGACGGCTTTAAAGTCTGTCTCGCTTCCAACAACGAAGACATCGCCGACCGTTGAGACGCGGCACTGTTCGATTCGATATCCCTTCAGCGAAATGGTCAGCAAGCCTCCGGCGGTCAGCCCCGGTGGCAACAGGAAAATGCTGCACTGCCAAAAAAATCGTCACGCATTTCACTGCGCGTTTTTTCGGCACCACCCATTGACAATTCATCCTTCATGGCACTTGATACATTATTCCAGTAAAACAGACATACGTCCATTATACTGGAATAATGGGAACCATCCATAAGGGGAACGCCATGACCATTTCCTTTCGCACCGGCGTGATGTCGCTGGTCGCCGCCGCCATGTTGTCCACGCCTGTGCTGGCCGACGGCAGCAAGCTCGATGAAGTGCTGGCCCGCGGCCACCTCGTCCTCGGCACGGGCAGCACCAACGCGCCTTGGCACTTTAAGAGCGCAGACGACAAGCTTCAGGGCTTCGACGTCGACATGGGCCATATCATCGCCAAAGCTCTCTTCGGCGATCCTGAGAAAATTGAATATGTGAACCAGTCCTCCGACGCCCGCATCCCGAACATTACCACTGACAAGGTCGACATCACCTGCCAGTTCATGACCGTTACCGGCGAACGCGCCCAGCAGGTTGCCTTTACCATTCCCTATTATCGCGAGGGTGTGGGCCTGATGCTCAAGGCGGACGCAAAATATGCCGACTACGCCGCTCTCAAGGCTGCTGGTTCTTCCGTCACCATCTCGGTTCTCCAGAACGTCTACGCCGAGACAATGGTGCATGCGGCATTGCCGGAGGCGGCCGTCGATCAGTATGATTCCGTCGACCTGATCTATCAGGCCCTGGAGTCGGGACGCGCCGACGCCGTCGCCACCGACCAGTCGTCGCTCGCCTGGTACATGACCCAAAATCCGGGCCGCTATAAGGACGCTGGTTACGGCTGGAACCCGCAGACCTACGCCTGCGCGGTCAAGCGCGGCGACCAGGACTGGCTGAACTTCGTCAACACCGCCCTGCATGAAGCCATGACCGGCGTCGAGTTCGACTTCTACGCCAAGTCCTTCAAGACCTGGTTCGGCAAGGATCTGACGCCACCGCAGATCGGCTTTCCTGTTGAATTCAAGTAACGGCCATGCGGAGCGGGACTGTTCTCCCGCTCCGCTGCGCAGGATGATTTCACGCCGGGTCGTCCTGAAATCTGAATCCTGTTTTCAATTAAACAGTGCGAGCATGATGTCATAAGAAAACCGCGCACAATTTTCGGCATCATGTTCAGTCTGAAAGGGCGGCCCGTATGGGTTACACGTTGAATTTCGGCGCCGTCTGGCGCAATTTCGATTTCCTTTTGAGCGGGCTCGCGCTCAGCCTCGGCCTTGCGGTGATCTCGATCCTGATCGGGGCTGCGATCGGTCTCGCCGTGGCATTCGCGCTGACGTCCAAAAGCCGCTTCGCGGTCGTGCCTGCACGGCTCTATGTCACGGTAATCCGCAACCTGCCGATTCTGGTCCTGGTGCTTTTCGTCTTTTTCGCGCTGCCGCAGATGGGCTTGCGCCTCGACAAGATAAAAAGCTTCGTGCTGGTCCTATCGCTCTATTCCGGCGCCTATCTGGCCGAGGTGTTCCGCGCCGGGCTGTTGTCGATCCCGAGAGGATTGACGGAAGCCGGCCTCGCCATCGGCCTGACGGGAATGCAGATCCGCAGCTCTATCATCGCGCCGTTGATGCTGCGTAACGTGCTGCCATCGTTATCCTCGACGATCATCTCGCTCTTCAAGGACACCTCGCTCGCCGCCGCCATCGCCGTGCCGGAGCTGACCTTTGCTGCCCGCAAGATCAATGTCGAGAGCTTTCGCGTCATCGAAACCTGGATGGTCACATCGGCCCTCTACGTCGTGACCTGTTTCCTCATCGCTGCCGTGATGCGCTTCGTCGAGCGCCGCCTGGCCCTGCCGAGATAGACCTGATGACCCACACCTTTCTCGAACAACTCTGGATCGCCCGCTACGTCATCATCAATGGCGTCGGTGTGACCGTATCGATCTCTCTGCTGGCCATCCTCGCGGGTTCCGTCCTCGGCGTTTTCGTCGGCCTGGCGCTCGTCTATGGCGGCGTTGTTTTACGTGTGGCCGTGCGCGCCTATACCGATATCATCCGCGGCACGCCGGTGCTGGTGCTGGTGCTGGCGAGCTACTATGTCTCTGCCGCTGTCGGTCTCGATCTCGGGCCGTTTTCAGCCGGTGTGCTCGCCCTTGCTATCTTCTGCTCCTCGCATGTCGGCGAAATCGTCCGCGGTGCGCTTCAGGCGATCCCGAAGGGGCAGACTGAAGCCGCCAAGGCGATCGGCCTGACCTTTACCCAGACCTTCACCTCGGTGCTGTGGCCGCAGGCCATGCGCCAGTGCCTGCCGGCCTGGGTGAATACCGCCGCCGAGATGGTGAAGGCCTCGACGCTGCTCTCGGTCATCGGCGTCGCGGAGCTTCTGCTGCGCACGCAGGAGATCATCTCCCGCAATTTCATGAGCCTCCAGTTCTATTTCCTGGCCGGCGGTCTCTATTTCATCGTCAATTACGGCATCGAGCACTTCGGCAAATATGTCGAGCGCAAGACCGCCCTGCCGTCCTGAGGAGTTCCCCCGATGGCCAACACCATTCTCGACATCAAAGGCCTGCGCAAGACTTACGGCATCCACGAGGTTCTCAAAGGCGTCGATTGCGCCGTAGCGGAAGGCGAGGTCATTTCCATCATCGGCTCGTCCGGCTCCGGGAAAACCACTTTGCTGCGCTGCGTCAACATGCTGGAGGAATTCCAGGGCGGCACGATCAGCCTCGATGGCGAGGAGATCGGCTACCGCGCCGAAGGCGCTACGCGGCGCCGCAAGAGCGAGAAGGAAATTGCACGCCAGCGCGCGCTGACCGGCATGGCTTTTCAGCAGTTCAATCTCTTCCCGCATATGAGTGCCGCTGAAAACGTCATGCTCGGTCTCGTCAAGGTGAAGAAAATGACGAAGCCGGAAGCCCGCGCCATCGCGGAAAAATGGCTCGATCGTGTCGGCCTCGCCGCGCGCACCAACCACTATCCCGGACAGCTTTCCGGCGGCCAGCAGCAGCGCGTCGCGATCGCCCGCGCCATCGCCATGTCGCCGAGGCTGATGCTGTTCGACGAAGTGACCTCGGCGCTGGATCCGGAGCTGGTGGGCGAAGTGCTGCAGGTCATCAAGGGGCTTGCCTCCGACGGCATGACCATGCTGCTCGTCACCCATGAAATGCGCTTCGCCTACGAGGTTTCATCGCGCGTCATCTTCATGAACCAGGGCGTTATCTGCGAGGAGGGAGATCCGAAGGAAATGTTCGTGCGGCCGAAGACCGAACGGCTCGCAGAATTCCTCAAAACCTCGAGTTTCAACTAATGCATGTCGCCCGGAAGTGTGCAGCGGTTCCGGGACAACGACATGCATAAAAACAAAGGGCAAAAGCGCGTCGCATGCATCAAATTTGATGCGACGCGCTTTAGACGAAAAAGAGGCCGCGTGGACCATCAGCGTTGCTTACCTGCATGGCGCCCGATCCAAGGCGAGTTTCGACGCGCGGCCGCTCCGTCTTCAAGAAAGAAATCTGCCAACAGGGCAACCGATCGAGGGAACTGTTAGTCCTCGTTGCCAGTGGGCGCCGGCGGCAATGACGACCGGACCAAATGTCGGGACGAGGAGGTGCGGGCGCGCGCACAAATTTCGGTCAATCTGCATTCCCGGCAGGCAAATTCCCGGCCAAGCCTTCGAGACATCTTGAAAATCCTGAACGCAGGATTTTGGCATATGCTTTGCTTTCTCTCTTTTATGCAAGATAGCCACACACCCGAGACCGCGCAGAAGTCCATCGAGGCAACGATCGTCTCCGGGATCCTTTCGGCAAAGATTCGGCCCGGTACGCGTCTCAGCGAAAACCAGCTGGCCGCGCTCTTCGGGGTGTCCCGGACCCGGGTCAGGGAAGCCATGATGCGCTTGGAGACACGCGGCACCGTGCATGTAAGTCCCCGGCGGGGTTGGTTTGTCGTTGAGCCGTCCGCAGAAGAGGCGATCGCTGTCTATGAGGCACGGCGTGTCGTCGAGGCTGGATCGCTGCGCGGCATGCGCGTGCTGACAGATGACGGACGCAAGGCTCTTGCCGCAACATTTGAACGAGGAAAAAAGCGCAATGGCTGCCGCCGATCGCCAGCGCTTGACCTATTTGATGGGCGATTTCCACATCCGCATCGCCGAATTGAGCGGGAACGCCATCATCGTCGATATCCTTCGCGATCTAACGGCGAGGACGATCCTCATTTCGATGCTCTATCAGTCTGAATTTCACGCAGCGCAATCTCATGACGGGCATTGCCGTATCTTCGAGGCCATGCAGGCGGGCGATTTCTTCAGAGCTGCGGCGCTTTCTGTCGAACATCTTGATGAAGTGGAAATGGGCCTCGACCTCACCACGCGCCCGGACCCGCTCTCGGAACTGCGCAGCTCCCTCTCACTCCCTCCCAAGACCGTGTCCTCCTCTCCTCCATCGTTAAACTTCAAAACCACAACTCCAAAGGAGCAATGAACACATGCTGACAAGACGAGCACTCATCGGAATCGCGACCCTGGCGGCAAGCTTCGGCTTCAGCTCGCCGTCTCACGCCGATACTCTCTCCGACATCATGGCACGCGGTACGCTGCGCGTCGCTGTGCCGCAGGATTTTCCGCCCTTCGGCAGTGTCGGCACCGATATGGCGCCGATGGGCTATGACATCGATATGGCCAATCTCATTGCCGAAAAGCTGGGCGTCAAAGCCGAGCTCGTGCCGGTCACCAGCGCCAACCGCGTTCCCTATCTGCAGACGAACAAAGTCGACTTGGTCATTTCCAGCCTCGGAAAAAATGCGGAGCGTGAAAAGGTGATCGATTTCTCTGTCGCCTACGCCCCCTTTTTCAACGGCGTTTTCGCGCCGGCCGATCTTTCGGTCGCCAAGGCGGAAGATCTCGCCGGCAAGAGCATCGGCGTTACGCGCGGCGCCGTGGAGGACTTGGAGCTGACGAAGATCGCGCCGGCCGACGCGACGATCAAGCGTTACGAGGACAATAACGGCACTATCTCGGCCTTCCTGTCCGGCCAGGTTGACACTGTCGCTACCGGCAACGTGGTGGCTGCTGCGATCCTCGCCAAAAATCCCCTCAAGCGCCCCGAGCTGAAGTTCCTCATCAAGAACTCGCCCTGCTACATCGGTCTCAACAAGGAGCAGACGGCTCTTCTGGAGAAGGTAAACGGCATTATTGCTGCCGCCAAAGCCGATGGCGCGCTGAACACCATATCGCAGAAGTGGCTCGGCACCGATCTCCCGTCGGATCTGTAAGGAAACCGGTTTCACGGACGTCATCCCGCACTGGCTGGCGGGATGACATCCGCTCCGTCACCGCAAGAGGGGAGAATTTCTTGAGCTACCATTTCGAATTCGGCTGGCTGCTTCAATATTACCCTGAGATCATCAAGGGCATACTGATCACCTTGGAGCTTATCGCGGTCGGCGGAGTGCTCGGCATTTCGCTCGGCATCTTCTGCGCCTGGGTGCGCGCACTCGGCCCGATCTGGCTGAAGCCTGCCATTGCCACCTATGTCGAACTGATCCGCAACACGCCGTTCCTGATCCAGCTGTTTTTCATCTTCTTCGGGTTGCCATCGCTCGGCTTCCGGCTTTCCGAACTGACGGCCGCCAACCTCGCGATGGTCGTCAACCTCGGCGCCTATAGCTGCGAGATTATCCGCGCCGGCATCCAGGCAACCCCGAAGGGTCAGTTCGAAGCAGGCGAAAGCCTTGCCATGACGCGCTTCGAAACTTTCCGCTATGTCGTTCTCGTGCCGTCACTGCAGCGCATCTGGCCGGCGCTGTCGTCGCAAGTCGTCATCGTCATGCTCGGCTCATCGGTCGTGTCGCAGATCGCTGCCGAGGATCTGACCTTTGCCGCGAACTTCATACAATCGCGAACCTTCCGCGCCTTCGAGGCCTACATCGTCTCGACAACCATCTATCTGATGCTGGCAATCCTGCTCCGGCAGGTGCTGGGGATCGTCGGCGGCTTTATTTTCCCGCCGAGAGAAGCACGATGATCGAGTTCACATTCTGGGATATCCTGCGCAACCTGTTGCTCGCCACTCGCTGGACGATCCTGCTTTCGCTCGTCTCGTTCGTCGGCGGCGGTGCGGTCGGACTGGGATTGCTGTTCCTGCGCATCGGCAAGCGCAAGGCATTCAAGGTGCTCGCGAAATATTACATCGAACTTTTCCAGGGCACCCCGCTGCTGATGCAGCTCTTCATCGCTTTTTTCGGTCTCTGCCTTTTCGGCATCGATGTGCCGGCCTGGCTTGCTGCTGGGCTGGCGCTCACCCTGTGGAGCGCCGCCTTCCTCGCCGAAATCTGGCGAGGCTGCGTTGAAGCGGTCGCCGGGGGGCAATGGGAAGCCTCAGCCAGCCTTGGCATGGGCCGGCTGCAGCAGATGCGTTACGTCATCCTCCCGCAGGCGTTGAGGGTCGCCATACCGCCCACGGTCGGCTTCTCCGTGCAAATCGTCAAGGGAACAGCGCTGACCTCGATCATCGGCTTCGTCGAATTGTCGAAAGCGGGCACGGTGGTCACCAATGCGACCTTCCAACCCTTCATCGTCTACGGGCTCGTCGCCCTTATCTACTTTGCCCTTTGCTGGCCTTTGTCAAAAAGCAGCCAGATCCTGGAAAGGAAGCTTAATGTCGCTCATCGAAATCACTGAAGTCCGAAAGAGCTTCGGAACCACAGAAGTGCTGAAAGGCATCAATCTCGATGTGGAGGTGGGCGAAGTCATCGCCATTATCGGCAAAAGCGGTTCGGGCAAATCGACCCTGCTTCGCTGCATCAACGGCCTGGAGACCATCACCGACGGCTCCATCTCCGTGGCCGGTGCGCAACTCATCGGTGACGAGATGCATCTCAAGGCGCTGCGCCTTAAGGTCGGCATGATCTTTCAGCAGTTCAACCTCTTTCCCCACCTGACCGTTGGCGGCAACGTCATGCTGTCTCAGACCGTGGTCAAGAGGACTTCAAAGCCCGATGCCGAAGCCATCGCCCGCAAGATGCTGGAGCGCGTGGGGCTGGCCCACAGGTTCGACGCCTATCCCGATGAGCTCTCGGGTGGTCAGCAGCAGCGCGTCGCCATCGCCCGCGCGCTCGCCATGCAGCCGAGCGCGCTTCTTTGCGACGAGATCACCTCGGCGCTGGATCCGGAGCTGGTTGCCGAAGTTCTGGCCGTCGTGCGCGAGCTTGCCGCTGAGGGAATGACGCTGCTGATGGTAACGCACGAGATGAAGTTTGCCCGCGACGTCTGCAGCCGCGTCGTCTTCATGCATCAGGGCCGGGTCCACGAAGTCGGCGTCCCGGAGGAAGTCTTCGCCAATCCACAGACTGCAGAACTGAAACAGTTTCTTGGCGTCAGCTAAGACGCAGTGACAACAGCCACCGTGGTGGACGCGCATTTCGCGTGCTGCGTTTGTGCCTCGATTACTCGTTCGGTGCGAACACCCTTACTGTTCCAGCTGCCGCCAACCCGATATAGGCGCCTTGCCCGCATCCCATATCGGCGAGCGATGCCGCCCGAGTTTCTCGGCAATGATTTCAATTGATGCCGGCCATGCGCTGCCGAGCGATCTTGCAGCGTTTATCCAGGTTGACGTGAGAGTAGGTGAGGTTCATTGCGCTTTCCTTGCGGGTGATAAATCATTACCCGTCGCAAGTCAGGCTTCATCCTTGACCCCACCCTTCAAAAGCAACCAATGAATCGCACATCAATTTTGCTCCTCCTATCCTCTCGTGCAAACATCAGAAAACCTTCTCATGACTAATCCTGTCAGCGTCTATTCATTGCCCGGAACGGGCTTTTTCGATCTGGCTCCGGCTGCGGGCGGCGAGCCTTATCGCATATTCCTGTCCATGAGGCGCAGCGTCAACTCATCCCGGGAAATTCCGCCTTCCTGCATTTGTCCGCCGGAGAATACGAAGGCGATGAACTGGCACCCTTTCAGTATCGGAACGAAGATGCCGCCATACGCCTGGAGAAGAGGAAGATGGAGCGGACGATCCTCCTGGCGCAGGAGATGGCGGAGCGATTAAATAGCACGGCCGACGGGTTGCGTGCCGAATTCGAGCTTTACGCCGGTGAGACCCACATGTCCGTTCTTGCGACCGCCGTGAAACGTGCGGTCAGCATCGCGTTCGCGGTCGGAGGATCGACCGACAGGTGAGGTTCTTTGCAAGGGTTTCGTCGGTGATCTGTTCCCGGCCACCGCTGCCGGCCTTCGGTCCGGCGCCTATGGCGAGGTATGTACGCCATCGAGCATCTGCCGCGCCTCGGCCCTTGGCGCGGCGACGGAATGACGCTTGACGAGCGAGCATTCGAGCTTGGCAATCGGATAGCGTTTGCCGGGCATGGTTTCCGGGTTGAGATGTTCGATCGCCCATTGCCCCATGGCAAGATGTGGAAGGACCGAAGTCGTCAGCGGGGGGACGAGATGCCGTGAAATTTCCTCGTCGTCATAACCCACCACCGACATGTCCTGGGGAATGCGAAGCCCTGCATCCTTGAGCGCTTCATAACACCCGATGGCGGTGCGGTCGTTCTGACAGAAGATCGCGGTCGGCGGCTCTTTCAGAGCAAGCAGCTTCATCGTGGAGGCATAGCCGGCACCGGCCGACCAGTCGCCTTCGATGACCAATTCCGGATCGAAGGGGATATCGGCGGTCGAAAGCGCGCGCCGATATCCGGTCAGGCGGTCCTGTGCAGCCTGCATCCAGATTTCACCGGTGATCGTCGCGATGCGATGGTGCCCGTGCGTGATCAGATGCCGGGTGGAGCTCTGCCCTCCGGCGATCTCGCTCGGCACCACCGCCGGAAAGGCATGGTCCGCCGTATAACAATTCAGCAGGACCGTCGGGATGTTGAGCTTGCTGACGTAAGAAGGAAGCTCTACCTGGCGGGTATAGATCGTCATATAGATGAGCGCCGAAATGCCTCCGCTCGTCAACGCCTTGATGGCTTTCGGCTCCATGACGGGATCACTGAGTGTCTGGGTTACCAACAGGACATTGCCGGCGTTCCATGAGGCTTGCCGCGCGCCTTCGATCGCAACGATCGCTTCCGGGCTGGTGGCGAGTTGATCCACCGCGAAACCGATCACATTGTCCAGCCCCGAATAAGAGGCTTTCGTCGTATAAGTCGTTCCCGTGTAGCCAAGTGCGCGCGCCGCCTCCCATACGCGGTCGCGGGTCTGCTGTGAGATACGGGTGCCGGGTGTATCGTTGAGAACGAAGGACACGGCCGCCTGCGAGCAGCCGGCGGCGGCGGCGATATCCATCATCGTCACGCGGGCAGGCTTGTCCGCGGCGGGCTTATTGCTCTTTTGGGTCGTGGGTTGTCGCATTCGCGGAAAACTGTCTTTGCCTGGATTTGCCGTTTTGGTAATTACTATTAGCATCCATCTGAAAGCGCTGGCAATTGCATCAATTGCTGCAACGCCGCCAGTTAATGGTAATTTCCAGTACAAAATCGCGTCCGTGTCGACGCACGATGAAATGTTTTGATCTGGATTGATAATACTATTTACTAATTAAAATTCTTCTATACCGTCACGGAGCGATCGGAACCAATGCCACTCGTCGCTTTGCGGCGGCCCTGGGAGGGGGCGCATCCGGCCGGCCGTAAGTCGAAAACGGGCCCATGCACTGCGGCCCCTCGGGAGGTGTATTATGAAACAGCTGAAACGCAATGCAGCCTTGTTCTTCGCCGGGTTGATGCTGAGCGCGGCCCCGATTGCCGTATCCCATGCCGCCGACAAACCGACGCTTGCATTCGTCGTCAACGGAGCGTCCGACTTCTGGAAAGCCGCAGAGGCCGGTGTGAAGAAGGCGCAGGCCGAAATGCCGGACTATCAGATGGAGCTGAAATACCCTGAGCAGGCATCGGTTGCCGTTCAGCAACGCCTGATGGAAGACTTGGTCAGTGCCGGCGTCAAGGGTGTCATGGTCTCCGCGGTCGATCCCAAGACCCAGACGGAGGGCTTGAGCAAGATCGGCTCGCAGACGGCTCTCTTCACGACCGATAGTGACGCGCCGCAGACCAACCGCGTCGCCTATATCGGCTCATCCAATGTCGACGCCGGGATGCAGGCCGCCGAAATCGCCAAGAAGGCGATGCCGGACGGCGGCAAGTGCATCGGCTTCGTCGGCCTGCTCGGCGCCGATAATGCCAAGGAACGTATCCAGGGCATGAAAGACGGCCTGAAGGGCACGAAAATCGAGCTGACAGATGTACGCGGCGACGATATCGACCAGACGCGTGCAAAGAAGAACGTCGAGGATGCGCTGGTGGCGAGCCCCGACGTCACCTGCATGGTCGGCTTCTATTCCTACAATACGCCGCGCATCTATGAGGCGCTGCGCGACGCCGGCAAACTCGGCCAGATCACCGTCGTTGGCTTTGATGACGATCCGATCACACTGGGCGGCGTCAAGGAAGGCACGATCGCAGCAACCGTCGTGCAGCAGCCATTCGAGTGGGCCTATCAGGGTATGAAGCTGATGGCCGCCTACCTCAAGGGCGACAAATCCGGCGTTCCCAGCAACGGCTTGATCATCATCCCGACGGTGGTCATCGGCAAGGATGACGTTGACAAGTATGCCGCCAGCCTGAAGGCTATGTCTGGAAAATAGCCCTCCTTCGCGGCGGCGGCACTCGCCGCTGCCGCGATAGACGTCTTATGCCGACACAGCATTAGCTGCCATGGACAGGCGATGAACCATAGCTCCGACATCACGTCACCGGACCCGCTTGCAACGCCGTTCCTCTCGCTTTCCGGCGTTGGCAAGACCTATCCGGGCGTCGTGGCGCTTGAGGGCCTGTCGCTCGACATCATGCCGGGAGAGGTCATCGGCCTCGTCGGCGAGAACGGGGCTGGAAAATCGACGCTGATGAAAATCCTTGGCGGCGTGATCGCACCCGACCGAGGCACGATCCTGCTCGACGGTGCGGAGCTTCGTTCTCTGACGGTGGAATCGAGCATCTCATCCGGCATTGCCTTCGTGCACCAAGAACTCAATCTCTTTGAAAATCTCGACGTTGCCGCCAACATCTTCCTGGGTCGCGAACCGCTGAAGGCGGGACCTTTCAAGCTCGTCGATCGCGATCGGCTGCGCGACATGGTGAAGCCGCTCTTGAAACGCGTCGGGGCTCATTTTTCCGCCGACACACCGGTGGCGTCGCTTTCCCTTGCCGAGCAGCAGATGGTGGAAATCGCCAAGGCGCTGTCGATCAACGCCAGGCTGGTCATCTTCGACGAACCCACTTCCAGCCTGCCGCTGGCCGAAACCGAGCGGCTTCTGAGCATTATCAAATCGCTGAAAGCCGACGGAATCAGCGTCATTTTCATCTCGCATCGCCTCCACGAGGTAGAGCGCGTCGCAGACCGGGTCGTCGTCCTGCGGGACGGTACGCTTGTGGGCACGCTCGCCAGGAAGGACATTGGCCACGACCAGATGGTCAAGCTGATGATCGGCCGGGTGCTTGCGGCCCGGACCGCAAAACCGCAGCGCTCGCCCGGCTCGGTTGCGCTGAAGGCAAGCGGCGTGCGCACTGAAGCCTATCCCGGCCGTCCCGTTGATCTGGAGATCAGGTATGGGGAAATCATGGGGCTTGCAGGCCTCGTCGGGTCGGGCCGCACCGAGCTTGCAAGGGTATTCTTCGGCATCGACCGGAGCTACGGCGGAACCATCCTGCAGGACGGCCGGGAAATTTCGGTCCGTTCTGCCCGTGACGCCGTCGCTCGCGGCATCTTCCTGGTGCCGGAGGATCGCAAGCGCAACGGCATTCTTCTCGATTTCCCGATCGCCCAGAACATAACCCTTTCCGATCTTCCCAGGCTTTCCAGCCGCTTCATGCTTTCTGCTGAACGGGAGACGGCGGCGGCCGAAAAGCAGCGGGTTCGCCTCGGGATCAAGGCGCCATCCGTTTCGACGCGAACCGGCACTCTGTCCGGCGGCAACCAGCAAAAGGTCGTGCTTGCCAAATGGTTGTCGATGAGCCCGAGGGTGATGATCTTCGACGAGCCGACGCGCGGCATCGATATCGGCGCGAAGAACGAGATCTACGGCCTGATGCGAGCGCTAGCCGATGCCGGAGTGGCGATCCTGATGATCTCCAGCGACATGGAAGAGGTGATCGGCGTTTCCGACCGCATCGCCGTCATGCAGGAGGGCCAGATCGCCGGCATATTGGAAGAGGACGCATTCAGCCAGGAAAACGTCCTTTTGCTTGCGGTCGGCAAAAGGGTAAAATAGCGGCTGCGGCAATACAAATAGGTATCGGGGAATGGATCTCGAATGATCAAGAAAGATCTCGGACTGCTGCTGTTGATCGTCGTCGTCGGCATTGTCGTCGCCGTCATCAATCCGCGCTTCCTGCTGCCGATCAACCTGGCCAACACCGCCAACCTGATCGGCCTGTTCGGCATTCTGTCGATCGGTCAGGCCTTTGTCATCATTACCGGCGGCATCGAGCTTTCCGTGGGCTCACTCGTCGCTCTTCTCGGTGTGCTGTTCGTCGATTTCATCGCCGTCCAGGATATGTCGTGGATGCTGGCGCTGCCGCTCATTCTCGTGCTTGGCGCAGTCGTTGGTGCCGTCCACGGCTGGTTGATCACCCGGCTCAACCTGCAACCCTTCGTCGTCACCCTCTGCGGCCTGCTGATTTATCGTGGGGCAGCGCGCTTCTATACGGCCGACGGAACGGCGGGCTTTGCTTTTGGCCAAAATTTTCCGGACCTCGAATTCCTGACCGCCGGACGGTTCTACGGTGTTCCCAATACCTTCACTGCCCTCGTGATCATTGCCGTGGTCATGTGGATCATGCTGCATCGCTCCGTCTTCGGGCGTTATCTCTACGCGATCGGGAAGAATGAGGAGGCGGCCCGCTATTCCGGTATTCGGACCAGCCGCATGATCATGTCGGCATATGTCATCTGCGGGCTGCTGACGGCGCTTTCGGCGATTTATTTCGCCATGTACACGCGCTCGATCTCGCCGGCGAGCCATGGCCAGTTCTACGAACTCTACGCGATTGCCGCGGCCGTGCTCGGCGGCTTCTCGCTCCGCGGCGGCGAGGGATCGATCGTCGGCGTCGTGCTGGGTACAGTCCTGCTCCAGGAGTTGCAGAACCTCGTCAATCTGCTCGGCATCCCGTCGTCTCTGAATTTCGCCGTCATGGGCGGCGTGATCCTCATCGGCGTCCTGATCGACCAACAATGGCACGCCATCCGCGCAAAACGCCGCGTCGTCTCTGCCGCCCGGCAGACCGAAACCCGTCATTCGAGCGAAGGCAGTTTGCCGGTGGCTGCCAATCAGGATTAGGTCATCCGCTGCAGATCACGCTCGCTCATCGCTATCAATCCCTTCTGCAATCTCCGCCGTCATCAAAACGGGCAGAGTGTGGCATTCCAACTTTGCAGAAACAGGACATTCTAACTTTGCGGCTACAAATAATGTCAAAGCTGATAGAGATGCGACGCCGCCAGCCAGTTAGAGATGCGACACTGGCACTGTTGATCAGCCCCCGATCCGACCGGCTGGGCCGGGTTGCAAGGGAGGAGCGGGCGGGTGAGGGAATTGCCTCTTCGGCTTCAGCTTTGAGACTGTGAATGCCAGTTCATTCGGCTGCCTCCCTACGAGCCAATGCCGCCTGGCGTGCCGCTGACAATGACATCGCCCGACTCCAGGCGCGTGAAACTGGAGCAATATTCGATCTGCCGTGCGATATCGAAAATCATCTGACCGAGGTGAATCCTCGGGTGGATCTCAGACTGAGTTGAGGAAAGCTTAGCCCACCGCATCAACGTGCGAGCGTTAGCCAATCGCCGATCGTTGTCCCAAAACGTTGCATGGAACGTGTTGTGGGGATGGCGGGGCGCTCAGTTGCTATGGTCTTTCTCACTTCACGCGGGCTGAGCCCGAATTCATGGCTGAACGCGCGCGTGAAATTGGCTGCAACGTCGAAGCCGGCGGCCTGGGCAATCTCCGAGATCGGCCTGTTGTCGGTCGGGTTGGTAAGATCCGCATATGCCTGCAGCAATCGACGTTTGCGAATGTAGTTGAAGACGCCCCCGCTCGTTTCGAACAATTGGTAGAGCCGCGTCCGCGAGATGCCCAGCGCACGGCACATGACGTCAGGCGTCAAGCTATCTGAAAGAAGATTGAGGTGAATATAGCGATGCGCCCGCTCCATCAGGCCCATATTGTTCTGTTCCTGACCGCGATCCAAACTTGCGGACGATGCAGCGCATGCAACGACCATATCGCCGATCGTCCGTATGATCCGCGGCACCTCCTCCACCGTCAAATTGCCCAGGTTCGCCTCCAGGCCGTTGATATAGCTGACGAGCAATTCGGCGAGGCTACCGGAGGGGGCGATGTTGTTGGCGCTCTGCAGAAGAGGCGTATCACGGGTCAACAGTTCATAGGGCAAGAAGACGAGCACAGCGGCTGAATCGGTCATCCGCCCGCGGTATGGGTAACCAAGAGACCTGAAAAATATCTCACCCGGGCCGGTCTCCGTTACATGCCGATTGGCCTCGGTCCAGGCCCGGCCGCTGCGAAGTACGCCGACGTTCCAGTGATCGATTGGGCTCGATCGCAGCATGGCCTGATCGCGAACATAGCTGCATGCCTGCGTCCGCTGCTGGACGATGAGGATATCGCCGAGATGCCAGCCGGTCTGTTCCGCGAGAAAACCGTCGTCCTCTGGTTGTCCGTCCGGCAGATGAACATCCATAAGCGGCGCCATATGTGATCGCCAGGACTGGAATTGTTCTTTCGGCGGCAGGTCTCGCGTCGAAAATCGCAAGGGCACCAATGCAGGCGGAACGTCCACCCGATGTTCTTTCTGCGAGGACGGTTCGCGCGGCCAGCGCCGCCGCTCGAGGTGGGCCGGCCATTCCTGTCCAGCAGCGGGGTCATCTCCAGACTCCGTAACCATCCAATTCCTCCAGCGCATAAGCCGATCCGGGCTGTTGAAACTGAGGCAAAAAATCGTTTTCGCGGCTGAAACGTCCGCGCAGCCCATCCGACAAAACCGAATCGACTGAAGTCCTACGTGCATAAGCTACTTATCATATTCCTTTACGAGCAGAAATGGACGGACCGATAATTTTCGGGATGCGGCGATAACGACAATTGCGTCCTGTTCCTGTATCTAAATGAGCAAGGGTTAGTTCCGAAGGACGTTCGGAAAGCCCAAATACTCACTTGCCAGTGCAATGCAGTTTCAAAGCACTCTCAACGTGAAACGACACTAATTCACAACAAAATATGCAAGCAGAGGAGGATAGGTCGTGAACTATCGGGGCAATATTCGTGCGCGCTTTGCGCGAGCATCGGCTTACGACAGGAATTCTTCTCCGCATAACCCTCAGGCGCCGGGAAAAATTCCTATCGCCAATAGTGCGGGTTTCCTCTGCTCACCTTCGTGCGAGACGCTCCTGATGCCGGAAATCGGCAAATAAGGACGCGAAGGGGTTGCGCGCAGGCCGAGGCCGTCTGTGTCGATGCGTAATGAGGCCGAGGCTTGCACGCAACCCTTACCATATCCACCCATTGGCGAATTTTGTAACGCTGCCCATTTCTATGGCAGATCGGAGGCTAAGATGACCACCGCATGTGATGAGAAACATATCGAATTGAAGCCGATTTCGAGCTGCAGACGAGAGGTCGAAGTCGCGATGGTGGAAATGCTCGTCACTTTGCAGAAACGTGGATGGTCGGCTGCGGAATTGGCATTGGAGCTCGCAGATGCCTCCGAAGATCTCGTCATGCTGATCGCGACCAAAAGGGTTCGACCGCATTAGAACCGGATGATTTTAGACCGACCCAGCCTAAAATCTGAATCCTGTTCTAGATTAAAGAGTTAGAGCATGATGTCATGAGAAAACCGCTCACACTTTTCGGCATCATGCTCTAGAAAAAAGATCGCGTGGAATTATGCTGTTTCTGACTGAATGAGATGGCAGCACTGTCAGGCGCGGCGCAGTGATTTCCCACTCCATCATCACCCATACGTCAGTCGCCGCGCCGGAGATGGCTTGACCATATTGGTCAAAGCGGGAGAAACTCCCCGGCTTCGCCCCGTTCAAAGCGGAGCTCGGACAGGTCACTCAGCGACGAAGGAGCGTAAGTCGCAGCGGCGACAAAGCAAGCCTATTACCTGCACCTGTATTTCGAACTCAGCGGCGCTGCTCGCGACAGCATGATTGTCAAACTCTACACCGGTCAATATTCGCGGGATATTCGCGACATCGACAAGGTTGCCGTCTCTCTTAATCTGTTGTTGCGGTCATTCGGGTGAACGCGCACCTTGTAGCCCGGCTCATGCGAGGGTTCGTCGCGTCTTTGACGAAGTTGGCCCCGCTTGATCGCCTTGAAGGGATCCGAACCGGCGGCCAAAAGCGCCGACAGTAGATGTTGCGGTACAAATTTTGGCTGTGCCGCACGTCGACGAATGTCGGGAACTCTCGATCCCGATGCGTGGCCAGTTCCTATTGACCCATTTCCCAATTCTGGGAAATGTGCCTCCAGTGAATCAATTGCGGCCAGCGGCGATCAGGGCGTGCGCGGCATCGCGGAGCAAACCCGTCGCCTCGCCGGGTTCGAAGACCTGCATGCTGACAAAAGCGCCGTTGATCAGCACCGCGAGTTGCCCGGCAAGCCGGTCGGGTGCAGCAACCGCCAGTCTCCCGGCGATGGCCATCAAGCGCCGCCGCATTTCATGCATATGGGCTTCGGCGACTTTGCGGGCGGGGTGACCGGCTTCCGGGAACTCGGCCGCCGTGTTGATCTGCGGGCAGCCCCGGTAATTATCCCGCCCGACCCTTTCGCCGATCCACTCGAAATGGGCGTCGAGTTCGGCTAAGGCGTCATCCGCATGCCGCTCGGTTACCCTATCCCAGGTGTTCCAGAAATCCAGGTCCTCGCGCTTCAGGAAGGCCGCGATCAAATCGTCCTTTGTGCCGAAATGGCGGTAAAGGCTGGTTTTGGCGACACCTGATTTTTCCACCACCAGATCGACGCCCACGGCGCGTACACCGCGCCGGTAGAAGAGTTCCGATGCAGTCTCGAGAATTCTATCCCGTACCTCATTCACGGCCGGGGCGTTCGCTGTGTTTTTCGTCATTCGCTCATCTCCAATTCAGCCACACTAGCAGAAAGCGGATTGACACGCTACAGACCTGTATGTTTTATAGCTACAGACAGGTCGGTAGCGCAGGAGAGAGCAATGACCATTCATCAAACCGACAACACTGGAACACTCCACGCCGTGGTGGCAGTCCTTGGAGCGAACGGCCATACCGGCCGGTTTGTCGTCGCCGAACTGTTGCGGCGCGGGCTGACGCCGATTGCGATCGGACGGAGTGCCAGACGATTGGCAGAGGCGGGCTTTCCGGAACGCGGCGTCGAATGCCGCGAAGCAGCGATAGAGGATGACGAGGCGCTGGACAGCGCGTTCGCAGGAGCGGCGGCGGTCATCAACTGCGCCGGCCCGTTCATGGACACGGCCGACGCGGTCGTGCGTGCCGCGCTCCGGGCCGGCATCCATTATCTCGACGTAACGGCTGAACAGCCGAGCGTACAGGCCACATTCGACCGGCATGAGGTTGCGGCCCGGGAAGCGGGCGTAGCCGTCATCCCGGCCATGGGATTTTACGGCGGATTGGCAGACCTGCTGGTGGCAGCCCTGATGGACGAATGGCTGCATGCCGACACTGTCGAAATCCGGGTTGCGCTCGACAGCTGGCTGCCCACGAAAGGCACGCGCGTGACCGGGGAGAAGAACACCGCGCAGCGCCTGGCCGTCAGCGGCGGGCAGCTTGGACCCGTGCATCAGCCGCCGGCCGAGAAGGTATCCGTTTTACCGGCCCCGTTCGGCCAGCAGACATTCGTCGAGCTTCCATTTTCGGAAGTGCCGCTGATCGCCCGCCACGTCCGGACGAAGGAGTTGCACACCTTTCTCAGCACGACAGCCCTGCGGGATGTTCGGGATCCATCGACGCCCCCGCCCCAGGCCATCGATGAAACCGGACGTTCGGCGCAGCGCTTCGCCGTTGAGGTGATCGTCACGCAAGGCGACCTGCGCCGCCGGATTCTCGCCCAGGGACAGGACATCTATGCCGTCACGGCGCCGATCATCTGCGAAGCGGTCCAGCGTATCTTGTCCGGTGATATCCGCGATACCGGCGCAAAGCCGCCGGCTGCCATTTTCCATGCCGCGAGTTTCCTGGGCGCTCTCGGCCCCAATCTGTCGGTTGAGACATCAGAAACCTCAGATTTTCAGAAGGGCCATCCATAAACGGCGTGAGGGACCGCAAGTCTCCAGCGTAATCACGGAGCCCGTTGCTGCACAAATCCTGCGGAGCCACCCGCTTTGATCTTCCCGAACGATCTATGGAAGAAGTCCCTCGCAAAAGTTGGGCATTTTGCGAGGGACCTCTGCGACACTCACAATCGGCACGCCGCCCAAAGCGACCCACAGGGCATTCATCTTAATTTAGGCGATTGCCGCCTGTTCCAAACAAATGCACCTTCGACAGGTCAGGGGCGATCGAGATTTGTTGTCCCGGCTTGAAGTCGACCCGTTCACGCAGAAGCAGCGTGATATCGGCACTTCCAAGCCTAGCGTTGATGTGGGTTTCCGATCCGGTCGGCTCGACGACGACGATGGTGGCCGGCACGCCGTCCTCGCGGATCGCCATATGCTCCGGGCGGATGCCATAGGTGACGGCGTCCGCCTCTTGCCGGCCGGGCGGCAGAGGCAGGCTGGTTCCGCCCAAAACGAAGCTGCCGTTCCTGACTTCACCTTCGAACAGGTTCATCGCGGGCGAGCCGATGAAAGAGGCGACGAAGGTGTTTGCCGGACGGTCGAAGAGCTCGAGCGGCTTGCCGATCTGCTCCACGCGGCCGCTGCGCATCACGACGATTTTGTCGGCCATGGTCATGGCTTCGACTTGATCATGGGTGACATAGACGGTGGTGGTCTTCAGTCGCTGGTGAAGCTCCTTGATTTCCGCCCGCATCGTCACACGCAGCTTGGCGTCGAGGTTCGAGAGCGGCTCGTCGAAGAGAAAGACCTGCGGGTGACGGACGATCGCGCGGCCCATGGCGACGCGCTGGCGCTGGCCGCCCGACAGCTGTTTGGGCAATCTGTCGAGGAGAGGTCCGAGCGCCAGGATGTCAGCCGCCTCCTTCACCTGCTTTTCGATCGTCGACTTGTTCTGGCCCTGGAGCTTCAGAGCGAAGCCCATATTCTCCGCGACGGTCATGTGCGGGTAGAGCGCGTAGCTCTGGAACACCATAGCAATATCCCGCTCTTTCGGCGCCACGTCGTTCACGACCCGGCCGCCGATGCGGATTTCGCCGTCGCTGATCTCCTCCAGCCCTGCTAGCATTCTGAGCAGGGTAGACTTGCCGCAGCCAGAGGGACCGACGAGCGTGACGAATTCGCCGTCCTCGATATCGACGGAGACGCCGTGGATCACCGGAACGGCGCCATAATGCTTGCGGGCTTCGTCTATCGTAACCGATGCCATGTCGTTTTATCCTCCAGCGATTAAAGACCGAGCTGCCAGATTTCAGCGGCGATTATATTTCCCTCGGATGCGGTCAGACGCGCAGCACTTACCCCCTTGACGCCGGGCAGCCGCTTGGTTCCCGTCCAGCGGCCATCGTCGGCGAAGACCTCGATCGAGCCTGCATCGAGGAAGATCCGGATGGTCGATGGGCCTGCGCCGGCGGCGATATAGCGGGGCGATGCCTTGGCATTCGCCACCGAGAAGGGAATGCTCAGCCCGGCCTCATCCAACTGAACCGCGACCGTCGCCTCGGAATGTTCGAGATCGAGGCGGAACGCATTGCCGGCTTGCCTGAGAGTGAGAAGGATTTCGACGGAGCCGTTGGCAAGATCGACGGTCCGGCCATCGAGAAAACCTCCGGCATCCAGTCGCCGTTGCCGCAGGCTTTCGACACCTGACACCGGCGGCGTGATCAGCGCCCCACTTTGCAATGCCAGCCGGCGCGGCAGGGTCATCGCCGTCGGCATGTCGATCTCTCTGGAAATATCCGTCCAGTTCGCAAGCCACGCGATGCCGATCGGGTCGCCCTCGTCGACGAAGGCCTGGAACGCGTAGGCGTCGGTGCCGAAGTCCAGTTCCTGTTCGAATTCCATTGAGAACCGTTGGCCATCGAAACGGCCGACAGTCGCAAGCGTCATGTTGCGCCGGCCCGTTGCCGGGTCGCGGCTGGTGAGCAGACCGAAGATCAGGGCCCAGCGCGTCGTCGGATCATTGGCGGGACCATCGAGCGGCACCATGCAGGGGCACTCCGCCGCCGTCATCCCGAAGCGGTTCTCACGGTGAAGCATGCCGAGGAAGTTCCATCCCGTCGCCGCAGCCGGGTCATCGGTTTGGTAGAGCAGGATAACGCCGCCCTCGCGGTCTCGCGTGCCGAGCAACATCTTCCATTGGCCGTCGGGCCCGAGGAAGACATAGGGATCGCGGAAGTCGGTCGTCAGACCGAGCCCGGCGGGACGCGCCGGCAGGATCAGGCTCGCCGGCTCGACATTGACAAGATCGCGGCTGGTGGCCGTGAACTGAACCTGTTCCTCCGGTTCCCGATCCTTCATATGCTCGGTGAAGAAAATGCGAAGGCCGGCTTCATCGCCGGGAAGAGCGATCGCGGAGCCGGAAAATGCCCCGCCCCGCCCGTCGGCCCGCGCAGCGAGTTCATCCGAAGGGAAAAGAAAGATCGGCAGATGCTTCCAGCGAAGATAGTCCTCCGAGACCGCATGACCCCAATGCATGTTGTTCCACCGAAGGCTGTGGGGATAGTGCTGGTAGAAGAGGTGCAGCTTGCCGCCGAACCTTCCAAACCCGTTGGGATCGTTCATCCAGCCGAAAGGCGGGCGGAAGTGATAGCTGCCGGGGACCTCGGGTGTGGCATTGGCAGGGCTGATATGCAGCAGCCGGACGCCTTCTTCGAGAACGTGGGGCTGAAGGAAGGCATAGAGGACCGAGACGTCGGTCGTCATGGGATCGTAGGAGAAAGCAGCCTCTCCGCCTCTTTCCAGCGTTAGCAGCCGAAACTCAAACTCATGCGGATTTGAAGTTTCGACAGCACAGGCCGGATTCCCATCGACATGTGCCGTCAACCTTCCCGGAGCGTCGCCATGCGACGCCCTGATCCAGGCATGAATCGTGGACCCTGCGGGCAGGAAGGCGCTGATCGTCTCCAGCTCCGCTTCATCGGACGGAGAAGTCGCTTGGCTTGTCATCAATTCAACCTTTCACGGCAGAGCCGATAAAGGAACTCACGAACCAGCGCTGGAATGCGAGGTAGAGCCCCAGGATCGGGATCATCATTAAAACGGAGGCTGCCATCGCACGATCCCAGTAGATGCTGTCCTGCCCGAAGAAGGTCGCGATGGCGACGGCGATCGGCCGGGCATAGTCCGTCTGCGTCACCAAGATCGGCCAGAGATACTGGTTCCAGGTCTCGATACCCATGAGGATCGACACGGTGGCGAGTGCAGGCAGGCTGAGCGGCAGGAAGATGGAACGATAGGCCCGGAAAAAAGATGCGCCATCCATCTCGGCGGCTTCCAGCAATTCCTTCGGCAGTTGCGCGAAGAACTGGTAGAGCAGGAAGATATAGAGGGGGCTGGCGATCCACGGCACGATCTGCACCGCGAAGGTATCGGACATTCCCGCCCGCGAGACCATGATAACGAGCGGCATGATGATGCTTTCCTGCGGGATCACATAGAGTGCGATCACGATCGACAGGATGACGGCGCGGCCCCTGAGCGATCCCCAGGCCAGGACAAACGCCGCCATCGAATTGACAATCAGGCCGGAACAGACCGTCGTGACCAGAATGATCAGCGAGTTGATGAGGTAGCGTCCGAAGGCGAGTTCACCCGAGAGGTGGCCGACCTCGGCATAGTTGTTAAGCGTGGGGTTCGAAACCCAGAAGGCCCGGAAGCTGCCCATATCGGCCAGAATTTGGAACCGGTCATCCTTGAGGCTTGCCACGACCAGGAGCAGCAATGGAGAGACGATCACCAATGCGATGATGAAAATGCACGTCGTCTGGATGATACGAAGAACCTTTACGGCGGAACGGGGCCGCGCTGTGCGGGCCTGCGGGATCGAGAGTGCGATATCAGACATCGAAGCGCCTCAGCAGCTGGCGCTGGATCAGCGCGATGACGAGAACGATCACGAACAATATGACCGAAACGGCGGATGCGTAGCCCATCTTCTGCTCTTCGAAGCCGGCGCGGACCATGTAGTGCACCACCGTTTCGGTGCTGCTTTTCGGTCCGCCCTGCGTGAGGATGGCGACCTGGGTATAGAGCTTGAACGCCTGGATGGTGGTGATCACCAGGACAAAGACATGGGTCGGCCGCAGGCCGGGCATGGTCACATGCCAGAAGCGCCGGAAAGCGTTCGCACCGTCGATCTTGGCGGCATCGTAGAGTTCGTCCGGAATGCCCTGGAGGCCGGCGAGATAGACGATCATCTGGAAGCCGTAGGCCTGCCAGGCCGAGAGCAGGACGAGCGAGAACATCGCCCATTGCGGATCGCCGAGCCAATCGATCGGCTGGATCGCTCCGCCTGAGAGAAAGCCGAGGATTTGGTTGAACGGCCCCGTGGGATATTGGAACAGGGTGCCCCAGATGACGCAGACCACGACCATCGAGGTGATCGCCGGCAGGAAGAACATGCCGCGCAGCAGATTGCGGAACGGCAGCTTTTGATGAAGCAGCAGCGCCGTCGCGAAAGCGAGGCCGCACTGCGCTGGAATGATCCAGAAGGTGAAGCGCGCGACGTTCCAAAGGGCGGTCCAGAAAAGATAGTCCTGGAAGATGCGGATGAAATTGTTGAACCAGACGAACCGGACGGGCGTCGGCCGCGGCACCAGAGGCTGGTTGGTCATTGCCGTCCAGAATGACAAGAGGAACGGCAGGATCAGAAAGAGGGTCAACAGGATCATGGCCGGCGCGAGCATGGCGGCTTCCTGCATCAGCCGTCCCTTGTTATGCCGGCGCGCCGGAGCCTTTCGGACGGATGTCGAAGATGTCGATTGTTGCATGACCATGCAACTCCTCCTTTCCAAGCCTAAAGCATGTCGCGCAAAAGTGAGCAGCGGCTTTGCCAGGCAAAGCGCTGAGCGCTTTTGCCGCAAACGACATGCGTAAAAACAAAGAGCTAAAGCGCGAGGAGCGAATCTGAAAGATCGCGACGCGCTTTAGATGCCGGTCGCGCCCTGCGATATCTGCCTGAGACATCGCAGGGGTTCGCCTATCGGCAGCGATCACGCTTATTGCCCGTCGCCGAATGGCGGATAGCCGTCATTGTCCTCGATATCCTGATCGATTTTCTTGGCGGCTGACGTCAGCGCCTCCTTGGGATCGCCGCCATTGAACACCTGGTCGACGGCCTGCATGAAGGCCGAGGTGATTGTGGGATAGGCAGGATGTGGCGGGCGGGCGACGGCCGTCTTCGATGCCTGCTCGAAGGCGATCGCCATCGGGCCGCCAGTGGCATAGAGCGGAGATTCGGCAGCGAAGCTCTTCAAGCCGGGATAGCCCGACTGGCTTGCGGCGAAGGTCCGGAACTCCTTGTCCTTCAGCAGGAAGCTGATGAACTTGCCTGATATCTCGGGATGTGTCGAGGTCTTGGTGACCGCCCAGATCCAGGTGCCATTCGGGCTCGCGCCCTTGGCGCCGAACTTTGGAAGCGGCAGCACGACGATGTTGTCCTTCATGGTCGCGGCGGCCTCCGCATAGACCCAGTGTCCGCCGAGCGCCAGCGCCGCCGGATTGCCTTCGGCAAAGAACTGGTTGGTTCCGGCCGACTGCGGCACGACCCAGCCGTTCTTGACCCATTTCTGCATCATGGCGAGAGCATCGACGCAGGCGTCGCTATCCAGCGTGCCCTCGGATTTCCAAGCCTTGCGGTCGATGAGATCGCAGCCGGCCGATTGCAGGATCGGGCCATAGGCATAGGTGATCCATTCGGTCTTGATGCCGTAGCCGCGGAAGGTATCGATCGGCCACTTCACGCCGTCGAGCTTGGAAAGCTTTTCGAGATAGGTTTCGAATTCTTCCCGAGTCCAGGCATCGTCGACGGATTTCGGGATGCGGGCGCCGATCGCTTCGAGATATTTCTTGTTGCCGTAAAGGACGACCGACGAGTCGGTCAGTCCGAGTGCATAGAGGTCCTTGTCGATCGGGTATGTGCCCTGGGCGATATTGGACTCCGTCATATCGTCGAGGAGGTCCTTGTCGATCAGCGGCTTGATGGGTTGAAGATAGCCCGACCAGACGTAATTGGCGAGGAACGGCGCATCGAGTTCCATGACGTCGGGCAGTTGTTTGGCCATGACGGCCGCGCTGAACTTCTCGTTATAGGCATCGTGCGGCGCATAGATGAACTGCACGTCGACATCGGGGTTGGCCGCCTCGAACCGCTCGGCGACCTTGCCATAGGCGGCGACAAAGCCGGGATCGCCCTGATGCATGACCTGGATTGTGGTTTTCTCGGCTGCCTGCGCCCATGGCGCGGTCAACGCCGAGGACAGGATCAGAGACCAAAGTAAACGTTTACCCATTAGAATTCCTCCTCAATTGGATGGCCTATCTCAATTTATACGGATGCCCGCTCCACCAGCTGGAACGGCAGTTTCTGCACCCCGACCGGGACCCGGTCTTCGGCAAGCAGGATTTGCGCCGCCTGGCGGCCCATGGCGCGGTGCGGCAGCGCCATGGTGGTCAGCGGCGGGTCGAGACGCGAGGCGATCTCGACCTGGTTGTCGAAACTCGCAATGGCGACATCGTCGGGAATGGCCGCGCCTGTCCGGTGCAGCGCGGCATAGACCTCCATGGCCACGCGGTCATTGCCGCACAGGATGGCATCGGGGCGCCGGGCGCCGCTCATCAGCTCATGCACATGTGTGGCCACGAGGCTGTGCGCCCGGTCGCTGTAGATCGCCTTGCTGACGGCAGGCAAGACGATGGCGCCGGCTCCGTCGATGCCCGCATGATCGAGCGCCTGTCGGAAGCCGAGTTCACGAAGGTCCCCGGCGAGCAGCCCCGGCAGATTGATGAAGGCGATATTGCGCCGGCCGGCATCGATCAGATAGTTGGTAATCTCGAGCGCCGCCCCCGTTTCATCCGGCACCAGCGAGGTCACGCGGTCGTTGGCATCACGGCAGTTGATCATGACTCCGACCGTGTCGGCAAATTCGGGCGGCAGGTCGACGCTCTTGTGATACATGGCGGCATAGGCAATCGCCCGCGGGCGAAAGCGGCGCATCTCGTCGAGGATCGACGCTACGCTGCGATGGCCGCCGAGCGTCATGGCGAAGACGGCCATGTCGGCGGCGCGCACGGCGCCATCGAGCCCCCTAATGATTTCGGTCGCGAAAGGCGAGGTGATCAAGTCGTCCGCGACCAGGCCGACAAGTGGCATCCAGCCTTGCCGCATGCTGCGTGCGGCGAAGTTGGTGACATATCCGAGCTCCGCGGCGATCTCCTTGATCCGCTGGCGGGTGTCTTCCGACATGCGCGCCGAGCCGCCATGCAATGCACCTGACACGGTCTTAACGGAGACACCTGCACGGGCGGCTATGTCATTGAGTGAGGCGGTCACGGGATCTCTTTTGGGTTATCGATTACCCAAATTGATATCGCGCGTTTTGCAGTAAGTCAAGTTATGATGGAATCGCTGACGCAAATGCCGCCTGCCGGGGGGTCGGCTCGCGCAATAACCCCGCCGAAGCGGGGTTTTTTGTGGTGAGGCCGATCAGTTGTTATGGGCCGCGCAGGCCTCATCCATCGGTGTGGCGTTGCTGGTGCCGCCCTGGGTCTGGAGATTGGCGGAGTTGTTGACCGGGTTGGGGCACTTGGTCTTGTCCATTTTCATCGTGCCGCCGGTCGTCGAATTGGTCATGGTGGAATCGGTTGCCATCGGCTTTTTAGTCTTCGGGTCGCTGGTTGCACCACCACCCTGATCGGCCTGGTTCTTGTCGATCGTGGCACCGGCCGGCGCCGGATTGGATTGGGCGAAGGCTGAAGTGGCCATGCCGAGGGCGAGAAGCGAAGCTGCTACGAGTTTCATACGCATGTGGTGTCCTCCTTGGGGATCTTTGCGTGCTTGGCCTATCCACAACCTCGCCGGCACAGCATTGTTCCGCTGCTGCGGATAAATGCACGCTACCGTTCGGAAGCCGGGCCGGCCGAGGGTTGAGCGTCAGCAGGAAGGTGGGCGGCGCACCGCTCACATACAGAGTTGAGGCTATTTCGCGTAAAGCGCGCGCGAGCGTTCGAGATGCTTGAGCAGCGCTATTTCCGAGCCGTCCACGTCATTGGCTTCAAGGCGGCCGACGATTTCGTCGTGTTCGGCGAGCGTGAACTTTTCCTTGCCGGTCCAGATCAGCATTTCGGTATGATATTCCTTCAGCCAGGCGAGCATGGCTTCGCTGACGGCGACGTAGATCGGGTTGCCTGAGATTTGGGCGATGCGGGTATGGAACTCCATATCGGCATCGATGAATTCTTCGGGCTGCCCGAGTGACCTGCGCTGGCGCTCGATGATCTCCCTGAGGTCGCCAATATCATTTGCCGAGGCGCGCTGCGCGGCCTCGCGCGCCATGCCGCGCTCGAAGAAGATGCGGGCGCTCTTCAGATGCTCCAGCGAGTCAGCCGATTGTGCCAGCATGATCTTGGCGGTGAGATCGACTTGGCGGAAGATCGACTTTGCCGTCAGCCTCAGAACCTTCGCCCGCTCGCCGTGCGAAATGTTGACGAGACCCTTGTTGGCAAGCGACTGCATGGCCTCGCGGATCGCCGGCCGGCCGACCCCAAAGCGCTCCATCAGCACCCGTTCGGAGGGCATTTCATCGCCGGGCTGAAGCTCGCCTGAGGTGATCAATCGCTCAAGTCGATCAAACACTTCGTCAGAGAGTTTGCGGCGGACGATCTGTTCGAGGGGCTGGGTCATAACATCTCGCTGGCTCAAAATGTCTCCTCCTAACAGTTTTCCGGACCAAGGACAAAGCTTGCGACTGGAAATTTGCACACTCAAAAAATTCGCTTTTCATTGGTTGGAATACTCATTATACCAGATCATGAGTTGACGCCATGGCAATCTGCATTGGCGAGAGGAGCAGCCGTCCGTTTCATGATGATTACCCTGACCTACCGCATCGAAACGGCCGGCAGCGTCGAGGCGATGGCGGACAAGATCGCCAGCGACCAGTCGACCGGAACCTTCGTGCCGGTCCCGGGCGAAACCGAGGAGCTGAAAGCGCGTGTCGCCGCCCGCGTGCTGGCCATCCGGCCGCTCGACGATGCGCGCCATCCGACCTGGCCTGAGGTCGCTGCCGGCACGCTGCTCCGACGCGCCGATGTCGACATCGGCTTTCCGCTGGAGGCGATCGGCACCGATCTCTCGGCCTTGATGACCATCGCGATCGGCGGCGTTTATTCGATCAAGGGCATGACCGGCATTCGCATCGTCGACATGAAGCTGCCCGACGCCTTCAAGAGCGCCCATCCCGGGCCGCAGTTCGGCATTCCTGGAAGCCGCCGCCTCACCGGCGTTGAAGGCCGGCCGATCATCGGAACGATCGTCAAGCCGGCGCTTGGGCTGAGGCCGCACGAGACGGCGGAACTCGTCGGCGAGCTGATTGCGTCAGGCGTCGACTTCATCAAGGACGACGAGAAGCTGATGAGCCCGGCCTACTCGCCGCTCAAGGACCGCGTCGCGGCGATCATGCCGCGCATTCTCGATCACGAGCAGAAGACCGGCAAAAAGGTCATGTATGCCTTCGGCATCTCGCATGCCGACCCCGACGAGATGATGCGCAACCACGACATCGTGGCTGCGGCCGGCGGTAATTGCGCCGTCGTCAACATCAACTCGATCGGCTTCGGCGGCATGAGCTTTCTACGCAAACGCTCGAGCCTGGTGCTGCACGCGCATCGAAACGGCTGGGACGTGCTGACCCGCGATCCGGGCGCCGGCTTGGATTTCAAGGTCTATCAGCAGTTCTGGCGGCTGCTCGGGGTCGATCAGTTTCAGATCAACGGCATCAGGGTCAAATACTGGGAGCCGGACGACAGCTTCGTCTCATCCTTCAAGGCGGTCAGCACGCCGCTGTTCGACGCCGCCGATTGCCCGCTTCCGGTCGCGGGCTCCGGCCAGTGGGGCGGACAGGCGCCGGAAACCTATCGCCGCACCGGCCGCACTGTCGATCTGCTCTATCTCTGCGGCGGCGGCATCGTCAGCCATCCCGGCGGCCCGGCTGCCGGCGTCCGGGCGGTGCAGCAGGCCTGGCAGGCGGCTGTCGCCGACATACCACTTGAGATCTACGCGAGAGATCATCCGGAGCTTGCCGCCTCGATTGCGAAATTCAGCGACGGCAAAGGCGCGTGACCGATATGGATCGACTTCTCGTCAGCTATTACGGGGATGATTTTACCGGCTCGACCGATGTCATGGAGGCGCTCGCCTCGAACGGTGTCGAGACGGCACTCTTCCTCGACATTCCGACGCCGGGATTGCTCGCTCGCTTCAAACACTGCCGGGCGATCGGCATTGCCGGAACGAGCCGCTCCGAGACGCCGGACTGGATGGAGGAGCACCTTGCGCCTGCTTTCGATTGGCTGAAATCGCTCGGCGCTGCCATCTGCCATTACAAGGTCTGCTCGACTTTCGATTCCAGCCCCGAGATCGGCAATATCGGCAAGGCGATCGAAATCGGCCGCACGATATTCGGGCAATCCATTGTGCCAGTTATCGTCGGCGCGCCGCAATTGAAGCGTTATACCGCCTTCGGCAATCTCTTCGCCGCTTATCAGGGCCGCGTCTTCCGCATCGACCGCCATCCCGTCATGAGCCGCCACCCGGTCACGCCGATGGACGAGGCGGACCTTACGGTCCACCTGTCGAAGCAGACCTCCCTCCCCGTCCTGCTTGCCGATCTTGTCACGATCACCGCGGCGGACGCCGATCAACGGATAGACGCGCTAGCGTCGAGCCCGGACGGGATCCTGCTCCTCGATGTCGACTCCGAGGCAACACAGATCGCGGCAGGCGGGCAGATGCTGCGTGTCACCAGCCGCTCGGCAAGCTTTGTCGCCGGCTCCTCGGGGGTCGAATATGCCCTGCTCAGCGCATGGCGGCGGGCCGGCTTGATCGGCGCGAGCAGCGGCGAATTTCCCGATGTCGGCCCCGTCGACCGCCTCGCCGTCGTCTCGGGTAGCGTCTCGCCGACGACCGAGCGGCAAATCCGCACCGCTGTCGAGAACGGCTTCGAAAGCATTGCGCTCGATCCGCTGACGCTGGTCTCGAATGGCGAAGGCGCCGTGGATGGAGCGATACAGGCAGGCATTCAAAAGCTGAAAGAAGGCAAGAGCGTCATCCTCTACACGGCTCTCGGCCCCTCCGCGGACCGCGGCGCCGATATCGACCGGCTGCCTGGCGCGCGTCACCGGCTGGGAAGCGCGCTTGGCACAATCCTCTGCCGGTTGGTCGAGGCGGAAGGGCTGTCGCGTGCGGTCGTCGCCGGCGGCGACACCTCCAGTCACGCACTCCGGCAATTGAAGATCGACGCGCTGACGACGCTTCTGCCGCTTCCCCAGACGCCGGGGTCGCCGCTGTGCCTCGCCCATGGCGACTTTCCGCCGACCAACGGCCTGCAGATTGCGCTCAAAGGCGGCCAGGTCGGGACGGACGGCTATTTCGCGCAGATCCGCGACGGAAGGAAAAGCTGATGGTCGTCTGGGTCGGCACCAGTTTCAAGATGAACAAGACCGTTGAGGAAGCGCTCGCTTTCGCGCGCCACCTCGCCCAGGCAGACAGCGAACGCGACATCCGCGTGCAGCGCTTCGTCATTCCCGCCTTTACCGCGATGCGCGAGGTCAAGCGTGTGCTGGCCGAGACATCGGTCAAGGTCGGCGCCCAGAACATGCACTGGGAAGACGCCGGCGCCTGGACCGGCGAGATTTCGCCTCTGATGCTGAAGGACTGCCAGCTCGATATCGTCGAACTCGGTCATTCCGAGCGGCGCGAGCATTTCGGCGAGACCGACGAAACCGTCGGCCTCAAGGTTTCCGCCGCGATCCGCCATGGCCTGACGCCGCTGATCTGCATCGGCGAGACGTTGCAGGAGCGCCGGGAGGGTCGGGCCGACGCGGTTTTACGGCGGCAGGTCGAGGCCGCCTTGAGGGGCGTCGACGCCGGGGCCGAGGCTCCGGTCCTGCTTGCCTATGAGCCGGTCTGGGCGATCGGCGCCAAGGGTATGCCGGCGACCGCCGACTACGCGTCGGAGCGACACGGAAAGATCGCCGAGGTGGCGAAGTCCATTGTTGGACGTGCGGTGCCGGTTCTCTACGGCGGCAGCGTCAATCCGGAAAATTGCGAGGAACTGATCACCGAGGCGCATATCGACGGCCTGTTCATCGGCCGCTCCGCCTGGGGCGTCGACGGTTACCTCGACATTCTTCGCCGCGTCAGCGCGGCGATCGAAAGGTGATTTCCATGCCCGAGGGCGATGAAAGGAAACTGCTATGAAGATTGCAATTGGCGCCGACAGCGCCGGCAAACCGCTCCTGGATGTTATTGCCGCCCATCTCGCCGGCAAGGCGGATCTCGAAGTTCACGATCTCAGTCAGGCCGGCTTCTACGCCGATCTCTCCCAGCGTCTCGCGCAGACGATTGTCGACGGCGAACATCAGCGCGGCATCCTGTTCTGCGGCACCGGCATCGGTGTGTGCATTTCCGCAAACAAGGTGCCGGGCATCCGCGCCGCGCTGACGCACGATACCTATTCGGCGGAACGCGCGGCCAAATCGAACAACGCCCAGATCATCACGATGGGGGCGCGCGTCATCGGGCCGGAACTGGCGAAATCGATCGTCGACGTCTGGCTTGCATCCGAATTCGACCCTGACGGCCCATCGGCAGGCAACGTTGAGGCGATCGACCGGCTCGACGCCGAAAAACATGGGTCTTGAACAACTAAAGTAGTGATATGGTGATTGACTCATCATACCAGCTTATGATCCTATCCAGAACTGAAAAAGTGAGGAAAACATGACCAAGATTGCTCTCTTCGGCGCCGGCGGCAAAATGGGATACCGGCTTGCCAAAAATCTCAAAGGCTCACGCTTCCAGGTGCGCCATGTCGAGGTGAGCGACGCGGGCAAGGCGCGTTTGAAGAACGATCTCGGTCTCGATTGTCTGCCTGTCGAGGCCGCGCTCGACGGCGCTGATGTTGTCATCCTCGCCGTACCGGATACGGCGATCGGCAAGGTCGCAGCCGGCATCGTCGACAAGCTCGCACCCGGCACGATGGTGGTTGCGCTCGATGCCGCCGCTCCCTTTGCCGGCCACCTGCCGAAGCGCGACGACCTAACCTATTTCGTCACCCATCCCTGCCATCCGCCGATCTTCAACGACGAGACGGATATGCAGGCCAAGAAGGACCATTTCGGCGGCCTGTTCGCCAAGCAGCACATCGTCTCAGCGCTGATGCAGGGGCCCGACAGCGCCTATGCACTCGGCGAGGAAATTGCCAAGCTCATCTGGGCGCCGGTCATGCGCTCGCACCGGGTTACTGTCGACCAGCTCGCCATGCTCGAACCCGGCCTTTCCGAAACCGTCTGCGCATCGCTGCTCGTCGTCATGCGCCAGGCCATGGACGAATGCGTGGCGCGCGGCGTGCCTGAACAAGCGGCCCGCGACTTTCTGCTCGGCCATATGAACGTGCTCGGCGCGGTCATCTTCAAGGAGGTCGACGGCGTGTTCTCGGACGCCTGCAACAAGGCGATCGAGTTCGGCATTCCGGCGCTGATGCGCGACGACTGGAAGAAAGTGTTCGAACCGCAGGAGATCGCCGAGAGCATCCGGCGCATCACCTGAACCGGCCCGGGGAGGCAAGTCCCTCCCCCTCTACCGCCCCGGAGACGGGGCAACCGCTCCGGGGAGAACGGGGCTTCATTCACAACGGGAGGAAAAAATGAAACTGACGCGCAGACTAACACTTGCAGCCTTTGCCGGCGCACTGGCGCTCGGAACTGCCATGCCGGCCTTTGCGGCCGACCTCATCGCCATCATCACGCCGGCACATGACAATCCCTTCTTCAAGGCCGAAGCCGTCGGCGCCGAAGCCAAGGCGAAGGAACTCGGCTACGAGACCCTCGTCATGACCCATGACGACGACGCCAACAAGCAGTCGGAAATGATCGATACGGCGATCGGGCGCGGCGCCAAGGCGATCATCCTCGACAATGCCGGCGCGGACGCTTCCGTCGCCGCCGTCAAGAAGGCGAAGGATGCCGGCATCCCCTCTTTCCTGATCGACCGCGAAATCAATGCGACCGGCGTTGCCGTCGCCCAGATCGTCTCGAACAACTATCAGGGCGCCCAGCTCGGGGCGCAGGAATTCGTCAAGCTGATGGGCGAGAAGGGCAATTACGTCGAGCTGGTGGGCAAGGAGTCCGACACCAATGCCGGCATCCGCTCACAGGGCTATCACGACGTCATCGACGATTATCCGGAGCTGAAGTCCGTCGCCAAGCAGTCGGCCAACTGGAGCCAGACGGAAGCCTATTCGAAGATGGAAACCATCCTCCAGGCCAACCCCGATATCAAGGGCGTCATCTCCGGCAACGACACCATGGCCATGGGCGCGATCGCAGCCCTTCAGGCAGCCGGCCGCAAGGACGTGATCGTCGTCGGCTTCGATGGCTCCAACGACGTGCGCGACTCCATCAAGTCGGGTGGCATCAAGGCGACCGTGCTGCAGCCCGCCTATGCGCAGGCCCAGTTGGCGGTGGAACAGGCGGACGCCTACATCAAGAACAAGACGACGCCGAAGGAAGAGAAGCAGCTGATGGATTGCGTTCTCGTCAATGCCGACAATGCCGGCAAGCTCGAGACCTTCGCCCTGACGAACTGATCAGCGCCAATTGCGGAGGGTGCAGCGTTGCGCCCTCCGCAATGCATTTTGCAAGACGTCGAGGTTCATCGCATGTTGAGAATGAAGGGCGCCCTGCTGGCCGCCGTCGTGGCGGCGGCCTTGCCCGGCTGCAAGATCATCAAGACGCCGACTGCAGAGGAGAAGGCCGCGGAAGCGGCCAAGACCGCTTTCGACCCGAATGCCAAGGTCGAGGCGATCTGGCAGCCTGACGTCGTGCCGTATTTCGAAAAGCGCGCCGGCGAGCTGAAGGACGTCATGCAGCTTGCCGCCTCCAACCCGGATGCCGCCGGCGAGAAATACGGCAATACTCGCAAGCAGAGCAGCTCGCCCTGGACCTATGCGGTGAAGATCACCGGCACGGTCGTTGCGGCCGACACGGCGTCGCGCGCGGCAACGCTTGATCTCGACGCCGATGGCGACGGCAAGGCCGATGCCAAGGTGCAGATCGGGCCGGCGCTGCGCGGCACCGCACTGCGCGACACGCTGGACTTCGTCAATTTCAATGAATTCAAGAACCAGATCGAATGGGCGCAGTTCGGCAAGGCGTTCAACGAGAAGGCTAATACCGCTGTTCTCTCCGCCGTTCCGCGCGACGGCCTGGCCGGCAAGACGGTGACGGTGATCGGCGCCTTTCCGCTGCCGAAAAGCGGCGAGCTTCCGCTCGTGACACCTTCGGAACTGAAGGTGGGCTCATGACAGCGGCAGAGGCACAAGAGGACGACATCATCCTGCGCCTCGACGATGTGTCGAAGGTCTATTCGGGCATCGTCGCCGTCAAGCGCGCCAATCTGGAGCTGCGCCGCGGCGCGGTGAACGTTCTGGTTGGCGAAAATGGCGCCGGCAAATCGACGCTGATGAAAATCATCGCCGGCGTCGAGCGCCCGACGCTCGGCCGCATCATCCTGGATGGCAAGCCCATATCCTTCGACAGTCCGGCCGACGCGCAGGCCAATGGCATCGGCATGATCTTCCAGGAGCTCAATCTCTTCGCCAACATGTCGGTGGCCGAAAACATTTTCACAAGGCGCGAGATCACCCGCGGCCTGCTCGGCATCGATCACAAGGCGCAGGTCGAAAAGGCCAATGAATTTCTGCGGCGTCTCGATGCCGGCATCGAGGCGGATACGATGGTCGAGGATCTGCCGATCGGCCAGCAGCAACTCGTCGAGATCGCCAAGGCGATGTCGCTCGATGCCCGCATCCTGATCATGGACGAGCCGACCTCCGCGCTTTCGGCGGCGGAAGTCGAAATCCTGTTCAAGGTGATCGCCGAGCTGAAAGCCCAGGGTGTGGCGATCGTCTATATCTCGCACCGACTGGAAGAGCTGATGCGGATCGGCGACTACATCACGGTGCTGCGCGACGGCCAGATCACCGGCCATGCCATGGTGCGCGATATCGACACGCGCTGGATCGTGCGCTCGATGATCGGCTCGGACGCCAAGGATTTTGCAAAATCCGTCGAGCATGCCGTCGGGGCTGAGGTCTTTCGCGCCGAAAACATCAGCCTGGCGAGGCCGACCGGCGGGCTTGCCGTCAACGATGTCTCCCTGTCGGTCAAGGCAGGCGAGATCCTCGGCATCTACGGCCTGATGGGCGCCGGGCGCAGCGAATTCTTCGAATGCGTGATCGGGCGCCATACGCATTCGACCGGCAGGATCTTCATCGACGGCAAGGAAGTGCGCGCCCGCGACACCACGCGGCGCATCCGCCGCGGCCTTGCTCTGATCCCGGAAGACCGGCAGCGGGAGGGATTGGTGCAGGTGCTCTCCATCGCCTCCAACCTGACGCTTGCAAGCCTTTCGCGCTTCACCCGGCTCTTCCATATCGACAGCGGCGCGGAAAAGAACGCCATTCAGGAGGCGATCCGCGATCTCTCGATCAAGGCGCCCAATCCAGATTTCGAGATCACCTCGATGTCCGGCGGCAACCAGCAGAAGGTCGTCATCGGTAAGGCACTGATGACCAATCCGAAGGTGCTTCTGATGGACGAGCCGAGCCGCGGCATCGACGTCGGCGCCAAGGCAGACGTCTTCCGCACCATGCGCCGGCTGGCGGCAAACGGGCTCGCCATTCTGTTTTCGACCTCCGACCTCGAAGAGGTCATGGCGCTTTCCGATCGCATCGCGGTCTTGAGCAACGGCCAACTGGTCGCTGTCTTCGACAGGGATGAGGCGACTGAGGAAGCGATCATCGCGGCTTCGGCCAAGGGACACGGACATCAAGGGAAACTCGCGTCATGATGGCGGCTACATCTACCACTCTTGCGCCAAAAGGCGCCAACGGCTCCGTGCTTCTGACATTGATGAAGCTCAGGACCTTCATCGCGCTTTTCGCCGTCATCATCTTCTTTGCGATCTTCGCGCCGAACTTCACCTCGACAGCGAACATGATCCTGATGTCGAAACATGTGGCGCTGAACGCCTTCCTGGCGATGGGCATGACCTTCGTCATCATCACCGGCGGCATCGACCTCTCCGTCGGGTCGATCGTCGGGCTGTGCGGCATGGTTGCCGGCGGCCTGATCCTCTACGGCATCGAACTGCCAATCGGCTACACCATCTATTTCAACCTCTTCGAGATCGTGCTGATCACGCTGTCGATCGGCCTTATCATCGGTCTGATCAACGGCCTCTTGATCACCAAGCTTAACGTTGCGCCATTCATCGCGACACTCGGCACGCTCTATATCGCCCGCGGCCTGGCGCTGTTGTCGTCGGATGGTCAGACCTTTCCGAACCTCGTCGGCCGGCCGGAATATGCCACGACCGGCTTCGACTTCTTCGGCGCGGGACGCATTCTCGGCCTGCCGGTCTCGATCTGGATCCTGATCGTGCTGGCGCTTGTGGCCGCCTATGTCGCCCGCTCGACGCCGATCGGCCGCCACATCTTTGCCGTCGGCGGCAATGAGCGAGCCGCGCGCATGTCCGGTATCCGCGTCGATGTCGTGAAGATCTTCGTCTACATGTTCTCCGGTCTTTGCGCCGCCATCGTCGGCGTCGTCATCTCCTCGGAACTGATGGCCGCCCATCCGGCCACGGGCGAGAGCTTCGAGCTCAATGCGATCGCGGCAGCCGTGCTCGGCGGCACCTCGATGTCGGGCGGCCGCGGCACGATCGGCGGAACGATCATCGGCGCCTTCGTCATCGGCATCCTTTCCGACGGGCTCGTCATGATGGGCGTTTCCTCCTTCTGGCAAATGGTCATCAAGGGCCTCGTCATCATCATCGCCGTGGTCGTCGACCAGGCGCAGCGCCGCCTGCAGCAGCGCGTCACCCTCATGCAGATGGCAAGGGCAGGTTGAGATGACCGAATTGAAAGGCGCGTTGATCGGCTGCGGTTTCTTTGCGATCAACCAGATGCACGCCTGGAGCGATGTCGACGGCGCCAGGATCGTCGCGATCTGCGACCGCGATCCGGAGCGGCTTGACATCGTCGGCGACCAGTTCGGCATCGAGCGCCGCTATAGCGATGCCGAGGCCTTGTTTACCGATGGCGGCTTCGATTTCGTCGATATCGCCACCACCGTCCAGAGCCACCGCGCGCTGGTGGAAATGGCCGCCGGCAATAAGGTGCCGGCCATCTGCCAGAAGCCGTTCGCCAAGACGCTGTCGGATGCGAAGGCGATGGTCGAGGCCTGCCGCAACGCCGGCGTCGCCCTGATGGTGCACGAGAATTTTCGTTGGCAGACGCCGATCCAGGCGGTTCGCAAGGCGCTCGATGCCGGCGCGATCGGCACGCCCTTCTGGGGCCGCTTCTCCTTCCGTTCGGGCTACGACGTTTTTTCCGGCCAGCCCTATCTCGCCGAAGGCGAGCGCTTCATCATCGAAGATCTCGGCATTCATACGCTCGACATCGCTCGCTATATCCTCGGCGATGTCAGCTCGCTGACGGCGCGCACCAGGCGGGTCAATCCAAAAATCAAGGGCGAGGACGTCGCGACCATTCTGCTCGATCATGAAAATGGCGCCACCTCGGTCGTCGATGTCAGCTACGCCACCAAGCTTTCCAAAGAGCCGTTCCCGGAGACCCTGATCGAGCTCGATGGCACCGAGGGCACGATCCGCCTGAGCCAGGGTTATGGCCTCGAAATCAACAACGCCGAGGGCACCACCAAAATGGATGTCTCTCCGAAGCTGCTATCATGGGCCTCTCGGCCCTGGCACAATATCCAGGAGAGCGTCTACGCGATCCAGCAGCATTGGGTCGACCAACTCAAGCGCGGCGCGGATCACTCGACGTCAGGCGTCGACAATCTGAAGACCTTCGCCCTTGTCGAGGCTGCCTATGACAGTGCTGCCGGGGGAAAGACCATCGACGTCGGGGCGATGCTGCAATGACGGGCGATGCCTTCCAGCTTTACGGCACCCATGCTCTGGAAACGCCGCCGGTTCGCCTGACGGCCGGAAAGCTGGCCGCCGATCTCGCCGATGGCAATCTCCGCACCATCCGTTACGACGGTGTCGAGGTGCTGCGGGCGATTTCCTATCTCGTTCGCGACCGGGACTGGGGCACCTACAGCCCCGAGATCGCCGATCTCAGGATCGAGCAGGGCGACGACCATTTCGAAGTCGCTTATCGGGCACGTTGCGAGGCATCCGACGGAACGAGCCTCGTCATCGACGTCCGCATCATCGGATATCAGGACCGGCTCGATTTCGAGGCCGAAGCCACGAGCGAGACCGGCTTCGAGACCAATCGCTGCGGCTTCTGCATCCTGCATCCGATTGTCGGTGTCGCCGGTTCAGCCGCGACGGTCGAGCATGTCGACGGCCGGATCGTCGAGACACGCTTTCCCGATGTGATCGAACCCTGGCAGCCGTTCCAGGATATGCGCGCTATTTCCCATGAGGTCATGCCTGATGTGACGGCGGAATGCCGGATGGAAGGTGACACCTTCGAAATGGAGGATCAGAGGAACTGGTCCGATGCCTCTTACAAGACTTATGTCAGGCCGCTCGCCCTGCCCTGGCCTTATCGGATTCCCGCCAACCAACCGGTTCGGCAGAAGACGTCGCTGATGATCAGGGACGCCAGCCGTTCCGCAGCGGTCTCAGCCGCGACGTCGAGCGATGTCATAAGGCTCGAACTTGGAACACGGACCGGCACCATGCCCGATATCGGTGTGGTCGTTACGCCGCAGGAGGCCGATGCGACCCTCTCGGCTCGGTCCCTCCTGTCGGAGATCGCGCCGCGCGAGCTTCTCTTCCATTTCGATCCGAACGCTGGACATGGCGTCGAAGCGCTGCAGAAATTTGCCGCTATCGCTGCCGACCATCCTGGCCGTACGACGCTGGAGATCGCGCTTGCCTGCAAGTCGTCGCCATCAAGCGAAGCGGCCGAGATTGCCCGCCAGATGCAGCGCGCGGACTTCGAGCCGGAAGCGATCCTGATCTCGCCTTCCGTCGATCGGCAATCGACGCCGCCTGGCAGCAAATGGCCGGACTGCCCTCCCCTCGAAGAGATCTATGCCGCGGCCCGCGCCGCCTTCCCCGGCACTCGCATCGGCGGCGGCATGCTGAGCTATTTCACCGAGCTCAACCGCAAGCGCGTGCCATCAGGCGAGATCGATTTCGTCAGCCATTGCACCAATCCGATCGTGCATGCGGCCGACGATCTCAGCGTCATGCAGACATTGGAAGCGCTGCCCTTCATCACGCGATCCGTCCGCGCGGTCTACCGCGACAAGCCCTACCGCATCGGCCCGTCGACGATCCCGATGCGGCAGAACCCTTATGGTAGCCGCACCATGGACAATCCTGCGGGCGGACGCATCCCGATGGCCAATCGCGACCCGCGCCACAACGGGCGTTTCGCGGAGGCTTTCGCGCTCGGCTACGCGATCCGGGTGCTGAATGCCGATCTCGAATGCCTGACGCTTTCGGCACTGACCGGCCCTTTCGGCCTGATCGCCGGCCCGGATGAACCGGTCGAGCAAGGCGGGCGGCGGCCGCTGTTCAACACGGTGCGGACCTTGTCGGCCCTCGCCGGCGCGTCCTGGCAGGAATGCGTCTCGTCTTCGCCGTCCGAAGTGCTGTCCTTCGTGGCGCGGGATGCCGCAGGCGCCAGGATCTATGTGGTCAATCTGACCAGCAAAGAGCGAAGGGTCGACGGCGGTGCTCTGGATAAAGAGCTGCGGCTCGCGCCTTTCGGGACGGTCGTCTTGCCGCTGGCGGATTGACCTCCGGCGATACAGCCGCATCTATGCAGTCGGAGCTCGTTCTGGGGAGGATCGGCGTGAAGACGAAAAAGCTTATCAATGCAGGCGCAGATGCCGTCGATGAGATGCTGCAAGGCGTTCTCGCGGCCCATCCCGAGCACCTTTATGCCGTGGACGACATGCCGCGCGCCATCATTGCCAGAAACGGACCGCGCAAGGGCAAGGTCGGGCTGGTGATCGGCGGCGGGTCCGGGCACGAACCGACATTCCTCGGCTATGTCGGCAAGGGGCTGGCGGATGCTGCCGCGATCGGCAATGTCTTCGCCTCGCCGCCCCCCGATCCGATCATCGCCTGCGCCAAAGCCGTCGACGGCGGCGCCGGCGTGCTCTTCATGTACGGCAATTATGCCGGCGACGTCATGAACTTCGACATGGCCGCCGAAATGCTGGCGCTTGACGAGATCGAGGTGCGCACCGTCCTGACCACCGACGATGTCGCGTCCGCCCCCGCCGATCAGAGGGACAGGCGGCGCGGCGTGGCGGGCAATGTCTTCATCTTCAAGGCCGCTGGTGCTGCCTGCGATCTTCTCTATTCCTTCGACGAGGTCGAGCGCGCCGCCCGCCATGCCAATGCGCGAACCTATACGATGGGTGTGGCGCTCGCGCCTTGTTCGCTGCCGCAGACCTTGAAACCGAATTTCCTGATCGGCGACGGCGAGATGGAGATCGGCATGGGCATCCATGGCGAGCCCGGCATGGCCCGCGAGCCGCTGAAGGCGGCCGACGCGGTGACCGACGAACTGATGGACAGCATCCTCCGCGAGATGAAGGCAGAACGGGGCGACCGTGTCGCCGTGCTCGTCAACTCGCTGGGCTCCACGCCGATGATGGAGCTCTACATCATGATGCGGCGCGTGAAGGTGCGGCTCGACGAGGCGGGGCTTGTCATCCATAGCTCGCTCGTCGGGAATTACTGCACGTCGCTCGAAATGGCCGGCGCTTCGGTGACGCTCATGCACCTCGACGACGAGCTTCAGCGGCTGATCGACCATCCCTGCGATTGCGCCATGTTTACGAGGTGATCGATGCTGATCACGACGAAAGACCTGCAGCACCTCTTTATCCTTATCGCCGAGGACATCGCCGCGCAGCGCGATCATCTCTGCGAGCTGGATGGCGCCATCGGCGACGGAGATCACGGCCTTGCCATGGACGCCGGCTGTGAAGCCGCCGCCAAGGCGATCAGCGGGCTCGATGCCGCGCAGACTGCGCCGACGCCTGCCTTCAACGCTGCTGCAAAGGCATTTCTGAATGCGGTCGGCGCGTCATCGGGCCCGCTCTATGCCACCGCCTTCATGCGCGCCGGCGCTTCGGTCAAGGACAGGTCTGACCTGAGCGATGACGATTTTGTGCGGGCTTTCGCGGCGATGGCGCAAGGCATTCAGGAACGCGGCAAGGCGGAGCCCGGCGAAAAGACCATGGTCGACGCCTGGAAGCCGGCGACCGATGCGGCGCTCAGGGCCTGGGCGTCGGGAACCGCCCTTCCTGAATGCTTCGACATGGCGGAGCGGGCAGCGCGCCAAGGCTGCGAAGCGACCCGGGAGATGACAGCGGCCAAGGGACGGGCTTCGCGGCTGGGGGATCGAGTGATTGGCCATATCGATCCGGGTGCCGCCTCGGCCGTCATCATCATCGCTTCCATTGCAAAATTCATCCGGCATCGCGATGGTTATCTCATCATACCAGTTGACATGTAAATGATCATCTGCGACAAGGGGCCGGCTTATCAAGAGGAGGACGGTAATGCTGACCCTATCTGCGAAATTGAAGACTGCGAGCATCGTCGCGATGGCTGTGGCGTCTCTGGCTGCAACTCCGGCTGTTGCCGAAGACATCACGCTCTGGACCCTCAACTTCGACAACAACGCCGCCAACGGCGCGCTCAAGAAGGTTGCGACGGATTTCGAAGCGGCAAACCCCGGAACCCATGTCGAGATCGTTCAGCGCGCCGTCGACGAACACAAGACGGCCCTGCGTGTCGCGGCCGGTTCCGACAAAGGCCCCGACATTTATTTCAGCTGGGCGGGCCTCGGCCTTGGCGGCGAATATGTGAAGGCCGGTCTCTCCCTGCCACTCGACAAATATTATGCCGAATATAAATGGAACGACGAATTGCTGCCCGCCGCTGCGGCTTTCGCCGACCTCTATCCCGGCGGCAAGCACGGCGTTCCCTTCACCTTCAAGGGCGAAGCCGTCTATTACAACAAGAAGCTTTTCGAACAGGCCGGCATCAAGGAAGAGCCGAAGACCTATGAGGAACTTCTCGCCGCGGCCGACAAGCTGAAAGCCGCCGGCATCCCCGCCTTCACCTTCGGTGGCACCGTCAACTGGCACGTCATGCGCCTGATGGACGTCATACTCGAAACCAAGTGCGGCGCCGAAAAGCATGATGCACTGAAGGCTATGACGCTGGACTGGACCAAGGAACCTTGTGCGACGGACGCCTTCGCCGAGTTTGCGAAGTGGACGAAGGATTATACGCTGCAGCCGTTCATGGGCATCGACAACAAGCAGTCCTACAGCCTCTTCACCGCAGGCCGCGCGGCGATGATGCTCGAAGGCGACTGGTTGGTCAGCCAGCTCAACGGCTCCGGCGCCAATCTCGACGATTACGGCATCTTCCCCTTCCCGACCAATACCGAGCGTCTCTATGGCTTCGCCGAGTACAACTACATCAGCACCAAGAGCAAGAATCCTGATATAGCCGCCAAATTCCTCGACTATTTCCTGTCGACGAAGGTGCAGCAGGATCTGCTCGGCCAGTTGAGCTCGACCTCCGTCAACAAGAACGTCCAATACGCCAACCAGAAGCCGCTCGAGGCGGAATGGCTGGAGATCTTCCAGAAGTACGGCAAGGTCTACATGAACGGCGATCAGGCCTTCCCGCTCGATGTCACGACGGAATATTTCCGCGTCATCAACGACGTCGCCTCCGGCAACACCGAGCCGGCCGACGCGGCCAAGCAGCTGCAGAGTTTCATCGCAAGCAGAAGCTGATTCCTTCCAAGGCGCCAGTCGATCGACCGCTGAGTTGATCGGCTGGCACATTCTTTCATCAGCTGGCGGCTGCTTTGCCCTCAGGAGGAAAGCATGTCACTTCGACAATCGACTCATGATCCGCGCGTGCAAGCGGCGATCCTGCTGGTGCCGGCGCTGGCGATCTATGCGGTCTTTGCGCTCTACCCGATGCTCAACGTCGTCATCCTGAGCTTCCAGAAGTGGAACGGGCTGGATGCCAACCGGCAATTCGTGGGCATTGCCAATTATTCGGCGATCTTCACCCGGGACCCGGTCTTCTGGGTTGCTTTCCGCAACACGGTGATCTGGACTTTGATGAGCCTGATCTTCCCGCCGATGGTCGGACTGCTCCTGGCGCTCAGCCTCAATCAGAAGATCTTCGGCCGCAATGGCCTGAGGGCGATCTTCTATCTGCCCGTCATCATCGCGCCGATCGCCGTCGCCACCATGTGGAAATGGATGTACGATCCCTTCTTTGGCCTGTTCGCCCAGCTGCTGACCTCCTGGGGCATGCAGAGCTGGATCAAGGACTGGCTCGGCAACAGGGATATCGCCCTCTATTCTGTCTTCGTCGCCTATCTCTGGCAGACGGTGGGTTTCTCGATGGTGCTGTTCCTGGCCGGCCTGCAGAGTGTCTCGCAGACGCTGGTCGAGGCCGCGCGCATCGACGGCGCCGGCCGCTGGGCGGTGTTCAAGCATGTGACGCTGCCGGCATTGCGCCCGACGATCACCATCGTTCTCGTTCTTTCGATCATCTCCTCGCTGAAGGCCTTCGATATCGTCTACGGCCTGACCGGCGGCGGGCCGGCGCAGTCCACCCAGATGCTGGCGCTCTGGGCCTTCACGCAGGCCATGCAGATCTTCGATTTCGGCCGGGGTGCGGCGATCTCCGTCGTCCTGCTGCTGATCACCATGGCCGTCGTCATTCCCTATTTGAGATGGACCCAGAAACACGAGGAGGTCGAATCGTGACAGCAGTGCCGAGCGATACCGCCGCCGTGCATCTCGAAGTCCAGCCGTCGTCGATGAAGCGCGATCCCGTTCTGATCGGCCTCTGGATCACGCTTGTCGTCGTCGCCCTCGTCTGGGTTGCGCCCTTCGTGTTCATCGTCTTTACCTCGCTGAAGACGCCGGCGGCGGTGACGAGCACCGGCGCCTTCATGCCGCCGACCGAGCTTGCCTATGACAATTACAGCGCTGCCTGGAGCCGCGGCAATTTCGCCAACTCCTTTCTGAACAGCGTCGTCATCACCGTCATCAAGGTGCCGCTCGGCCTGTTCCTGTCGGCCATGGCCGCCTATGCTCTGGCCAAGATCAAGCTGAAGATCAGCAAGGCCCTGCTGCTCGTCGTCGTCTTCGGCACGATGATCCCCTTTCAGGTGATGCTGGCGCCGCTCTTCACCCTGGTCAATTCCTTCGGACTGATCGACACCTATCCCGGCGTCATCCTGCCCTATATCGCCTTCGGCGTTCCCTACCAGGTCTTCATCCTGCACGGCTTCTTCAAGGGCATTCCCAAGGAGCTGTCGGAAGCAGCCCTCATCGACGGCGCCACCCACTTCACCATCTTCCGGCGGATCTTCCTACCGGTGTGCCTGCCCGTGCTTGCCGCGCTGCTCATCCTCGATTTCGTTTCCACCTGGAACGAATTCGCCATGGCGCTGGTGCTGCTGCAGGACCAGCACATGTGGACCTTGCCGCTCGGCCTGATGTCATTCCAGGGGCAGTTCTCCAGCAATTACGGCCAGCTCAACGCGGCGATCGTCATGACCGTTCTGCCGGCGACGATCGTCTATCTCATGTTCCAGCGCTACTTCGTCTCCGGCCTCACCTCCGGCGCCGTCAAGGGCTGATCGCGAAATCTTATCTCACGAGGAGAGACAGAATGTCTGATGCAACAGTCGAAAAATGGGGTGTGTTCGAGGCCGCCTTCGAGGGGCCGGCCGGCGGCAATCCCTATCTCGACGTGGCATTCGATGCCGTGTTCACCCAGAAGAGCCGCGATGTGCGCGTGCCGGGCTTCTATGACGGCAACGGCACTTATCGCATCCGTTTCATGCCCGACAGTGAGGGTGAGTGGTCGTTCAAGACGCGCTCCAAGACTGCGGCCCTCGACGGCAAGACCGGTGTTTTGACCGCGACCGCACCTTCGGCCGGCAATCACGGCCCGGTGCGCGTGCGCAACAAATTCCACTTCGCCTATGCCGACGGCACGCCGTTCCTCTCCTTCGGAACAACCTGCTACGCCTGGACGCACCAGCCGCTCGACATGCAGAAGCAGACGCTGGAAACCCTCAAGACGGCGCGTTTCAACAAGATGCGCATGGGCGTGTTTCCAAAGGACTATCCCTATAATGTCAACGAGCCGCTGCATGCCTGCTTCGAACGCGGCGCGGATGGCGGCCAAGATTTCGACCGGCCCAACCCCGCCGCCTTCCAGCATTTCGAAAAGCAGGTCGCGGCGCTTTGCGAACTCGGCATCGAGGCCGATATCATCATCTTCCACCCCTATGACCGCTGGGGCTATGCCGACATGTCGGCCGCGCAGGATTTCCGCTATGTCGAATATCTGGCCGCGCGTCTTTCCGCCTGCCGGAACGTCTGGTGGTCGCTCGCCAATGAATATGATTTCCTCATCGACACCAAACCGATGGCGCAGTGGGACCGCTACTTCCACATCCTGGAGGAAAACGACCCCTACCAGCACCTGCGTTCCATCCACAATGGCGACGTTACGGCGAATTTCGATCATCGCAAGCCGTGGGTCACGCATAGCTGCATTCAGAACCCTGACGTCAAGCGCACCCAGGAATGGCGCGATGCCTATGGCAAGCCTGTCGTCAACGACGAGCCGGAATATGAGGGCGACATCCTGCAGTCATGGGGCAATCTCCATGCGGGGGAACTCGTGCATCGCTTCTGGATCACCATGGCGCGCGGCGGTTATGCCGGCCATGGCGAGACCTATTCCCATCCCGAGGATCTGATCTGGTGGGCCAAGGGCGGCGAGCTGCGCGGCGAGGCCTGGAAGCGCATCGGCTTCCTTCGCGATCTGCTGGAGGCCGACGTCAAACATGGGCTCGAGCCGCTCGGTATCATCGGCGAATGGCCCTGGTCGCGGGTATCGGGCGCGCGTGACGGCGACGGCGATTTCCGGCTGATCTATTTCGGCGAACATCAGCCGGTCATCTGGTCCACTGGCCTGCCTGTCGATGGCGACGATTACGATGTCGATATCATCGACACCTGGGAGATGACGATCACGCCGGCTGAAAAGGTGGCCGCGCCCGTTCCGCATCCGACCCGCCATGGCTCGATCGTGCGCGGCGGCAAGCCGGACGCGGCCTTCGGCGTCAAAATCCCGCGCAAGCCATACCAGGCGCTGCGCGTGCGCCGACGCGGGAAGAACTAATCAAGGGGTCCAAAATGTCAGGCTTGAGCATCAGAAACGTCAAGAAATCCTTCGGCACCGTCGATATTATTCATGGTGTCGACGTCGAGATCGCCGATGGTGAATTCACCATTCTCGTCGGCCCCTCCGGCTGCGGCAAGTCGACCTTGCTGCGCATGATCGCCGGGCTCGAAGACGTCACCGGCGGCCAGATCAGCATCGACGGCCGGGTGGTGAACAATTTGCAGCCGAAGGATCGCGATATCGCGATGGTCTTCCAGAACTACGCGCTGTACCCTCAGATGACCGTCTCCCAGAACATGGGCTTCGCGCTGGAGCTTGCCGGCGCCAAGCGGCCTGAGATCGAGAAGAAGGTCGGCGAAGCCGCCGCTATTCTCGGCTTGCAGCCGCTTCTCCACCGCAAGCCGGCCCAGCTTTCCGGTGGGCAGCGCCAGCGCGTCGCCATGGGCCGCGCCATCGTTCGTGATCCCAAAGTCTTTCTGTTCGACGAGCCGCTCTCCAATCTCGATGCGAAACTGCGTGTAAAGATGCGGGCGGAGATCAAGGCCCTGCACCAGCGGCTGAAGACCACCATCGTCTACGTCACCCATGACCAGATCGAAGCCATGACCATGGCCGACAAGATCGTCGTGCTGCATGGCGGCCGCGTCGAGCAGATCGGCAGCCCGCTCGAGCTCTATGACAGGCCGCGCAACATCTTCGTCGCCGGTTTCCTTGGCTCCCCCGCCATGAATTTTCTCGAAGGGACGATCGACGATGGGGGAAAGCCGGCATTGGCGCTGTCCAGCGGTTCGCGCGTGGCGCTCTCGCGGGCGCCGGCAAATTCCGCCAACCGGCCGCTGACGCTCGGCATCCGCCCGGAAGACATCGCCTTCGGCGGCGAGAACGGGGTGGATGCCGTGGTCAAGGTGGTCGAACCGACGGGATCGGAAACCCATGTCGCCGTGGAAGTCGACGGCCGGGAGCTGACATGGGTCGTGCGCGAACGTGTCGAGCTCGTCCCGGAACAGCCGGTGAAGCTTTCCTTCGAAACCTCCAAGGTTCATTTCTTCGACCGGCAGACGCAGCAGCGATTGAACGCCTGACGACAGTTTCCGCGCAATCGGCGAACGCGAAATCGGTGTCGGGTGCGCTGGACGATGCCTCATCCTGGCAGACGAAATGGTGACTTGTCATCTCAAAATCTCGCCGATAGGTTGTTGGCGAACGACGAGGTAGCCAAGACATGCACATCCGAAAAGCCGCCTCCCCCGACGCCGAAGAGTTGAGCGCTCTCCTGAACGAGCTCATCCGGGCAGGCGGAACGACAGCGCTCGAGACCCCGCTTTCGGCCGCCGAGTTCGTCGATTGGTTCATCGACGGCGAGTTTCCGCTTGTCTGCCATGTTGCAGAGCACGATCAGTCGCTTGTCGGCTTTCAATCGCTGAGCTTATACGGCGATCCGCCGAAAGGCGTCGCCGACATTGCGACCTTTGCCCGCCTGAGCCCAAAGACCGCGGGCGTCGGCAGCGCGCTTTTTCCCGCGACAAGAGCGGCAGCAAAAGAGCTCGGGCTGGAATTCATCAATGCGACCATCCGCGCCGACAATATCAGCGGACTTGGCTATTACGCGAAGATGGGCTTTGAGACCTATGACAGGCTGGTTCAGGTTCCGCTTCAGGACGGAACGCAAGTCGACAGGATCAAGACGCGTTTCAGCGTAAACGCCATGGGTCGCGCGACGCCGCACGGCTGAATGCCTCGACGGCGTTATGGGGAGGTGTCGACGCCGCGCGCCGGTGATGCCCGCGTGCAGGTCGGTTCTGACCTGCGGCGGCGGGTTCGAATTATATAGTGTTGCCATGTTAAGCCCATGACGTAACAACGTAGTTTTCTGCAATGGAAGCAAAAATGAGCTTAACTTCCGCCATGCGTGCAGACTGCTTCAGGACGCTATCCGCCGTCGACAGCGGCCAGGTATCGAGCGTGGAGAGATCTGCAGGCGCAAAGACGGAGAAAACGGCACCGATCAAAGTCATGTCCGGAGATTAGCCATGTCCGCTGCGATGTTCACGACCGACGAACTTGCGTTGATCCGCCGCGCTTACGCCCATCAGGTGACGGCAACCGCCGGAACGACGAACCCGCGGATCGAGGCTGCCTTTGCCGCTGTCCCTCGCGAAAAATTCCTCGGTGCGCCGCCATGGCAGATCGCCAATCTCGGTGGCGGATATCGCCCCCTGCTCTCCTCAGATGTGGTTCTGGCCTATCAGGATGCGCTGTTCGCCTTGCAGCCCGACAAGGGCGTCAACAATGGCAGCCCGTCGCTGCATGCCCGCCTCCTGGCGGAATTGGACGCCCGGATCGGTGATCGCATCGCTCATATCGGTGCCGGCACCGGTTATTATAGCGCCATTCTCGCGGAGCTGGTGGGCGCCACCGGGCATGTCTATGCCGTAGAAATGGACCCCGATCTGGCCGGCCATGCCCAAGCAGCGCTTGCCGACCGGTCCAATGTCAGCGTCATCACCGCCGACGGCAACCAATGGCCGCAGCAAGAAGTGGATGCGATCTGCGTGAATTTCGCCGTCGGGCGTCCCGCAGCGCCGTGGATCGAAAAGCTGCGAGCCGGAGGGCGCCTGGTGTTGCCGCTTGGCGTACCGCGCCAGGGCCGACCGTCGAACGGCGGTCGCCATGCATCCCATGGCGCCGCACTGCGTATCGAGCGCGGCGCGAATGGATATGCGGCGCGTTGGATCGGCAATGCGTATTTCGTCTGCGCCAATGGCGGATTGACGACCGACGAGGCCGAGGTGGAGAAGCTGACGGCCGCCTTCAAGCGTGGCGGCATCGAGTTCATCAAAAGCCTGCTCTGGAAGACGGACCCGCGGATAGGACGCTGCTGGTATATCGGCGACCAATGGGCGCTCTGCTATGACGATCCCTGAAGCATTCCTTCCAGAGTGCCGACTGCTGCATCTCCGTTGCGAACAGCGACGCAGCCCACCACGCCGAAGATCTCGATGCCCCTCGCCCCTTCGCCCGGCGCGATCAGTCGGCCGCAGGTTTGATCAGCGACGACATCGCAACACCCGAGCATCCGGCGGAGATGGTATGGGCGATGACACGTTCGGAGTGTCGACCTTAGATCCGGCCTTCCCGAAGCTTAGCGCAAGCTCGCCAACGGCGCCTCTCCCCAGTTGAAGCGGGAAACTCTGCTGTTGAAATTTGCTGTCGATGATCTTCGAGATCGAGCCGGAGGCGCCGAGTATTCGAGCCGCGGCCATGCGGCGAAAGTTCATATGAATTGCGCACCACCGCCGGCGGCAAGGCGGCAGCTTCGGCGCAGGTTGGCGACGCAGGCAATGAACTTTGCCGCCGGCTCCGCCGATCCCGTTTGAGGACCGGATCGATAGGAGCGGAAGAAATGGAGGATGTGGCCTGTCCGGCTACTCCAGTGGTTTGCCGAAACAGCGAAAGCCCGGCGCGGGAGAGGCACCGGGCTTCGATAGTGAGCGACAGCCTGGGAGGAGGAATGACTGTCTGTCGGACCCAAGCGGCTCGGAGGGGTGAAGCGCTTCGGTCCATCACGAGGTAGTGCCGCGACGCGGCAAATTCAAGCTTGGCGGCTGGGTGGCAAGACGGGTGACGCTGCAAGAGGGTCGAATTGGGCGCAGCTTTTGATTATTGCTCGCGGCCGGATTCGGCGGCGTTGTCCGCGGACAACTTGCGCTGCGCCGCCACTCATTCCCGAAGCGAGCAGGTCGCTGCGTCCTTTGAGGCGTTTGCGGGGAGCGCCTCAGGCTCAATTGGACGACAGCGTAAGGTGAAGTGTTCTCGAGAACTTGTTCTGTCTCGATGGTCACCGGGTTGTCCGCGGACAACCCATTTACGATCAATCCCGTATTCTCGACGCTCAGGCTTTTGCATAGCTGATCCTTCCTCACCTTTAGCGCGCGGCGCCGACGCTGCTCCTTGCATTTCCCTCGACGTCGGCGCACCCGCATCGCCCGTCGAGGCCCCGAGCGGCGCGCTTCAGGGTGAGGCTCTCGGGGGTAGTATCGGAATCTTCAACGCCTGAAATTGAGACGCAGGAAATCTACCGCCCCTTGTTGGGGGCGCATCCTCCAGCGTGCGCCTCATCTTGAGACACGCAGGCCGACAGCCGGAGCCTCGAAGGACGTGCTCAGCGCCGTTCCTTGCACTCCTTCGGCGTCGGCGCACCGGCCTCGCCCTTCGAGGCCTCTTGCGGGGCGCCTCAGGATGATGCCCTCGTGTGCGGTGGCGCGGGTTCTTCAACGCGCACTATTGGAGCGCAGATCCGCAGTGTCCCTTGTTGAGGACGGCACCCTCAGGGCGTTCCTCATCCTGAGGCGCGCAGGCCGACGGCCGGAGCCTCGAAGGGTCCGCTCCAGCGCTGCTCCTTGCATTCCTTCGACGTCGGCGCGCCCGCCTCGTCCTTCGAGGCGGTGCGCCTCGGGATGAGGCTCTCGTGGGCCACGGCACGGCATTCTCCAGCGCTCGTTGTTGGGCGCAGATTCCTGGCGTCTCCTATGGACGGCGGCACCCTCTAGGCGTCCCTCATCCTAAGGGGCACAGGCCGAAGGCCATTGCCTCGAGGGAGACGCCGCAGCGCTGCTCTTTGCATCCATTCGGCGTCGGTGCGCCCCTCGCATTTCGCTGCCATGCACACCAGTTGCGGGGCGTGTTGAATAGGCTTTGCGGCCATCGTCTGATTGGAAGTTGTCCGCGGACAACGGGCAATCAGGCAAGCGGACCTACATCCGAGTTCAGGGATTCGCCTGGTGACGCGCCAGGCCTCGTGCCGGGAAGAGCCTTTGGCCGAGGTCTGACCCGGCCGAGGCTCGGCTGTCGCACGCCCGTGACGAGGCGATCGCGTGCATCGTCGGACGTGCATTTTTCATCGGTCGATGCTTGGAGATATCGAGCCGATTGCCCTTCCGCCATGTGACACCGCATCCATCGCGCGATGGCTGGTCGAGGCGCACGGCAGTCTGGCCGGCCTCGCCATGCGGCCGAACCGAATGACCATGAAGCAGGGGAGGGGCTGGTTCTCAAGCAGCGCCGACCCGGTCTGCAGACGAGACTTTCGGGGGCGTATCGTGAATGCGTTGTCCGGCTGCGACCGAGGTATTGAGATCTCGATCTCGATCGCGGGCAGGCAATGCTCCGGCTTCGGCGGCGGGCAACATGGATGATGCCGGGCAGAAGCACCTCCGCGTCCGGTTCCCGATATTCGCGGTCGATAACGAGAGCAGCTATTGCAGGGGATTGCCACTGGCGTTATTGTTTTGTCGATCGCTGACAGGCGCTGTGGTCGCAACATTGCAGACGCTTGGAGCCAGAATTCGCTGCCTTTGAGACCGAAACGATGGTTGTCGGGCAGGCTTGTCGAAAAGACCGCCCAGTCAGTAACGAAACTAAAGTGCGAATTCACTTCCATAACTGGAAGTGATAATAACGAGATCAATGGCTTAGAATTTTGTAAGCTGCACCATACCCCCCGCCACCAGGCGATAGATTCCCCCGCAGCGACCGGTTTGACAAGCCCGAATCGGTCAAAATTGCCGTTACTCGACAGGCTCGAGGAACGGAATGATTTTGCCCCCCGCTCGAATGGTCGCGGGAGGCAGCGGCTTGCATCCTTTAGCGGCACTCTGCGTTATCCCCGCACCAGAGCGGAGAGCATCCTCATGCCAGATGTGCTTCACCTCAAGAAGATGTCGATCGCAGCGGCGATGGTGGCTGCGGCGATCGGCGCACTTGCGTTGATGCAGGCAACGGAGCGCAGTTCCGTTCCCCCGAGTGCCGAACCCCGCCGCGCGGTTGACGATCATGGCCGCAGCGCCGCGACGCCCGAGGCTATTCCGCTCCGCGGACTTCGCGATGTGTTCTGGCGCGTCTACCATGAAGTCCTGAACGACCGGGTCACACTCATTGCCGCGGGTGTGACCTTTTATCTGCTGCTGGCGCTGTTTCCCGCCATGGCGGCTCTGGTGGCGCTCTACGGGCTGGTTGCCGATCCGATCACCATATCCGAACATCTTCGCGAATTGGCCGGCCTCATGCCGCCGGGAGCGTTCGATCTACTTGCCGATCAGATCAAGGAACTCGTCAATAAGCGCGACAGTGCACTTGGCATCACCTTTTTCGTCGGTCTCGGCATCGCGCTATGGAGCACGCATAGCGGCACGCTGGCGATCTTCGATGCGATGAACGTCGCCTATGAGGAGAATGAAAAGCGCGGTCTTATCCGGTTGAACCTCGTCGGACTCTGCTTCACCTTGAGCGCGATGCTTCTGACGGTGGTGATGGTGGCGCTTGTCGGCGTCATGCCGGTTGTGCTTTCCTATCTCTGGCTCGATCAGTTCAACGAGCACATGGCCCTTCTCCTGCGGTGGCCGCTGCTGCTGCTGGTCGTCGCGGTGGCGGTTACCTCAGTCTACCGCTTTGGCCCCAGCCGGGAGCCTGCCAAGCTCCGGTGGATGACGTGGGGCGCCGTTCTGACGACGGTCGCCTGGGCCGCCATGTCTCTCGGGTTCTCCTTCTACCTCGATCATTTTGCCAATTATAACGCGACCTACGGCACGCTCGGTGCGCTGATCGGCCTCCTCATCTGGATCTGGCTTTCCGTCGTCATTCTCGTCATCGGCGCGGAGCTCAACGCCGAACTGGAGCATCAGACCGCGAGGGATACGACGACGGGCACGCCGCTGCCGATGGGCGCGCGTGGCGCCTATGTTGCAGACACTCTGGGCGAGGCCGTCAACTGATCATTGAGGAGCATCATCAATGACTGCGCCTCACCTGTGGTTTTGATGTATTTTATCCTTCCGCAACCCCGACAGAGGAGACGATCATGACGGCCCCGCATCCTTCCAAAACCCATATCGGCAATCATGCACTGCATCCCGAAACGCAGATGCTGAATTACGGCTACGATCCCGAACTCTCGGAAGGGGCGGTCAAGCCGCCGGTATTCCTCACCTCCACCTTCGTCTTCAAGTCGGCCGAGGATGGCCGCGATTTCTTCGATTACGTCTCGGGCCGCCGCGAGCCGCCGGCGGGGAAAGGCGCGGGTCTCGTCTATTCGCGCTTCAATCATCCCAATAGCGAGATCGTCGAGGACAGGCTCGCCGTTTACGAGCGGACGGAAAGCGGCGCGCTGTTTTCCTCAGGCATGTCGGCGATCGCCACGACCTTGTTCGCCTTCGTCCGGCCGGGCGATGCGATCCTGCATTCGCAGCCGCTTTATGGCGGCACGGAAACCTTGCTGGCAAAGACGTTCCTCAATTTCGGCGTCGGCGCCGTCGGCTTTGCCGATGGCGTCAGCGAGGGATCGGTGCAGAAGGCGGCGGAAGAGGCGATGGCGAAGGGCCGCGTTTCCGTCATCCTGATCGAAACACCCGCCAATCCGACCAACAGCCTGGTCGATGTCGCGATGATCCGGCGCGTGGCCCACACGATCGGCGCAAAGCAGGGGCATACGCCGAACATCGTCTGCGACAATACCCTGCTCGGCCCGGTTTTCCAGCGGCCGATCGAACACGGCGCCGATATCTCGCTCTATTCGCTGACCAAATATGTCGGCGGCCATTCCGACCTGATCGCCGGCGCCGTTCTCGGCCGCAAGGCTGTCATCAAGCAGGTCAAGGCGCTGCGCGGCGCGATCGGCACGCAGCTCGATCCGCATTCCTGCTGGATGCTCGGCCGGTCGCTGGAAACGCTGCAGCTGCGCATGGAACGGGCAAACAGCAATGCGCGGGCCGTTGCCGATTTTCTGCGCGATCATCCGAAGGTCGAGAAGGTCCACTACCTGCCCTATCACGATCCGGATTCACCATCCGGCCGGACCTTCGCCGCGCAATGCACCGGCGCCGGCTCCACCTTCTCCTTCGACATTCGCGGCGGCCAGCCGGCCGCCTTCAAATTCCTGAACGCGCTGCAGGTCTTCAAACTTGCGGTCAGCCTCGGCGGCACGGAATCGCTTGCGAGCCATCCGGCCGCCATGACGCATTCCGGCGTGCCCGCCGATGTCCGCCAGCGCATCGGCGTGCTGGAATCGACGATCCGCCTGTCGATCGGCATCGAGCATCCGGACGATCTGATCGCCGACCTGGAGATGGCGCTGCAGGCGGCCTGATACGGCGGGGAAATCGATGCCCGGCGGCGCCGGGCATCGTGGGGACGTCACTTGTCGTCGGTTGTCAGTTCCGTCTCGTCGGTATTCAGCACGAAGACCGCAAGCAGGCGGGCCGGCTTTGTCTTGCTGGCATTCTTGCTGACGGCGTGATGATCACCCGGAAATTCGGGAAAGCTTTCGCCGGCCTTATAGACCTTCTCCGGCCCGTCATTCACCTTGCTGGTGATCGCCCCTTCGAGAACGGTGGCGTAGATGAAGGCCGAGGCCGGGTGCGTATGGCCGGGCGACGAGCCGCCCGGCCCATATTCGACGAGCACCGCCCGCATGCTCTTGCCGGGAACATTGGGAAGCTTCTGGTCGAAAACGACGCGAACCTTCGCGTCGCCGCCTGCAGCATAAGCCTGAGTGCCGGCGGCAAGGACAATGGCGAACGCGGCCGCCGAGATCATTTTTCTGAGCATGTGTGGTCTCCTGCGTTGATGGGACGTGGTCTCGCTGTTAGGCGCTCTTTTTCTGCGGCGGCTGCCGGCTGAGCCAATCGTCGAAGCGGATCCGGCCGAGCCGCGCCTTGGCTCCGGTTACCAGCGAGTCGTCTTCGAGCTCGACGCCGAAATAGCGGGCGTGGGGATCCGCCATCACCTGGCGCGGATCGTTCGTCGCTTTCAGGAGGCGCGTCACGATGTCGGTGAGGCGGATTTTCTCCGGTCCGCCAATCTCGATCGTGCCGTTCGCAGGCTCGGCAAGCGCCACTTCGGCCATGACGTCGGCGACATCGTCCGATGCGATCGGCTGCACATAGGCCGGCGACAGATGCACCATCTGACCGACCGTGCCCGACTGGGCGATGCCGGCCATGAATTCATGGAACTGCGTCGAGTGCACGATGGTGTAGGGGATGCCGGAAGCCTTGATCAGCTCTTCCTGGGCCATCTTGGCGCGCATGTAGCCGCTGCCCTGCAGCCGCTCCATGCCGACGATCGACAGCGCGATGTGATGCTTCACGCCGGCGGCAGCCGCTGCCTTGAGCAGGTTGCGGCCCGAAGTCTGGAAGAATTCGAGGACCGCCTTGTCCTCGAAGGAGGGTGAGTTGGCGAGATCGAGCACCACCTGGGCACCTGCGAGCGCCTCCGTCAGGCCCTTGCCGGTGATCGTATCGACGCCCGAATTCGGCGACGCCGCCCGCACCTCGTGTCCCTTGTTGCGCAATCTTTCCACGGTCTTCGAGCCGATCAGCCCGGTGCCGCCGATAATGACGATCTTCATGGGTAGTCTCCTTGTCCTTGCGAGGATTTCCTCTGTTGACCTGAGGTGGCTGCCGAAATCGCCTCCTCGGCGAGGCAAGCGACTTCATCGGAATGGGGACCGTCGCCGCGGGGATTTTCCGGCGCGGCCGGCCGGAACCGACGGGCTGCAGAATGCGCCGGATCGCGGCCCCGAACCATTCTCCCCCAGTCGCGGTCACCCTATGCGTAGGCAGTAGCCGGGCTCGCCCTGCGCTCGATCCATCCGGCCGAAATGGAGGAGTTTCACGTCATCCGGGATCGGCCGAACCTACCCTCGGAGCAGATAGGCGAGCCTGATGGCACGGCGTATCCACTGTCGGGCAAGCCGTGGCTTGCGTCATCAACCCTCTCGATGGAGACGAGAATGATCAAGCGTTTGAACTTCATAGCCCATAAGAACAGCGGCGTTGACGGTCTGGTCGCCGTCGAAGCCTGGATCGCCAAGAGCTTCGACCCGAAGCTGCTCGAACTTGTCAAAGTGCGCGTTTCCCAGATGAACGGATGCGCTCACTGCCTGCATATGCACCGTCAGGACGCCCTGAAGCTCGGCGAAACGGACGACCGGCTGCTGCTTCTGAATGCGTGGCGCGAGTCGCAGCTCTTCACCCAACGGGAGCGGGCCGCCCTCGCCTGGGCCGAGGCGCTCACAGAAATCGCGAAAAGCCATGCGCCTGATAATGTTTATGAAGAGGCGCATAGCAATTTTTCGGATGACGAACTCGTGGCCCTTTCGATCGGCATTGCGATGATCAACGCCTGGAACAGGCTGGCGATCGGCTTCCGGCTTCAGCACCCCGCGGATCACAAGCGCATCGCCGCCTGACGGGATCGCAGCATGAAGAACGGACCGGGCGAAGAGCTTCGCCCGGCTCAGTTTGCTAAAAACCTGGTTTGTTACTCGGTGTCATGTTTGGTGGCGATGACACACGATACCCTTATGATCAGGAAAGCGTGGCGGTCTCGAACATGGCGGTCAGCCCGATGCCGCCGCCGATGCCGATCATTGCCAGGCCGGTCGCGCCGGCAGCTGAGCCGCTTTTATGGGCGCGGATCAGCTGGCTGTAGAGCCGGGTGACGAGGATTGCACCGGATGCGCCGAACGGATGACCCAAGGCAATGGCGCCGCCATTGCTGTTGACCGCGTCCGCGGAAACTTCGAGTTGATCCAGCGATGCCAGAACCTGGGCCGCGAAAGCCTCGTTGAATTCGATGGCATCGACGGCGGCGAGCGAGAGCCCGGGCTGACGCTGAAAGAGCTTTTTGGTCGAGGCAACCGGACCGATGCCAAGCAGGTTGGGGTCGACACCGGCCGCCGCGCTGTCGATGAAGGCGAGGCCCTTGTCGATGCCGAGACTTTTCGCCATCCCGCGGCTCATGACCAGCACCAGGCAGGCGCCGTCATTCACAGGGCAGGCATTGCCTGCTGTCACCGAACCGCCGGGGAGAAAGACCGGCCGGAGGTTTGCGAGCGCCTTGAGCGATGTGGATGGGCGCGGGCATTCGTCGCGTTCGACCAGTCCGTGGCCGGTGGAGATTTCGACGATCTCGGGCCGAAAGATGCCGGCATCGGCCGCCGCGGCGGCGAGCTGGTGACTGCGGAGCGCGAATTCATCCTGTCTCTGCCGCGATATGCCGAATTGACGGGCGACGTTTTCGGCGGCAATTCCCATCTCAGGATCGCCGACGGCATCAGGCGAAAACCGGGCGCGCCCATAAAAGCGCGGTAGTGCCCCATTGGCTTTTGGTCGTTCGACACGCCATGGCGCGGTGCTGACGCTCTCGACGCCGCCGGCCAGAAAGCAGCAGCCCGCTTTCGCCTGGATCAGGCGGGCGGCCATGATGATCGCTTCCAGGCCTGAACCGCATTGCCGGTCGATCGTCACACCCGGAACCGCCATGGGCAGGCCTGCGGCGAGTGCCGCCAGCCGCGCGATGTTGCCACCACCGCCGGCGGCGTTACCGACCAGGACGTCGTCTATAACGTCGGGCGCAATTGCCGTTTCGGAAAGGATCCGACGGATGATCGGCGCGAGCAGGTCTTCCGCCGCAACTGTCGAAAGCGATCCGAAAGCCCGCCCGATCGGCGTGCGGTAAGCGGCAACCACGACCGGCTGCCAATCCTCGTCAGGCTGATAGGCGTAGGACAAGATCGTCTCCCGAGATCACAGCCGTTTCCACGTGCCCCCTGGCAATCTTGCCGCTGCTCGTCATCGGCCAGGATCCGATATGGTAGAATTGCCTGGGGATCTTGTACCTGACGAGCTTATCCGCGCAATAATCGGCCAGGATTTTTGGATCTGTCGCCTCTCCCGACACGACCGCGACGATCCGCTGGCCGTAATAGGCATCCGGCAGCCCGAAGACGACGGCATCGTCGACCCCCGGGCAAGCTTTTAGGGCGCTTTCGACTTCGGCGGGATAAACATTATTGCCGCCGGATATCATCATGCCGCCTGCCCTGCCGATCACCCGCAGCATGCCGTTTTCATCGAGTTCGCCGAGGTCCCCGACCGTCGCTCCCGCCTCGGTGACCCGGAATGCCTGACCGTCGTCACCCCAGAGATAGCCGTCGGCGATCAGGTCGCTCCTGACGAATATGGTTCCCGGCACATCGGTCCCGACGTTGTTTTCATCAGGGTCGCGAATGGAAATTTCCACGCCGGGATAGGCTTGTCCCACCCGATCGATCGGAAAATCGACCGCGCCGCCGACGAGCGTCGAGACCGTCATGAAACCGATTTCGGATGCGCCGTAATATTCCCTTATGCGCGCCTTCGGAAAAAGACGGCGCATGGATTCGACCCCGTTCACGTCCAATTTTGCGCCGGCGGTCAGGACATCGCGCAGGGATGTCAGAGCCGGTTTGGCGGCCCAGGCCCTTGATATGCCGGCTATATGGGTGGGCACGGCGACCAGCCGCTCGATCTCTTCGGCCGAGAGCGTGCGCGCGACGGCCTCGGCATCCCATTTCCTCACCGAATAAAAGGTGCCGCCGGCATCCAAGGCTTCGACCATGGCGTAAAGCGCCAACCCATGCGCCAGGGCGCCGGGGCACATGGTGGACGGAGCATCTTCGAGTTCGAAAATGACGCGTCCGCGATCAAGGCTCCGGCGCCATTGCCCGCGCGAGCGATAATAGGCTTTCGGCTCGGCTGTCGTGCCTGAGGTAAAGCCGATCAGGAAGATGCCCTCGGCATCATCAGGCAGATCGCCTTCCGTCTCGGTGAAATCGAAGGGCTCCGCTCCGGCGGTGATGACTGATATGCCGAGCCTGCGGCCGATCTCGGCGCTCGGGCTCGCCTCGTCGTCGACGATGAGCACGTCGGGCGCCAGCCGCTCGATGATGCGCTCGATCCTTTCCGGCGGCATCATCGGGTCGATGACCGCGGCGGCATGCGGCCAGGCGGTGGCGGCGATGAAATATTCGGCAAAGCCGATGTGGTTGCCAAGGCTGAGGGCCGCAAGTTTCTCCACGCCGGGCAGATCGAGCGTGCGGCGGGTCGAGTGCGGCAATTCCTGGAGAAAACCGTAAATCGCCTTGGCGCGTAAAGAGAGTTCGCCGTAGCGCAGGGAGCGGCCGTCGATCGCCAGGGCCGGCTTGTCAGGCCTTTCCGTTGCATGTCGAAGAAGCTGCGCATGGATCGGCATGGACACCCGCTGGTTTGAAGATCGGCCGTCAGCCTAAAGCGGCCCTGGTGGCGTCGGGAATTGGCGTCGGGCGGCTGTCGGAGAGGCCGACGCAGACCCAGACGAGCCCGGCCGAGGCGCAATGAGCGCCATCGCGCCGGCGAAACAGTTCGATCGCAAAGGAGAGGCTCGTGCGCCCGATTTTCTCGACAGCCACCTTGGCCTCGACGACATCATCGACGTCGATGGGGTTGTGAAAGGTGATCTCCGCCTTCTTCACGTGATAGGCCACACCCGAGGAGGTGTGGCGGAAGTGGCTGAGAATTTGCCGGTGCCGCAGGAACTCGACGACAGCATCCTCGCAATAGTCGAGGTAAACCGAGTTATGGACATGACCATAGATGTCGATGTCTCGCATCGACACCCGGAAGGATGCTAAAGGCCTGTCGTCAACACTCATTCGATCACCGAAAATTGGTGGGCTGTTCTAACCGCTGTTGTCTGGGGGATGCAATGCAATATCAGGCGGTCGTGCGAAAATTCGGGCCGGCCCAGGATGTCGTCGAGATCGAACGGACCGCACTGCCGACGCTGCGGCGCGATCAGGTCCGGGTGCGCCTGCTCGCGCGTTCGATCAATCCGTCCGATATCATCACCATTTCAGGCGCCTATGCGGGGCGGACGACCTTGCCGTTCATCCCCGGCTTCGAAGCCTTCGGCGTGGTCGAAGCGTGCGGCGAGGAGGTTCATGGCCTTTCCCCGGGAACGCGTGTACTGCCGGTGCGCAGCGCCGGTGGATGGCAGGAGTTCAAGGATACCGATCCCAGCTGGTGTCTCCGTGTGCCGGAGGCGCTCTCCGACTTCGAAGCCGCGACGAGCTACGTCAACCCGATGACGGCCTGGCTGATGCTGCAGGAGAAGATCGGGCTGAGGCCGGGCATGCGCATCGCCGTCAATGCCGCCGCCTCTTCGATCGGATCGATATTGATCGGCTTGGCAAATGCCGGCGGCGTGGAACCGGTGGCGATCGTCCGCAGCGAACAATCCCTCCAGCGCCTCCACGGTCGTCTCGAGGCCGTGATCATCGACAGGGCGAACGGCGACCTGGCCGCGGGGCTTGCCGGCCGGCATGGGCTCGACGCGGTACTCGACTGCGTCGGCGGCGCCCGCGCCGGCCTGCTCGCCGACGCGCTACGGCCGGGCGGGCACTTCGTGCATTACGGCCTGCTCTCAGGCCAAAGCATCCCGAATTCCTTCTGGGCCTCCCATCCCGATATGACTTTTTCGTTTTTCCATCTCCGCGAATGGGTTCATTCCGAAGCCATGGGCGACGTCCAGCACGCCTATTGCGACGTGGCGGCGCAGATCGCCTCGAAGATCATCGCGACCGAGGTGCGGGAGGTTTTTCCCTTGGAAAATATCCGCCAGGCGCTGCAATCCGCCCTTCCCTTCCGGACGGGCGGTAAGGTGCTGCTCGCCTGACGCGCGAGCGCGCAAACCGCCGCCGACGGCCAACGCCCCTTCAAGATAAGGGTGGATCGACCCACGGCCGTTCCGACTTCGGCGTCGCCAGCCCGTGTCTGGCGAGCTCCAACGTCAGAATGCGAGTTTCAAGAAGGTTGAAGATTCGCAGGACCGCCTCGATCGCATCGAAGGGTTTCGTCAGGAAATCCTTGGCGCCGAGGGACAGCGCCCGCCTGCGCGTCGGCAAGGTCGCGTCGGCGGTGAGAACCAGGATCGGCTGCGCCGAGCCGTCATGCAGATCGAGCGCCACCCGTTGCCGCTCCTGCTCCTGTGCCTGGATCAGCTGCGCGACCAGGGCGGCAAGCTCGCTGCGCTGCCGTTCGAGATCGCCGAGCAGCGCCTGCTTTTCTGCCGCCTGACGTTCGAGATTGCAGGCGTCGGCGAGCTGGCCCGCCACCACCTCCAAGGTCTGCCGGTCGTCGGCATCGTATGCGCGCGCCCTCGAAGGACCGATGAGCGTCAGATGGAGAGCGGAACCATCCTGCGAGGCAAACAGGATGCCGTCGCTTTCCGAGCTCCTCGATTGCACGACCGTAAGCTGCACGGGCGCCTCTCCCTGCAAGGGCGGAAAGACGAGCCTGGCAAGCGGCCGTCCGGCGAAATCGGCAAGCCGGGACAAGACCTCTGGGGCGGCCGTTTCGAAGGCGTGTGTGTCGAGAAGGTTCCGCACTTCGATGATGAAACGCAGACGTGCCGCCCGCGCTGTAAAGGGCTCTCATCTCCGCGACATCAGGCGAATGCGCCGTATCTGTGTTATGCTCCAGACCCAACGGGACTGCTCCTGAAATGAATGACGCGGGCACGATAGTCATTCCGGTGGGAATGTCATCTATGCCGTTCGGCAAATCGGATCGGAGCCACCCGGCAGATGGGGCCGCAGCGCCGGCCGCTTAGATATTGGTCATGCGGTTGACCGATGCGATGTCCGCTGGAGCCGCCATAAAGGAAAGTCAAACATGCGTACGATCATCGCTGCCGCCCTCGTCCTCGGTTTCGTTCAGGTCCAGTCGGCGGCAGCGGCCGAAACGGCGACTTGCGCGCCAGTCAGCGAGGAGGAAGTGGCAAAGCTTTTCGACCGCTGGAATACGTCGCTGGCGACGCTGAGCCCGCAGGAAGTCGCAAAGAACTATAGCGAGGATTCCGTGCTTCTCGCCACCCTGTCCGACAAACCTCGCCTGACCCAGGCGGAACGGATCGATTATTTCGAGCACTTCCTGGCGAAGGAGCCCAAGGGCCACATCGACAGCCGCGACATCAAGACCGGCTGCAACTGGGCAGTCGATACCGGCACCTATACATTCGCGCTGAAGGACGGTTCGAAGGTGCCGGCCCGCTATACCTACACCTATGAGTTCAAGGATGGCACCTGGCTGATCACCTCGCACCACTCGTCGATGATGCCGGAGAAGTAAGGTTTCATCGACTTATTGGTCCGGCAGGGAGATCCCGTGTTCACCCCACACGGGGTCTCCTACTGCTGACTGCATATTCGTTGTGCGCGGCTTGTGCCTCGAGCATCTGTCATCGATCGATGGCAGATGCTCGAGGCACGGAGCCGGCATGACACAGGAGGGGTGTGCCTGGCACGCCTTCTCCTTCTTTTAAAAACATGGCGCACCGCGTATATACGTTCTAATATATACAAATCGCGGAGGCTCCTATGCCGCAATATGCACGAGTGTTTCAATCCGGCAATTCACAAGCGGTTCGTCTGCCGAAGGAATTCCGTTTCGACGTTGACCAGGTAGAAGTGACGCGGGAAGGCGATGCCATAATCCTGCGGCCGCGGACCGATCACGGCAGGCGCTGGGCGTCGTTGCAGAGCGCCTTGGAGCGCGGCTTCAGTGACGATTTCATGGCGGAAGGACGCGGGCAGCCGGAGGATCAGGAGAGGCCTGGGCTACAGGACCTGTTCAAGTGATCACCCATCTCGTCGACACCAATGCAGTGATCGCTTTGATCGGCCGGAAGTCCAACATACTCTTGAGCCGCGTGATTGAGAGCGACGAGGGATCGATCGGACTGTCGACGATCGTGATGCACGAGCTTTATTACGGCGCCTATGGGAGCGCGAAAATTTCCTACAATCTTGAGACCCTGCGCCTGTTCATGGCGGATTTCCCAGCCATTGGTTTCGAACGCGAGGATGCGCTGGCCGCCGGCGAGATCCGCGCGGCATTGGCGGCAAAGGGAAGGCCAATCGGTCCCTACGATGTTCTGATCGCCGCCCAGGCGAAGGCCCGGGATCTGTTTGTCATTACCAACAATGTCGGGGAGTTCCGGCGCGTGGATGGCTTGCGCGTCGAGGATTGGATGGTCGGGCGGTAGTTCCCGATGCGCGGCATTCCATAAAGAAAGAAATGCCCGGGTGCAGCCGAAGCTGCGCCCGGGGGAATGCTTACCGATCAGACGAGGTCGAAACGGTCGGCGTTCATGACCTTGGTCCAGGCCGCGACGAAGTCTCTCACGAACTTCTCCTTGGCGTCGGATTGGCCGTAGACTTCGGCAAAGGCGCGAAGCTGCGAATGCGAGCCGAAGATCAGGTCGACGCGGGTGCCGGTCCACTTGACTGCGTTCGTACTGCGGTCGCGGCCTTCGTAAACGCCTTCTTTGCCAGCTGCGGGCGACCACTGCGTGGCCATGTCGAGCAGGTTGACGAAGAAGTCGTTCGTCAGCGTTTCCGGGCCGGAGGTGAAGACGCCATGATCGGGCGTGCCGGCTTTCAGGACTCGCAGGCCGCCGACGAGGACCGTCATTTCGGGTCCAGTCAGCGTCAGAAGCTGGGCGCGATCCACCAAGGCTTCCTCCGGCTTCATGAACTGCAGGCGCTTGCCGTTCACATAGTTGCGGAAGCCGTCGATGCGCGGTTCAAGGGCAGCGAAGGAGGCAGCATCGGTCTGTTCCTGCGATGCATCCGTGCGGCCCGGCGTAAACGGCACGCTGACGGGATGACCCCCGGCGGCTGCCGCTTTCTCCACACCGGCAGCACCGGCGAGAACGATCAGGTCGGCGAGCGAGATCTTCTTGCCGCCGGTCTGGGCAGCGTTGAAGTCCTTCTGGATGCCTTCAAGAACGCCGAGCACCTTGGTGAGCTGTGCCGGCTGGTTGACGTCCCAGTCCTTCTGCGGGGCAAGGCGGATGCGCGCGCCATTGGCGCCGCCGCGCTTGTCGGAACCGCGGAAGGTCGAGGCCGACGCCCAGGCGGTCGAGACCAGTTCCTGCACGCTAAGACCGGTTGTCAGCACCTTTGCCTTCAGCTCGGCGATGTCCTTGTCGTCGACCAGCGGATGATCGACGGCCGGGATCACATCCTGCCAGATCAGGTCTTCGGCCGGCACTTCAGGGCCGAGGTAACGGACCTTCGGTCCCATGTCGCGGTGGGTCAGCTTGAACCAGGCGCGGGCGAAGGCGTCGGCGAACTGATCTGGATTTTCGAGGAAGCGGCGCGAGATCTTCTCGTAGACCGGATCGAAACGCAGTGCCAGGTCGCTGGTCAGCATGGTCGGCAGATGTTTCTTCGAGGCATCATAGGCATCAGGAATGGAGGCGGCGGCGTTCTTGGCCTGCCACTGATGCGCGCCGGCCGGGCTCTTCGTCAGTTCCCACTCGAAAGCGAAGAGGTTTTCGAAGAAGTAGTTGCTCCACTTGGTCGGCGTCTGCGACCAAGTCACTTCCAGACCGGCGGTGATGGCATCCTTGCCGACGCCGCTGCCGAACGAGCTCTTCCAGCCGAGGCCCTGATCCTCGATCGCGCCGCCTTCCGGCTCGGCGCCGATAAGGGACGGATCGCCTGCGCCATGCGTCTTGCCAAAGGTGTGGCCGCCGGCGATCAGCGCCACGGTCTCTTCGTCGTTCATCGCCATGCGGGCAAAGGTTTCGCGGATGTCGCGCGCCGAAGCGATCGGATCGGGATTGCCGCCAGGGCCTTCCGGATTGACGTAGATGAGACCCATCTGCACGGCGCCGAGTGGCTCTGCCAGCTGGCGTTCACCGCTGTAGCGCTCGTCGCCCAGCCAGGTTCCCTCAGGACCCCAGAACAGTTCCTCGGGCTCCCACACGTCGGCACGGCCGCCGGCAAAGCCGAAGGTCTCGAAGCCCATGGATTCCAAGGCGACGTTGCCGGTGAGGATCAGAAGGTCGGCCCAGGAGATGCGGTTGCCGTATTTCTGCTTGATCGGCCACAGCAGGCGGCGGGCCTTGTCGAGGTTGGCATTGTCAGGCCAGCTGTTGAGCGGCGCAAAACGCTGCTGGCCCTGGCCGGCGCCGCCGCGGCCGTCGGTGATGCGGTAGGTGCCGGCGCTGTGCCAGGCCATGCGGATGAACAGGCCGCCGTAATGTCCGAAGTCGGCCGGCCACCAATCCTGCGAATCCGTCATCAGCGCATGAAGATCCTGCTTCAGCGCCTCGAGATCGAGCTTCTTGAACTCCTCGGCATAATCGAAGGCTTGGCCGAGCGGGTCGGCGCGGCCGGAGTTGTGGTGAAGAATCTGCACGTTCAGCTGGTTCGGCCACCAGTCACGGTTCGACCGGGCGGCTGGAGCCTTGTGATGCGCAACAGGACATTTGCCTGTGCTGTCAGCGGGGTTGTCCATGATTGTCTCCTTCATTGCTTGATCTGTCTGCCATTCAAACGTTGAGCCGAGTGGGCGCCCCGCTCTCCCTTGCTGTCTTCATATCGGAAGCATATGATAATTTTAAGTTGGATTTACTGATTGCTGCGATAAGCTGAGCTTATGAAGAACCTGACCTTGAAACAGCTGCGTTATTTTGAAGCCCTGGCGAGGGATGGCCGCTTCCGGCGCGCTGCCGACGCCTGCGCCATCTCCCAGCCGGCACTCTCAATGCAGATCAAAGAACTTGAGCAGGAGTTGGGCAGCGCGCTTTTCGAGCGCAGCGCGCGTGAAGTAAAGCTGACGGCCTTCGGCCAGACCTTCGCTCTCAAGGTCCGCGCGATCCTGCGCGGCGTGGACGAGCTGGGGGAGCTGGCGCGCGCCTCCAGCGACTCCTTCCTGACGCGGCTGCGCATCGGTATCATACCGACCATCGCGCCTTATCTGCTGCCGGTCATCATAAACGATCTGAACAAAACTTTCGCCGGAATTCAGATCGAGGTGCGCGAGACGCAGACGGCAAAGCTTGTTCAGGAGCTTACCCAAGGCCAGTTGGACACGGCAATCGTCGCCTTGCCCGTGTCGGAACCGTCGCTGACCGAGCTCGAGCTCTTCAAGGAAGAATTCGTGTTGGTGCGGCGGCCAGAAGACGAGGGCAAGCCGGTGCCCGAACGCGAGGCGCTGCGCGAAATGCGGTTGCTGCTGCTGGAAGAAGGCCATTGCTTCCGCGACCAGGCCTTGTCGTTCTGCAAGATCGGGTCGGCCCGCCCCCGGGAAGTCATGGAAGGCAGCTCGCTCTCCACCCTGGTCCAGATGGTCAGCGCCGGCATCGGCATCACATTGATCCCGGAGATGGCGGTTCCTGTGGAAACGCGCTCGGCGCACGTTTCGATCTCCCGCTTCCAGTCTCCGCAGCCGTCGCGAACGATCGGCATGGTCTGGCGCAATTCGACCCCCATGGCCAAACAGCTCCTGCAGGTCTCCGAGGCGGTTCGCCGGTCGGCCGACATTATGCGCGAACGACAGGTCGCACGGTGATGGCCGGATGTCCTCAGGATCGCCGCTTGAACGTGTGCTCTGCTGCCGGAAACTTTCGCGATCGCACCTCGGCGGCATAGGCGGCGGCAGCCTCGGTGACCCGCTTGCCGAGCTCGTCGTAGCGTTTGACGAAACGCGGCGTGAAATCGTTGAAGAGCCCGAGAATGTCGTCAGAGACCAGAACCTGGCCGTCGCAGGCTGAGGAGGCGCCGATACCGATGCTCGGGATGTGCATGGCTGAAGTCACCTCTCGGGCGAGCGGTTCCACCGTGCCCTCGATGACAACGGCAAAGGCGCCCGAGCCGCCGATGGCGTGCGCGTCACGCCGGATCTTCGACGTCTCGTGTTCGGAATGGCCGACGGAACGATAACCGCCTGCGGTATTAATCTGCTGCGGCATCAGGCCGATATGCCCCATCACCGGGACCCCTCGCTTCGTCAGAAAGGCGATGGTCTCGGCCATCTCTTCGCCCCCCTCCAGCTTGACGGCATCACAGCCAGTTTCCTGCAGGATGCGGACGGCGTTGCGGAAGGCAACCTCTTTCGATTCCTGATAACTGCCGAACGGCATGTCGACGACGACGCAAGCCTTGCCGACGCCGCGCATCACCGCCTTGCCATGTGCGATCATCATGTCGAGCGTGACGCCAATGGTGTTCTCCATGCCGTAGAGCACCATGCCGAGCGAATCCCCGACCAGGAGCAAATCGCAATGCTCATCGAGCAGCCGCGCCATCGGCGTCGTATAGGCGGTGAGGCAGACGATCGGTTTGCCGCCCTTCATTGCTAAAATGCGGGCTGGCGTAAGGCGCTTTTGAATTCCGGCCGCACTCATCTGGTCACTCCCTTTCCCGGCAAGCCCCGCCCGCCGATCACTCTGTTACCCCCGAGGACCCGGTTGTCGAGAAGCCGTGTCGTGCCGAGCCGAACGAAGAGCGCCACGACGACGGGTTCTGTGATCGACGCGACCGGCTGCAGCGTCGAAGCATCCCTGACGGCAACGACCTCGGGCTTTGCCAGAGGCTCTCGACCGAGAAACGCCTTGAGCTTTTTCTCGAGTTCAGCTGGATCCGTCAGGCCGCCGGCGATGAGACGCTCCGCTTCGTCGAGGGTCTGAGGCACGATCACCGCGGCACGCCGCTCCGCCTCGCTGAGATAGACGTTGCGCGACGACAATGCGAGGCCGTCGCCGTCCCGAACCGTCGGCACCGATATCACCCGCACCGGCACGGCCAGATCATCCACCATGCGCTTGATGATGACGACCTGCTGATAGTCCTTTTCTCCGAAATAGGCGGTCTGCGGCTGCACGATGTTGAAGAGCTTGTTGACGACGGTGGCGACACCGGCAAAGTGCCCAGGCCTGACCGCCCCTTCGAGCTCGTGTCCGAGATCGGGAACGTCGACGACGGTCAGCATCGGCTGGGGATACATATCCTCGACGTCGGGCGAAAAAAGGAAATTGACCCCGACCTGCTTCAGCATGGCTGCGTCGCGTTCCGGATCGCGCGGATATTTGCTCAGGTCTTCGGCCGGGCCGAACTGCAGCGGATTGACGAAAATCGAGACGACGACGATGTCGTTCTCGGCGCGCGCGCGCGAGACGAGTTCCATATGACCGGCATGAAGATAGCCCATCGTCGGAACGAGGCCGACAGTCCTCCCCTGCCGCTTCAGCGCATCCAGCGTGTGGCGCAGCTCGTCAATACTCGAGAAAACCCGCATACATCCTCCCCGCGGCCGGTCACTCTATCTTGGGCGCGGATAAGGACTGTAATCGATGCTGGAGGTCAATGCATATTGCTCGATAAAAACGATTAGATGAAACGGCATTCCGAAAACACCGAGCGACATCAACCCAGGAAACGGCATTTCGCCACAGGGCTGCCGCACCGCTTCAGTGCGGCTTGCAGCCGGACCGACGATGTGCCACGTCCGTTACTCGCCCTTTTCGTCAAAATACCATCATAGTCGGTCGCTATGGACGTTATATGGAGGACGCATGGACAAGCCCTGGAAGATCAGCCGCGGACCGATTGCGGCAACCGAGCTCGACGTTGAGAAGGCAACCGCGATCAACATGCTGTTGATCCGGTCGGTCGCCGTCCTTCCGGCCAAAGCAGGAGATCCGATCCTTCCCTTTGCCGTCGGCCTTTTCAACGAACTGCGTCCGCTGCTGAAGCCCGAAGCCGGCGTGACGACGCTGCGTCGGGCGACCGCCGCCTATGTTCACTGCCGGCGCTACTATTTTGCAAGCGCCCAGCCCGATTCCATGCGCCACGGCCTCGAGGGCGAACCCGTCGAACCAATGACGCCCGAAGACCGGCTGGTCGCGCAAAAACGCTTCCTGAGTCTCAAGCAGAGCACCGGCAAGGCCGAAGCGCCCGAAGCGCCAGTACCGGTTCCCCTTCCCCTGCTGAGCAAGAGCGAACAGATCCGCGCAGCTCTTCTCGGCAAGAAGGGCGCGTCGGCCAGAGCAGGATGACATTGGGTTTGCCCATATCCGGCTTCCTTTAAGTCGTTCGTGCATCCGCAACATCGATATAAGTAGACCTGGTATTGTATTTCGCTGGGATAAATATCCGCATTGCAATGCTGGCTGGCAAAATCTTCACGTCGGCCTCAAATATATTTTGCTTTACATACCATTAATGCAATTGCGCTAATTTTAGCATCAGCCAGAAACGTTCTCCGGACCTGCTAGAATGACGCGTCTCCTGATTGCAGCTTCCCTCTTCGCATTGGCCGCAGTCCAGCCCAGCGCGGCCGCGGATCTTTCCGCCTATAAAAGACCGCTGACGGTCCCTTTCGAGGGGGTGACGGCCTATTCCCCGCAATTGGCGACGCTCGGCAAGATGCTGTTCTTCGATCCCCGGCTTTCCGGCAACAAGAACATGACCTGCGCCAGCTGTCATAATCCTTCCTTCGGCTTCGAGACGCCGGTGACGACGCCGATCGGCGCCGCCAATACCCCGTTGGCGCGCCAGGCGCCGACGGTTCTGAACGTTGCCTGGGTGTCGCCCTTCTTCTGGGACGGGCGCGCGCCGAACCTGGAGCAGCAGGCGGCAGGTCCGATCACCGCTGCCGCCGAAATGAACGGAAAGCTCGACGACGCCGTGATCGAAATGCAGGGCATACCCGATTACAAGAACTGGTTCGGTGAGGTGTTTCCCGACAAGGGCATCAGCAAGGAGACCCTGCTGACGGCGATCGCCACATATGAGCGGACGGTGGTTTCCAACTGGTCGCCGTTCGATCGCTGGGTGGATGGCGACGAGAAGGCGGTTTCGGACAGCGCCAAGCGGGGCTTTGAGTTGTTCACCGGCACTGTGGGCTGTTCCTCCTGCCACACGGGCTGGAATTTCACCGACAACAAATTCCATGACATCGGTCTGCCAGGCGACGATATCGGCCGCTACAAGATCGACGCGAGCAGCCCGAACAATAAATACGCCTTCAAGACACCCGGCCTGCGCAACACGCTCTACCGTGGTCCCTATGTGCATGACGGAAGCCTGAAGAGCATGGACGAGGTGATCGCCCATTATGAAAGCGGCGGCGTCAGCCGTCCGTCGCTCGATCCGGCGATGTCGCCCTTCCTGCTGACGGAAGAGGAGAGCAAAGATTTGATCGCCTTTCTGGGAACTTTGACCGCGGAAAAGCAAGACATCCCCTTGCCGACGCTGCCGAACTGAGGTGCAGGCAATGAAACTCTCGATACGCATGCAGATTCTCGTGCCGATGGTGGCAACGATCGTCGTCGGCTTCGGCAGCGCATTCCTGATCGGCTACCAGGCGGTCACCGGCCAGACCCGGGTCGCCGCGGTGGTGCAGGAGGCGGTGAACGCCAAGCTGGCCTCCGCTCATATCGAACAGCAGTTCCGGCAAGCCACATCGGTGGTCGAGCGGGTGCTGTCGATGACGAACTTCGTGCCGGCGACCGAGGTCAAGGCCGAGTTTGACGCGACCGACAGCGTGCTCTCGCAATCGCTCGATGAGCTTGGCCGCATCGATCTCGCCGCTTCGCTGACCGAGGGGGTACGATCGCTCCGCCAGGCGCATGAGGTCTGGGATAAGAATGTCAGGATCAGCCTTGGACTGCAGCAGGCGGAAGAGGTCCCGACGGCCGAAAAGCTGGCGCGTTCGCAGCAGGCGATCCTGACCGGAATTGCCGCCGTCAATGCCATCGTCGATCAGATTGCGACGGAGAGTGTGGCTGACGCCGGCAGCGCGTTGGAGACGAAGATCGAAATCGAATTGGCCTTGGCGGGCCTTGCCGCCATCATCGGTCTCGGCATACTGATCGCCATCGCCCGGCACGTGTCGCGCCCGATCCAGCGCATCACGCACTCCATGCAGGAGCTCGCGAGCGGCGAGACGGACAAGGCGATCCCCTATGCGGGGCGCCGCGACGAGATCGGCCTGATGGCGGGCTCGGTGGAAGTCTTCCGCCAGAACGCCATCGCCCGCACCCGGCTCGAAGGCGAAGCCGCGGAAAACCGGCGGCTGGCGGAAGCAAACCGGCTGGCTGACCAGGAGCAGGCGGAGGCGAGCGCGGCCGAGCGGCTGACGGTTGCCACGTCGGGTCTCGCGGCCGGGCTGAAGCGGCTCGCGGAGGGCGATCTCGCCTTCAAGCTCTTGGACCGGTTCGCGCCGGAATTCGAGCCCCTCCGAAATGATTTCAACGCCTCCGTCGAGCAGCTCGGCGGCACGCTCCTTTCCGTTTCCGAAAGCGTATCGATCATCAATTCCGGCACTCGCGAGATCAGCAACGGCTCCAACGAACTCTCCGGCCGCACCGAGCGGCAGGCGGCGACGCTCGAACAGACCGCCGCGGCGCTCAGCGCCGTGACTGCCAAGGTCAACGAAGCCTCCAAGATCGCCGAAGAGGCCCGCGGTGTCGCCGACAGTGCCAATCGCAGCGCCGTAGGCTCGGGCAAGGTCGTGGCCCAGACAGTCGATGCCATGGGGCAGATCGAGGAATCGTCCAAGCAGATCAACAACATCATCAGCGTCATCGACCAGATTGCCTTCCAAACCAACCTCTTGGCGCTCAATGCTGGTGTCGAGGCTGCCCGGGCCGGCGAGGCCGGCAAGGGTTTTGCCGTTGTCGCCCAGGAGGTGCGCGAACTCGCACAGCGCTCGGCCCAGGCCGCCAAGGAGATCAAGGACCTTATCGGGCGGTCGTCCGCCAAGGTCACCACCGGCGTCGAACTGGTCAACCAGACCGGCGCAGCACTTGGTGATATCGGCCGCTTCATCGTCGATATCAATCGGTTCATGGAAGCACTGGCAGGCGCGGCGCGCGAACAGTCTACCAACCTGTCGGAAGTCAATGCGGCCATGCACCAGCTCGACCAGGTGACCCAGCAAAACGCCGCAATGGTGGAGGAAACCACAGCCGCCAGCGTCACGCTTGCCGGCGAGGCCGAGCGCCTGCGCGAGCTGGTTACCCAGTTCGAACTGGGCAGGGCGGCGTCCGGCACGCGGGCCTATCGCAATGCTGCCTGAGCGGGGTGCGAGGGAGATGAGCCCCTCGTGCGCAACTGCGCCATCAGCACCGGACCGAGCGCGAATTCGCCGCGTTCGGCGCGTCGCGTCAGGTCCCTGAGATAACCGCCGGCGGAGTTGATGCTCTCTCCCCGCTGCAGAATGCAGGCCATGACGGCGGCGGTGTTCTCCGGTCCCATCACCTTCGCCGCTTCCTCATAGGCCGACGGGCCGACGCCCAGCATCGAGCGCACGACGACCGCCGCCATCATCAGGTCCCGCCAACTGGCGATCGCGGCGCCTGGCCCATAGTCGACAATGTCAGGGCAGGCCTGCAGAACCATGCCGAGCGGGAAAGATTTCAATCCCGCAGCATTCGTCCGGGCGATGGCCCGCGATCCCTCCCCGTCCTTCCCCACCATTCTGGGTTCGCACCTTTCCAGCCCTGCCCTCGGCTCGCAATCTCGGTTCGCCTTCTGCCCCGTTTCCAAGCCCGGTTCAGATTCAGATGTGGATTCAGGGTTCGAATTCTGTATGTGGCGCTCAATCTGGGATTCATTGGTGCTCGCTATCTGTATTTTATCGTGCGATTCCAATGTGTTGATGATGTTTCGGCGCGCCGTCTCGAGCTCTTCGAGGACCGGCGAGAGGTTTTCGGGCGTTGCTGCCCTCGGAATGCGCTGCAGGAGCGCCTGGAACATCGAAGAGGTGCGCTCCCAGTCACCGGGAACCGCTTCCGCGACGGCTGCGGAAACGAGCTTGGCGATATCGCGCCGGCAGATCGTCAGCCGCTCCTTCATTGCGCGCAGCATCTGTCGGTCAGCGGCGATGCGGGCGGCGATCGTTTCGATCTCGGTGGCGCGGGCAAGAAGCGGCGCCAGGCTGAAGCCATAGGCCTCGTCGAGCCCGCCTTCCCTGTGGCGCCTGATATAGCGCTTGCCGTTCGGGCTGTCCTTGCGGGAGATGAGGCCGGCTTCAACGAGACCTGCGAGATGCCGGCGCAATGTCGCGGCGGCCATGCCGCGTGCCCTGAGGCAAAGTTGCGCGTTCGAGGGAAAGACGACCAGTCCTTTCCCACCGGACAGCTCGTCGTCGGGAAAAAATGTCAGCAGGGCATCGAGCACCGTCAGCGCGCGGTCGCTCACGCCGAGACGCGCGCGGGCCTCGCAGACAGATCTGAACAGTTTCCACTTGTTGCGTCTCGTCCCGGGCTCGATCGCTTCGCCTCGCCGCTGTTTCAGCAGCATGGCAAGCGACATTGGCCGCCGCCCGAAGGGCGTCGTCACACATTCACTCTCCATTTCCTTCACCTTTCATCAGGCAAAAGAAATCCGCTCACCAAACGGCGCGTAGCTTCAAAGCGCTACAGCGTTCCTTGCGTGTCTGAAAAAGACACGGGCGGCGCTGCAGGACTCTTGACTGGGATTCGTGAAAATGCGATTCTCTGTCTTGCTTAAGGATAGGAGAAGGGCTTCCACGACCTGGTCGTTTGGGGGCCTTTTTCTTTTGCGGTTTCAGTCTCCTTGATTGCTCTCCTCGGCGAGGAATTGCTCATAGAGCACATCCAGCCTGCTGGAGAGAAATTTTCCGAAGCGGCCGGCATTCCTGGCTTTCATCGAAAGCGAAAATGCCTTGCCGTCATTCTTCATTTCTGCCTGAACTGCCTTGTCCCGCGGCTGCCATTTGACCTTGCCTGCCGCGGCTTGGGTTTTCTTCACCGGCCGGGCGCTTTTGTTCAGCGCCGTGTAGAGCGCTTCGAAACGTTTGTCGGAGGGCGATCCAAGAAAATCGTCGTCTTCCAGGATCTTGGCGATATCGGCCGCATTGGCCGACTTGCCGGCGAGCAGCGAAAGCTCCACCCAGCGTTCACGGCCGATGCCGGGCGCCGCGCCGATCGCCTGGACGACCTCCGGCGAGATGCGATCCATTACCGTTATCATCTTCGAAATCGACGCCGCATTGGCGGCGAGTGCGGTCGAGATGACCTCCCTGTCGTAGCCAAGCTCCTCCAGCCGGCTGGCAAAGAGGGCGCGCTCGATGAAGGTAAGGTTGGCCCGGGCCGAATTCTCCTGCCCTTGGGCGATGACATGGGTCCGATCGTCGATCGCCTTGACGACGGCCCTGACATTGCGGCCGAGTTGGCGGGCCGCGCGCAGGCGCCGATGGCCGAAGACAACCTGATAGCGTCCGTCGATCTTGCCATGGGGACGCACCAGGATCGGCGTATCCTGCCCGCGGGCGCGGATCGCTTCGACCAGCGCGCGGAATTCCTCGTCGTCCTCGGACAGGCGGTCCTTGACGAAGGAGACATCGACGACATCCGGGTCGAGATCGACGACCGCCTCGCCCTCCAGGAACTTCTCCGCCTGTTTGGCCAGTTCATCCAGCGAGCGGACAAGCGACCGGCCTGCCCCGCGCATCGGATAGTTCGGCGCGCCTGCGCCCTCGTCAGGCATGTCGCCCAGCCCTTCCAGAAGATTCTTTCGTGCCATCACGTCCCCCGATTGCGGTCAATCAATTGATTCGGTTTAAGGAAACGATGAATTTGTCAGCCGACAAGTTCATCGCCCCCATGCCTGGTGAATGAGATCGGCAATCTCTGCGTTGACCGAGCCCATCGCCTCCAGCGCCCGATCGTAGGTTCCCCGGTTCATCGACGAACGCTCGACCTCGTAGAGCGTCTGCTTGGTGATCCCGGCATCCGAGATCGCCGTCGATTTGACCATCTGGTTCCGGAGCATGAACTCGTGGAACATCGTCGACATGAAGCCGACCATTTGCGCCTGCGGCACGTCGGTCGGCTCGTAGCGGGTGATCAGATAGCGGTACCAGGAGAGGTTCACTTCGGCGCCGGCCGCGCGGATCGGCTTCAGGATGCCGCCGAGCATCAGCAGGAACTGGCCCATCGACATGACGTCGAGCATCTGCGGATGGATGGTGATCAGCACGCTTGTTGCCGCCGTCAGCGCCGTCAAGGTGAGGTAACCGAGCTGTGGGGGGCAATCGATGACGACGACATCGTAGCGATCGTCGACTTCGGCAAGGGCGCGCGAGATGCGGGTGAAAAACGTCTTGCCCTCATTGGTCGATTTGTCGGCCATGGCGAGCGGCGTGTCGTATTCGTATTCCTGCAGATCGAGATTGGCCGGCACGATATCGAGGCCGGGAAAATTCGTCCTGTGGATGATGTCGGCGAGCGACTTCTTCTCGCCGTCGTAGCGGATCGCTTCGTAGATGGATGCGGCCTGGTCGAACTCCGGCTGGAACCCATGCAGGGACGAGAGCGATGCCTGCGGATCGAGATCGACGGCAAGCACGCGGTGGCCGGTCAGCGCAAGATGCTGGGCAAGATGGGCGGCCGTCGTCGTCTTGCCGGAGCCGCCTTTGAAATTGACGACGGCCAGCACCTGCAGCTTCTCATTGCCGCGGCGATGGGGAACATACATGCGGCTTTCGGAGCGGCCGTGGACATCGAGATATCGTCTCAGTTCCAGCATCTGCTCGGCGGTGTAGGAGCGGCGTCCGGAGGGCGACGTCTGCGGGCAGGGGCCTTTGCCTTCGAGATGGAGTTTCTTCAGCGTGCTTTGCGAGGCACCGACGAAATTCGCGACCTCCGCCAGGGAGAAGTTGCGCAGCGTTTTCTTCGCATTGGGCGGAAAGCGCTGCACGCTGAGCAGATGCAGCTTCTTTGAAATCACGTCGCCATGTTCGAGGATCTGATCCTCGAATTGCAACGGCGCCTTGTTCAAAGGCATCAAACTAGCGTTCATTGGCAGCAATCTCTCGGATAACGATTTTCGGGACCAAAAGCCCTTCTAACCGTTATTATCCGCGATTCTCCGATGCCAGCCAAGAATTTTAAGGTTAACGCATATTAACCTTTTCGGCGTTGGTTCAAGCACTTGGCCGGTGCTGCAGCAATTCCAAGTTACAGCGTCCTTTGCGCTGTAGTGCCTGAAGACTTAAGAGTTTTCGCGGCCGGGGGCGCGGAAAACGCGCCCCCGGCCGACACCCGGCCGAAGGGGAGGGGCAATCGGCCGGCTTAATTCACCGGGGTTTCGCCTGATGTGATGCGTTGCTCGCCGGCGGCAAACAGGTGAACGGCATCAGGGACCGGAGCAACCCTCAGCACCTCGCCGGGGGCCGCCCTGATCCGCTCCCGGAAGACGCAGGTGAGCGTCTGCGTTCCTAACCGGACGATAACCAGCGTTTCCGAACCCGTAGGCTCCACGACGACGGTCGTCACTTCGATGCCGTTGGAATCCAGCAAAATATGCTCGGGACGGATGCCATAAGTCACGGCATCATCCGGGCGGCGCTCGCTCGGCAGCAGCAGCCCGTCGGCGGTTCGGAACCCGTCTTGCGTCATGTTGCCGCTGATGAAATTCATCGCGGGTGAGCCGATAAAGCCAGCAACGAAAAGGTTGTTGGGGCGGTCGTACAATTCCAGCGGCGAGCCTGACTGTTCGATCACTCCGTCCTTCATCACGACGATCTTGTCGGCCATGGTCATGGCTTCGATCTGGTCGTGGGTGACGTAGATGGTGGTCGTCTGCAGCCGTTGATGCAGTTCCTTGATCTCTGAGCGCATCTGTACTCTGAGCTTGGCGTCGAGGTTCGACAACGGCTCGTCGAAGAGGAAGACGGCCGGGTCGCGCACGATCGCCCGGCCCATGGCGACACGCTGCCTCTGGCCGCCCGACAGCTGTTTCGGATATCTCTCCAGCAGACTTTCCAGGCCGAGGATCTTGGCGGCATTGCCGACCCGCTGATCGATCTCCGTCTTCGGCATTCGTTTCAGCCGCAGCGAAAAACCCATATTCTTTGCAACGGTCATGTGCGGATAGAGCGCGTAATTCTGAAACACCATGGCGATGTCCCGATCCTTGGGCGCAAGCTCGTTGACGATATGCCTGCCGATCTGGATCTGCCCTGAGGTGATGCCTTCCAGGCCGGCGATCATCCTGAGCAACGTGGATTTTCCGCAGCCCGAGGGGCCGACCAGAACGACGAACTCGCCGTCGCCGATGTCGACCGATACGCCTTTAATGGCTTTGAAAGCGCCGTAATCCTTGCGTGCATTGTTGACCGAAACATGGGCCATTGCAGTCCTCCTGAAATCGCTATCAAAGCCTGCTCAAGACATTTCTGAGATAATCGAGGCCGAGACGCTCGCCCTCCTTACGCGCCGACAAATCCTTGCCGGGCCAGCCATAGGCGGCGTCCTCGTGCTCGATCGACAGCGTGCCGTCGAAGCCGGCCCCACGCGCCTGGCGCAGAAAGCGCGGCCAGTCGATGAGGCCGAGACCCGGCAGCTTGTATTGCCACCAGCCCTTGCCGTGATACCCCACAGCCTCCAGCACATCTTTATCGATCGCCGTATCCTTGGCGTGCAGGATGGCGATGCGATCCTTCACTGCTTCCATCGCCTGATAAGGATCGACGCCGATGCGGATGAGATGCGACGGGTCGAATTCCAAGCCGAAGCGAGGATCCGAGATTCGCCGAAAAAGCTCCTGCCATCCTCTCGGCGTCGTGCCGATGAAATTGTCCTTCGGACCCGGCCAGTTTTCGATCGCGAAGGTCAGGCCGGCGGATTGCGTCTCTCCGATCAGCCTGATTGCGAATTCGGCGAAGTCGTCATAATTGGCGTCTTCGCTGGCGCTGTCGTCGCGGCCGGGAAAAATCACGAAGATCGGGACGCCGGCCTCACCGATTGCCTTGGCAAAATCGGCGGTTTTCGCCCGAAGCTCCCGGCGCTTGTCGCGGTCGGCGTCGAGCTGATTGCCGAAATAGGTGATCGAGGAGACGAAGAGGCCGCGGCTGCGGGCGAGGGCGACGGCGGCCTCAACCCGGTCGGGCGTTTTGATATGGCCGCCGACATCGATTTCGATGGCATCGAACCCCGCCAATGCGGCGAAATCCACCACTTCCTCCAGTGGGCGATCATTGAATGTCGAGGTGTAAAAGCCGATCTTCACCAAAATCCTCCCATCTTCACCAAATGCCTGGGGCCGTGCCGGCCGTTTTCAGCTGTTCAGGCGATCCATGTTTTTGAGCGGCGACCGGGTGCGTTGAGCCGCGTCGGCCGATGCGAGCATCAGTGCTGCCGCCATCGGCATGGCCGCCGCCCCCATCGCCGAGGCATCCTCGCCGAGCGAGGCGCGATGAAGCGAGGGCAGGTTGGTATCCTCGGGGTCGAGATGCTCGTGCACATAACGCAGCAACTCGTCGACGATGCGGATCGGCAGTCTGCCGCCGACGAGGACGGCGTCGGGATCGACGATCATGCCGATATGCTTGACGGCGACGGCCAGGTGCGCGCTCATTTCCTTCAGCCACTGCGAAACCAGGCGCCTGCCATGCGCATCCAGGCTCAGGAGGTCGTGCGGAACACTCACCTCGACGGCGTGCCGCGCAAGAAAATCGTAAAGGGAAAACAGCGAAAATATCTCGCCGAGAAGCTGGACCTTTTGGCTCTTTTCGTCTCTGCCGTCGGCAATTGGAAGCCAGCCAATCTCGCCGCTGAGGCCCATGGCGCCGCGATGACCGTTGCCGTCAAGCACGAGACCTCCGCCGGGGCAGGCATTGATGGCGATGTAGAAGAAGCTGCTGCTTTCGGCCCCCAGTCCATAATCGAGCTCGGCAAGGGCTGCGGCATTGGCTTCATTTTCGATGAAGACAGGATGCTGTGTCAGGTTTTCCAGTGCCGCGCGCACATCGAATGCCGTCCATTCCTGATAGGCCTTGGGCTTACCGAGCAGCGAAATCTCCCCAAGCCAATCCGGCATCGCCAGACCGATGCCGGCCAGGCGCGCGTCGTCGATCAGCCGGCTGCGCTGGAAATGCGAAATCGCATCTGATGTCAGCTGCAGGAATTCTACCGGCAGGATGAAGCGCTTTTCATGATGCACGCGGGCACGGACATTGCCGACGGCATCGACGGCCAGGACTGTCAGATGATCGCGATCGATATTGATGCCGATCGCAAAACAGGCGTCCGGATTGATCTCCAGTTCAATCGCCGGCTGCCCTCTCAGCCCATGCCGCCGACGGGCTTCCATGATCAGGCCCTCATCCAGCAAACGATCGACGATGCGGGCGATTGCCGGTTTGGTAAAACCCGTCTGCCGAGCGATTTCGGCGCGTGAAATCGGTGCCTGGCGATGGATGCAGCGCAGGACGACGGCCCTGTTGTGCTCGCCTGCATCTTCGACATTGGCGCCGGTCAAATCCGGGGAAAGCCTGGCGCCGAGCGTTTGGTTCATGGGGTCGTATCCTTCCTCACGCATGGAGATTGACCGTCCCTCATCCCTTCACCGCGCCGCTGGTCATTGCGCCGAGGATCAGCCTCTGGAGCGACAGGAAGGCCACGATCGCCGGAACGACCGAGATCAGGCAGGCGGCGGCGAGAAGCTGGATGGACGAGTCGGTCTGCATGCCGCGGAAGTTAAAGATTCCGACGCCGATCGGCATCAGGTCATTTTTGGTGAGTAGCAGGAAAGGCACCAGGAATTGCGACCAGCCGGCAATCACCGTGATGATGAAGACCGAGGCGATGCCCGGCGCCGACAAGGGCAGAACAATACGCCAGAACACCGAAAACCTGTTGCAGCCATCGATCATGGCGGCCTCGTCGAGGCTGCGCGGAATGCCGTCCACGGTGCTCTTTAAAAGCCAGGTCGCCAGCGGAACGCCGAGGGCGATATAGACCATGACGACGGCAAAATGGGTGTCCAGCATTCCGAGGCGGTTCATGTAGCGGTAGAGCGGCACCATGATGACAAGCGGCGAAATCATCTGGAAAAGCAGCAGACCCATCATCGACAGGCCCTTGCCGCGGAATTGAAAGCGGGAAAAGGCGTAAGCCGCGGGCAGTGCTACGATCAGCACGCCGAAGCCGCTCAAGGCCGCAAGCTTGAGACCGTTCCAGAGATAGACCGGGAAATAGCTGTTGTTCAGAACGGTGATGAAATTGTCGATGGTGGGATTCTGGGGAATATAGCGCGCCGCGCCGCGATAGATCTCGCGCTTGTCACGCATCGCCATCGACAGGAGATAGGTGAGGGGGCCGGCGAAGAAGATGAACATCACCAGCATGAAGAGATAGCTGAAGGCATCGCCGAGCCGCGTTCCGGTCCGTCCGCTCATTGCTCTTCCTCCTTCGGTAGGAATGACGCATAGACGAAAGCAAGCCCGAGGCTGATGATCAGCATGAGCACGGAGAGCACGCTGCCGCCTGATAGATCGTAGTTTCTAAAGACGATATTGAAAACGTAGAGCGAGATGACCTCGGTCGCGCGCCCCGGACCACCGCCGGTCAGCGTGATGATCGCATCGAAAGTATTCACCGTCTGAATCGTGATGAGGATCATATTGACGAGGATCGCCGCGCGCAGCTGCGGCAGGGTAATGAAGAAGAACTGCTGCGATGCGGTTGCGCCATCGACCTCGGCGGCTTCGTAGAGCGAGGGATCGATCGCCTTCAGCGCCGCATACATGACGACCATCGAAAAGGCCGTGCCGCGCCATATGTTGGAGATCAGCGTCGACCATGGGGCGATTGCGGGATCGGAAAGCCAGGCGACAACAGGCATGTGCATCAGCCGCAAAATGCTGTTCAATGCGCCGTAAGGCGCTTCGGAAAACAGCATCTGCCAGATGATGCCGCCGGCAATGCCGGGGACGACCCAGGCGATCAGCGCCGTCGTTCTCAGGATCGTGGTGCCGAACAGGCCGCGTTTTTCGCCGCGGATAACCACGACGGCAACGGCAATGCCCAGAATTTGCTGGCCGATAACGCTGCCGCCGACGAAAATCAGCGTCGCCCATAAAATGTCGGGCAGCTGCGGCGAACTCAAGGCATTGGTGATCGAGCCCAGCGTATATTGCTGATTGTCGCCGATCAGCGTCGCATTGGTAAATGACAGCCTGAAAACGTCGATGACCGGATAAAGATAGAAAATGCCGATGACGATGATCACGGGCATGATCCAGGGCAAGGGCGCGCCGGCGAAACGGCGCATGAACGTTCTGCTTTGAGGCGGGCTGTCAGCCTCGATGGCAATGGGGCTCATTAGCTCTCTGTCCGGGTTTGGCAAAGTCGGCGACGCCTGAAGGGCAGGCGTCGCCGCTGTCTGAAGCGTTACGATTGCTTGGCGCGGGGTTACAGGCGCTTGTAAGCCTCCATTGCCGCGTTGAAGGCGGCATTCAAAGCGTCCTCCGGCTTTTTGGTCCCGGAGAGCACGTCGCCCATCATGATCTGGATCTGGTTGGAGATCTCCGGATAGATCGGCACACCGGGGCGTGCCTGGCCGTCGACCAGAGCCGCGGCGAAGGTCTTGTTGGCCTCCGTGGAGAACACCTCATATTTGTCGAAGAGCGATTTGCGGGTCGGCAGCTGCTGCTGCAGCGCGTTTGCCGGCCCCATATAGACCTCGCGTGCGAGGTTGGCGCACATCTCGACCTTGTCCTTGTCCTTGCTGAAGGAGGCGATCGTCCAGCCGCCGGTGCCGGTCGAGCGCTGATCGGCACTGGGACCGGGGATTGGCGAGAAGGTCCAGTTCTTGAATTCGTCCGCGTCGAGCGTCGTCTTCAACTGCGCATATTGCCAGTTGCCGCCGATGAAGAGCGCCGTCGTCGCCGCTGCGGCCGCAGCATTCATGTCGTCGTAATTGGCGATCGTGCTGACGCGCTTGGGCGCTGCGCCGGAATCGACGAGATCCTTGAAGTAATTCAGCGCTTTGAGGAATTTCTCCTTGTTCTCGCCTTCGCCGAAGACCGGCTTGCCGGAGTCGTCGACGAGCTTGCCGCCGAGCGCCCAATAATTTGCGAGCCAGTCGAACGTCGTCCCTTCCCAGCGCCCGCCATTGAAGAGCACGCCTTCCATTCCTTCCTTGGTGGAGGCGAGCGCGGCCTTTTTCAGGTCGTCCCATGTCTGCGGCGCATCCGCGACGATCGACTTGTTGCGGTAGAGCACCCGAAGGTCCGTGTCCCACCACCATGCCCGGACCGTCTGGTCTTTGTCGGTGATGCCGCTGCGGATGAAGGGGAAGAGGTCAGCCACTTCTTCCTTCGAGAAGTAGGGTGTGAAGTCCGCAAGCACGTGATTGACCATGAACTGTGAAAGCACGAAGGAATCGACGGCGGCGCAATCGGGCGCATTGCCGGCCTTGGCCTGCTCCAGCATCTTGGCTTGTTCGGTGCCGATGTCCGACGACATGAACTGCATCTGCAGTTTCCAGTCGGGATGCTTCTTGATGAAATCGACGAAGAGCTTCTGATAGCCCTCGGCGATCGCCGGATCCGCATTGTTCGGACTGTCGTTCGTCAGACGGACGACGAGGGATTTCGGGGCATCGGCCAAGCCGATCCTGTCCTTGGTAGCGAGTTCCTGGGCAAATGAAACGGATGCTGAAAATAACATTGTGCTCAGCGCAAATGCGCTGACGGTGGCGCTCTTCATGATGGGTCTCCTCCCCATTTGGAACGAATACAGCCTGGCGGTCAGTTGACCTCTCCTCATTTCCGTGCTGCATTAAATAGATTAAGTTACTTTGATTTGATGTCAAGCCAGAGCTTTTGGGAGGATCGAAATGCTGGCGACATTCAACAGCAGCTAGCGCGCACGCTGGTTTTCGGAAGGGATATGCGCCAATTAAAGTGACGGAGCGCGTGCCTTTCGGACACGTGGCGCATCCATCCGCAATTTTCCTGAAGAAGAGCACGAGGCGATCGCGGATGGCCGCGATGGCAAGGCAAAGGTTTTGTCCGGCTGCGCGGTAGCCGGAAGCGAACTCATGGAGGATAAGATGCGGTTACTCATTCTCGGCACAGGCGGCATGGCCAACCAGCACGCCGCGAGATTCAAGGCGATCGAAGGCGTCAGCGTCGTTGGAGGCGTCGATGTCGTTGCGGAAAGGCTTACTGCCTTTTGCACCGAACATGGCATCGCCAATCAATTCACTTCCCTCGAAGAGGCTCTCGCCTGGGGCGAGTTCGATGCGGTCGCCAATGTCACGCCTGATAACATCCACCACCCGACGACGCTTCAGGCGATCGCCGCCGAAAAACACGTCTTCTGCGAAAAGCCGCTTGCCACCGATGCGGTCAAGGCGATGGAGATGACCGAGGCGATCGAGCGATCGGGCAAGGTCGGCATGGTCAATTTCACCTATCGCAACTCGCCGGCGCTGCAGAAAGGTCGGCAGATGGTGCTCGCCGGCGAAATCGGCGCGGTGCGCCATGTCGAGGCCTCCCACCTTCAAAGCTGGCTGGTCGGTCGACACTGGGGCGACTGGAAGAGCGAAAGCAAATGGCTGTGGCGGCTGAGCAAGAAGCATGGATCGAACGGCGCACTCGGCGATATCGGCATCCACATCGTCGATTTCGCCTCATACGGTTCGGGGCTCGACGTCGCCCATGTCTTCGCGCGGCTGAAAACCTTCGACAAGGCGCCAGGCCACAAGATCGGCGAATATGATCTCGATGCGAACGACAGCTTCACGATGAATGTCGATTTCACCAATGGTGCGATCGGCACGATTCAGGCCACACGCACGGCAGCCGGCCAGATGGATCAGTTGCGCCTCAGGGTCTACGGCGAAACCGGCTCGATCGAGATGATTTACGATACGGGACAATCGACGCTGCGCGCCTGTCTCGGCGAAGACGTGCATACTGCGACCTGGAGCGACGTGCCGTTCGATCCTGTCGAGACCAACTACCAGCGTTTCGTCCAGGCCGTGCGAGCCGGCAGGACGCAGGAACCGTCGTTCCGCCGCGCCGCCAATATCCAGAAGATCCTCGACAAGGCGCTGGCATCCGATCTCAGCCATGCCGACGAAGCGCTAGAACAGGATGATTTTAGGCCCGGTCGGCCTAAAATCTGATTCCTGTTCTACATTAGATAGCTAGAGCATGATGTCGTCCGAAAACCGCCCAGACTTTTCGGCATCATGCTCTAGCGTGATGCATGATACGCAATGGCGTCAGGCGGAAGCTGGCGGCAGCAGTAAAGTGTTGAGGAAGGGCAGGAGGGCGGCACCGAGTGCCACCCCGCCGCCGCTGAAGCTCGCCGGTTTCATCGGCGAAATCCATGGTGTCAGCAACGGCCTCGTCGAGGTGTCGCGCCGCTCGATGGAAAGTTGATGGATCAGGGCTTCGATCACGCCTTGTGGCAAATCGCTCCCGATCATGACGACGCTGGGCGCAAGAAAGCCGGCCATGGCGATGATCGGGTCGAGCAGATGGCCGGCGGCCTCGCGTATCCATTGCGACAATGATGGCGAGGAGAATTCTTCCCCGTCCAGCAAGCGCGTGAATTCCTGGTCGCCGATCCTCGACCGCAGGGACTCGAAACCGACGACGGTGTTCAGCTGGACATTGTCGGGGCCGGTCAGCATTTCGCCGATGCTGCCCGCCCTGCCGTGGACGCCGGAATAGGGAATGCCGCGAATGAGAAAACCAGCCTGAACGTCGTCATCGATGATGATCATCGCCAGCCCGCCCTCCCGCGTAGAGCTGCCGATCGTGCGCTCTGCGAGTAGGCTCGCGGTGCACTCGTTCTCGGCATAGGGACGGGCGATCGCCGACAGTGCGGCGATTTGATCGCTTTGCTCGTCCGTCCAATCGTTGGCGGCGATGCCAAGGCCGAGGATCGGCATGGCGGCGTGGCGATCGGCGATGTCCTTGACGGCGGCGTGCACCGCGCCGACCCTGTCTGTGGGGCCCAGGCTGAAATAGACCCGATCATGAGCCTGGCCGCTGAGATCGATGAGCACGATCTCGCCGCGCCGCTGGCGGAGTTTGACGCCGATCGAAAAGGCGCCTTCCGGACGCAAGGCGAACTCGGTGGCGGTCGCCCCGCCACCGGGACCGCTGCGGCGATGGGAGGTGACAAGCTTCTGGTCGGCCAATCGGCGAAGAATATTGGTGATGCCGGGGCCTGACAGGCCGCTATGCCGGCCAAGCTCCATCCGCGTCAACGGACCATGGCGGCGGATGGCTTCCAGAATGACGCGAATATTTCGATCGGCGATTTCACCGGACCTGAGGCCAATTGTTTTGGCGCGCGGGGCACCCATGTCCTGGGTTTGAAGCCGACGCGGCCCTGATCGAAGATACCGCATGATCGTCTTCCCTGGAGCATGATGCCGAAAAGTGTGAGCGGTTTTCTCATGACATCATGCTCTAACTATCTAATGTAGAACAGGATTCAGATTTTAGGCCGACCGGGCCTAAAATCATCCTGTTCTAAAGCACCATTTCGATTGTGTACCACGCTTCCGGTCGATGCTCGTAACAATTTTTCCTGTGGATGCGCGTAACTAACTGATTCTATTGCTCCAGAAACCACCCTGTCTCAAGGCGCAGCCCGGCAAAGTCGGAGCTGGTTTGGCAAACTGGCTCGAGCAACGGTTTGCATGTGGGTGCGGCCGCGCCTGCCGACTTTACCGTAGCAATCGTCGTCCGACAGCCCGGCCGAAGGCGATCTCGTGGAGCCATCCGACGTGGTTATCCGTTTAATAGAGCGACAAGCGATATCGGCATCTCGACCGCGAAAAAATCCATTGCCGCACCGATAATCAGCGCCCACACGACTATCAGGAAAATGAGCGCTACAATCCTGATTTCTACCGGTCGCATTGTTTGCTCCATCCCCGCATATGCGTCCCCCCCGAGACAAAAGCTCATTGTGCCTCGCGCAAATTCGCTATGCGCGAGGATGATGTGCGACCGAAGAGAGCGTGGACGCATGCAGCGCCGAAGTCTCGGCTCTCTCAATACCGATGTCGCTTTGGCCGACCAGGTCGCCGGAAATAATCCTGTTGCTGCGTTCGAGATAATGACCGTCACGGAAAGAGCGATAGGCGTCTTCGATACCCTCCTTCAGACCGATCTTGGGAGACCAGCCGAGAGCGCGAAGCTTGTCGATGCTCAAGAGTTTACGTGGCGTTCCATCTGGCTTGGTGAGGTCGTGCTTGATCTTGCCTTCGAAGCCAACGACCTTGGAGACGAGTTGTCCCAATTCGAGGATGGAAATGTCTTCGCCGGAACCGACATTCACATGACTTTCGGCGGAATAGGTCTTCATGAGATGGAGGCAGGCGTCGGCACAATCGTCAACATGCAGGAATTCGCGCCGCGGCGTGCCAGTACCCCAGATGCAGATCTCTTGCTGCTGGTTGACCTTGGCTTCATGCGCCTTGCGTATGAGCGCCGGCATGACATGGCTTGACCCGAGGTCAAAATTGTCCTCGGGACCATAAAGATTGGTCGGCATGGCCGAGATGAAATCTCTACCGTGCTGTTTGCGATAGGCGTGGCAGAGCTTTAATCCGGCAATTTTGGCGATCGCATACCATTCATTCGTGGGCTCAAGCGATCCAGTCAGAAGGGAGTCCTCCACGATCGGCTGGTCGGCGAATTTCGGATAAATGCAGGACGAGCCCAAAAACATCAGTTTTTCGACGTGAGTTCTATGGGCTGCGTGGATGACGTTCGCTTGGAGAATCAAGTTGTCGTAAAGAAAGTCGGCCGGATAGGTAGCGTTCTCCAGAATGCCGCCGACCCTCGCCGCAGCCAGGAAGACGGCGTCGGGACGATTCTTACTCATCCAGGCCTCCACCTGCTCCTGCCGTCTGAGGTCGACCTCGGCGCGGGTGGCCGTCAAAATCTCGCAACCCTCGGAAGCGAGACGCCGCACGATCGCAGAGCCCACCATGCCGCGGTGGCCCGCGACATAGACCCTTTTTCCGGCAAGGCTGTAGATCACCTCAGGCATGAGCAAAGCCTTTGGTTGCGCCTAGCGACGGAACATTTCGTGCCATGACTTTCAGATCCTCGCGAACCATCTCCGCAACCAGCTGATCAAGGCTGGTCTCGTGTTTCCAGCCAAGCTTGGTGTGCGCCTTCGTCGGATCGCCGATCAAAAGATCAACTTCAGTCGGACGAAAGTAAGCTGGATCGATCTCCACCACACACTGACCGGATGTCTTATCGTATCCCTTTTCCTCAACCCCGTTCCCACGCCAATCAATTGGCATGCCCACCTTGGCAAAAGCCTTATCGACAAAGGAACGAACCGAGTGCGTTTCGCCTGTCGCCAGGACATAATCCTCCGGTTCGTCCTGTTGCAGCATCAGCCACATGCCGCGGACATATTCTCGTGCATGTCCCCAGTCGCGCTTGGCATCCAGATTGCCGAGATAGAGCCTTTCCTGCAGGCCAAGATGGATCGCCGCCGCCGCCCGGGTGATCTTGCGTGTCACGAATGTTTCGCCGCGGATTGGGCTTTCATGATTGAACAAAATGCCGTTCGAGGCGTGCATGCCGTATGCCTCGCGATAATTGACCACAATCCAATAGGCGTAGAGCTTGGCCGCCGCGTAGGGTGATCGGGGGTAGAAAGGCGTCGTTTCGCTCTGCGGGACTTCCTGGACTTTGCCGTAGAGCTCTGAGGTGGACGCTTGATAGAAGCGGGTCTTTTTGGTCAGCCCCAGGAGGCGAATTGCTTCAAGTAGCCGAAGAGTGCCGGTTCCATCCGCGTTAGCCGTGTATTCCGGCGTCTCGAAAGAGACTTGAACGTGGCTCTGTGCGGCGAGATTATAGATCTCGTCCGGCTGCGTTTCCTGAACGACACGGATGAGATTCGTTGAATCGGTCATGTCCCCGAAATGCAGAATAAAGCGAGGATTCTCGATGTGGGGATCCTCGTAGAGATGCTCGATACGACTGGTGTTGAAGGACGATGAGCGTCGCTTGAGGCCGTGAACGATATAGCCCTTCTCCAAGAGCATTTCGGCCAGATACGCGCCGTCCTGACCTGTTATACCGGTAATCAGCGCAACTTTTCGGTTCTCTCTCATTCTCGTATCCATGGGTCCTCCAACTTGGATGCCAATGCAGAAGCAAATTATGCTGTGTAGTTCGTGCAATTTCAAAAAATGAGCATTTAATCAGTGCGTGTGATGTATTCACACTTTGAGTTTGTAGTATTTCATCAGGGATTTTGAAAAAAGCTCCGAGTCGCTGAAATTATACAGTGCGTGCTTTTCGGGATTTACCTTGTTGATCGCGACAACGATTTCCGAGTTCCGCGAGCTTTTCATTTGCTGCAGGCTGAACTCGACGGCGCGGCGGCTCGTCTTTCCCCATCCAACGATTGCCAGTGTTCTTTCCGCCAGGGCAGTCAAATGCACGGTATCTGTCGAGGCGAGCACAGGCGCGCTGTCGAAGATGACAACCTGGCCGGCCGCGACCGCCATCTCGATGATTTCTGCGAGGCCGTTCGGACGGACGCGCCGCTGGAGACTGAAATTTCCAGACGGAATGAAATCGATACCGCTTGGATGGTGGTAGACGATGTCGCGGAAATCGGCTTGACCATTCAGGAATTCGTTCAATCCGTGCGTTAGCTCCGACCTGAAAAACGAATCGAGTTTTCCCCGCCGAAGGTCGCCATCGACCAGCAGCACCGGAATCGCGGCGGCGGCAAGTTCGATAGCCAGCGATCGCGCGACAAGCGACTTGCCGTCCCCGCTGTGAGCCGACGTAACGACGATGCTGTTCGGCAACTTACCGCCATTGGACTGCTTGAGTGAAAGCACCACGGTACGGATTGCTTCGTCAAACATCGGGACCGGTATATGTGTGAACATCGTCTTCGAATGTTCCCTTCGCGCCAGACGCGGGATAAGTCCAGCCGGTATCGTGCGCGCCATTCCAGATATCTGGTCGAAGCTCCGGACCGTCCGGTCCCACATTTCGATCACGAAAGCGGCCGTTATGGCGGCCGAGATTGCGGCCAGGAGGGCGCCCACCAGATAGGAAAGCCGTCCACGTCCCTGTGATGCAAGCGGCACTGTAGCCGGTGTTAAAACTTCCAACTCCGCCCCCGGCAGCAGGGCCCTCGCGGCGAGGTCACGGCGCTGGTTCTCAAGCTTGTCGAGTGCCGTTTGTTCCTTTTCCGCGATCTTCTGAAGTCGCAACAATTCCGTCTGCACCAGCGCATCGCGTATGCGTTTTTCATTAGCAACAACCAACCTGGATTGTACTGCTTCAGCTTCATGATCAAGTGCGACGAGCTTGATCCGCATTGTCTGGAGATATTGTTTGGTCGCAAGTTCGAGATCGGCACGGGATTCTTGGATCTCTCCACGTAGCTCCACCACGGCGTCGGCATTGCCGTCATATGTCTCGAGAAGACGGGCGAGATCCTGTTCCTGTCCGCGAAGATCGCGTTGCTTTATGGCAATGCTGTCGGGGACGACGATGTTCTGCGCTGCGACCGAAGCGTTATCGGCTGTTTCCAGCGTCGAGATCGCCGCCTCTACCTCAACCCGGCTTTCTTCGATTTTCCCTTCTCGGCCAGTGAGTTCCAGAAATGACTTGATCCGTTCCTCCTGAGCGTCCTCTTTCGAGACGACGTCCATCGATTCTTGATAGTTGCGGGCAGCGTCTCGAGAAGTGTCAGCGCGAACCTGCTGTTCCGTGATGCGCTGTCGTATCCACTCTTCCGCCGCATCCAGGCGGCCACGGACACTCTCCTTCCGCTCATCGAGGTAAATGCCGATGACCCGGTTCGGAACCGCGGCTGCGAGTTCAGGATCAGTCGAATTGAAGCTGATCTGGATAACGTCACTCTTATCTTCATGCCACACGCCGAGCGCCCTAAAATATTCCGGGATGATGGCGTTGATGTTGTCCCGTAAAGGCGAGGTGGGGTTTTTTGTGTCGAACAGGGCGCGCACCTTTGTCCGGATCCTTTCGATGAACGAGGTCTCCCGCAGCGCTGGATTGAATTCCTCCCGCACGTCAAGCTGCAGTTCGCGGACAACTCGCTCTGCGATACTTCTGGATAGAAGCCGCTCAGTCTCCGATTTCGCGTCAAGTAGATCACTGTGGTTGGCATCGTCCGTATCAAGCGATGTTGCGAGGGGCTGGTGGACAATCAACCGGGCCCAGCCCTGGTAGGTGGGCTTCAGCCCAAAGATCATAATCGCCGCGGGCGCCATGAGCAGCATGGTTATCGTGATGATCATGATCATTCTTCGGCGAACGAGACGGTAAATGGATGCCAGATCGAAGTTGTCCGCCTTGGTCTCTACCTGAAAGCGTGGGTCATAGCGCATCGGCGAGATCGGAAGATTGCGGTCCGGCGGAAGAGTGGAAATCGTCATCGTGCGCCAACCATTGCTTGAGGTTTCGCGGAAACGGTTTCGTATAGTTTCTCGAGCGACCGCATGTAGGCCTTCATGCTGAAATGGTTGAGGTAATGCGTGCGCCCCCGGACTGAGAGGCGGATGCAGGTTTCTGGATCGGTCACCAGTTTCGCCATGGCTGCAGCCAAGGCATTCGGATCTCCGACGGGCACGAAAATCCCGGTTTCACCGTCGGTAATGACTTCGTCATGCGCTCCGACACGCGTGGTGACGACCGCGAGCCCGTGGGACAGCCCTTCGAGCAGGGCCATTGCCAGACCTTCGGCGTGCGAAGGCAGAACCAGGATATCTGCACGCGCACACAGGGCTCGCGCCTCACCGGCGTCGAGCCAGCCGGGCATCTCTACCAGATCGGAAAGCGCCATGGCGTCAGCCTGACGGCGATAATCCTCGACAGGTCCGTCGCCTGCCAGTACAGCCCGCCACTGGAGTTCTTTCATGAGCGGGTGGCTCAGGGCCAACAAAAGCTCCGTGACGCCCTTGCGTTCGCTCAACCGGCCGAGGAATACGATCAGCGGTGTCTGGCCGACGCGAATATCGTGCGCCCCGGGATCGGGGACGCAATTATGGGCAACGACCGTGCGACGCTCGTCAACGCCCAGAAGTGTGGTCAGCGTCATGCGATCGCGCCGGCCGAGCGCCACAACGCAATCGGCATTCTGAAACATCCGACGGATGAGCCGTTGCTGGCGCGGCGAGCGTTGCGCAAAGTCGCCGGCATAGTCGTAGTCGTGCAGGTGCAATATGTGGCAGCACCCGAACAAACGGGCAGCCTCGGTCAGGATCAGTTTTCGGGAGGTGCTGCCGCGGCCGGCGATATGGATATGGTGAATGCGGGCCGGCGCGACAATCCGGTCCTTTGCCATCGTCAGGATGGCGCCGAGCAGGCGTGCGGGTGACGTCACCTTGGACCATCGAGCCCCTCTGGTATCGGTGACGAAATGTTCGGTGCCGGTCTCGTTCGCTGTCTCTGTTATATAGCCGACCAGCCTGCCAATGCCGCCGCCGTTCTCGCAGCCGCCCGGAACATAGTGGCGGACGCTGGCCGTGCTCCGTAGTGCCATTCGACTTCTGTCCGTCACGGCCTCCATCAGCATGACCCGATCACCTCCCGATAAACGGCCGCGGCCTGGGCGCCGACCCGTTCAGGCGAATTCGGTCCTTTGGCCCATTCGAGCGCATTGGCGCCGAAATTGTTTCTCAGTTCGCCGTTGTCTGCCAATGTCCTGATTGCTGCCGAGAGCTCTTTGGCATCTCCGGGAGGGACCACCATTCCCAACCCGTTGGGCTGAACGGTGCCCCGCAACTCGCCGACATCCGTGACGATCACCGGTTTGCCAAATGCGGCAGCAAGGTTGAGTACACCGCTTTGGGATGCTTCAGTATAGGGAAGCACGACAATGTCGGTGTCCAGGAAAAGCTGGGCGACCTCTGCATCCTCGATAAAACGATTGCGAATGTCGTAGCGGCCGGCATCCCCCATAAGCGGCTGGAATATCAGCGGATTGTCGCCACGGCCTGCGACCGTGATGCGCAGGTTGGGAAGGGCGTCCTTGAGCATCGCCTCGGCCCGAACCAGATGTTCCAGGCCCTTGTAGGCGAAAATCCGTCCGAAGAGCAGGACGCGTATGGTACCATCCGCTTCGCGCGGTGCCATCTTCTGTCGCCGCGCGAGTTCCGCATAGCGAAGGATGGAGGGATGCGACAGGACATGGACACAGTCCGGCGATTTTGAATATCGATCGAGGACAAGCCGCTTCAGTCCCTCGCCGTGGACGACAACATGTCCGGATTGTTTCACCATCAATTCGGGGGCCCAGTCGGGCAGCGAACGCGTATCGGAATCGCCGGGATGGATTTCCACGTCATGAACGGTCGTCACAAGCGGGATCGGGCGCCAGAACGGCACGGCAAGGTTCAGCCAAAGCGTAGAATTGCTGAGGAGATGGATGAGGTTTGGCTGTTCCCGCCGGATCAGACGCGTAAGCTGGTAGAGAAACCAGGGATTGGAGAGAGAACGGTGTCTCGGCCAGTCCAGAAGGTGCAGATCGACAGCCGGATCGAAAGAAGAGGCGAGATGTGCATAGCGCCGGCGAGGCACGGCAAGCACAACGTTCAGGTGTTGGGCAACGCCGCTGGCGAAGGAGATGGTATAGTCTTCCAGTTCGGAAACCAATAGCAGCGCCTTCATTTCGCTGCCTCCGACAAGCCGACGTCCAGGCCGAGCCGTGACAGGCCGCGCGCAGAGCGCAAACTATCGCGCGTCCGTCGGAGCAGGTTCGGTTCGCCGGCAAAGAAGAGGCCTTCGACGGCAAGCTTGAACCGGGTGCGTGTATCGGCTCCCTGCAGCTTTGCCGACGCGATGCGATAGGGATGGTGATCCGTCAGACGTAGTCTTGCCGGCAGTTGATGGGTTGAGAGAAACAGGTTCGTCGCTTCAACGGTACGCTGCCAGTGCGTCATCCGCCTCCTTAGCGTGGTGGCATCCTCGGTCGAGCGATACCAGTTGTTATTGTGGATGCGGTAGAATCCAAGCGGATCCGGCATGGCAATGACGTCCCCCAGAAACGGATAGATCCCCACGAGCCAGGCGTCGGCCGATATGCGGAATTGTTCGGGAATGCTGCCGGCAGCATTCCATGCGCTACGCCGTACCGCGACGGCTGACGTCATCGGAAAAGGCCACCAGCCAGCCGATCTGGTGAGTAGCGGCGACAAAGCGCCCGAACACAGGGTTCGAGGGATCGGCTTGGAAGTCGGCGTGCCATCGACAAGCGTTGGCTGCAGTCGGTGATAGACGAGCGATGCTTGCGGGTTTGCGCGGAACGCTGCAGCCGTCGCCGACAGCTTGCTCGGCGCCCACCAGTCGTCAGCATCCAGAAAACAGAGGATCTCGCCCGTGCTTGATCTCACAGCGGTATTGATCGCAGCCGCCTGTCCTGCGTTCTCCTGGAAGATCACCTTTACTCGGTTGTCATACACTTCCAGAACAGACCGCGACTGGTCGGTAGAGCCGTCATCGACGACGATTATCTCGACGTTGCGCGCGTCCTGGCTCAACACGCTGTCTATCGCCCGCCCAACGAAGCGAGCGTAGTTGTAATTATTGATGAGGACACTGAGGGCCGGCCGCTCCATGGCGCGCGCTCAGGCGGGTTGCCGCGATGCGCTGCTGTGCAGCAGCGCAAAGTTGCTTGAGAGGTCGACCTTTAGGTAGCCATCGAGGCTTGGAGCCTCGGTGATGGTGATATTCAAAATACCATGTCGGCCGAACAGCATCTCGCGCAGAGCCGATGAGATCGCCGCTGACAATGCCACGACGAGCAGAGCGCCGGTCGTGTTGCATAGAGAACTAGGATCATGACGCAGAAACATAGTAATCCTAACCTTCCAGGCTTCGACTGCAGAGATAGCCTCTGTCAGAATTGTTGCCTCATTGCAGTGGAACCGCGGCTTACCCACCACGCTTCACGAGAGATTCATCGCCACGGTACCGGTGAACGGACAAGCGCAACATCTGCTCTTAAGGGCAATTCGCGGGCATGAAGACCCACCTTTTGGGTAAATGCCGGCTGAAAGCTTAGGCGCAACATCGTCTTTGGGTGGAGCGAAGGTGCATTAGGCGTAGCCCGCCCTTCACTAGAACAGGTTGACCGGGGATGTGGCCGGATGATTGCTTGAGAGCAGCGCAGCCACAAAGGCCGACACCTGTTTTTTTGATCTGCCGCGATCAACAGCCGCTTGTCTGTTCAAGTCAGTCGGGACGGATAATGAGAGTAGATAGCCTCAGAACTGCCAGCGGACCAACCATCAGTTGGCGGGCCATAGAATGCTGGGGCGCCGGCATATCCCTTTTTCTTCAGGCAGGCGCTCTTCTGCCACTTATCCTGGCTGATGCGGACGGAACGCTCAGCGAATCTGCCAAATCTATACTGCGTCTTCCTTGCTTTCCTGTTTATGCATTTACAATCGTGATCCTGATACGCAATTTTCCGCAGTTTCTAACGGCGCTCAGACGAAATCTGATTCTTCCCCTGATGCTCGTCTTGCCGTTTTTGTCTGCCCTGTGGTCAATATCACCGCCAACGACCTTGAGGCGCGCAATCGGCCTTTTGTTTTGCATGCTTCTTTCCTATGTCCTGGCGATACGTTTCACGCCAAGGCAGCTGCTGTTCCTGCTATTTGTGACGCTTGGAGCCTGTATCGGCCTGAGTGTGGTTATCTCCGTGGTGTCACCAAGCCTCGCCAGTATGCCGGACGGTGCTATGCGGGGCGTCTTCATTCACAAGAACGTCCTGGGCTGGTACGCGGCTCTGATGATCTTGGTGGCGACGGCGGTGCTGATCGACGGCACGCTCGGTCTGCGGCGAACCGCGTTCATCTTGTTGGCGGCGGGTGTGATCTGCCTTGCAAGCTCCGGATCGATGACCGCGATCATTGCAACGTCAGTGGCGTATTGCCTGATCGGCTTTTATTCCCTCCTGCAAAGAAGCAGCAGCATTGGCCGCGTCGTCATCGTCCTGTTTTTCGTTCAGCTGTCTGTCGGCATTCTGATTTCGCTGCACGAATTCCTGGTTCCGGCCCTTGTAGCGCTCGGCAAGGACGCGACTTTGACGGGTCGGGTGCCATTGTGGGAGCTGGTTGACCGCGAAATATCCGATCGTTGGTTGCTTGGCTACGGTTACCAGGCTTTCTGGACAGTCGCGAACCCTGAAGCGACGCACATCTGGTTAAAAATCGGATGGCCGGCGCCCCACGCGCATAATGGATACCGCGATATCCTGTTGAGCTTTGGCATCATTGGAATGATTCCGTTCGCTCTGATGCTTCCCTACGCAATTCGCCAGGGCGCGTTCCTTCACTGTCATGATCCGCAGTACGGGTGGCTCTGGCTCAATGTCCTTACGATCATGATTCCGGTGATGAATCTGACCGAGAGTATTTTTTTCGTTCAGAATGACGCCATCTTCATCCTGTTTACCACAGCCATCATCATGTTTTCGCTATACGCGCCCGTCGTTTCGACCAGCCGTTCGCCAGCTTGGCAGGCGCCCGCGCATGGCCTTACGAGCGGGTTGCAGACATCATGAGGCGGCGTTTTAGACGGATCCTGAGCATTTTGCCTGTCATGCTCTTTCCCCAGCCCGGCAATCCGGCGCCAGTTGGGACAGAGATAGATGGGCCCGAGCGCCTGCAGGTGCTCGTCAGGGAGGCGACTTGCGCGGAAGCTTCCGCGACTTTGTCAGCCAAGTTGAAGGGGACTTCTTTAAGCGACGAATTGAGCAGCAGCACCGGGGTGCGGACGATATTTTACGTTTCTCCCGATGGCAAAGACACCTGGAGTGGCCTCCTTCCGACCGCAACTCAGCAGGGTGGCGACGGCCCTTTCGCCAGCATTGAAAGAGCCCGTGATGCTGCCCGTGAGAAGGGCGGCACCAACACCATCGCGCTGGGTAAAGGCGATTACTACCTTACTCAGCCGATCGTCTTTGATGCCCGCGATACGGGCTTGATCCTGACGGCAAGATGCAATGAAGCGCCGATTTTGCATGGGGGGCCGCGCGTGCGCGACTTCGCGCAGCAAGCCGATGGTCGCTGGACGGCGCCGCTGAAGTTGCCGCCGGATGAAGGGGTCGGTGACCTTTTCGTCGATGGGATACGCCAAACCAGAGCTCGATTCCCCAACGCCCCCGCTGATGGCGATCCACGCAAGGGATGGTTGTTTGCCGCAAAGTGCCAGCCTACCGTCGACGCGTCAGAAGGAAACACGGGCTTTTGTTTCCATGCCGGCGATCTTCCGGCAGTGGGTGATACAAGTGGACTGGTCGTGGACATCGTTGGGGGGTATCAACCCGGAAGCCAGTGGGGCAATGATACGCTCCCCGTTGTATCCATCGATGACGCCGGCCGGACTGTCCATACGAAAGGCACAGGCTATTTCTTTACCGCAGAAGGCAGCCGCTATTTCCTTGCCGGAGCCAAGACCTTGCTCGATGCTCCCGGAGAGTGGTGGTACGACCTTGTCGCGGGCGAGCTTCATTATATCCCTGTCGATCAGTCGTTGCCCAATTCCGTCGTCGTTGCTGGCATCCTGCCGACATTCTTCAAGTTGGATGGGGCCAGCGGGATGGTTGTATCAGGGTTCGAGTTTAGAGATGGAGCTCCCGAAGGCAGCGGCAAGTTCTATACGGAAACCAGAGGATTTGGCGCCATTCGGATCGAACACGCTGATGGCGTCAAGATTGTCGGCAACAGCATCGAGAATGTCGGCGTCGGGATCCATGTGACGGAAAGCAAGGATGCGTTGATTGCCGCCAATGTGATTGCGGATGTGGCTGGCAACGGGATCTACGTCGGCACAAATTATGGCACCTTCGGCAAGTCGAACGGCGCCAGGATCCTTTCAAACCATATCCATGACATCGGAAAGGTTTACATTGAAACCGCCGGAATATGGTTTCAGGCGGCTGACAATGTCAGGATCGCCGACAATCTGATCGAAAACACGGCGCAGTTCGGAATCGCCGGCGGTTCGCTGTGGGGTTCCAATGACGCCGTCTATAACGCTGTCATCGAGCACAACGTGATCCATAACGCCAATCAGCAGACGGCAGATGGCGGTGCCATCAAGATGATGGGCGAGCAGGCCGACCCTCTGAACAGCACCATCCGCTCCAATCTCGTGACCGGCACCGGTCATCTCATGAACAGGGCCGATGGGACGTTCTGGCCTCCCGGATATGAAAATACCGGTGAATGGCCGTCCCCTATCAGCTGGGCGATCTATACGGATGGGAAGGCGAGCGGGCTGCGCATCGAGGGAAATACGCTCTCGGGCAACGTCGCGGCGATCGGTATCAATGGCGGTTGGAGCAACCTGGTGGCGGGAAACGTCATCACGAACGGATCGGGCGCTGCTTTTCGCGTTGATGACGGTACCGGCAGGGGTTGGCGTCCACCGTGGGCACGCCCCAATCGTATTGAGGAGAACGTTGTATCGGTTGACAGTGACAGCGGCATTGTCGCGTACGTCAACGCTCCCGATCTTGGGCTTGGATTTGTGCAATTCGCGCGCAACCGCTACAGCGGCAACTTGAACGACAAGAGCTTCCGAATAGATCCGAGGATCATGCGTTCGGGAGAATTTGGCAGTCTAGGCGATCTTCAGAAGGCTGGGGCGGACACCGGGAGCGTGGCCGCGCCGCCCGAGTAACAAAAGGCGCGCGCCCCGCGACGAGCGGTGTTCTGCGGCGATAATGTTCGCCGGGATCTGCCGATCCGTCGAATGATCAATCGCGTCAAGGCGAAGGCCTTTTGAGGGTCAGGCGAAGCCGCAGCCAGATCGCCTCGAAGATCTGCTGGCTCCTGTCAACCAGCGTCGGCATTTGCCGGGCATGTTCGATCCGCACATCAAAGATGATGGCATTGCCAGCTCGTACGCGCAGGCTCTTCTCTAGCAAGGCCTTTACCAGACCCTTGAGATGAGATTTCGGTCGAACCTTCAATGTCGCCGGCGAGTTCATTCCGATTCTGGCGATAGAACACGATCCTCCCCGGCTTTGTTCGCGCGAGCGAATATCTTCTGCAGCTCTTCGGTCATCAAAAAGAGCAACATGGCAAGCCATGGGGTACGTAGACTTACTTCGAATATCGTACGCCATCCCGGCGTAAGACGTAAACGTGAAGTCTCTTCTACGTCCAATAGCTGGAGCGGCAAGTATGGAGGCAATCGACCTGCCGGGATATTCTGATGACAGTTTCAGTCGCGAAAGCGTAGGTCATGAGAAAACAATCAGTAGGCAGCAGCCCAACTTCAGTTCTTCATCCAGGGGGCTCTTTAGGATGGACGAATGTCCTTGGTGTTCGCGTCTCGGCAGTCAATCTCAAAAGCGCGACGGGATTTATTCAAAAAGCGGTCGAAGACGGCAGGAAGGAATATGTATGCGTTCGCGACGCACACGGCATCGTCCGATGTCAGGATGATCCCGAGCTCCGGTCGATCCATAACCGGGCGTTCCTCGTAACCCCCGACGGCATGCCGCTTGTTTGGGCGCTGAGACATGCTGGTCATGCCGAAAGCGACAGGGTCTATGGACCAGATCTCATGCTATCCGTTTTCGATGCCGGCAGCGCCAAGGGCTTGCGCCATTTCCTTTATGGCGCAACGGCCGAAACGCTCGAACAACTGCAGGCGCGCCTTCTCGCAAAATATCCGCAAGCGCGGATCGTCGGCTCCTATGCACCGCCTTTTCGCAAACTGTCGACGCGGGAGGAAACGGATATTGCTGACCGGCTCAACCGGTCGGGCGCCGATATCATCTGGGTCGGGCTGAGCAGTCCCAAACAGGAACTCTGGATGGCGCGCATGCGCGATCGTCTGGAAGCATCGATGCTCATCGGTGTCGGAGCTGCGTTCGATTTCCACGCCGGCCTCAAGCGGCAGGCTCCGAGGTTCATTCAAAGAAGCGGCTTCGAATGGGCGTTTCGTCTTCTGTGCGAGCCGCGGCGGCTGTGGCGGCGCTATGCGCTCGTCGTGCCGACCTTCATCTCACTGTCAGCATTCCAGAGACTGGGACTTCGGAAGTTTCCGATCGAAGACGCCATTTCTGAATCGGGCGCGTCGGGACAAATGCAGTAGAGGGGTAAAAGCGTCATGTCCATATTTGTGCCGTCAGCTATGACACCGGGTCCGTCGAAGGCATCCACACCAAATGACATGACATCGCGGGCGATTCCGGCAGGGTCCGTGCCGCCCATAGCAGCCAGGACTGCCGATGCCTTTGCGCCGGCTGGACTGAATATGCCCGTCGCACTAGGGCGCCAGCTTCCTCGGCTTGCAACGTCGTCCTTCCTGGTCGCCGGCGACATTGCCAGCTATCTGACTGCCTATTTCGTTCTCCTGTTCTTTCTTCCCAGTGGTTCGGAGGGCACGCTCGTGGAGCGTGCGTTCACGATCGCCGCACTGGCTGCGATTGTTCTTTACGCATCGGCCGGCCTCTATCCTGGATATCGGCTGCATGACCACGAACATCTGCGGCGGCGCACTATGGCTGCCGTCAAGGTGGCTGTCCTGGCGGCATTCGCAGCGATTGTCCTGCCGGAGGGGGAACGACTGCTGCTTGCCATTATTGTGTTCCTCGGTCTCGGGCTGATTGTTCAGCCATTTGTGCATTGGCTTGCACGTGGCCTGTGCTGGAGACTTGGAATTTGGGGGGAGCGCGCGGTTGTCATAGGGGGGCGCAACCTTGCTCCCGCGCTCGTGGCACATTTCAACGACCACTGGCAGTATGGCATCAGGCCGGAGCCCTCTTCCTCCGATACTTTGGAGGCATTGCCGGGTGGCGGGCCATCCATTGCGGTGATTGCCGGCGACACTGGCTCGCTTGTGTCCGACTTGCCGGCGATGCGTCGGAAGTTCGCCGAAATCATTTTGCTGTCCGACACGCCGAGCCTTAAGGTAAGTGGATTGCGACCTGCGGATATCGGCGGAGAGATCGGTATTCGCCTCACCACCGGTGGGAGTTCGATCAACTCGGATCCGGTTCGCCGGATCCTCGATCTCGCAATCGCCGTCCCTGCAACGATCGTGGTCGCGCCATTCATCGCGATGGCAGCGGCCGCAATCTATGCCATCGATCCAGGCCCTGTCTTCTTTCGGCATGCCAGGGAAGGACGGTCCGGCAGGCCGGTGCACGTCCTGAAACTGAGGACGATGTACCAAGACGCGGAAAAGCGCCTCGAAGCACTATTCCGAGACAACCCTGCCATGCGCGCCGAGTGGTTGAGCCACTTCAAGCTCAAGGACGATCCGCGCGTCCTTCCGATTATAGGACATATGCTGCGCTCATCGAGCATCGACGAGCTCCCGCAATTGGCAAACATCATTGCGGGCGAGATGGCCTTTGTGGGACCACGCCCGTTCCCGGAGTATCACCTTTCGGCGATGGACGGCGAATTTCGGGACAAGCGCCGTTCCGTCACGCCGGGGCTCACGGGCCTTTGGCAAATTTCTGAACGAAGCGATGCGGACATCGAGCTGCAGCAGCAACTCGACGAGTTCTACATCGACAACCGGTCCCTGTGGTTCGACTGCCAAATTCTTCTCGGCACAATCCCCGCGGTTTTCAAGCGCAGGGGAGCCTGCTGACCACTTCCACGAGGCAACCATCAACAACGGAGCACACCAATGCACGGACACAAGAGAATTATGGTTACCGGCGGCACCGGGTTTCTGGGATCATTCCTGTGCGAAAGGCTTTTGCGAGAGGGCAATGACGTCCTCTGCGTGGACAATTACTACACCGGTTCGCGCGACAACGTGCTGCACCTTCTCGACGACCCGCGCTTTGAGATTCTTCGCCACGACATTACCTTCCCGCTGTATGTGGAGGTCGACGAGATCTACAACCTCGCCTGCCCGGCATCTCCGGTCCACTATCAGCACGACCCCGTGCAAACGGTGAAGACCAATGTGCACGGGGCCATCAACATGCTCGGCTTGGCAAAACGCACCAAGGCGAAGATCTTCCAGGCCTCCACCAGCGAAGTTTATGGCGATCCGGCCGTGCACCCTCAACCCGAGGAGTATCGAGGCAGCGTCAATCCGATAGGCCCGCGGGCATGTTATGACGAAGGCAAGCGGTGTGCCGAAACATTATTCTTCGACTATCATCGCCAATACGGTGTGGAAATCCGCGTGGCGCGGATCTTCAATACTTATGGGCCGCGTATGCAGACCAACGACGGCCGCGTCGTCTCCAATTTCATCGTTCAGGCGCTTCAAAACGAGCCGATCACCATCTTCGGCAAGGGCACGCAGACGCGCTCCTTCTGCTATGTAGACGATCTGATCGAGGGCTTCATCCGCCTGATGGGTACGCCGGCCGGCGTCACGGGTCCGATCAATCTCGGCAACCCAGGAGAATTCCAGGTCCGGGAACTGGCCGAAATGGTCATCGAGATGACCGGATCGAAATCAAGCATCGTTTACAATCCTCTGCCGATTGACGATCCCACACAGCGCAAGCCCGACATCAGCCGGGCAAAGCAGGACCTGGGCTGGCAGCCGACGGTGAACCTGCGTGAGGGGCTCGAGAAAACGATCGCGTATTTCGAGTGGAAGCTTTCTGGCGGAGCCAAGAGCGTGCCTGGCGTCCGGTCCTCGCGAACGGCTTACACCTATCTGCCTACTCCGGCCGTCGGCCTTCCTGTTGCGCAAGCTGCGCCCCTGGGAACGTGAACAGAAACGGCAAGCGAAAATCAAGGCTCGGTTTCTTCAATAGACCGAGCCCCAAATCGCGGTTTGCAAAATGAGCGGCAACCGTCGGACGTGCAAATCGCTGCAAAAACAACAATGAGGAAATGAGGCATGCGCGTTGCCGTTGTTACGCCATACTACAAGGAGCCTAACGAGCTCCTTGAGCAATGCCGGGCGAGCGTTCTCGACCAAACCGTTGCATGCGACCATGTTTTTGTTGCCGACGGGTTTCCGAACGCTATCGTCGGTGGCTGGCGCGCAAAACATTTCATTCTGCCGAATGCTCACGGCGACGCCGGCAACATGGCTCGCGTGATCGGCAGCCTCAGCGCCTTTGCCCAGGGCTATGACGCGGTGGCGTTTCTCGATGCGGACAACTGGTACAGATCCGACCACATCCAGCGCTTGCTTGAGCTTCACCGCCGTACCGGTGCTGCGGTTTGCACATCGAGACGTTCGATGCACCGTGCGGACGGCACCTACATGTTCGACGACTCAAAGAGCGACGGTCGCACGCACGTGGATACGAACTGCTTATTTCTCACGCGACCGTCCCTGCCGATCATTGCGCGCTGGGCTCACATGCCGAGGGAACTCTATCCAGTCGGAGATTCCGTCTATTGGAGCTCGATCCGAAGCTCTCGGCTGTCGCTCTCTCATGAACCGACCGCGACGGTATGCTACCGGACGACTTGGGAAGCCGACTACAAGCGAATGGGAGAACCTGTTCCTGCAGGCAGCAAGACCCTCGCGTTCACCGACCAGCCATATCACTGGTTCAAGTCTCTCCCGGCTCGGGACCGCTGGCGCATCTGGCAGGATTTCGGCTTTCCCCTCAGGCGCCGCACGGTGGCAAAGCTGGTCGGCCAATATGCGCTGTCAAGGCTTTCCCCCACCTCTTATCTCGGCGCCAAAATATGAACACCCAAAGTCTTGCCGAGCCGGCAATATCCCGTCTTCTTGCCCGGTCCGCCTTGTTGGCAACTGTCTGGCCTCGCGTGAAATCAGCCAGGCGAAAACATTCTCAACGCATGCGAGAATAATCGGAAAACAAATTACGCATAACAAAGAAACGATGCCGCGTCCGAAAGATTTGTCAAACCAGGAGTGACGCAGTGCTTACGGAGGAAGAAGTTTGCAACGTGTTGATGTCGTAGTCCCCTGCTATAATTATTCCCATTTCTTGCAGGAATGCGTTGAAAGCGTCCTTTCGCAGGCGGGCGTCGATGTGCGCGTGCTCATTATAGATGACTGCTCGCCAGACAATACGCCGGAAGTCGGGATGGCCCTGGCATCCCGCGACACGCGGGTCACTTATCGGCGGCACACTGCAAACATGCGGCACATCGCTACCTACAATGAAGGGATCGATTGGGCAGGCGGTGACTTATTCCTGCTTCTTTCTGCGGATGATTATCTTCTGCCGGGCGCGCTGGACCGCTCGGCGGAGCTGATGCGCAAGTATCCGGATGTGGGGTTGGTGTTCGGGAACGCGCTCATAGCTGAGCCAGATGGTACTACGAGCAAGCGCGCGGATCCTCTCGGCGACAATAACGTGCACCCCATGCAGGTCTTGTCCGGTCGGCAATTCATGCGGTTGAGTGGAGCGCGCAATCTCGTTCCAACGCCGACAGCTGTTGTGAGGACGGCGCTGCAAAAGCAGGTCGGCGGCTATCGCAAGGAACTGCCGCATGCCGGCGATATGGAAATGTGGCTGCGACTCGCATCACATGCCGGCGTTGGCTACATCAATGACGACCAAGCAGTCTATCGCCAGCATGCTTCGAATATGTCGCTGCAATACTATGGGGAAAATATCCTCTCCGACCTTCTACAAAGAAAAATGGCTTTTGATATCCTGTTTAACCAAGCGGCCGATAGCCTCAGGAAAGATGAGATGTTGCGACGCTTTCTTGCCAGAGATCTCGGAAAACAGGCGCTTCGACAGGCTGGTATTGCATTCAACAACTTCGACGTTGCGACGGCCGTGGCTATTCAGCGTTTTGCACTGGAGGTTTCTCCTGAGGTGCGAAATTCGTTGCCCTGGATCAAGTTGATCTGCAAGCAAACGATCGGGCCAAAATGCTGGTATGCCTTGAATTCTGTGCGGCGAAGAGTTGCGGCGTGAATGGGCAGGATCGGGCCGGGTCAGTTCATCCGCAAGTATGGTAAAAACAGGCCGTGGTTGAGCGCCCGATTGCTACTCATGCCAAAATCGCGGGAAGCGTAATAGATCGCCTTGGTATAAGAAGACCCGGTGACGCATTCGCGCCACCGGGGGTGATTTGAGCAAGAATGTGGTTGCAAGAAAAGATTTGTCCAAGCCCTAGTATCGTCACTACGTATTGTTCACGCTAGTGCCGGAATTCCACTCTGGAACAAGTCGTTAAGCTTGAACACGACTTCCGTCCTGTTGGTTGCCTTGACCTTTTTCATGATGTTGCGAACGTGTACCTTGACGGTGCTTTCTCGCAGGTTGAGCTCATAGGCAATGATCTTGTTCGCCTTTCCGCGCCGCAGTGCCGCGACGACTTCGGCCTGGCGGTCCGTGAATATCCCGGCCAGCGGGTGCGCTGTCGGGTTGTTCGACTGCAGCAAGTGACGCATGGCGAACAGGGCGCTTGCGGGCACGAAGAGTCCTCCTGCTACCGATAGCGCAATCAGCTCCATGCACACGCTAATGCTGACGGAGGCAGGAATATAACCCTTGGCTCCGTAGTCGATCGCCCTGACGATTTGAGCGAAATCGTCACTATCCGACAATATGATGACCGGTGTCGACACGAATTCCGACGAAAGGCTCTTGATCTGCTCCGAAACGACAGGGTCGTCGACCGTCTTGCCACCGACGTTCAAGAGGATTGCCGAAAGCGGAGGATATTCTTCGCGCTTTTGCTTCCACTCTTCAATCGATCCGAACGCCAGAATCACGAAATCCGCCGTGTGGGCGGCCATGCATTGCGCAAGGCAGTGCCGATCAAGTTCCCTCCTGTCAAGAATGACTAGTGAGTGCTTTGACTTCGACGGTCGGGTAAACGCCGTCGAGCCATCTTCTATCTCTATCGGAAGAGATACGGATTCCTGCCTGTGGCTTATATTTATTGTATCCAACGCCCCATCCTCCCAGCCTTTTTTACGCGGTACTTCAAAGTCGAATATCAAACTCCTCTGCAAATATGGGAGTTTAATTAGCAAAAGTGCTAATTTAATACCACAGTTTCGGGGATGTTAAACTAATTAATAGTGGTTACCTCAGCACATAGGTTCCATGGAAAGATACAAATGGTTGAATCTCTAAAACTGATCAATCTGAGTCTAGTTCATTTGTATGTCGATCCATGGGGTTGCTACACATATTCAATTTAACTCGCTAAACCCATGTAAACTATGCCCGTCTTCGACGTGGAGGATCAGGATCGATCGTTGCGTGACCTGTCGCTGCTGATGATCGATGGCCATAGACGTTCGCATGCGATCGTCATCAAATTTCGTAAGCAGATACGCCTTTAGGTGGATGAGCTTCCACGTTTTGTTTCTTTACTAAAAGGAAGAAAACAATTCTTTTTGAAGCGGAAGAAATATTTGCTCTGACGAAACGAAACCTTGGATGCATTCTTGCGATTGCCGGTTTCACCCAAGTCAGGGTTTGTTGAGGAGTAGGGGGCGAGTTGGGATGATTGCATCGAACGTCAACCTGGGTGACGGCTGCGTTATCCACCATCGGGATCTTGTCAATCTCTACGGCTGCACGATCGGCGCGGGAACGCGCATCGGCACCTTCGTTGAAATCCAGAAAAACGTCCTCGTCGGAAAAGACTGCAAGATCTCCAGCCATTCCTTCCTGTGTGAAGGCGTGACGCTGGAGGACGGCGTTTTTATCGGTCACGGGGTCATGTTCACCAATGATACTTACCCGCGCGCCGTCAATTCGGACGGCAGTCTGCAGACGGAGGCTGACTGGGTTGTCATCCCCACTCTGGTCAAGCGCCACGCGTCGATCGGCAGCAACGCCACCATTCTGCCTGGCGTGACCATCGGAGAGGCCGCGCAAGTCGGCGCAGGCGCGGTTGTAACGAAGGATGTGCCTGACGGCACCATTGTTGCCGGCGTTCCGGCGAGGATCACCGGTCGCGTTCATGACCGGTCAGTCAACATGCAAGAGTTGGGAGGAATGCGATGATCGGCATTGCTGTTATTGGGTATGGGTATTGGGGTCCGAACCTGGTTCGTAACATCTCGGAAGCGGCCGGCGCGAACCTCCTTTCAGTTTGTGATCTGAACGTCGAACGGTTGGCGGCTGTTAAAAGCCGGTATCCCGCAGTAACGATCACTGACAATTTCGAGGAAGTTCTGCGCGATCCGAGGGTGGATGCAATCGCCATCGCAACGCCGGTCTCGACCCATTTCAAGCTCGCAATGCAGGCTATGATGGCCGGAAAACATGTCTTCGTCGAAAAGCCGATGGCATCGACGACGGAGGAAGCCGCGCGGATGGTCGAGGAAGCCGCGCGCAGACGCCTGGTGCTGGCCGTGGATCATACCTTCGTCCACACCGGCGCCGTCCGCAAGATGCGCGAACTCGTCGAAAGCGGCCTCGGCGACATGTATTATTATGACTCCGTCCGGGTCAATCTGGGGCTCTTCCAGCACGATGTCAGCGTCATCTGGGATCTCGCGGTGCACGACCTGTCCATCCTGGACCATGTCCTGCAGGAAAGGCCGGTGGCTGTTTCTGCGACGGGCATGAGCCATGTACTCGGCGAGCCGGAGAACATCGCCTATCTGACGCTCTTCTTCGAGAGCAAGCTCATCGCGCACATCCACGTCAATTGGCTGGCCCCTGTCAAGGTCCGCCGCACGCTGATCGGCGGCAGCAACAAGATGATCGTTTATGACGATCTGGAGCCCAGTGAAAAGATCAAGGTCTATGACAAGGGCATCACCATGTGCCCGAATTCCGACGCGTATGGCGAGAAGGTGCATCAGATGATGGTCGGTTACCGCAGCGGCGACATGTGGGCGCCCAAGCTCGATATGACCGAAGCGTTGAAACGCGAACTGGATCAGTTCGTCGATTGCATCGAGCACAATTCGCGGCCCATCACTGATGGCCAGGCCGGGCTGCGCGTCGTCCGCATCCTTGAAGCCGCAAGCCGGTCGCTTGCCCAGCGCGGTCGCATCATAGAGCTTGAAGAGGCGAGGCGCATCGCATGATCCCGTTCCTGGACCTCAAAGCACAATATCAATCGATCAAGAGCGAAATTGACGCCGCCGTGCTCGGCGTGCTTGCCTCGGGGCAATACATACTGGGCGAGGAGGTCGCCCGCCTCGAGCAGGAATTCGCGGACTATTGCGATGTCAAACATGCGATAGCCGTCAATACCGGGACGAGTGCCCTGCATCTGTCGCTTCTTGCGGCAGGCGTTGGCCCCGGCGATGAAGTCATCACCGTGCCATTTACCTTCGTCGCGACCGTATCGGCGATCTGCTACGCAGGTGCACGACCGGTATTCGTCGATGTCGAGCCCGTGACGCTTACGATGGATCCAGCTCAGCTCGAGGCAAAGATCACACCCAGAACCAAGGCCATTGTTCCCGTCCATCTCTATGGTCAGATGGCCGATATGGACGCGATCAGGGCGATTGCTGACCACTACCGGATACCGGTGATCGAGGATGCCTGCCAGGCGCACGGAGCGCAATACAAAGGCGCGCGTGCCGGCAGCATCGGCGCATCCGGCTGTTTCAGCTTCTATCCCGGCAAAAATCTCGGGGCCTGCGGCGAGGGGGGTATCGTCGTCACGAACAGCGACGATCAGGCCAAAACGATGCGCATGTTGCGCGACTGGGGTCAGGAACAGCGCTATCACCATCTGCTGAAGGGCTTCAACTACCGCATGGATGCCATTCAGGGTGCGATCCTGCGCATCAAGCTCCGGCATCTCGAAGCCTGGACCGAAGCGCGGCGCGCCCATGGACGCCGCTACTCGTTGCTGCTTGGCGGTTCGGCGAATTTGAGGACGCCTGTCGAAATCACCGACCGGCGCCACGTCTATCACGTCTATGCCATCAGAAGTCGCGATCGCGATGAGCTTCAGCGCGTATTGAGCGCGGAGGGCATTCAGTCCGGGTTGCACTATCCGGTTCCCGTTCATCTGCAGAAGGCCCATGCCGACCTTGGTTACCGACCCGGCGATTTCCCAATCTCGGAAGTCGCCGCACGGGAGGTCCTGTCGCTGCCGATCTATCCCGAGATGCCGGCGCGGCACGTCGATCAGGTGGCCGCCGCGCTGGAGTACGCCTATGTCAGCTAGTCGTGCCGACGAGGCCCGGGTCGTACAGGCGGTCCATGGCCGTCATGAAAGGCCGGCGGACCCTGCCTACCAAGCTGGGTTGGCCGAAGAACTCAGGCAATCTTATGGGCGCCCTGGCCTGATTGAGCTCTACGGTCGTTTCGCGGTCGGTGACGGTGTCATCGATACGCTGATGCGAAAAGCCATCTGGCAAGCCATTGCGCGGAGCTGCGGCACAGGATTGCAGGTTGCAGGCGGTGCCGGTTTCAAACATCCGGAAACTTTCGAAATCGGCGATGGCGTGTTCATTGGCGCCCAGGCCTATATCCAGGGACGCTTTGACGGTACTTGCGTGATCGGCGACAATGTCTGGATCGGGCCGATGGCTTATTTCGACGCTCGCGATCTGGTGATCGAGGATTCTGTCGGGTGGGGACCTGGCGCCAAGGTGCTTGGCTCGACCCACACGGCACTGCCGATGGATGTGCCGATCATTCGCACGGATCTTGAAATCAAGCCGGTACGCATCTGTGCAGAGGCCGATATCGGGACGAATGCGACCATTCTACCCGGTGTGACCATCGGGAAGGGAGCGATCGTTGGAGCGGGGGCAGTTGTCGTTTCAGACGTCGAGCCGTTCTCAGTTGTCGCAGGTGTACCTGCGAAATTCATACGTTGGCGTTCGGATAATGATCCGATGACGAACATGTCGCGTGAGGGAAGATCATGAGAAATCAACGGGTGCTCATTACCGGCGGAGCCGGCCTGATCGGGTCGCATATTGCCGATCTCGTCGCATTGGAAAAACCGCGTGAGATCATCATCCTCGACAACTTCGTGCGCGGACGCCGGGACAATCTCAGCACGGCAATAGCCAGCGGGTCCGTCAACATCATCGAGGGAGATATCCGCGACAGGGCGCTTCTGGCCAAAATCTTCGAAGGCGTCGACATCGTCTTTCATCAGGCCGCAATCCGCATCACGCAATGCGCGGAAGAGCCACGACTGGCTTTCGATGTCCTTGCAGAGGGCACGTTCAACGTTCTCGAATCTGCCGTCAAGGCAGGTGTCTCGAAGGTGGTTGCTGCTTCCTCGGCTTCCGTGCTGGGGCTGGCCGAGAGCTTTCCAACGACCGAAGAGCATCATCCCTACAATAACCGGACGATCTACGGCGCGGCGAAGACATTCAACGAGGGGCTGATGCGCAGCTTTGCGGAGATGTATGGCCTGCGCTATGTCGCGCTCCGCTATTTCAACGTCTACGGCCCGCGCATGGACGTCTACGGCGCCTATACGGAAGTTCTGATCCGTTGGATGGAACGTCTAGTGGCCGGAATGCCGCCCCTCATCTACGGGGACGGTAGCCAGACGATGGACTTCGTCGATGCCCGCGACATCGCCCGCGCAAACATTCTGGCCGCGAAAAGCGATGTCACGGACGAGGTGTTCAACGTCGCCAGCGGCAAGGAAATAAGCCTGCTGGAACTCGCGAAAATGCTAAGCGACATTATGGGTTCCTCACTCGAACCGCAGCACAAGGAAGCCCGCACGGTCAACGGCGTGACCCGTCGTCTCGCCGATATCAGCAAGGCCGAGCGGCTCCTCGGCTTCAAGGCGGAGATCTCTATGGAGCAAGGGCTTCGTGATCTTGTTGCCTGGTGGCAAAAGCAGACCGATGCAGGGGGGCAGGCAGCATGAGCTCATCTCAATCCACGATTCCGGCCACAATTCCGGTCGCCAAACCCGTCCTCGGCGAGGAAGAGGCTGAGGCTGCGCGCCGCGTTATTCTGTCGGGATGGGTGACGCAGGGGCCGGAAGTCGCGGCTTTCGAGCGTGAATTCGCTGCCTTTGTGGGCGCCGTGCATGCCTGCGCCATGTCCAATTGCACGACCGCGTTGCATCTGGCGCTGAAGGCGGTCGGCGTATCCGCTGGCGATGAAGTCGTCACGGTCAGCCATTCTTTCATCGCGACCGCAAACGCGGTTCGATACTGCGATGCAGTGCCTGTTTTCGTCGATATCGAAGAAGATGGTTACAACATCGAAGCCAGTCTGATCGAAAGAGCGATCACACCCCGCACCAAGGCAATTCTCTGCGTGCATCAACTCGGCATGCCTTGCGATCTCCGCGCCATCGTCGAGATCGGCAAGCGCCATCAGATACCGGTCATCGAGGATGCCGCCTGTGCGACGGGAAGCGAAATCCTGTGGGACGGGCGTTGGGAAAAGATCGGCAAAGCGCATGGCGACATTGCCTGCTTCTCGTTCCACCCCCGGAAGGTCGTCACGACGGGAGATGGCGGCATGTTGACCACGGCCAATCCCGAATATGACCGGAAGTTCCGGCTCTGGCGCCAGCATGGCATGAGCGTCACCGATGCCGTTCGTCACGGCTCGAAACAGGTCATCTTCGAAGACTATGACGAGTTGGGTTACAATTACCGGATGACCGATCTTCAGGCTGCCGTCGGACGCGAGCAGTTGCGGCGGCTGCCGGAGTTGGTTGCCCAGCGCAGGCTGCTTGCCGAGCAATATTGCGAACGTCTGTCGACGATTGCCGGGCTATCTCGGCCGGCCGAGCCGCGCTGGGCTCGCAGCAACTGGCAGAGCTTCTGTGTGAGATTGCCCGATACGGCCGACCAGCGGGCCGTCATGCAAACCCTGCTCGATCAGGGTATCTCGACCCGGCGTGGTGTGATGAACATTCATCTGGAGGGAGCCTATTCCGATGAGAGTTCCCACCGCGCTGCCACGAGCCTGATGCGGGGCGTATCTGCGCAGCAGCAAACGATCATCCTGCCGCTTTATGCCCAGATGACGGTGTCTGACGTGGACCGGGTTGTTGAGGCACTTCGCGCAGCCCTTGCGGAAGCGATCATCGGAGCCGCCAGCGTGCAACGTGCCATGGATGTCGCTGTCGCCTGAACCCGCAATTTGCCTGACGCAACAATCGGCATACCGAACAATGCGCGTGTCTCCGGATGCGCGCATTGTTCGTTATGCCGATTTCGTGAGCCATCCGCGGATGGTTGCTGGCACGGACTCCGGCGGAAGCAGGTCGATCAGCATGCGCAGCGAATAGAGCCCGCAGAGAACGACGGCGACGAAGCCAATCACCGTCGCCGGCCATAGCGGCATAATTGAGAACGTCAGGAAAACCACTGCCGATGCGGGCAAGAAAAGCAGCGCGTGTCTGCGATTGGCGGCGGACCAGCGAAAACCGGTCAGCTTCCGCACGATCCCATAGATCAGGATGCTGTGCCAGACATAGAGGCCAAAAAACGCCATGCCGGCTCCTTGCGTACCGAGCAGCGATACGAAGAGCCAGGCAAGCCCCACGTGCACGACTGCCGCCGCAACTTCCGTCCAGAAGAAAATCGCCTGGGTACGCTTCGCCACGACGATGAAACCCATCGGCCAGGAAATAATCCGCAGCATCATTCCAAGGCAGATCCAGCGCAGAAGCTCGACTGCCCCGTGAAATTCCGCCGAATAGAACAGGCTCATCATGAGCGGCGCGAGCGTCAGCGTGCCGAGCAGGCCGGGGCCAGCGAGCAGCATGCTGATTTCGGCCTGTTCATTGACCAGCCGATTGCATTCGGCATTGTTGTCGATCGTTGCGGTCAGGCGCGGATAGAAATCCGTTCCCATGGCCTGCAGGATGAAACCGGCGTAAAGACCGCCGAGGCCCCAAGCTGCTTGATACAATCCCGCCGCCATGACGCCGCCCTCCTTCAGCACGATGATGCGGATGGCATAGGCCGCACCAAAGGTCAGAAGTCCGCTTGCCATGAAGACGAAACCGAGCCGGAGCAGCGCCGACACCTCCCCGCTGAACTGGCGCGTCGACATGGGCGAGGGATTCGGGAAGATCCGCCGGCTGTACCACCAGGTCGGAAGGATGGAGGCAGCTGCAATTACCACGAGCGACGGTGCGATCGCCTGGATCCCGAACAGGTAGATCAGCGGGATACTCACGGCTGTACCGAAGAGCCCGGCAAGCACGTTGATGCGAGCAAGATCCGCAATGCCGCGCATGCCTTGGATCAATGCACTCTGCCCCGCAGATACCAGCCGGAAGAAAACGGCGAGCGACAGCAGCACAATGCCGCCGACGTGCTGGTAATCACCAAAGGTGAAACCTGAGACAGGATATGCCAAAGCGGCCAGAAGAAGCGCGCCAAGCAGCGCCAGCACCACCGATATACGTCTCAGTACGGTCGCCGACTGGGCAATCCTCGCTGCGTCGCCGGTGCCGGCAGCCTCCGCGACCTGACGCACGCCACTGCCGCCAACGCCCAGACCCGCGATAGACTGCGCGATATCGACGATCGAGCTATAAAGGCCCATAAGCCCGATGCCTTCCGGCCCGAGCAGAACGGCCATCGCCTTGTTTCTGATAATGCTGAGTGCGACATTCACGAGCGAAGCGCCGCCCATCAGCATCGTCGACTTGAGGATCTGAGTGTAGGTCTGGCTGGTGGGTGGGGTGATGCGCAAAGTCATCGGAAGCCCCTAGAGCATGATGCCGAAAAGTGTGCGCGGTTTTCGGACGACATCATGCTCTAACCCTTAATTTGAAACAGGATTCAGACTTTAGGCCGATCAGGCCTAAAATCATCCTGTTCGAGCCGTTTATCCCGTGCTGGCGTTCAACGGCCCGCCGCAGGCTCGATTGCAGCACATGCTTTTCGCGTATCACCGGCTTACCTGACTGACATGCGCCTCGGTCTGAACAGGCGGGGCAGCGGCGTCTTCGGACGGCGCATCGGCGATGCGGCCTCGGGTTACCCTGATCACGTCGCCCGGCGCTAGCTCGGTCGTTTCGGAGGCCTGGAATTGATTGACTTGTCCCTTGTCCCGCCGGTTCACGACGAACGTCAGAGGGAGTTCTTCACGGCGGTCATTCACGTTGGCGCCGTTCGAAAATTCTTCGAGAAGCAGTTGTTGCGTGGTGTCGCGCTTCAATTTGAGCTGATCGAGATTGGCTTTTTCCGCCTGCACCTCGGAAGCGACCTCGCTGCGGCGAGTGTCGGAAAGTCCCTCGAGATTGCGCGTCGTCTCGTTGATCGCCTGGCGGCCCCGCATGATGGCAGTCACGAGGTCGAGCCGGTCGGAGCGATAGGTGGTGAGCAATCGTTCCAGATCCATCTGGCGTGAGGTGATCGTAAGCCCCTTCTGGACCAGCGTCTTCACGCTCGTCAGTTGCTCTTCGACCGACTGGATATTGTCATCCGAACCTTTCAGCTTTTCTTCCAGTGTATCGATTTCCGCCGTCAAGAGATTGCGCAATTCGACGAGCGCCACCGACTGCTTGTCCAGCGCGTTTGCACGGGCCTGAAAAATGACCCGCTCCTCCTGGTCGATACTCTCGGCATATTGCCGATCGGCTGCGGGCGGCGGATCGAAGGCGATCTCCTTCGCGTCGGCCATCTCCGCTTGCAGCCGCGCGAGCTTTGCCGAACCGCGCAGCAGCGAATGGTCGATTTCCTGCAAATCGCCAGCAAGCCTGATCGTCTGCGATTGCTGCTGTGCCGCAGCCCGCAACGGGCCGCCGCTCATGGCCAGGGATTGCAGGACGCTGAGGCCGGAGCGAAACTTGTATTCTCCCGGCGCCACCACGTCTCCGACGACGTAAATGGACGGATAGTCGAGGATATCGATGGTCACTGCAGGTGCCTGGGCCAGACCCATCTTCGCCTGAAGGCGCTTGGCAATCTCGTTGGTGAGGCTCGCATTGTCCAGATTTCCAACCGACAGCGCCCCCAGAAAGGGTAGGGAGACCGTACCTGCATCCGAAACCGTATAGTCGCCTCCAATCCCATCCCATCGCTCAAACTGGCCTTTGGACTGGATCCATTGGACGATCGTCAGGCGGATTCTCGTTTGTGGAGCCAAGGGGGCGCTGTCGGCAACAGCGGGCGACACAGCCCCGGCGAGAAAGACGAGTGCGCTGACGACAAACGTCGCGTGAAAGAACACGCTAGGGGCGCGGTGCGATAGATTCATGTATATGTCTCGCCTGCAAAACATTCTTACACGGACGCTGATACGATAACTTGAACTCTGCTCGAACGCCGGAAGCCAATTCCGAAGCTGCTTCGCCAGTGTGCAGTCTGGCGAAGCCTTGAGGAAGGTGGAGGTCGCCTGCTTTGCCACATCAATATTGATGAGGTGGGGAGGGTGCGGAGACTAAATTGGGTAGAAACATATATCGTCGGTGCGCCACACAGACGTCGTCACAGAAAATCAATAGGTTCTGCACGCAGAAATAGGCGCGCTCGCTTCGGTAAAGCGCAACCCCTCCGGCAGCGTCTTTATGCTCCGGATCGCCGATTTTACCGCACGATGCCCCGCCGCTTCGCCACCTCTGCGGCTTCGAGCCTTGCCCAGGAAACGGCGAATCTCTGTCCTCAGGCATCTGATACGTAGCGTGGGCGACGCAACACGGCCGCTTGCCCAAAGGATGCCGCCGGTAGAGCGAAAGGCGTAGGATATACTCTGCTAATTTCGACTATACTTCAGAGCTTCGCCTTTAAGCGATCCTCATAGATTCGACCCTGACAATCTCGCGAGAGGTACCTGCCATGTATCGCAACGCTCGCCGGTGGACTTCGCGCTCACTCCTGCTGGATTCGTTGGTTCCCCGATGGTTGACTGTCGGCGGAAAGGAAAGGCCGCGCAAGCCTGCCGGAAAGCACGGGGACGATGCTCAACTCGCGGCAGAGGTGCAAACGGCGGATGGAAACAAGCAGGCCCCCCTCGTCGGCGATCCCCATAAGGACGCGGCGCTCAACGAGCATGAGGTTGGGCAGAGCGCGGGCGTGAACGGCGACGCTGACGGTCGGGCCGACGACAGCCTCGTAGCGCCGCCCTTGCCTGACGCTTTCGCAATCAATCGCGAAATCGGAGAGCGAAGCGGTGATAGAGCCGCGTCCGTATTGTCAGTTCATATGCCGGATTTTGCCCATTTCGAGGGGAACGCGAACGGAGTTGCATTCGGGGCGGCATCACCCCTTTTACGCACCTACGCTGGGATGAACCTCATAGGCGACGATCCTTTGGCGCCGTATCTGCCGCAAAGCCCTTCACCGACAGCGTCGAGCCACGGTTCTGCCACCGTCGCTAGCGAGCGTGCACACTCGGGCAAAGTCGTCATTCTGGAATCGACGCCAACGGCGCAGACGACCGGGCAGCATGCTGGAGCAAATGCGCTGGCGTTTGGCATGCCCTTTGGTGTGTGCGGGTGCGGCTACTATACGTCCCCCACACGGATTCTCGATTGGGCCCATGGCGGCGCCTTGCTTCAGCAAGATGGTCAGTTGCCGGGAACAAGGCTGACCGAAGGACCGGACTATGTGGAGTCGATCAAGAAGGCCATCGGAGCCTCGGTCAGCGACCCGCTTCTCGATCGTAGCCTGTCTCCTCTCTCGGGCTGGCGCGGAACCGCAAATTGGACAGAATCAACGGCCCTGAACGGATCATTGCCAGGCGGCGGAGAGACCGGAAAGGGCACCACCACGAAAGGTGTCGGCATCCTTTCCGGCTCGGTGACGACGCCGCCTCAACCTTCTGCGCAGCGCTCGTTGACGACGCAAAATCTGGCGGCCGCTGCGGCGACGGCCAGCAACGCGATCGTGCTGGAAAACCAGAAGCAGGGTAATCCGGAAAGCGAGTGGGGCATCGACGGTGCCGGCAGCACCAACATCGAGGGGTTTGCGACTGACATCAGCGTCGACAACGGCAAGACCGTCAGCTTCAAGATCAACACCAATTCCACCAACTACCGGATCGATATATACCGGCTCGGCTATTATGGCGGCATGGGCGCCCGCAAGGTTGCGACCATGCAGCACACCGGATTGCAGACCCAGCCCAATCCGTTGCGCAATGCTACGACCGGCACGGTCGATGCCGGCAACTGGGCAGTCTCCGCCTCGTGGGCGGTACCTGATGATGCCGTCTCGGGCGTCTATATCGCCAAGCTCGTGCGCCAGGATGGCACCTCCGGCGAAAATCAGATCCCGTTCATCGTGCGCGACGATGCCAGCCACAGCGACATCGTTTTCCAGACCGCCGACGAGACCTGGCAGGCATACAACGGCTGGGGTGGTGCAAACTTCTACGGCGGCAACGGTCCGGCGACGGGGCAGGGGGCGGGTCGTGCCTATGCGGTCAGCTACAACAGGCCGATTGCGACCCGCGGCGGCGTCGGCACCTATGCCGGTCCGCAGGATTACCTGTTCGGCGCCGAATATGCGGGCATCTCCTGGCTGGAGCAGAACGGCTACGATGTTTCGTACATGTCGGGTGTCGACGCCGACCGTTATGGCAGCCTGTTGCTCAATCACAAGACTTATATCGATGCCGGGCACGACGAATACTGGTCGGGGCAGCAGAGGACCAATGTCGAAGCCGCACGCGATGCGGGCGTCAATCTGATGTTCTGGAGCGGTAACGAGGTCTACTGGCGCACGCGTTGGGGCAATGCCTACAGCGCCGACGGAACGCCTTATCGCACCCTGATCTCCTACAAGGAGACATGGGGACCACCCGGTACCAGCCTCGACCCTTCCGACCAATGGACCGGCACCTTCCGCGACCCACGCCTCAGCCCACCTGCTATCGGCGGCGGCAATCCTGAGAACTCGCTAACGGGTCAATTATTCAAGGTCGACGATGTCGGCAGCAATCTCGGCGCGATCACGGTCGGATATGACGACGCCAATCTGCGCTTCTGGCGCAATACGAGCGTCGCCAATCTCCAGCCTGGCCAGACGGCAACGCTCACCAAAAACTATCTTGGTTACGAATGGGACGAAGCGCCTGATAACGGCTTCGATCCGGCCGGCCTCGTCAAGCTGTCGTCGACGACGCTTCCGGTCAGCAGTTACCTGCTCGACTACGGAAACACGACCGGCAATGCGACCGCGACCCACAATCTGACGCTCTATCGTGCGCCGAGCGGTGCACTGGTGTTCGGGGCCGGCACAGTCTACTGGACATGGGGCCTGAGCGACAATCACGATAACGAGGCGACCGCGACCGATCCCCGCGTGCAGCAGGCAATGGTGAATTTGCTGGCCGACATGGGTATTCAGCCTGGGACGCTGCAATCCGGGCTCGCCGCCGCAACCGGTTCTACGGACCATGTTGCACCGACTTCCGTTATCACGGGGCCGTCAGCGGCGACGGTTGGCTCCACAGTCACGATTACAGGTACCGCCACCGATACGGGCGGCGGTGTCATCGCCAGTGTCGAGGTTTCGACCGACAATGGCGCGAGCTGGCATCCGGCGACAGGCGATGAGAACTGGACTTATACTTGGTCGCCGCAGGTCGCGGGCAGCTACACGATTCGGTCGCGGGCCGTCGACGATAACATCAACCTTGAAACACCCTCGACAGGACGCACGGTCACCGTGACCGGGGCAAGTTTTACCTCTCTCTTTGGCGCGGCGACGCCGGCGGTCGTCAATACCGACGATACGTCAGCCGTCGAGCTCGGTGTCAAATTCCAGACCTCCGTGGCAGGCACCGTCACCGGTATTCGTTTCTACAAGGGCAGCCTGGACACCGGTACGCATACAGGCTCACTGTGGTCGAGCACGGGTACGCGGGTTGCGACCCTCACCTTCACAAACGAGACCGCCAGCGGCTGGCAGACTGCCTATTTTACCAGCCCAGTGAGCCTGACGCCCGGGCAGACCTACACGGCATCCTATCACACCAATACCGGCAATTACTCGACAACCACCGACTACTTCATCGCCAATGTGACGAGCGGACCGCTGACGGCGCCAGCCAGCGGCAACGGCGTATACACCTATGGCAGCGCCAGCCTGTATCCGACGAGCACCTTCCAGTCGACGAACTATTGGGTCGATGTGATGTTCACGACGCCGAGCTCGAACACGACACCGACGGCAGTTGCCGATGCGGGTAATGCGACCGAGAAGGGCGGGGTGGCCAACGGTTCTGGCGGCGTGGTTGCGAGCGGCAACGTGCTGACCAACGACACCGATCCGGATGCCGGTGACACCAAGACCGTCACGGCAGTGATCTTTGGTGCGACATCAGGCACGCTCGGCACGGCACTGAGCGGCACCTATGGCAGTCTCGTGCTCAGTGCATCGGGCGCCTATAGTTATGCCGTCAACGAGAGCAATACCGCCGTCCAGGGGCTGCGCCAGTCGACCAACACGCTGAGCGATGTCTTCAGCTATACGATGCGCGATACCGCCGGCGCGACGGCCACGGCAAGTCTTACCGTCACCATCCATGGCGCCAACGATGCGCCGGTGCTGGCCGTCCAGACCGTCGCCCAGAATGCGACCGTGGGCTCGGCCTTCTCCTTCGTGCTGCCGACGACGACCTTCACCGATGTCGACAGCGGCGAGACGCTGACCTACTCGGCAACGGCTGCCGATGGCACGGCGCTGCCCGCCTGGCTGAGCTTCAATGCCACGACGCGGACTTTTTCCGGCACACCGACGGCATCGGGCACCTATGGCGTCAAGGTGACGGCGACAGATCTTGGCGGCCTTGCCGCCAACGAGAGCTTCAATGTCGCGGTGTCGGCGACGGCAACGACCTACAGCCTGTTCTCCGCCTCCAGCACGCCGACCCAGACGAACCTCAACGATGGTCAGCAGCTCGAGCTTGGCGTCAAGTTCCAGTCGAACGTTGCCGGTGACGTTACCGGCATCAAGTTCTATCGCAGCGCCAACGACAACGGCCAGAACGTCGTCGACCTGTGGACCACGACGGGCACCAAGCTCGCCACCGCCACCTTCGCCAGCACCACAGGGAGCGGTTGGCAGACGGTGAACTTCACAACGCCCGTTACCATCGCCGCCAATACCAACTATGTCGCGTCCTACCACACCACCGGAGGCTACGTGGCAACGGATGCCTTCTTCGCCACTGCCGTCACCAACGGTCCGTTGACGGCCCAAACAAGCGCGGTCGCCGGTGGCAACGGTGTCTATGCGTATGGCGGCTCCGCCACCACAGGTCTCTTCCCGACCAACTCCTTCGATTCATCGAATTACTATGCCGACGTTGTCTTCCGGCCGCAGCTCGCCGGGTGAAGAAAGGACAAGGTTACGGACCGATTTCGAATGAGGGTAGAACAGGATGATTTTAGGCCCGGTTGGCCTAAAATCTGAATCCTGTTCTAATTTAAAGAGTTAGAGCATGATGTCATAAGAAAACCGCTCACACTTTTCGGCATCATGCTCTGATACGACGCAAATGCTGGTCGCGGCGAGAGGCGCTCCGACCCCACATTCGAGGAATGCCGATGAACAGGATCGAGCGGCTCCCGGTAACCGTGCTGGCCGGCTTCCTCGGCGCTGGTAAGACGACGCTCCTCAGCCACGTCCTGAATAACCGTCAGGGCCTGCGGGTCGCCGTCATCGTCAACGATATGAGCGAAGTGAACATAGACGCCAGTCTCATTCGAGACGGCGGCTGCAACCTGTCGCATACGACGGAGACATTGATCGAGCTCAGCAATGGCTGCATATGCTGCACCCTGCGCAACGATCTCCTGACGGAAGTACGACGGCTGGCCGAAGACCGGCGATACGACTATCTGTTGATAGAAGGTACCGGCATTGCCGAGCCGCTCCCCATCGCGGCAACCTTTTCCTTCCGCGACGAGAACGGCGTCTCGCTCGCCGATTTTGCCAGGCTCGACACAATGGTCACCGTGGTCGACGCTGCAAACCTGTTAGCCGACTACAGCAGTGCCGATCTGCTTGCCGACCGCGGCCTGCAGCGCGACGGTGAGGACCGGCGCACACTCATCGATCTGCTGGTGGATCAGATCGAGTTTGCCGATGTCGTCGTGATCAACAAGATCTCGGAGGCGACCGAAGGGATCCGCGCGGAAGTTCGCAAGATCATTTCTGCACTCAACCCGGACGCACGCCAGGTGGAGACGGATTTCGGTGAGGTTTCGCTCGCAACCCTCCTCAATACGGGCCTCTTTGATGAAGCAAAGGCGGCAGCGCACCCGTTGTGGCACAAGGAACTGTACAGCCCTGATAAGCATGTTCCGGAGACGGAGGAGTACGGGGTCTCGAGCTTTGTCTATCGCACGAGGCGCCCCTTCGACCCCAAGCGGTTTCGAGCATTCCTGGACGAGCCGTGGCCGGGGGTGATCCGCGCCAAAGGCCATTTCTGGCTTGCCACGCGCCCGCGTCACGTTGGCCTGATGTCGGCCGCTGGCGTGCAACGGCGCTGCGAGCCCATGGGGCTTTGGTGGGCAGCCGTGCCCCGGCAGGATTGGCCAGGCCATCAGCAGTTTCGTCAGCACCTTGAGAGCCGGTGGGACAGCGCTTGGGGCGACCGCCGGCAGGAATTGGTTTTTATCGGCGTTGGTATGGACGAGACAGGTGTACGGACCGCGCTGGACGGATGCCTCGCCAGCGCCGATCCGCGCGACTGGGCCACCCTCGAAGATCCGTTTCCGGCCTGGTAGCACGGGGCGCAGGACAACGCTCGAGTTGACAACCTCGACCAGCCGGACCAGCAGAATGATACGGAATCAGAATTCCTTTCAACCAGCGTCGGCCACTTGGCAGAACGGTGGGCAGCTTTGAAGCTTGTCGGCCGGCGTGCGGTGAGGATCATCCTATGGGCGTAGGGGGGTACCTCCCTCATACCCCGGATTGCTGTCGTACGTTCCCTTAGCAAAGGTGCCAGAATGAACGTCATGCTACAGCGGGCGAAGAGCCGGCCGATGCGGAAGGGGACGCCGCTGATGCGGAGAATTCATGTGAGTAATCGTGAGTACCTGAGTACATTTGGTGGAGCGTTGAGTATCTTTCGTGCATCCTCCGCCTGGAGCGCAGTACTTGCATCCGCGACGGTCGTATCGTCGAGAAGTACCGATGGCTCCCCAAGCTTTGCCAATCAGGGCAGCGCAACCGTCCAATCCTCCTTCACCGGCACGGTCACATCTTTCCTGATATCATCAGGCGACATGCAATCGTCCCCTGCGTCGTCGACGGCGATGCCTGCGCCTGCTGCCGATGGCGGCGCGCAGGATACGTCCACGAAGACGGCGTCGGCTGCGACGGTCTTCCAGACGCCTTCCTCGACATTGCAACGCACTGTGCTTGGCCCGGATCCGGCCGAGGAGGCTGCGACACTGCCTGCTGCTCCCGCGCTTACGGGTGTTACCAGCGATGCCGATACCGGCAGCGCCAAAACGGCGGCGCCGGTCAGTTCTTCCAGCAGTCTCGGCACGGCTTCGTTGCGCCTTCAGGCCTCGATAGCATCCATCTCGGTGGAGCCGAGCCAGGACGTTTCTGCTGAGACGACCGCGGCCCCGACGGCACTGATGGCATCGATACCGGCAGCTTCGGCTGCGGCGACGCCCAACAAGATCGCGCTCGAAAACCTGAAGCAGGGCAACCCGATCAGCGAGTGGGGTCTGGAGGGTGACGGCGGCGGCACCATTCAGGGCTTCGCCACCGAAATCAGCACGAATATCGGCCAGACGGTCGATTTCAAGATCGCCACCGATTCCACCCATTACCGCATCGATATCTACCGCATGGGCTATTATGGCGGGGCCGGGGCGCGCAAGGTCGACTCGATCGAGCAATCGCTGACCACGGCGCAGATCCAGCCGCATCCGATCGTCGATATGTCACTCGGCCTCATCGACTGCGGCAACTGGTCGGTCTCGGCGAGCTGGCAGATTCCGACGGACGCGGTCTCCGGCGTCTATTTCGCCAAGCTGGTGCGCGAGGACGGCACCGCAGACGCCAGCATCATTCCTTTCGTTGTGCGCGACGACGCCTCCACCAGCAATATCGTCTTCCAGACGTCCGACACGACATGGCAGGCCTATAATGCCTGGGGCGGCGCCAGCCTCTACTATGGCGAAGTGCCCGTCGATCCCGCAAGCATGATCGGCTACCTGCCACCGAACTGCAGCTGCGGCCTGCAGGCCATCGGCCGGGCCTCGGCGGTCAGCTATAACAGACCGATCATTACCAATACGAGCCCGATCGGCGGTTCGCACGACTACATCTTCGGCGCCGAATCCTCTGCCATCTCGTGGCTGGAGCAGAACGGCTACGACGTATCTTATATTTCGGGCGTCGATGCAGCGCGCAGCGGCAGCCTGCTGCTCAACCACGACGCCTATCTCTCCGTCGGGCATGACGAATACTGGTCTGCCGAACAGCGCGCCAATGTCGAGGCGGCGCGCGATGCCGGCGTCAACCTCGCCTTCTGGAGCGGCAACGAGTGCTACTGGAAGGTCCGCTGGGAAAGCAGCATCGACGGCAGCGGCCAGGCCTACCGCACCATGGTCTGCTACAAGGAAACCTGGGGCACGAGCACGGATCCGAGCAATGTCGGCACCGGCACCTGGCGCGATCCGCGTTATGCCGATGCGGGACAGGAGCCGGAGAATTCGCTGACGGGCACGATGTTCCAGGTGGACAGCTACCGCTCCGATACGATCTCCATTCCCTACGACTATTCGAACCTGCGCTTCTGGCGCAACACCGATGTTGCGGAGCTGCAGCAGGGCGAGAGCTACAATCTCGTGCAGAACCTGCTCGGCTACGAATGGGATTCCGATGTCGAGAACGGCTTCCGTCCGGATGGGCTGATCGACCTGTCACTCTCCTCGGTCTCGGTAAGCACCTATCTGCGCGATTACGGCACGACGGTCGGCGATGCGGTGGCGACCCACAGCCTGACCATGTACCGGGCGGCAAGCGGCGCGCTGGTCTTCGGCGCCGGCACGGTCTTCTGGTCCTGGGGGCTGAGTGACAACCATCAGGGCGCGGCGACGTCAACCGATCGCAATGTGCAACAGGCGATGGTCAACATGTTCGCGGACATGGGCATTCAGCCGACGACGCTGGATGCGAGCCTGATCCTTGCGACACAATCGACCGACACGCTGAAGCCCACCTCGTCGGTCACGTCGCCGATCGTCGGCGCAAGCTTCCTCGAAGGGCAGCATGTGACGATCACGGGCACGGCGCAGGATTTCGGCGGCGGCATCATTGCCGGCGTGGAAGTCTCGACCGATGGCGGCCAGCACTGGTTCAAGGCCACCGGCCGCGAGAGCTGGAGCTATAACTGGGTCGTCCAGGCGAGCGGAACCTACACGATCATGTCACGGGCCGTCGACGACAGCGTCAATATGGAGGCGTCATCGGCCGGCAAGCAAGTCACCGTCACCTTGCCGGGAACGACAGGCCTCTGGACGCTTGCGGAAAAGCCGGCGGTCGAAGTGGCGATCGATCGCGATTCCGTCGAGCTCGGCCTGCGCTTCCAGACGACGACAGCAGGCTCCGTGGAGGGCATCCGCTTCTACAAGGGCTTCTCCAATATCGGCGACCATGTCGTCAGCCTCTGGAGCGCCAACGGAACGCTGCTGGCATCAGGCGTGTCCGTCGACGAACCGCTCTCCGGCTGGCAGACGGTGATGTTCTCTTCGCCGATCCAGATTGCCGCCGGCACGACCTACGTGGCCTCCTATCACAGCGGCGGTTTCTTCTCGCTGACAAACAATTATTTCACCGGCGGCACCTATGCCAGCGGCGCGGTGAAGGCCGTCGATGGCGGCGGCGTCTTCGCCTACGGCACCACTGCCGGCACGTTCCCCGGCCAAAGCCCCGGCACCGGCACCAATTACTGGGTCGACGTAGTCTTCGATGCCGGGCCCAACAGCGCCCCGGTTGCGACCGACGATACGGGGCTGACCATCACCCGCAACGACAGCGTCGTCATCTCGATCGCCTCGCTCATCGGAAACGATACGGATCCGAATGGCGATGCGATGACGATTTCGGCCGTCGGCAATGCCGTCAACGGCACGGTGACGCTCAACAAGCAGAACGGCGCCGTCATCTTCACGCCAACCAACAATTATTCGGGGCCGGCAAGCTTCACCTATACGCTGTCGGACGGGCGCGGCGGCACGGATCAGGGCAACGTCAGCCTCACCGTAAACCAGGGCCCTGCCGGGGAAGCACTGTTTACCTCAAGCGAAGGGCCGACGGGCGCAAGCTTCAACGACGGTCAGTCGCTGGAACTCGGGATGAGGTTCGTCGCTTCGTCCAGCGGCATGATTTCCGGCATCCGCTACTACAAGGCGGCCGGCGATACCGGCGCCCATACCGGCTCCCTCTGGACGGCCGACGGCACGCTGGTCGCGACCGTCACTTTCGCCGACAGCGGATCGGTGAGCGGCTGGCAGACCGCGACATTCACCAAGCCGGTGCATATCGCAGCCGGCACAACCTATGTCGCCTCCTACCACACGACAGGCTCCTATGTGGCGACATCAGACTATTTCACCTCAGCGCATACCAACGGCGCGCTGACGGCGCTTGCCGGCAGTAACGGCGTCTTCGGCAATGGCACGGATTTCCCGACTTCCAGCTACCAGTCGTCGAACTACTGGGTGGATGTCGTCTTCAACCAGACAACCAATGCGGTGCCGGTCGCCGCCAATGACAATGGCTACACGACCTATTCCAACACCGCACTTTCGATTGCCGCAGCCAGCCTGCTTGCAAACGACCATGACGCCGATGGCGATCCGCTTAGCATCATCGGCGCGAATGGTGCGGTCAACGGAACCGTGTCGTTCAACAGCCAGACCAAAACGGTGATCTTCACGCCGAACTCTGGCTATACGGGTTCAGCAAGCTTCTCCTATTCGATCTCGGATGGATATGGCGGCACGTCGTCGGCCACTGTGAGCCTCGCGGTCAATTCGCAGCCTGGCGGCGGCACGACCGCAAGCCTGTTCACCGGCGCCGACACGTCGGGCGTTACCGCTGCCAATGACGCCAACTCGGTCGAACTCGGCGTCAAGTTCATCGCTTCCGCCAGCGGCCAGATCACCGGGCTCACCTATTACAGGAGCGCCCAGGATACCGGCACGCATGCCGGCTCGCTCTGGACAGCGAGCGGCCAGCTTCTGGCTCAGGCGACCTTCATCAACGAGACGGCGAGCGGCTGGCAGACGGTTTCCTTCATCCAGCCGATCAATGTGACGGCCGGCGCCACCTATGTGGCGAGCTACCATTCGAACGGCTTCTATTCCGCAACGGCGAACTACTTCACGACGGATCATACGAACGGTGCGCTGACGGCGCCGTCGAGTGCGGCGAGCGGCGGCAACGGCCTTTATGCCTATGGCTCGGGCAACCTGTTCCCGACCGCTTCCTACAATGCCAGCAATTATTGGGTCGACGTGCTCTATCAGCAGGGCGGCGCGCAGAATGCGGTTCCGGTCGCCGCCAATGACAGCGGCTTCTCGACCAATACCGGCACGCCGATCACCATCCAGGCCTCCGTGCTCCTGGCAAACGACGCCGATGCCGATGGCGATCCGCTTGTCATCACCGGCGTCAGCGGCGGGGTCAACGGCTCGGTCGCCTACGATGCCCAGGCCCAGACGGTGACCTTCACGCCGACGGCAGGCTATTCGGGACCGGCAAGCTTCAGCTACGCGATAGCAGACGGCAAGGGCGGCACGGCGTCGGCGCAGGTTGCCCTCACCATCAACGGCGGCCAGACGGGAGGGCCGGAGCAGAACCTCTTTGCCGCCGGTGCCACGCCGTCGATCGTCTCCATCAACGACAACCAGCAAATCAATCTCGGCATGAAATTCCAGGCCGATACGTCAGGCTGGATCACCGGCGTCCGCTTCTACAAGGGGGCCGACAACACCGGCCCGCATAGCGGCTATCTCTGGACCGCCTCGGGCACGCTGCTCGGCAGCGTCACCTTCAACAACGAGACGGCCAGCGGCTGGCAGACTGCGCAGCTCACCCAGCAGATCGCGGTCCAGGCGGATACGAGCTATGTCGTTTCTTATTCGAGCAACGGCAATTACTCGGCGACCGGCAATTACTTTGCCAGCGATGTGACGAACGGCGATCTCAAGGCGCCCGGCGGCAGCAACGGCGTCTATGCCTACGGGGCGGGCGGGTTGTTCCCGACAGCCAGCTACAACAGCACGAACTACTATGTGGATGTGGCGTTCAAACCGCAGCTCGCGGCGTAAAGCCCGCGAGGATGCAAGGCCAAGCATGCTGTAAAGAGTGAGAGTTTCGATGATGAGTGCAGACAACAGATTGCCCGTAACGGTTCTCGCCGGGTTTCTCGGCGCCGGCAAGACGACTGTGCTCAATCATGTCCTGAGTAATCGGGAGGGTCGCCGGGTTGCTGTCATCGTCAACGATATGAGCGAGGTCAATATCGATGCGGATCTCGTGCGCGAGGGCGGTGCAGACCTCTCGCGCACCGACGAGACGCTGGTAGAGCTTACCAACGGGTGCATCTGCTGCACCCTGCGCGACGATCTTCTGAGCGAAGTGCGCCGGCTCGCAGCCGCCGGCCGTTTCGACTATCTGCTGATCGAGGGAACCGGCATTGCCGAGCCGCTGCCGGTCGCAGCCACCTTCTCCTTCCGCGACGAGAGCGGGGCTGCCCTCTGCGACGTGGCGCGTCTCGACGCGATGGTCTGCGTCGTCGATGCGGTCAATCTTCTCACCGATTACCAGAGCGCCGAATTCCTTGCCGATCGCGGCGAAAGGCGTGACGGGGACGATGAGCGCAAGCTCGTGGACCTGCTCGTCGAGCAGATCGAATTTTCCGATGTCGTCATCATCAACAAGGCAGGCGATGTGCCGTGCGCCGACCTTGCCGAGGTTCGCCGGGTCGTCGCGGCGCTCAATCCGGATGCCCAGGTCGTCGAGGCGGTTTTTGGCCAGGTGCCGCTTGGCGCGATCCTGGATACCGGCCTCTTCAGCGAAGCGAAGGCCGCCCGCCATCCGCTCTGGCACAAGGAACTTTTCGGTTGGGGCGATCATGTGCCGGAGACCGAGGAATACGGCATAACAAGCTTCGTCTATCGCAGTCGCCGGCCCTTCGATCCCCTGAGGCTCAAGGATTTCCTCGACCGGAAATGGGCGGGCCTCATCCGCGCAAAGGGCCATTTCTGGCTGGCGACGAGGCCGGACGAGATCGGCCTTCTGTCAATTGCCGGCACCCAGTGCCGCATCGAGACCAGGGGGTACTGGTGGGCCTCGGTGCCGCGGGTGCAATGGCCGCGCTTTCCGCAGTTCCGCCAGCTCATCGACCGGCATTGGGACGATGTCTGGGGCGATCGCCGCCAGGAGCTCGTCTTCATCGGTTCCGGCTTCGACGAGGAAGCGATCCGTGCTGCGCTCGGCGATTGCCTGACCGGCGAGGAGACGGGTTTCGATCCGCAAACCGCCGTCGGCCTCCGCGATCCGTTTCCGGCATGGCAGCACGGACATATCCTCGCACATTCAAATAGTTAGAAGTGTCATGATGGGCGTAAGACGGCCTAGTGTGAAGACGTTTTGATTACCAACCAGAGGAGAGAACAATGAGTGACGAACTTTATGCAGATGGCATCGGCGAAATCACCATTACCGGAACGATCGTGCGCATCGACCTGATGTCGCTTTCGGCAACCGATCGTGACGCCAACAACAACCCGAAGCCGGTCTTCCGTCAGCGCATCATCATGCCTGTCGATGCCTTCGCCAATGCGGTCGACCTCATGCAAAAGGCGCTCGGCGGGTTGGTCGAGGCGGGCGCGGTCCGTCGCATCGGCGATATGTCAGCTGCGGCGGCTGCCGATATCCAGTCGGTACAGCCCGGCGCTTCGAACGCTTCGCCGAACTTCAACTGATAAAACAAATAGTGACTGGGTCTCGTATTGTTTCGGGTGGGCCATGAGTGGTTTTCTGCATACCAACCTGCACTGTCTAGCGCTCGTCGCGCGTCATCACGGCGTCGATCTCGCGCCTGAGCGATTGCAGCACGACTATGCCGTCGGCAACGATCCCGTTGCCGTGCGGCAGCTGCTGCGCATGGCCAAGGATGCCGGCCTCAGAGCCCGGCATCTGACGCTCGGCTGGCGATCCCTGTTTCAGCTCGGCGAAGCCTTTCCGGTGATCGCGGAACTGACGAACGGCAACTGGGTGGTCATCGCCGGCGCCGTCGGGGAGGGTGAGGAGGAGAGAATTCGCGTTCTTGACCCGCTCGCGTCACGCGCCGAAGTGATGATGCTCAGCGAAGAGCAGTTCGCCAAGGCCTGGCTCGGATCGGTGATCCTACTGAAGCGCAACTATCGCATGTCCGACGAGGACCGGCCCTTCGGATTTCGCTGGTTCGTGCCCGAGATCATCAAGCAGCGTAGCTTCTTCCGCGATGTCGCGCTCGCCGCCTTCGTGCTCTACGGGCTGGGCCTGACGACGCCGATCTTCTTCCAGCTTGTCATCGACAAGGTGCTGGTGCACCAGAGCTATGCGACGCTGACGGTTCTGACTATCGGTATTGCTATCGCGCTCGTCTTCGACGCGACCTTCAGCTTCCTGCGCCGCTATCTGCTGCTCTACGCGACGAACAGGATCGACATCCGCGTCGCGACACGCACCTTCGGCCATCTGCTCAACCTGCCGATCGCACTTTTCGAGCAGGCCTCGGCCGGCGTTCTCGTCAAGCATATGCAGCAGACGGGGCGCATCCGCGAATTCCTGACGGGGCGCCTGTTCCTGACGCTTCTCGACGGCGTTTCGCTCTTCGTCTTCGTGCCGATCCTGCTTCTCTACAGCGTCAAGCTGACGCTTGTGGTGCTCGGTTTCGCAGCGCTCGTCGGCCTCGTGGTGATGATGCTCGTCGGGCCGTTCCAGCGCCGGTTGCAGGCGCTTTACCAGGCCGAAGGCGACCGGCAGGCATTACTGGTGGAAACCGTGCACGGCATGCGCACCGTCAAATCGCTGGCACTGGAGCCGCGCCAGCGCAAGGTGTGGGACGATTATTCGGCCCAGTCGATCTCCGTGCGTTTCCGGGTCGACAAGATTTCGACCATCGCCCAGTCGCTGACCGGGCTTCTGGAGAAGCTGATGAGTGTCGCGATCATCGGCCTCGGCGCGCTCGATGTGTTTAACGGCTCGATGACCATCGGTGCGCTGGTCGCCTTCAACATGCTCGCCGGCCGGGTCTCCGGACCGCTGGTGCAGATCGTCACCATGGTGCACGAATATCAGGAAGTGGCGCTCTCCGTGCGCATGCTCGGCGAGATCATGAACCAGCGGCCGGAGCAGGCGGGCCGCGGGCGAGGTGTTCGGCCGCATCTGAAGGGCCGCATCGAATTCGACAGGGTCACCTTCCGCTATGCGCCTGATAGTGCGCCTGCGCTCGACAATGTCTCATTCGCCATTCCGGCGGGCTGCGTCTTCGGCGTGGTCGGCAAGAGCGGGTCGGGCAAGACGACGATCACAAGGCTCATCCAGGGGCTTTATCAGAGCCAGGAAGGCCTCGTGCGCATGGATGGCTATGACAGCCGCGAGATCGACCTGGTGCACTTAAGAACCAGCATCGGCGTGGTGCTCCAGGATAGTTTCCTGTTTCGCGGCTCGGTTCGCGAGAATATCGCCGCCGCCAAGCCCGATGCCAGCATCGAGGAGATCATGGAAGCCGCCCGCATCGCCGGCGCCGAGGAGTTCATCGAGCGTCTGCCGCGCGGTTTCGACACCATGCTGGAAGAAAACGCCGCCAACCTGTCGGGCGGCCAGAAGCAGCGCCTGGCGATTGCCCGCGCGCTGATCACCGATCCGAAGCTGTTGATCTTCGATGAGGCGACGAGCGCGCTCGACCCTGACAGCGAGGCGATCATCCGCGACAACCTCAGCCGCATCGCCGCCGGCCGGACCGTGGTCATCGTCTCGCACCGGCTTTCGACGCTCGTCGATGCCGATGCCATTCTCGTCATCGATCGCGGCAAGGTCGCCGATATCGGCCGGCACGATCAGCTCGTGTCGCGCTGCATGACCTACCGCCACCTGTGGTCCCAACAAATGAGGCAGGTCGCATGAACGCGCACGCCAGAAAATCCAGCGAAAACCTGCCGGTTCCTTCAGACAAAGGCTCCACAGGCCAAGGCCTCTCAGACAAGGGCCCCTCAGACACGGGAAGGCAACTGACTGCCCGGCCGCCGCTGCCGCCGGCAATAGCGGAATTTCAGTCCGATGCCGTCGAGCTCGAGGAGCGCGCGCCGCCGCGGGTGGCGCGCATGACGCTCTACTGCGTGACGGCGCTGCTTGCCTCAGCGATCATCTGGGCCTCGGTTTCCTCCATCGACGAGGTGGTGATTGCGCCCGGCAAGCTCGTCACCACCCAGCCGACCATCGTCGTCCAGCCGCTCGAAACATCGATCATTCGCACGATCGAGGTGAAGGCCGGCGAGGTGGTGCATGCCGGGCAGACGCTGGCGACCCTCGATGCCACTTTCAGCCAGGCCGATGTCGACCAGCAGCAGGCGAAATTCTCCGCACTCGACGCTCAGGTGAGACGCATCGAGGCCGAGCTTGCCGGCGTCGACTATACGAAGATGGCGGGAGATACGCCCGACCAGATACTGCAGTCGCAGCTCTTCGGCCAGCGACAGGCCTTCTACGCGGCGCAGCTGCAGAATTTCGAGCAGCAAATCGCCGGCCAGTCGGCGTCGCTCACCGCCAGCAAGAACCAGGAAGCGGTGTTGACCCAAAGGCGCGATGGGCTCTCGCAGATCGAGGCAGCGCGGGAGCGGCTTTATAACACACAGAGCGGCTCGCTGATCACGCTGCTCGGCTCCCGCGACGCCCGCCTCGACGTCGAATCCGATCTGACCGCCGTCCGCGGCCGGGCCGACGAGGCCGCCCACTCGTATGCCAAGCTCCGAGCCGACCGCCAGGCCTTCATCGAGGATTTCCGCCGCGCTGCAATGGAGCAGCTGGTGGAGCTGCGCGGCCAGCGCGACATGGCTGACGAGGAACTGAAAAAGATGGAGCTGCGCCGCAACATGGTGGCGCTGACCGCACCCGCCGATGCCGTCGTGCTCGACCTGGCGCAACGCTCGGTCGGCTCCGTCGTGCGCGAGGCCGAACCGGTGGTGACGCTGGTGCCGATCAACGTGCCGCTCGAAGCCGAAGTCTCGATCAACACCCGCGACATCGGCCGTGTCGCCGTCGGCAAGGAAGCGCGTATCAAGCTCGACGCCTATCCCTTCCAGAAATACGGCACCGCCTCGGGCGAGGTGAGAACCATCAGCCAGGACACGTTCCTCACCGGCCAACAGGAACAGAGCGCCACCCCCGGCCAGCCGGCCGCCCCCTTCTTCAAGGCCCGGATACTGCTTGCCGATACAAGGCTGAATGCCGCAGATGTGCCGGTGCGGCTGCTTCCCGGCATGACCGTATCCACGGAAATCAAGGTCGGCAACCGCACGGTGATCTCCTATTTTCTGTATCCGTTGCTGCGTGGCCTCGATAACGCAATACGCGAACCGTAGGACGCGATGGTTCAGTTCGCCCCGAACGAGATCCCGAGTGACTTCGCAGGTCCTCGATCCGGGTGACTTCATGCCCACGCCCGCCCCAGGGACCATATGCATCGAAACCGCGGTCACGAACCACGCGTCGCAGTATGGCCAGACGATTTCCGACGATATCGCGTCGAAGGAGCCGGTCAGCGGGAAAAGAGGGGACTATTCTGGATTTGCCGTCGCCGGGGTGATTCTGGTTGCGGACTTCGTGTACGCCAGACGTAGGGCTAAGAAAGCACTTGGATGAGCGGTACCCGATGTGGCCTTCACATATTGACGAAATGATTCCGGCTCTTGATCTCAATCCCCGAGAGCGTTTCGAAAGTCCTGACAGTAAACCGACAGCTAGTGACCTCTATTGATCGGAGGTCGCCCGGACGGGTTACTCAAAGGATAAAAACATCATGTTGAAACTGATCGCCGCTGTCGCAATCATCGCCGCCACGCCGATATTGGCATCGGCTAGCCCAAGTTGCACCAAGGAGCCGAAATCAAAGTGGATGTCCGAAGACGCCATGAAGGCCAAGGTCGATACGCTTGGCTACAAGGTGAAGACATTTGAAATCACTGGCAATTGCTATGAAATCTACGGCAAGGACAAGGACGGCAAGCGAGCCGAGGTCTATTTCAATCCGGTATCCGGTGATATTGTCCAGAAGGGCGAATGAGGATGACGGTGATCTCGCTAAGGAAGGAGGGCGCATCGCCCTCCGACGTCGCTCCGAAAAGCGTCAAGGTCTGGTATCCGGTTGTCCGGGTATTCCATTGGACCATCGTCGTTGCCAGCACCCTCAATCTTTTCATTTTGGAAGAGGGCAAATACTGGCATCGCATTACGGGCTACGTGGTGGCCGCTGCGATCGGCATTCGCTTGAATGGGGTTTCGTTGGCACGAAGCACGCGCTCTTTAGCGACTTCTTTCCGACGCCGCGTAAGGTCTTGGATCAAATCCGTGGCATTGTCGGTCGGAACGAGAAGCGCCATCTCGGCCACAGTCCCCTGGCATCTGTGATGATGCTGTTGCTGATCGTGCTTCTTGTGGCAACTGCCACGACTGGTTGCATGACGACACTGGATGCCTTCTGGGGCGAAAAATGGTTGGAGCGATTGCACGGCACGATTGCCAACAGCATTATAGTGCTTGCTTTCATCCATGGCGGCGCTGCTATTTTGGAAAGCTGGCGGCATCGGGAAAATCTCGTCTGGTCGATGGTTACAGGTCGAAAGAAGGCATGAGAGTTCTGCTCATCGAGGACAGCGCCCGGCTTCGCGATCTTCTTTGCGAGGCGATCAGGGACGAAGGTTGGAAGATCGACGCCTTCGGGACAGCGCAGGAAGGCCGGCTTGCGCTCCGTGAGGGCGAGTACGATCTCCTGCTCCTCGATCTCGGTCTGCCTGACGAAGATGGCATCGACGTCTTGAAGTCTCTTCGGGCCGCTGGCATGCAGACACCGGTGCTTCTTTTGACGGCGCGTGGTGCGATCGACGAGCGGATAGTCGGGCTTGATGCAGGCGCCGACGACTATCTGGCCAAGCCGTTTCACAATGGCGAACTGGTTGCCCGGATACGCGCAATCATGCGCCGGGCGCCCCTCACTTCCATGCCAGTGCTGGAATATGCAGCAATTCAATTCGATGTCGCTTCACGACAGGTAATGTGCGCCGGCACAGAGATTGCGCTTGCCCCATCGGAGAAAGGATTGCTCGAGCTTCTGATGCGTAACGGTGGCAAGGTGGTCGCAAAATCAAGGATCGAGCACACGTTCTCGGAATTTGGCGCTGAAAGAAGTAGCAACGCCGTCGAGCTGGCAATCTCCCGTTTGCGCAAGAAGTTGGAAGGTCATGGGACCTACTCATCGATCGAAACAATCAGAGGGGTTGGCTATATGATGCGCGAGGTACGCGATTGAGCCGATCCCGCCCGACGCTCGGAGCCATTCTGGCGCGCCGGATTGCATTCTTCGCGATCCTGGCCATGCTCTTGCAGCTCGCCGTCGTCTTCTCGGACTACTACTGGAATGTAGGGGAGCTTTCTCGACTGTTCGTCGAGCCGGAAACGGAGCGGCTCGCATCTGGGATCGTGGTCGATGGTGCAAGCGTTCGATACCGAATTCCTGAAAATGTGCAGCAGCGTTACAGTCAGGGTAGCACCGGCTACGTGGCCCGTGTTCGTCAAGCAAGCGGCGCGCTCCTGTTCGAGTCTTGCGATGCCGCCTGCGAGGAGCGCTTTAACTCGCCCCGTGGGTCTACGAAAACAATCATTCGCTGGAAGTTCGTTTGTCAGGTCCAAGCCGCTGGGCTGCAGGGTGCCCCCACGCTGTTTAATGAAGTCGCAAAAGATCCTGACATCTGGGATCGCCCATGAAGTCCGAACGCCGCTTGCGGCTTTGAAGCTGGAACTCGGGCATATCGACCATCCTCGTGCGAGGCAGGCGGAGGCCGACGTCGATGATCTCGTCCGTTTCGTTGGCCAGCTCACCGCTCTCGCGCGGCTCGACAGCGTTGACCAGAGCATGTTCGAGGAGATCGTCCTTCCGGCCGATGTCAACCCGCCGGATTTCTGGTTGCGATCCTTGACGCCCGGCAAGCCGTTGTCGCTTGTTGGCGGCAGGGCATTTTTCATTGGAAATCAGCGTTTCCTTGTCGATATCGCAACGATCGATGATCCTTCCGACGTCATGTCCGATGTCCTTTTGGAACGAGGTGATAGAACACCTGATCGTGCCGATGAGCATTCTCCTGGTCCTCGTCCTCGGTGGAACCTTGTTGTCCGTCCGGCAGGCATTGCGTCCGGTGCGGGCCGCGGCAGAAGCGGCCGATCGCATCGACCCAATGGATTCCCGTTCGCATTTGGGTTCGACGAAATGCCGCGGGAAGTCGCGCATCTCGCGGTCGCGGTCAACCGCGCCTTCAAGCGGGTCGGCGAGCTGTTCGCTGACTTATTCGTCGGACGAGCTGCGCCCGCTTGTAGGACCTGCTGCACAAGGCCACGGCCATCAAATGGCCCTGGCCGATGATGACGCCTATGAACTTTGCGCGACCGTCAAAGGTAATCTGTTAAAGCGAGTTCCAATCAATGCGACAGGAATATCGGCGTCCTACCGTTTTCGATCATGCTGCGGGTCACGCCCCCGAAAAGCGTCTGCTGCCAGCGATGCCGAAGTTGATGTCTTTGATCTTGGTCACGGAAGGCCATCGTCTCAGGAGCGCCTGGCATCCATTCTGGGCACCGTTCCAATGCTGCCAATTCAACGCCGCTGCAGAGGTCTCTCCCGCCGCCTGAATCGGCACGCCCCTCGCGCCTTCTAGTGCGCGAGAAGGACCGGCATGTCAGCATTGCAAAGGAGTTCCCGAGTGACGCCGCCAAGGATAAACTCGCGAAGCCGGGAGTGGCCAAATCCGCCCGCCACCAGGAGATCCGCATTCCGTTCGAGCGCGGCCGCTTGAAGGGCGGCAGCCGGGGACTGCCCGCCGGCCTGAATCGATACGTCTTCTACCTCGAACCCGGAGTGCCTCAACGAGGATATCAGGAGCGAACGGTTCGCTTCGTCGACCTGCTTGTCGTCGATCACCGAGATGACCTGCATCTTCGTCAGCCGCTCGGCGAATATACGGGCGCAGGAGATCGCTCGTGCCGCGGTCGCGCTGCCGTCCCAGGCGATCGCAACGGTATCGACGCGACCACAGACGCTACTGGCAGGAAACAGAATCAACGGACGGCCGCTCTCGAGCAACAGCGTCTCCGAAAGCTGGCGAGAGAGTTCCGATGCCTCCACTATGGACAGGTCGTGGCTCCTGGCGATTTTCGCGAAGCACTCAAAGACGAACGGCTCCCTGGCGTCGAAGCCATGAATTCGCACCTCGACGCCGCTCTCCGAGGCCGCGTCGGCAATGTATTTTCGAAGCGAGGCCCCACTGTCGCGGCTATACCCTTCCGCTTGCCCCCGCCATGAGTCTACATCGACCACCGTTGGAAACGGCGGGTGGATCGGTGGGATCCGCACCTGCGGGATACTGGCGAGGAGGTCGGCGCCAATCTGGCGGGCGAGGTCGATCGCGTTGTCAACGATGGTGAAGGAACTTGCATCGGGATAAGTTGACAAAGGGAGATGGAATTGTGGTTTCATGCTGACCTCCTGAGGTTATACCTCCGCCATGATGCATCCCGAGCCGAACTTCGCATTGCGCTTCGTCAAAGCACCGCCGTGTCCGGTCGGAGCGCAACCCGGACAAACTGACGTCGGACCGCAGACGACGATGTCTGCCAAACCAGTCCGGGCGGTACTGCGCGTGCTGACTGACTCGCAGCAACTTTGACATAGGGAGGCCCTTGTGAATTCCATGGTCGTTGCAAGATTTGCATTAGCGCTTTCCATCGGTCTCCTGGTCGGGCTGGAACGTGGCTGGCGGGAGCGGGATTCTCCTGCAGGGAGCAGAACCGGGGGCATCCGAACCTTTGGCATCTCGGGGTTGCTTGGAGGTGTAATTGCGGCCTTGGCCAACGCGACCGGGTCCTCGCTGCTCCTGGCTTGCGGCTTCATGAGTTTTGCCGCCGTATTCGGACTCTTCAAGCTGCGGGAGGCCTGGGACGACGAAGACTACAGCGTCACCTCGGTCATTGCCGCGCTATGCGTTTTCGGACTCGGCGCTCTTGCAGTCGATGGCGATCACGTCGCCGCGGCGGCGGGCGGCACTGCCCTTGCAGCCATACTGGCGAGCCGCGACGTTCTTCACGCCTTCCTCAGGCGTTTGACTTGGGTCGAGCTGCGCTCGGCTCTGATGCTTGCGGTCATGACGGCCGTCATACTTCCTCTTTTACCAAACCGCGATGTAGGTCGGGCACTGACGGTGACCCCTTTGAAGTATGGCTTTTCACCGTCTTGACCGCGACCATCTCTTTTGCAGGCTATATCACCGTACGCCTATTCGGCGAGAGGAAGGGCACTTTGATCGGCGCAGCCGCCGGCGCCTTGGTCTCGTCCACGGCCGTGACGCTAACGCTGGCTCGTTCCGCCAAGGATGGAGCGGAATTTTGGAGACTTGCCGGCGCCGCGTGTTTGGCGGCCACGGTGTCTATCCTGCGCGTGGCTGGGCTGACCTTGATCGTTGGTCCCGCAGTCTTGCCGAAGATAGCGCCTGTGGCAACGGTCGCGGCAGTGGTTTTCGCCTGCATGGCCGTGTTCTTGACGAGGTCTGAACACAAGCGGGCCGCCGTCGACGTCTCGGCCCGCAACCCCTTCGAGGTCCGCTCGCTTTTCCTTTTTGCGACGATATACGTACTGGCGCTTTCTGCGAGCGAAGTCCTGGTCGCATACCTGGGAAATTCTGCGGTCCTGTTGGCCTCGATCATCTCTGGCAGCTTCGACGTCGACGTCGCAGTGTTGACGGCGCTGCGCCGGACCGACCTCCAGGCTTCGGACATCGTCGTCCACGCGGTACTGGGCGCCATGGCTGCAAACGCAATTGGCCGCGTGATACTGGCAGCATCCGTCGGTCCCGCCCGGTTCACCATGCTTTACGCCGCCACCACGACAATGGCGATCGCTTTCGGCTTCATTGTTTTCATCTGGAATTCACAATGATCGCTCGCGCGGACGTGGCGATGACGCGACGGATCAGAGACGGGACGCTGCCAGCCAGTTAGAAATGCGACGCTGAGCATCTCCACTCAGGACCTGCGCAGTTGTCGCGACGCTAAAGCGTGTCGCGATCTTTCAGATTCGCTTGTCACGCTTTAGGTCTTTGTTTTTACGCATGTCTTTAACGCAAAACCGCAGCACACTTTTGCGAGACAGGCTCTAGCTGATGTGATTGTCTTGAGGGCCGCCGGTGCGTTCTTCCGCGCGAATTTTGGGGGCGAACGCCGTCCACCGGGGTTGCTGCTTGACGCTCCACACACGCGACCTCACACTCGCGGTATCGAAGGTGAGTCGGACAGACTGTACCGTTGTTCACATCCGTTGCCCACCTCAGAAGGAGTCGCCAGCAGGAGCTTTGGCTCACGCGCCGACCGACGCCGGTTGGTCGCAAACAGGATCGAGGTTGATTGCGTTCGAACTCGCATCCGCTGCTATTTTTCTCGTGAGGTCGCGCCGTGGATAAGGTGTTATCAGCAGTCGATCCGCCTCGCGACATCCCGTTTTGGCACTGGAAATTCCTATTGCGGAGCGACCGCCGCTGGCTGCGTTGGCCAGTGCTTTTGATATCCGTTTTGCTTCTTGCAGGCGTTGTTTTTTACCGTGAAATCCACCGCGTCGAAGATCCGGTCGGGCTCTCCGAAAATCGAGCTCTCCATAACGCTGCCCGATCGGCGCCCATAGCCGTCCGTCCTGATACGGCGGCTCCCTCTCTTCTCCCGCCGATGTCTATATCGCCGCGGCTGATCGAGGTCCCGAAGCCGGAGTTGGCAAGTCAATTTCTGCGGACGTGGCGCGTCTCGGGGCCGGTTATTTGCGGTGCTCTTCGGGAGGCCGGCATCGAGATGAGCGAATGGAAAGCCGCATCGATGCGCAATCGCAATTATGAATGTTATTTTCAGCGCATCTACGAACGGGACGAGGTGCGTCCCCTCAGTTCCACCTTCCTCAAGGTTCGTGGCAATGAAACCGGCGATATTCTTGAGATCCGCGCCAAGATCGTTAAGCCGACGACAGACGCGAAGGGGCGCCTAGCCCCCGCCGTCCTGCACCTTTTCGCGATCATTGTGAAGCAGGCATGCTGGCGTGATTTCGAGGATACTCTTGAGGCGATCCAAAACCTTCGAAATGTCGAATATGAACGATTCGGGGCCTATCTCAGCTTCACGCGCGAAGCCGGCAGCGGAAACAATTTTGATTTTGTTCTTGGCCTTAAGGCGACTTCAGCTTCGCAGGTGAGGACTAAGGCGTATTTTTCGACAGAGCGCTGGCTGGCCACAAACCCGCGCAACGTTTCTGCGAATTTCATCCTCATGGATCCCTTGGGCACGCCCATATCAGCCAATTGCGCTCAATGACGGCGGGTGGCCTTTGAGATCGGCGCCGTCGATCCTCCTGTCTTCGACTATCGGCGGAACGGCTGCGTTCTTTGCCGAGTTGGCATGGCGCCTTCTGCATCAATCGCCTCCCGTTGCCCCAACCCGCCGACACTCGACAGGCTAAGGGCCGCCCAAGCTGCGACTCAATCGTCGCGCCTAACTCCTTGATGTAGAACAGGATTCAGATTTTAGGCCGATCCGGCCAAAAATCATCCTGTTGTAGGAGCATTAACTACCGAGGCTTCAAGAACAACGGAGACGTCCAAATTCGGGATTGGTCACGCTGGCGCGCCGTGATGAACAATGGATGTTCGCGTTCCGGATCGAGCTTCAGTTCGCGCAGCAATATCTCACCCGCAAGATCTCTCGGTAGCGGTTGGTCTGTCACCCTTTCCACGATAAGGCGCAGCTCGACGCCTGGTAGATCGAGTGTGACCGAGCCCTTCGCAAGGAGATCCTTCCCATTTACCTCTAGTCTTGCTTCCGGGGCATGCACATGCGGTGGCGGCTGCAGCGGGTCGCCGATCTTGCTGTAACCATGAAGGTCCGCGGCAATCGTGATGTGAGCATCGTTTAGGTCGGAAAGCTTGAGCTCGATCCCGTCGACATCGCCATGTGTTGCCGTTCTAAAGCGGAGTTTGCCGAGTCCGGTACGCCATACGCTTTGTTCAGGGTGGTCAAAGCCAACTCCATGCGCATCAAGAAGCCCCGCGCCGATCACAGCAACCTCGCCGCTCCAATAGGCGGCCCGATAGCGGTCCTTGATCCGCGCACCGCCGAAACGGACCCGGACGCTGCGTTGGCTGAGACCCGCCTCCACATGCAGGTCGCGGCTCCACACGAGGCGATCGCCGTCATAAAGCTGAACCTCTTCCCAGCCGACCTGGCCGAGCAGGCGGTAGGCCAGCGGCTTTTCCGGTTCGGCATGGAACACCTCGCCCATGAAATGCCGTCCTTGCGACAGAACAGCAAAACTGCGTTCACCGGTCGTGACGAAGGTGCGCCGTGCCCTGAGTGCGCTGCCGACGCCGGCACGGTCGAAGCGGTCGGCGATGACGCCGGTCAGACCGCCGCGCGACCCGAAGGTGCCGGTTGCCGGTGCGCCGCCACCCCATCGGCCCTGGTGCTCGTCACTCGCCGCGGAAGCTCCGACCCTGTATCCGCGCGCGAGCGCCTCGGTGTAGAGCCAATGGAATTGTCCCCAGGCGGACCCAATCTCGATCAGCCGCTCCAGCTCGGGATGGTTCCAATCCAGAATGCAGCGCCGGCCGCCCACATGTGGGATCAGCAAATGGCCCTTTGGATCGTCCTCATAGGCGGTATGGAGCCGCTCTACAGGCCAGATGCCGGGTCGGATTGTTCCGGCCGTCGTCTCATTCCATTCGAAAGAGCGAAGGGACCGCCCCTCTTGATCGAAGGGTTTGCCATCACGAAGGAAGACGACGTTGCGGTCGCCGCCGGCTGCCGAGTTGCCGCACCATTCGGTGCCCGGATAACAGACGAAGCGGCCGGGCTCGTTGAGGCTATGGATAGTCTCCACGGCAGCGTCCCACGAGTCGCTGAAAGTGCAGGGTTTCGATGCCACGATGCGGATCGTCGCACTGACGGCGATTGACACACCGTCGGCGTTTGTCCCGTTGTTCGGAGCAAAATGCGCGCTGTTGGAGCGTCTTCACATGGTGGATGACGAGCCCATTGCCTTGGGTCGGAGCCTCCTGCCCGCCGTCATGTCCGAGCTGGCTTTGGAAACGGCCGAACAACGGCCGACCTATGCCCTCCTTAAAGAGAAAGCAGGCGCCGATATTGCCTCCGCCGAGATCGCGATAGGCGCGCGCGCCGTCCCGCCGCAAATATCGTCCTTGATCGGTACTGCTGCAGATGCGGTCTTGCTCGTCCTTGAACGAACCTCATATTTCGATCATGGCGCCTGCGCCGAGTGGTCGGAATTCTTCATCCGACCCGAGCGATACAAATTTTTCCTCGGTAATCGAATGTCCGTCTAAGTCGACCACCTCAAGAAACGAAGATCGCTTGCGAGCGCGGATCGGGAATTCAGGCGTTCAGTGCGCTTTCATCTAAAGAATTTCTAAGTGCCTCCGGCGCCGTGGGCCGGTTCAGGCCCAAGATCGCGGGCGACGTCGCGTCTGCAATCAACGTTCTTCTGGAAGCCTTGAGATCCAGTTATGCCGCGCTTAGAAGTTCAGCGCTAACCGGCATCCCCATATGAAAGCCCTGGACGCGGTCAATGCGAAGATCCTTGAGCAGCGACAATTGTGCTGCAGTTTCGACGCCTTCCACCAGGATCGTATTCCCACGATTGCGGATGAGAGCAATCATGTCCTGAAGCATCGTCAACCCGCGCGGGTTGGAGCAGTCGTGCAGGAAGGTGCGATCGACCTTGACCGTCTGAAACTCGATCGCCCTCAGCCAAGAGAGGCCTGCGAAGCCGGAGCCGAAATCGTCAAGCCAGATCTCGACGCCGAGAGCCCGCAGATCTGCAATGCATTTGAGCACCTCCGACTGCATATCCATGTCCAGGCCCTCGGTGACTTCTAAGGCCAGTCGCGACCCGCAGACCCCGCACCGGGCAAGAATATCAGCGACACTCGCAGCAAAGCCGGGGGAACGTAGTTGTATGGGCGACACGTTGACGCTGACGGTCGCCATGCGATCGGTCATCAGTATGTCACGGCATGCCGTCTCGATCGCCCACTTACCCAATTCGAGGATAGCGCCCGTCCGTTCTGCAACCGGAATGAAAGTCTTCGGCGAAACCGCGGTGCCGTCCGGCATCCTAAGGCGCATCAAAGCCTCGACAGCTCTTGCTTTCTCGTTGGTCACATCGAAGATCGGTTGGTAAACGAGCGAGACCAGTTTGCGATCAATGGCGGCCGTCAGCAGCGGGACGAGTTTACCAGCATTGTCGTCGGGGCGAGGCAACAACGGATCAAACCTGCGAATGCAATTTCGGCCACTTGCTTTGGCATTGTAGAGAGCAAGATCGGCCTCACGCACTATTCGTTCGACTTTCTCTCCAACTTTCTCGCGAGTGAACGCGACGCCAATGCTGACGGTTACGATCGGGCTATCATCTGGTCGCCCGTCGTGAGCAATCGCAAGAAACTCGACTTCCATTCTGATCTTTTCGGCCAGGCTCATCGCGATCTTAGGAGTTTCAACCGGCAAGACCACGATAAACTCCTCGCCGCCATACCTGCCGATCATGCCGCCGGACGACTCCACAACCGCCTTCAGCGCATTGGCGATGACAGTCAGGCATCGGTCTCCTTCCTGATGCCCGTAGCGGTCATTGAAGCGTTTGAAAAAATCGACGTCGATCAGGAAGACGACGAAGTCGCGGCGCTCGTCTTTCCAGATGGCCCAGCATTCGTCGAGTCGCCGATCCAGCGCGCGTCGGTTGCTTATGCCTGTCAGGTAATCGGTATTTGAAAGCTCGAGCAGTGATCTTCCACGCTCGGACGCTTCCCAGTGCTGGTAGCGAGCCTCTGCCGCGTTCAGCAACACGTTTCGACGCTCCACGTTCAATCGCCAATTGACGAAAGACGTGAAGACAAAGCACGAAATGTAGAACATCCCGAAGGCAAGCTTGTAGGTTTGGCCTGAAGGAAAGAACTCCTCGATGGTAACAAAAAATGCGCCGAGAACGAAGCTGGAGGTGATCACGGAGAGCCGAAACGGAAAACTGAAAAAGAGGTTGGCGCCCATCATGAAGATGGCGCCAAATATCATGTAGTATGACATGGCAGTGACATCGCGGGTGCCGATCGCCGGGTAAAGCCAGCCCACATAGCCCACAAGCAATGCAGAGGCGCATGTGATGTCCAGCCAGACGGTTTTCGCTTTTGCCAGTCGCAAGGCTTCGAAAGCCAGCAGCGCGATCGTTGCAACAACGAATCGCGCGGCGATCGTCACAGGCGCAACATCGGGGATGAGCCATCGGTCGGGAAGTGCGAAGGCCACATAAACGGCAACCGCGATCCAAAGGCCATGCCGTGAGCTTCGCCTTCGGACAGTATCATTCTCAATTTCCAGAGAGTTACGAGCCTCGGCGAATGAAAAGCTGGCGGTTGATTCGTCGCGCTGAACATTAGCGTAAGCCGCGATCATTCAACAACACCAGCCCGACAGCGAGCTAACGAGCGTAAAAAGTAAGCCATGCTTGGGCGCCCTCCAAAATTACGTTCGGCAACCTGCAACCGGTTTGTCTTATTACTTAACATTCGTAGAGGAGCAGGTTCCCACCCGCAACAGTAGAAATACCCTTATCCCGTGCAGATTCTAGTCGCATCTAATTTCGAGGGTGATTATGCTTAACGCGAGGTCAAGGGAGTCTCGAAATGGCACGAAGTCTTGTCTTGGACGGTGAAAGTCTTGTTGCGCCGGGTGAAATTCGTCAGGCAACAAGGAGGTTTGCTGCGCCAAATCCCTGCGACTTTACCGTTGCCAAAGCCGACCTTGCTGTCAGCCTTGACGTGTCGATCCGTCAGTTCAAATCCGGCGTCGAGGCAAGTGCGATAATCGAGCGTCTTACCGACGCCTTGCATCGGTTACGGCGTCGCGTTCATCCAGAGGTGTGGGATGTCATCGTTCCTATCGCGCAATCTCATCCAGTTGCTCACTATCTAAATCAGGATCCGTTGACCCGCTGGTCGTTTGAAAAACCCCGCGGCTATTCTGGCGACGCACGTCTTCTCGACTTCATCTACGGCAGGCCCGAGATCGAGGACGCCGTCGCATCATCGAGCACCTTGGGACGTTCAATCTATGCCTACACTCGAAATGCTTCGTCATCCGTCGCGGTAAGGGAGCGCCGGGACATTCTGGCGCGCCGAGTAGACGAAATCGCTTCGGCTCGGCCCGGTTCCGCCGAAGTCTTGGCCATCGCGTCGGGCCATCTTCGCGAGGGGCCTTTGTCGCGCGCTCTCGGCGCCGGCGCGATCAAACGCTGGGTGGCTTTGGATCAGGACCCGATGAGCGTTGGAACCGTAGCCCGCGATTTCGCCGGCACGTCCGTCGAGTCAATCAACGGGTCGGTCAAATCCTTGCTCGGTGGAAGGCATGCGCTGGGAATGTTCGATTTCGTCTATGCCGCGGGTCTTTATGACTATTTGCCGGATGCCGTAGCCGTAAAGCTGACCAAGAAGTGCGTCAGCATGCTCAAGCCCGGCGGCACATTCCTGTTCGCCAACTTCTCCCCGGAGACGGACGTCGATGGCTATATGGAGACATTTATGAACTGGGAACTGCTGTTGCGGTCAGAACGCGAGATGGGCTTGATCGCCAGTGAAAGCGCGGCTGGGGCGGATCTGAAGGTGTCTGTTTGGCCCGGCTCGAATCGGAGCGTTGTCTATTGTGAAATTGAAAAGCAGCCCTAAACCGCACGCATGTCACCGCTCTGACGGGAGATGTGCATGAGCCTCGATGACGAGCGAGACAAACTCCCGGAGTTTTACGCCCTCCTCGGCAGTGCGCTCGATTGAGCTGCATGAGCGATTATCTTCTTTTTCTGGCGTGATGCCAATCATCCGGCCGAAGTAAACCCGCTCGTTCGCGCCTGCTGCATGTTCCAGTTCCATAAATACCTCTTACGCCACCGACACTTGTAGCGGCTATTTAGTAATGCGACAGTTGGGCCAGTTAGAGATGCGACAATCTTGCCTCTTGGTGCACTGGTTAATGCCAACGTTGGGAGCAAGGATGACGATCTTCAGCCTGGTCGAGACCAGGA